>CAJUMU010000007.1 GCA_910587675.1 uncultured Alistipes sp. | reverse complement strand
TCACTGTTATCCGACATTTGCAACGCCAGAAGTCGGGACATCCGAGGCATTTTTTCCCTTTCCCCGTTCAAGTTGAGAAACTCGTTCTTTTAACCGCCCAATTTCTTCTGCTTGCTGTATACAACGTCTGCTCTTAAAATTAGTATTGCGAATTATCTCCAGAATTTAAACGGTAATTGGCTTATAGATAATGAATATGCAGAGGAGATCAAACTCCTTAATAATCTTAATGTCGATGGTATTATAACTACAAATTGGGATACTTTATTAGAACAGCTATTGCCTGATTACAAAGTTTATATCGGGCAAGATGAATTGCTATTTTGCAATCCTCAGTCTATCGGTGAAATATATAAGATTCACGGCTGTGCATCTTCGCCTGAGAGTATGATTTTAACTCAAGAAGATTACGAATCTTACAATTCAAAGAATGCGTATTTGGCGGCTAAATTAATTACTATATTTATAGAACATCCTATAATTTTTATAGGATATTCCCTTGCAGACTCAAATGTAAGAGCAATTCTCGGTTCTATCGTAAAATGTTTGGGAAAAGATAAAATAGGAGATTTGCAGGATAATTTAATATTTGTTCAACGATTAAAGTCCGGTGAAAAAGAAGCAGTGGCCTCATCTATTATGGTAATTGATGATTTCCAGCTACCAATAACCATTGTTAAAACCAATAATTTTGCAGAGGTTTACGGTGCGATAAATGCCGTTGAGCGTAAAATACCGACACGAATCTTACGATATTGCAAAGAGCAAATTTTTGAATTAGTCAAGTCTGAAAAACCAGAGAAGAAATTGTGTGTTGTCGATTATGAGAACATCGAAGAAACTTCTGATATTGAATTTGTTGTAGGATTAGGGGTAATTGACAAGCACACTTCAAAAATCGGCTATAGAGGCATAAAAACCAAAGATTTATACGAAGATCTACTTTTTGCAAATAAGAAATTTAATGCAACAACAATATTAACCGAAACTATCCCTCAATTAACCGGATATTTGCCCGTATATAAATATTCGGAACTATCTACTTCGGGCTTGCAAAATAGGATAAAAATGGTTATATTTGTGTAGTTAACCAATTGATATACTGCACGAATATGACCTTTTTCGCTTTCTGTAAAAAGTTCCCGAACGAGAACGCCGCTATTGACTTTATCGTGTCAGCTAAATACAAGGATGGTTATGTGTGTCCTAAATGCGGATCTTTCCATTCACACATATACCATCAACGATATGATCATCGAAAACTTTATTGTCGGAACTGCAATTCGGAATTTTCGGCTTTAAAGGGGACAATCTTCGAGCATACTCATCTTGATTTACGTATGTGGCTGTACGCAATGAATAAAGTGATCGTGTCCCGTAAGGGTGTCTCTGCTCTACAACTCAGACGTGAACTTGGTATGGGTTCTTACCAGTCTGCATGGCGTATGCTTCATAATATTCGTTCAGCTATGCAAAAAGAAGAATATCGCAATACGTTTGAAGCGGTCGTCGAGATCGATGAGACTTATGTGGGCGGGAAGCCACGCAAGCAAAACAGGCCGAATGACGGCGAGACGGTCGTTAAACGTAAACGTGGCCGCGGAACATCGAAGACGCCCGTAATCGGGGTAAAAGAGCGCAATACGGGCAAGGTTCATGCAGTTGTTGCGAACCCGAACAAAGACGGCAAACAATTAAGCGGCAAGCAGCTTTTTAATTTCTTGAACATGATCTGTAAAGACGATACAGTGGTCATGACGGATCAATTCGCAGGGTACGATATCCTTGATCGTACTAACGATAAAAACTTCATGCGCTTCAAAGTGGACCACTCGGTGACATATTCGCTTGGTGACGGGATTCACACAAATGGTATTGAGAGCTTTTGGGCTGTCCTCAAACGTGGCGTATATGGTGTGTTTCACGCTATCTCGGTGAAACACATGCAACGATATGTAGACGAGTTCTGTTTTCGACTAAACCATCGAGAGCCGGAGGAAGCGTTCGGAACGCTTGTTGAGTTAGCGGTAAGATGATGGTTAATAGGTTGTGGCATAACAGACATCCGATTTTATCTTCGAAACAGTTACAAAACAATTTAATTTTTACTTTACACAAGCCAATAGCTTTGGATATTGAGACTTTTTTGTACTTTTGATACAGTGTATAATCCAAACTTATGCGAAATAAAATATTAAATGTGATCGTAATCGCTTTAAGTGGTTTTCTGTGGTGGTTACAAGTATTAAAACCTTTTAGAGGAGTCCCTACCAATGTATGGCTTTTTTTCCATAAATGGATATATGAAAATTCTATTATTGTCGGTGTATGTGCGGTTGTTATAATTATTGTACTTCATGTATTATCTTGGCTTCTATGCAATAGAAATGAACAATCATGGGTTAAGCATGTTCTACAATATATTTTGAATCAAAATTTTGGCGGAAATAACTATCATACCAGAATTACTATAATGAAAGCAGAGAAGGGGTATAGAATCATATTCAAATACATCTACAATGCTCTGCTTTGTAATTTCAAGGATTGTATTTGCAACCAGTTATTGCTCAATAGTTTGTGAGTAATAAGTCAGAAATATGGGCGTAAACTTTAATAGTACATTCTAAAGGGTGAAGATTTAACGCTTTTATTGTTTCTTAACTCGTTGGGAGTACAAACTTGGGCATTTTCTTCTCTTTTCGGTGCAATTTGGGTTCCGTTATTCCACTTCTATTTGGACTTATCTCCTAAGCCACTGCAAAAGTACGATATTTTATCGGATATTAGTCTTATCCATTATCATTTGTGGATTCATTTTGCGTGCCGCACTGCAAAAGTACAAATAACTCACGCAGCAAAGGAACGAGGAAAAGGGAATCTATTATTTTGGAGGGAGTGCAGTCTTTCGCTTGCCTTATTTGTTCCTGCTAAAATTAGTCCTCTACGAAAAAATAAGGCGTGTGCAATAGGTTCTCAAATCAAGAACTCTTGTTTGAGTTGATTTTCTACTATTTCGTCAGTCGTTTGTCTCCGTTGCCGGATGCTTCATTAAGCCAAGCCGATGAATGGGGAAAGGTTTTGGGGCTGTTTACCCTCTGAAGGAGGAAGAAACTGCTCCAAACGGTTTACCGCTTGACCTTTCCATATTCAATAAGGCTGGCCACCTTTGCATCCGACATAAGGGGATAAACGGCTGTATGATTATGGAAACTAAACAAAATGAATACTTTTATGAGAAAAGAGGTTTATGGAGTAAGATTGCTTAATTGGAGGAGGTTGTGGCTTTGAACGGAGCATGCGGAGGGCCAAGCCATAACTTCCGATTCCGCTCTGCCCATAGAGGCAAGTCTTTCAGCGGCTTTGCCGATGAATGTCTTGCCGAGGCGATTATCTGAAGAAGTGCAATTTGTCCCTATGATTCATTAGGGCGCAGATAAATGAAAGTATGAAGTTTATCTAATTTTGATATAGGTTCATTGGAGAACTCGCAAAGTCCTGTGATAGCTGGAATTTGCGCAGGCGGGAAATCAGATGCTATTTCCCCTGCGATATCGCTTAGTGTTTCTCTGTCTTGTTCAGTAGGGGTAGAATCAAGATAACATTTCAATGTGAGATGATTATGAGAATAGCCTATGGCAATGGCTCTGACATTCGGCTTTACATTTCCGATAATTGCTCTGTGTGCTGATTCTACGACATGTTTATATGACTTTTTATCTTTCAAAACCCATCGCTTGGTGAGATATGAGGTAATCAATATCGGGATAATGGGCAATGTAGAAATAATAAGAGTAATGATTGTCACAAATTCATTGTCAGTTATGTATTTGCCTTCATCTGGCGGAAGTCCCTCGGGGCGCATATTCGCTATGGCGGGATTCCAATCATACATGAAGATAAATAGAAGTACTATTATCAACAAAGCGGAAATCAGATATAAATATCCGGCAAGTTTCAGCCAAGAATTGCCTTTGTAAAGCAACCAAGCAGGTATGCCGCAGAATGTGAAGTACAGGATTAATGCCGGCAATGATAATAAAAGACTTACCCCTGTACCTGAATCAATCTCAGCACTATTGCAAATAAGAATTAGGCACAATTGGATGAATAATAGCAATCCGCACAGAAGCATCATTGCCTCGAATTTCCAGAATCGTTTATCGGTCAATTTCATTTACTTCGTTCATTATGGTTGAAAATTGACAAGCCGACATTCGGCATTGCTATGAAGATTTCAGGCTCGTTGTCACAATTTAGGGCGTAGCGTATTTGATAGCCGTCTGCAACTCTTGGTTTAAGATAATCAAGTAGTTCTTTCCGGTTTATTGTCGGGGATTCTGATACATCGGTTTGCGTATGCGGAAAATCGTCGTAACCATTGTTTGGCGTATGAACATATAATGCAATTTGGCAGCCAAAGTCCTTTTGGAAGCATATAAATCCCCAAACTTGGAATGTAGAGTTGATTGTTCCCGAGTTTTGCCTGAAGATGTCAAGCTGATTGAACAAGACATCAAGGTGTTGCTTGATTTCGGACCATTTGGTAAGAATATAGCCGTCCAGATGGATATGTTCGTAGTCGTAGTTGGCAGCTCCGGATTTCAGAACAGCTATAATGTTCTCTGCAAAGGTTATTTGGGAGAGGTTACGGTAATATCTTTTTAGTCCTCGTTTTTTCATTGCTTGCCTCCTTTTAACGAATCTTCCCACCAGCTGATTTTTTCTTCTGGATTAAAGAATTCGGATTGCCATTGTTCCCATTCAGGACTATTGTATTTGGGATTGATACGCATTTCTCCGTCTCCGATGTCAAAATCAAAGGTGTACGGAAGACGGTATTCTCCCCAGATACATCTTTTTGTAGCATTGGTTTTGTAGCTTTGCCAAGTGCCTACATAGTTGCGCTGGTTGTAGCCATCTCCTCCACCTAAATCAATGTCGAGGCATACTTTTTTGTTGTCTTCATCTATATGGCAATATACTCCGTATGTGCCATTGAAGAATCCTGTCCCGTATTGTGTCTCGTCTTCCTTGAAGATGTAATTGCATACCATCAGGTAATAGTCCGGACAGTCCGGATCGTCAGCACGCTCCCAAATGTTGTAGATGTGTTCTACACGGATTTCTCCGGTAAAGTCGCAGATGTTCTTTTTGACTTTGGATTTACCTGTAACTTTGAATGTAAGGGTGTCTGTGCGTTCTACCTGAGGGTTGATGTAGATTTCTATACGGGCATAGTTGTCTCCGAGTATGCCGTTGAATGAAGATTGTTTATAATAGCAAACTCTGCCATCCATGTCTTCATAGATGAACTGTTCCGAGTTGAACAATGTGCGCTCGAAGTCATAGCCTTTTCGCAATATATCGTTGGTTATATCTTTGTATGTCTGACTGGCATCTGGTGTGAGCCATTGTTTGTATTCGGTACTGAAGTCCATTTGCTTCGGGTCGGCATATTTGCTCAGTTCCGGATAATAGAATGGATTGTATTTCTTGTTTTGGGCTGTAGCCACAGAAAATGCGGATAACATTAAAAATGCCATCAGTGCCAACTTAGTTATTATTTTCTGCCATTTTTTCATTGTTTGGATATTTTCTTGACAATAAACCACATTAAGAATACTAAGCCTGAGGATAGAAGAAGGACGAGGATGCCCAAAGGATGAACCCATTTCCAGCTTTTGTAGTAGAATGATTCGAGGGGCGTCAGGTCTGTTACCACTATCGGATTGTTTTCTTGTGCTTCTTCGTATGAGGTGTATTGTGTCAGTTTGTTTGTTGCTGTGTTTAGGGAAAAATAGTATTCACTACCCGGAGCTTCATTGACATCGTATCGCTCGCCATAAATTGTATCTCCATCAATTCTGATTTTTCTTACCCACCATACAGCAAATTTATCGTCCTTGCTGATGTTCCCGGTGAAATACTCACGGTCGAAGTCATCTGCAATGGTTTCTATTTCGTAGCCGTTTGGAAGTTCGGTGTGATAATAGCCGTCCATTCCGCAACCGGTATCGTAGATTGTGGCGCAGGTGAAGCCGCCTATCAAACAACCAATGTAGAATGTGTATATGAACAGAAATGGAGAAAGAAAGGTCAGAATGGCATTTCTTTTCTTGTGCTTTTTGCTGCGCCAGAATACGAAACCTGTAAGTGGCAAGGCAATGATTGCTGCTAACAGGGTGAAAATTAGGAGTTGTATTATGATGCCTATCAATATCATTTTTGTCGAGTTGTATTTTATTCCTCTTCTGCTTCAGTTCGAAGCGGAAGTTCTTTGCCAAACGCTTCCATTTCGTCAGCGACCACCTTCTTTAGTTCCTCCTGCGGAACAATAAGCTGATAGTCTGCCACACCGATAGGCTTGCCCATGTCTTCTAAGGCAAGCTCCACTTCTACACGGTCTTTCTCTGCACATAAGATGATACCGATAGAACGGTTTTCGTCCTCTCTGCGTTCCAAACGGTCAAGCAATGACAGGTAGTAATTCATCTTACCTGCATATTCCGGCTTAAACTCGCCAATTTTCAAATCAATGGCTACAAGACAATGCAGACCGCGATGAAAGAAAAGCATATCGACCTTACTACGCTTTCCGTTGTATTCAAGCACATACTGATTTCCAAGATAGGTGAAGCCTTTGCCAAGCTCCAGAAGGAAATGCTTGACCTTTTCCACCAGTCTGGTTTCCAACTCCGTTTCCAAGATAGGGTCTTTTACGCCAAGAAAGCCAAGATTATAACCGCTCTTGAACACTTCATTGGCAAACATCGCTTGGGTGGCTGGCAATGTCTGCTCGAAATTGTTATCCAAAGATTCACTCTTCTTCAAGTGCATTTTAAGGGTGATGGCACTTGATAGCAGTTCACGGTTCCAACCTTTTGAAAGGGTTTCTTGCGCATAATACGATATGGAGCTATCATCCGCACCGAACTTGCGCATCAGGGTCAATGTATGTCCCCACGGCAAAACTGCGACAGTCTGTCGCAGTTTTGGCTCGCTATCGCAGAAACGCTCATAAAATTTCTTCATATCCCACAGATTTCTTGGAGAAAGCCCCATCTGTGGATAGCGTTGCTTCAAGTCATAGGACAAGCGGTTGACAACACCACTTCCATGCTTGCTTTCAAGTTTCCTGTCATGAAGCAATTTGCCGATTTCCCAATGGGCAGAACCAATAGCAGAGCATATTGTTGTAGCTACCATTGTTCTTGTCCTGTCAATAACTGCGACAGCCTGTCGCAGAATTGCCTCATATTCGGATTCTTGTATGTTTGTTATATTAGCCATACCTTTTCTTTATTTCGTTTACAAAGTTACTCTTTTTATTCGGTTGTACGTCAAAATCTTACGATTATTCTCACTGACATAGCATTATCTGTCATCTTCTTATCGAGAAGCCCCTCTTTTGCTGGTAGTCATAACGACCTTCCACCACATTTTCGACCTCACGTTTGGCTTTGATTTGTTCCCGACTATCCAAGTCGCCCTTTTGCTTGGCTGTGAGGTACAGGAAATCTCCGGCTGTATGGCGTGACTGCCTGTCGTCACCGAACAGGTTGAGCGCATCCTTGATGTCCGATACCTGCTCCGTATCGAAACGGGGCTTGTAATAATCCTTTGCCAAACGGATGATACCGTTTACCGCCTTGCGGAAGATGTCGTTTGTTTTGAGCAGCAGGAAACTTAGGCACCCGATAAGATTGCGTTGCCATGCAATGTGGTTTTTAAGTTTTGAGGTTATTTCCGTGTGCTCCGCTTCCTTGCGGTTCAGTTCGGACTGGTGCCTGGCTTCCAACTTCATCAGTTCACGCTGATGGTCGCTCTGCATTGTCTGGATTTTATCCTGTAACCGTCCGATAGTTTCCTCTTGGGTGGAAAGCTCATCTCGCAAATCCTCTATTTTTCCTTTCAGGGCTTTTGACTTGCCCGTAGCCCAGCCGACAGCGGCACTCAGAAGCTCGCTCCCTTTCTCCTTGTTGAGCTTGGAGCGTTTCTCGCTGATAGCCTTGTCAAGGTCTGAGCTCTGTTGTTCTTTTTGCTGTGCTTGTTCTATGAGAGCATTGGTAACGCTTTCTGCCTCCTGCATCTTTTGGTTTGCCATTTCCAACTGATGTTCCCGGTATAGTCGTGTGGCATTAAGGCGGTTCATTTCCTCTTTCTGCTTCTCAATAATGAAGTCGTTACGTTCCAAGTGTTCCTTGCCCGTCTCTGCTTTGGACTGTCCTCGTTCCATAGAGAGCAAGTCGGCTGCCAATGTCTGCATCGCTGCCATATCCTCGTCATTGAGCTTTTGGCTCTTGCCTGTGTCGTGGTTCATCCAATCGAATACGATGTGTGCATGGTAGTTCGGTTTGAACCATCTTCCACCCACTTGGAAACTTTCCTTGTCTTCCGCTTCAGGCTGTCCGCTTAACCAATGCCCCTCGTCTTTATGCAGGAAGATTTGGAGCGGAGTGATGCCCCAGCGTTGTCGGCATTCCTCGCCAAACTTGCGCACGTCTGCCAGTGTGGTGTCCGGTCTGATGAGCAGCACACCCTCACGGATGGGCGAGCATCCTGCCACCTTGATGATTTTCCCGTTCCTGCCTTTCCGTTCACGCTCTTTCTCCTGCATGGCACGCCCGGTCTTTTCCTTGACCATCCGTTTGATGTTGTCGTAGTGTGTCTGCAAGTCGGGAGTGCCGAAGTCTAGGTTTACCCACCGCTCGTTATCGGCAGAGAGTTCGGGAATGATGTAGATTTTGGAGTCACCGATGTTACGCATGTACTCGGCTGTTCTCCGGTTATGAGCCTCGCTTGATGCGATGTTGCAAGGCTTGATGTGTATGCTTGATTTGGTTGCCATCTTCTTAAAATTTGATTGGGTTATTGACTATTGTGTTGTTGCTGTCCGCTCATAACCGCAGGGGTTCTTAGGGGTGTAACCCATAAGCGGAGATTGCAAAGAGAGGGTCACTCTTTGCTCGGGGTTCTCAGGGGTGAACGCCCTGAGTGGGTTATTAGGGCAACGTCCTAATCCTCTCGGGAGAGCCCACAACTACGGAAGCGAAGCTTGTAGTTATAGTGGGCTATATCAAGGGCAAGCCCTTGTCGGTCACCCACAGCATACGGCTTCCGCTCTCCTCCGTCAGGGAGGGTTTCCGTCACCGCTGCCGATTGAGGATGTACCGACCTGCACAAGGCCTAAATCGTCTATCAGCTTTTGCAGGGCGGGATTCTTCCCAATCATCCGCTGGAGGATTTTCTCAGCTTCGACCAAGTGGTTGGCGGTATTCATCAGCTTGCCTTCCCGTATCTGAAAGATGATCCAGTCGGCTATGTCGATATGGGCATCTTTCTGTTTCGGGGTGGCGTTCTTCTCTATGATGTCTGATACCATTGCCTTGCAAAAGGTCATGCTTTCCGCCCGTTGTTTCCACTCGGCATATCCGTCCGCATCGGGGAAAAGGAGAACGGTTCGCCCTGTCAATACACGGAGTTTTTCCTCCCGCATCTGGCTTTTGCCGCCTGTTGCCAGCCATACATAATCGGGAAAGATGGCAGAGCCGATGACAGCACTCTTTTCCGATTCCACCAATACCACCACCTTGTTTGGATGCAGCTTCAACAGGTGTTCCCCGAAAAGGCATTGGGAGAGTTGCCAATCATCTGCCAACACACGCTGCTTTTTCAGTATGCTGTGTATCCAGTTCACTGCCGATGTCTTCCCATCCTTGATACGGTGCCCGTCTTCAGGATTGTACTGCATCACCTTTCCCGTGCGCACCTTGTCCGCCTTGTCTATCTGCCAAAAGATAACCGAGCCGTCACGGGTAGCTCCCAAACGGTATTCCTCCAACAACCGCTTCAATACCTCTTTCGCTTTGCTGCCATAATAGGAAGTAAGAAGCGTGGAGAGGAAGCGGAAGAAATTGCTGTTCACACTTTGGGATTTCTCCACATAGTGCTGCGGTATATAGCCGATGGTTTTCGGTTGCGAAGGTTGCTGATACTTCTGTGCCACTCTTTGCCTGTCAAAAGAGAAATGGTTGGTGGTGCAACATTCGGGGTGGTCTTGGAAATACTCTTTCGGGGTATAGTGATACCCACAGCCGCTTTCGTGATTGCACCTGCCGACCGATGGATGCAAAGGCACGTTGTTCTCGTCCACGTAATAGACGAAAGAACGCCTGTCCCCGCAGTTGGGGCAGGTATGCCGTGTTGCCATCCCCTTGTACTTCTGTAACGAATAATTGCCCATAGCTTAATTTGTTTTTGAGGGTTGATTTTCTGCTGTCCCATCCTGCCCCGTTGTCCCACTTTCCAAGGGTTGGGACAGTGGGACACTTGGGACACCTGCGTTTTTACTCTCTTTACTGCGCTGGATTATCCTGCTGACGGTGGATTTCCCACAGTTCACCTGTGAGGCAATCTCCCTTACGGACTTACCCGATTGGGAGAGTTGCAGGATTTGGCTGTCCCTTTGGCTGGATTCGTTGTCGCCCAGCTTCTTCAGATGTTCCTTTTCCGTTGAATAGCCCCTCTGCACGAACTGCAAGAAGGCATCCACCTTTTCAATCTCATAGATGATTACATTGTCGGCATCGTAGGAGTATGTGCCATAGCGTACTTTCAACTGCTTTACATAGCGGAGTCCGCTGTCCTGCGCACTCTTGCCGATAGCAAACACGCTGTCAAAGAAATTGTATAACCGCTTGCTTCCTGCAAGGTCATTAGACGTTATGGGACAATCCAACGAGCGCTTGGGAGTATGCGCCAAGACAAGGATGGATAACTCGTATCTCTTTTTGAGATTGTTCAGTTGAATCATCAGCCGTCCTGCGGCATCGCCCTTCTCCATCGCACAACACAGATAGGTAAGGTTGTCAATGATGAAAATCTTGCAGTCGGTCTGCACTGCCATCTGTTCTATACCGCCAATGATTGCTTCCTCGAAGTTGGCATCCAAAAGCAGGTTGCAGTCAATAGACACCCGATAGAGTTTGTCGGGAAAGGTGTAGAGTTCTCCGTGCTCGTTGGTGTAGCGTAGCTGGAACTGCTTTTCGGACAGCTCGAAGTCAAGGTACAGCACATTGTCGGTTCGGGCGATGCGGTCAGCTATCTGCACGGCAAAGATGGACTTGCCCACGTTGGAGTCGGCAAACAGGCAGGAAAGCTCACCCTCGTACCAAAAGCTGTCCCACAGCGCACGGGGTGTAGGCAACAGCGATGCTTCAAGTATGGTCTGGTTTGCCGTCTTGATGTTCATCATGCCTACACTGCCGGGCATGCCGTTCTGCGCTTGGGATGCTTTTGTGAGGTCGCCACGTATTAGGTTGATATAGTTCTTATCCTCTTCCATATCATTCACCAATTACGTGGGTTGGGCTTGCGACGGTGGGAAGAGGACAAGGACCTGTTCAGTTCCTCATCGGACAACGGCACGGGATTCTTCCGAGCGGTTTCCAGCCACTTGTCCAGTTCGTCACGGTAAAGGCAATAGCGTTTGCCGGGCTTGGTGGCAGGGATTGTTCCTTCCGACAGCTTCATGTAGAGCGTGCCTTTGGGAATGCCTAAATACTCCGCCGCCTCGTCCACCGACATGGGTACGTGGGTGTCTACCGTCTTGGCATGGTTCACACTGCGCTGCTCGGTGAGCAGGCTTTTCAGGCTCATCACTTCGTCTCGAAGCTGAGCGATAACCTCGGGGAGGTCGTTGAAGGTAAGGATTGTTTTTTCCATTCGCGTACTCGTCTCTTTTGTAAGACTTGGCGCAAAGGACGGCAATGATATATCCGTGAGTTTCTCCACGATACATCATTGCAAAATAATTCCCAAATAACTTTGCCCAGCCATAAATGACGGGTAAAATTACTCGGGAAGCAATGTAAAACAGGCGGTTATAAACTACCGGATGCTTGTCGTTTGTTTCGTGATTATCCTAATTTCGCACTTAATCCTCGGGATAGTATCTGGAATTTTATATACCCATTGGAAAAATTGAGTCGTTATTATACGTAGTTACTTTATTATGCAATTGTTTTCCTTAATAAAATATGCATTACTAATATCTCTTAATGCTGATGTGCTGATTCTTATATTAGTCCTATGTACGTGTTCACCAATCATTATTACCAGATTTCGGCATAGATGCTTGATTCTTTTGATTGCGACTTGATAGACTTCATTGTAGGTATCCAGTTCATCGCATCTCTTTTCGCACTTTTCTTCCTGTTCCAAATATATTTTCTTTGGGAAATCAAACTGAATCCCCATTATATTCTCTGGAAATTGTAAATAGCTGCACTTCGATTGTAATTTTTTTTCTTCATTAAGGTGAAGAGCAAATATATTTATTCCCACACAAGGCTCTATAAAATCAGGAGTCTTATACCATAGTTTGTCCTTCTTATCTTGAAATGCAGCATTGAAAGTACATTTGCATAAGTCATCGGTAACCCCCATTAGTAGTTTGGTTATAACATAGTTCTCTCGGAGATTGAACTTGTGCCCATGTGTTAGTAAGCGGTAAAACTCCGCATAATCAATTACAAAATTCTCTATATCCGTTTCAACATAATCCGCAGGTACTCGTCGACAAAATTCTACAAGGTGAAAACCACGCAGAATTTCTTTTAATTCTTGAGGTGTAACTAAAAATCTTTGGGTATTCCACCCACCAATAGGATAATATTTCATAGTTGACTTATCTGTTATTCATAGTGAAAATCCAATTTGCCATTTTCGGGTTCGTCAATGGGAATTTCCGTCTTTAACGGCTCTACCTTGAAGTTCTTGATGGTTGACAGGTCTATACCTGCAAACGCTTTCGGGAAAAGGGCTTTGACGAAGTTGGCACGGATGTCCCCGTTGTAGTATTTCTTGTACAGGAAACGCTCGGAGATATTCCACACGAAGTGACGGAGCGGAATGTTGTTGATGTCTTTGGTAAGAGGGTTGGGTATGGGCTTTGGTTTGTACTTGAAGCTTTCCATCCATTTACCCACCTCGACACAGATATGGTTCACGGTTTCTTGGTCGGCAATGCGAGGCAGGTAGTAATGGCAATACTCCATAACCATGCGGATACGCTCTTCCAATTCCCGATGTTCTCTGCTTGCGTAATCGGCACGGTTCTTCTCGTGAAGATCCGGGGCGATGGTTAGCTCTATCGGTTGTGCTTGGATAGTGGCTTCCTCATTTGTCGGGGATGGTTCGGACATGGGTTCAGGGGCAAGTTCCGGTGCTGGTTCGGGTGCAACTTCAGTGACTGTACTTTGTGGCACTTCTTCCTGCACCTCGATGGTTTCTGCAACCGCTTCTTTCTTGCCGAACTTGATTTTGTAGATTTCGTATGTATCAAAGATGAGTGTCTGAAAGGAGAAGTAGAGCAACCACCCCAACAGGTTACAGCATACAAAGACTATCCATCTGACAAAGTTGTCTTGGTTGAAGTTGTCTGCAACTACCAACGTGGCAAAGGAAGAGATGAGGACGATGGCGAAGCCGACAAAGCCCAAGATGATGTATTTGTCTTTGATTGATGATTCCATATTTAATTGAGAGATTTGTTGTTCCTATTTTGTTCAGATGCAAAGTTAATGCTATTTTTCCCAATTATTGCCCGTTGTTTGCGGTTAGGACGGTCTTTTTCAATGTATTTCACTAAATATCATCATATCATACTCTGTTTCATACTCTGAGCCAACTATTCGTGAGAAATAATGTTAGCTTTAGCACTTAGTGAATGAATATACATGGGCTTTTCACAAAAAAGCGGTAACTTTGTGGTAATTAAAACATTCAATTACAAGTAATAGGCATCTTATGAAATTAGATATAAAAAATTATCCCCTAATACTAAAGCTTATTTGTGGTATAGTATTGTTGCCGATTTTGGCTGCTCCTCTTGTATTCTACTCAACAATTTTCTTCTTTGACAATCCGTCAAGTGAGGGGGAAGCATTCTGCTGGTTTTTAGCGGTAAATTCTTATTCTCTGATTTTGTTGGGAATATGTTGGGCAAGTGTATGGTTGTATTCCAAAATTAGGAAAGCGGATCTTGCATCTTTGCCGTTCCTATTCTATTTAATCTTGATTTTTGTCGGATATTGGTATTTTACAGACGGTCCAATTGATAAAGATAGTGTTACTGCAAGTGATTACAGGTTGTATAGAGATACCCCCTGTGAAGAATTGGCAAAATGTATCAATCGACAGAATATAGAAAATATCAATCAGATTCTTGAAAAATCACCTGATTTATTGGAATATAAAGAAGATAAGTTTAATCAAAATGTTTTCTTTTATGCAATATACGACGATAAAATCAAATCTGTTGAAACTTTACTAAAGAAAGGCGCCAATCCCAATCAAATTGACAGTTATACCCACGAGGGTCAAAAATTTATCACTTGCCCGTTATCATCCGTCTGCGAATCAAACATCAGCGAGGAAAAGAAAATAAGATATGTACAATTATTTCTCAATTATGGCGCTGACTTAAATACCGATTTCATAAAAGAATACATTGGGGATTCTAAATGGTGTCGTCCTTCCACTCCGCTTTCAAAAGCAGCACATGATGGAAATCTAAAGTTGGTAAAATTCCTTCTTGATAATGGGGCTGCCCCAAACTACACATATAGCAAATTGGATGCACCTCCATTACAAGAGGCTCTGATATTTAATCATTATAAGGTGGCGGAAGAATTGCTTAAACGCGGTGCTGACCCTGATTTGCGTTTCTATGAACGAAACACATCTGTTCGTGAAGAACTTATTGATGACATCAATAACCCTAACCTATGTATAGATACCGACAAGGATGTAAAAGAAAGGAAAAGGTTGCTTGAATTGATACAATCATTAGAGTGATTAAAATGACCTCTAAAAAAGGAAGTCTTGAATAACAAGAAAGACGGTTATTGCCTTGTACAACTTAACCGTCCCTCTTGAATATCCGTCAATGGAAGTGCTTATGCTTCCTTGCGTTTCAAGGTTATCTTATCCACCACCTGGCACATCTGCTGCGCTGCTATCTTGGAATAAATCTGCGTGGTGGTAATGTTCTTGTGCCCAAGATAGGCTTGGATGACTGTCATGTCCGTACCCATTTCCACGTGTAGGCTTCCGAAGCTATGTCGCGTGCAATGGAAGGTGATTTTCTTGGTTATCCCTGCTGCCGTGAGCCACCGTTGGAGTGGCCCTTGCAGCATCTTGTCTTTGAAGCCCTCAAAGATAAGCCCCTCACCACGTTCTCCCAACAGTCCATAGGCTTCATCACTGATAGGGTTATGCACTATCTCCTTGGTTTTCTGCATACGGGTGGTAACGAACATCCTGCCGTTGGTGTATGGCTGTATCTGCTGCCAAGTGAGTTGTCTGATGTCGCTCTTTCTCAATCCCGTAAGGCAGGCGAAAAGAAAGGCTCTCTTTAATACATCTTCTTCACAAGGAGTTTCGGCAAGCCGTATCAGTTCCTCTTGGCTCAAATGCTCCCTGATGGTGGGGATGCACTCGATGCGGTCTAAAAAGCCGTTTGGGTTCTCCTTTATCTTCCTGTCACGGTAGGCGGTATGCAGGACGGCACGGAAAGTTGACCAATAACCTGCTGCGGAGTTGATATGCAGTTTTTGGTTGGTGTGAATGGTTTGAGGGGCGTTGAGCAGGTATTCCATGAACTTGCGGCACAAGTCCACATCCACCTCCTCAAAGGTGCATTTGCCGTTTACAAACCGCTCGAAGTGCTTGTAAACGTGCTGCCACTTGATGTTCTTACGGTCTGACAATCCCTTGAAGTAGGCAAGGAAATCGCCTTTCATCTTGGACTTGTCAAAGAAACCGTTGTTCTCGTTGAAGATGGCTTCATAACGCTGGTTGCGCAGGATGATTGCTTTCTTCATCATTCGTGTGTTGAAATCCCGTTCCTGCTGGTTGGCAGGTTTGGCGAAGATGTAAATCCCTAAGGCTTCACGTGTAATCACTCTCATGGTGACGTTGTCACGGTAGCCGGGATAGTAGTCCAGGCATAGTGAATACTGTGTACCGTTCTTAATCTTGCGCTTACGCAAGGTAACTGTCTTGCATTTACTCATATCTTTATTATTTTGAAGTTAAACATTTTCGGCGATGTTCCCGAGTTTTCTGCCGCAAAGGAACAACGTGAAACATTCGTGAATACCTCCACGACACATCATTTTGAAATAATTTTCGATAATCTTGATTTTTCACGGTTGTTTGTTCCTTTCCGCCATAACCCGCTCCACATCGGAGCGCAAAAGCAGGTTTTTCACACCCACTTTTATCTTCTCAATATGCTTCACCTTGACGATATGGCAGATGTTGGCGGAAGATAGCCCGTAAATCTGCTGCACTTGTTCCACGGTGTAGTAGCGTTCATCGTTCACGAGGTCGGTTCTGCGAAGCTCGTCCAAATGGGATTTGGAATAATAGGTGCGCCCGTATTCCCTTTTGGTAGGTATCTTATGGCGGTAGGTGTAGGCACGGAGTGCAGTCGGCTTCATGCCGTACAGTTCCTCCACCTGTTCGGTCAGGAGCCAGTCGGTGATCTCGCTAATATCGACAACCACACCGAAGAACTCGTCAATATGTTTCTTGCTGTAATAGTTTTTTCCTGCGATACGGCAGATAGGGATTTGGTTACGCTTGGCGGAAGTGTAAAGCCACGACTGCTTTACCTTAAAAAGAGTCATCACCTCCTCGCCCGAATAGAAGTCCAGCACTTCATCGTTTTCCTTTTCCCTTTTTTCTCTTTTGGCTGGCAGGGATGATGAAGCGGACTTTCTCGGTGCGGAGGTGCTACCGGGCAGGATGCGGTGATAGGGGTTGCCCTCCAGCATCCGCTCGATGTCGGCTCTGCGGATGAATGCCATGCGGTTGCTGATACGTGAGGCTTTCAGCATTCCGTTGGCTACGAGTTTATAGATGTACTGACGGGAACAGCCCATGAGGATGGCTGCTTTGGAAAAGGTGAGATACTCCTGATGCTGTATCTCCATGAGTGGCTGGGCGACTTTGAAGAGGTTGTTCTTCTGCATCACTCTGGCTCGCTTGGCTTCCGCCTGACAAGCCTCGCTGCAATACCTCTGCATACCGCTTCGGGTTACAAAGGACTTGCCGCAAAATTGGCATTTCTTGGTTGTTTTCATACTGCGTTATCGTTTACTCGTTCATTATTTCAACTATGTAGCTCCGAAGTGGTGAACGGATGTAAACGGCAGTCAACCGTTGTCGCCTTTATGCACGATGTGACTATCGCTGCATATCGTTGCGGATTTTGTCGCCCATCGTAAACGGTTGTAACCCCTTGTCAACTACCTGCACGATATGACAAAAAATAAGCTCCGCAAATTCTCCACGTCAGAAATATGTATCAAATTTATGTGGAAATTTGGGAAGCGACAAAAAGCAGCCGAAAAGTGTTAATTTATAGAATGTATTGGCAATTAAAGATTTACGCTTGGATATTTCTGATTACTCTTGGTTGTTATGTGGTTCTAAATACTTTAACAATTTTCGTGAACATACTTGGAAGATTTATTTGAGGCATATCCCAATACATTTAAGCTCTAAGTACCTCGTTGTATATGCACGGTATAGTTACCCTAATGAAGATACGAACACTTTTATACATTTTAGAATAACGAAATGTGATAATGGCATTGCAGTAAAATCCTTTAAAGAAGGACGGACTTTATTTATGAATACAAAAAATATCAATACCGTAAATATTCCGTATAAATATGAAAACGCGGATCAACGCGAAAAACGTAAAATTGATAAGTATATGAGTGATTCATATATTTCTCTTCAAAATTACACTTCTTTATGTTTAATGCGCACACGAGCGAATAATATTTGGTCAACTCCCTTAATGAGAGATAATCAACAATCATGGGGAGTTCTTATCATTGATAATGATGAAGCAAAAGAAGTTAAATTTCAAGATAAAATTGATACAACCGTTGAAAGTTGTATTCGAATTCTACAATTAACATTAACATCAAAATAATTAAGAAATATGTGCAAAATAAGATTAATTGTAAAAGACAATCATGGAGATGTGATTCACGATGAACTTACCGAGGTTTCATCCGATAATGTAAATGTTGTAGATAAACCTTTTTATGTTATATGTTATTCTATTGAGAGTGAAATTGTTTTAGAATATAATTTCATGAACAATAATGAGGAAATTGACACCTTAACAGATGAAGATCTTGAAGTAAAGTACGGAATAATTTCAGGTCGCATATTTAGTTTCAAATTATCTCAATCTAACAATCTTGAAGATACTACTGTCTTCAGACTTAAAAATGCAATATTATCACGAACCGTAAGAACTGAAAGATTCAAATCTGCGTTTATACAATTTATAGCAATCTCTAAAATATTGATTGCAAATGGCAAGAGCTATTTAATTTAATCTCTATATTTTTGCATATAGATCTTTTGGTTGGTATAAATACCAGCCATTTTTTTGTGTTCCTGTCCCCAATTGTCACAAAATAATATGGAACTATAAATAATTTATCCATTGGAACCGTGACGTTAAATTAGATGATATAGTCAATTACGCATATTTGGAGCATTTCTGCGTAATTTTTAATTGCAGTTATATATCAATCAAAATTGATAAGTCATGAGTGCATTTTATAAGATAGCTGTACAGATACTGGATTCGGCGGATTATGTTGGGGATGCAGTGGCGTGGGAGAAGTCTGATCCCTCTGTGGAGCTTGAGGTTTCCGATGAGATTCGAGAAGCACTTTTGAATGTTTTCGGCAGCGACATATTGAAGGGAATTCGCACTCGTTATGCTTCAACTAAAACTACCGCTGCTCGGAAGTCCTATTTGAAAGAGATGATCCCCGTTTTAGCGAAAGCCGTACCGTCATTAGAGGATGAAGATCTCGTTAAGCTCATCACTGCTGCAAAGATTGTATGGATCGATCCTGAGACAAATCTCCCCGTGGAGGAAAATACTTAAAGATATGCGTATCTTGACACAAGAACCTACCCCATATGGGGTAGGTTCGCTGTTCTAACCGGCTTTCCGATTAATAATTGCTACGCCAGTTGATGCCACACTTCCACTCCGCGTCTTTAGAGCAGCAGGCCATGTTCTCACGAACATTGCTTTGGCGGCTGATAACAAGATTAACTTTCATGATCATTCTTGTTTAGTGGTTATAGGATTAGTTCGGGGCAATCCATTTACCCGTTATGGTTATTCGAGCTTGAATTCTTCGTTTCGGAAACACTTTTTGTCGCATCGGCGAAACTTTCCTCCATCACTGATATCCAGCTGTCGGAATCGTTCGGGAATGCTCATTCCTTTAAGCGGATCTTCTCCATGTTGTAATTTCTTGGCGAGGTTGTATCGAACCTCCGCCATGTAGCAGTTATTCATGGATGGTCGTAAAATATTTCCGTGTTCAATATATGCATTGCCTACACAAAGAAAGCAGTATGCGCACTTCTCGAATCTGCCGCATTCATCGATATCTGCAATCTTTGTTTTGCGCCACTTGCGTAGGCTATCCGATGTTGCGATAATCTCTCGAATGGTTTGTTTCCGAAGATCGCCTAGTCGGGCGGGAAAACCCACACACGGGGTCATGTATCCCTCGGGAGTAATCGTGAATGAGGTTTCTCCTGCTCCGCATGGGTGTTGTTCTAAGTCCTTTCGGATATTCAGGGTTTCCGTTCCTACATATAGCGGAGAATGCGGGTCCCGTAGCACGATCTCCATTGCCTCCGTGGGGAGTCTCAAATTGTCCACGACGGATGTATCTCCGTCTATTCCGTTACAAAGATTGGTTTCGAGCTGATAAATGGCACCATACTCTTTAGCCAGCTCCTGCACCGTATGGTATGATTTCACGTTAGTTCGAAATACGACGCATTTGAATGCGATATTGACGCCCGCATCCGAGAGCTGTTTGGCTACCGTCATGGCCTTTCGGTATGATCCGTCGACTCTTGTCACCCGATCATGTTCCTCGGGAATGGCACTATATACCGATAAGCCGACGAGTCGCGGATTGTATTCAATCAGGCGGTCTACCTTATCGACGATTGCAAGACCGTTAGTATAAATGTCGAATGCAATCTCTTTATGATATAAGTAGTCGATTATCTCCCATACGATTGGCTTCGAGAACGGATCGCCGCCCGAAAGGCATACTTTGTACACGCCCATCTCGTCGAGTTCATCTATAACACGTTTGTAATCGTCGAGGTTCATCTCCTCTCGGCTGCGTTGGCTCGGTTCGTCAAGACTGCGGACGGCTCCGGCATTGTAGCAGTGGATGCATCGTTCGCTGCAATTGTACGTCAGCTCGAGCATTACACTTGTTATAGTATACTCATCGGCAACCGCTGCGTTGTACGCTTGCTCCGCCGTCGTCATATCATAAGGGAGTATTTCTTTCATATTGATGTCTGAACGGTTGGATTCCATCGCCTTTATCCGCTCACCTTGTATTTGGCGTATTGTAATCATCTCCTCGGAAGTAGGTAGCATGGTTACAATAAGATTGACCTCCAGCAAGAGGTTTATAAATTCTCGTATGCTTTCTATATGGATTCCGGTATGATCCGCTACTTTTTTGGGGCATATTTCACCATTTCGTGGCGTTTTCAACATCTCTCCGATAACACGCGCGGAGTGGCTCTCGAAAAAGAATGATTGTCCCTCCAGCAGATTGTAAATTATCGCGACATTGTGCTTTTGGTTGTAACGCCCACATGTCCATTCGGGTCGGTAGTAGTGTTGCTGCTTCATCTTTTGTTTGGGTTTTGGGGTGAGACCAAACAAAAACGCGGACTTAAATTCGCCTATTTGCCTTTTGAGGTCTTGGACTTACCCACAGCACAAATAATTGAATAAAGCCCGCGGTACCGCCTAAGCAGTAACGCGAGCGTCGACTTTATTCATTGTGCTGTGTTCTTTTTGAAAGTGTCCAAGTTTCAAAAGGCACGAATAAAAGCTAACGCTTTGTATAGATCTATGTCAGTTTGTTCGTTTTCTTTTCTGTGTATGTCGTTTTTGTGGTTTGCGTGCAAATATACGGATTATTTTAATTCGGCACACTTTGGGAAGAAAAATTTTCTATTGAATGCTGCTGGCTGGAGTTTGGCGAAACGGGTTCAGGTGGTGCGTTTGCAAGCCCGAAGTAGATAGTTCCGTAAATATTTACGTAGTCTTGGTATAGATTCTCAGCAAAAATATAATGCTTCGGGATTTAATATTAACGACCATATTAGAACGCAGGAAAGTTTTGGAACAAGACAATATAGAAAATCATATTTAACAAATTGTCTTGGACAGAAATATAGTATTAAGCAAATCGTAGAACTTTTCCCTGCTGCAACAGCAATGGCCTATATACCGTTCTGTACGATTAATGCTGATGATTTACCTATTATAGAACAATTTTTAAAAGATAAATTCAAAGAATGTTGGCATCCGAATTATAAATACAGAACATACTATCGCAAACTGGCTTGTTTGTATGATTTTTTGAAAAATGGATGGAGTTGAAAAGAAATAAATACAACGCATAATTGTTCGACGCTATGAACGACGAATAGTGGATTTGAACGCAGACAGACGGGCGAGATGCATTCGCCGCACGATGGAGGAGATCTAGGAACTCCGACAAAACAACTATGTGATGGAACATCGGCGTGGACGGCGAAACGAATTACGATCGGGGGGGGCTCCGATCGGTTTCATGGAATATGAGAACGAGCAGTATCTGTTCGCCATCACGGAAGACGATTGAGTGGCGATCTTTCTGGTAGCGCACAATACGTGCGTAAGCGAGACCGAGGCGCTGACGACTTTTTCTTTACCTGAAAATTTCGATAGCAAGCAATTTGCGCAGCGGTTCTTCGATGTGAAGAATCAGGGATGATTAGGAGTCAATCAAATTCTCTTGATTTTAGAAACTGGTTTGCACGAAAACCATTATTTATCATTATTGAGATAAGCCACATTACATTAAATTGAGGAAGAATATTACAAAGATTTCTTCCTCAATTTTTATACTATTATAGTAGCCCCAAACAGCGTATTACTTTGTGCATTCTATACCTCTCTCCTCAACCGGCTCAACCGCTCCTGATACGACCGTTTGTACATCCGCTTGACTTTTTCGTCGAGGAAAGAGCGGTCGGTTAAAGCATAAACCTCCGGCTGTTCCTGCACGAACAACTCGAGAATCGCCGTCATCTTCTTCGGTAACACGCCTATCCGTCGTCCGAAGGTCTCGAAATCGGCTCGACAAGGATGCCCCGTTCGCGTATAGACATCGGAATACTCCGCCTCGGGAATCAGGCCGCCTTGCAGGGCGAAATTTTCGTCGGCGACATGGATCGAAGTGTTCAATAGATCGTAAGCGGGTGCGAGCAGATAGTCTCCGCCGAGCGTTTGTTGTAGCGAAAAGTTCTTCAGGTGCGCGTCGCCGTTGGCAAAGAGGTAGTTGAAGACTACGAGCGCGAAAAAGCGACTCATCTGCACCTGCCACGCCGAAACGTTTGCTTTCAGTAGAGCGGCGGCATCTTCGTAGCTGCCCGTATATTTGAAATCCCGCCCGTGCGTTGCGCTCGTTTTGTGCGCCAGCGACGAGAAATCCTCCTGCTTGATCTTGTTGCCGTTTGTGTCGTAGTCGAAGCGTTTGGTAATATAGGCCGCCTCGCCGTTTTTGAAAAAGACCAGCCCGTTCTCCGCTGTCGGGATTTTATAGACCTGTCGGGCGATCTGCATCGTCAGGTGCTCGTTGGCGGGTATCTGATCGCGGAAGCGCAGGTGCTTGTAGGCGGGTGCGGGCTTGATGATGTAGCGCCCTTGTCCACCGGCGGGAGTGAGCACGATCTTTCCGTCGGCAACGATTGCAGACAGCTTCTCTTGTACGCCCGACACGGAAAGTTGGTTGATATTCTCCGCCATATCCGAGCTGTCGGCATCGTAATCGAAATCGAGCTGTGGGCTGACACGCTTTCCGTCGAACAGCCGCCGCGTGCAGGACGGACAATACTTTTCGAACCCCTCAGCCAGATGACCGGGACAAACCGTTAATGCTTTCATATCTTCTTTACAGTTATGGCGCCAATGGTGTCGGTATGTGCCGTCGCCAACAATAATCCGAACGCATCCTCTTCGTCGATTTTCAGTGTTCGGCATTGATATGCCTTGTTCGCTCCCTCGGCGAGCATGTTGTAGAAAAATGGGAACAACGTTTCCGATGCGAACTCCTTTCCGCTTTTCGGGAACGAGAGCGAGATCGCCGTCTGCTTGTCGTCTGCCAGAAACGCATCGTCGTACCGAAACCGATATGTCCCCTCGTCGGTCTCCGTCAATACGCCGGCCAATACGCTGTCGCTGTATATCTCTGCCTGCCTCATTTAATAACCTCCTTTACTTTCAATGCCAACTCCA
This sequence comes from uncultured Alistipes sp., assembly GCA_910587675.1. Lineage (GTDB taxonomy): Bacteria > Bacteroidota > Bacteroidia > Bacteroidales > Rikenellaceae > Alistipes. Next base: position 60,688 of record CAJUMU010000007.1, on the reverse strand, counting down.
GACCGAGCGTCTCGGCGATCTTCGAGAGCGTCGCGACGGAGGGATTTCCCTTGCCCGCCTCGATGCTCTTGATAATGCGCAGACTCAACCCCGTATAGTCTGCCAGATCTTGTTGGGTAAGCCCTAACAATGCGCGCCTCTCTTTGATGATTGAATAATTCATACGTGCAAAATATTGCCTCTTTCGATGCAAATATAGAGCAAATTCATTCAAACGGCAAGTAAAAGTGCAATTAGTTGCCTGTTTCCCTTGTTTCGGAAGTCCATAGTTAACCGAGTTAAGTGTTTTAGGCTAACTTGTATTTGCAGAACTGTACGTTTAATATTGAAGTAGATATGTTTCTGTTTAAAACGCTTAACTCGGCTAACTATCAACGAGATAATTCGGAAATAGTTTTGACGAATCGATAATTTTCGTTACCTTTATGGTGATGAAAACACTGCTTTACATACACAGTCTATCCTCGTCGGGCGCCTCGGGAACGGCGAGATATCGGCGAATGCATATTCATCAATCCCCGCAAGGACGGTGTGCCGAGGAGGCTATCGCGAAAACCTGGGCTTTGTTCGGCGATCGCGACACGGCAATAAATTGTCGGGAAGAGTATTTGCAGCACTTTGCAACTATACGACATTCGATAGGAAGCACTGTTTCGGTATGAAAACATTTGAGATGTCGTCATGCCACTCATAAGACAAATAGAGTTAGAAGAACATTAGATTTAACTATATAAAAATAACAATTTAGTTTAATCAGCGAACGACAGTCGCCACTTGGCGTGTTTTACAAAATGTTTTACAAACACTGAAAATTCAACAACAACAGACTGCTAACTATCTCGGAATGAGGTCTCAGAAAGCGTAGAGCCCAACCTTGCCAAGGTTGGGGTCGCGAGTTCGAGTCTCGTTTTCCGCTCAAAAACAGGAGGATTGAGAAATCAATCCTCTTTTCTTTTGTCTGTTGGCGAGTTGCGACAAAACGCCGTTTTATGCCGTTAACGATCCGTTAACCGAACCGATGTTTTCAGCGGCTTTCGGCGGCTGAAACGACTATTTCGTAAACATTGCAAGAGCTTTGCTATCTGTTCTCTATGGCTAACAGGATGCCGACACTTTCGTCGGGGCGGTACCAGACGCCGCGCAATCCGTCATAGCTCGTATCGATTAATCCCCATGCAGGATCGGCTACCGAGACGGTCGTCTCGTCAGCATCGTAAATTATTATATAGTGGTCGTTATTAAGCAATGCGATTGCGGGCAGAGGCGTCTGCGTCGCGATATCCTCTGCCGAGCATTTCACGGGCAGCGATTTCAGCCCCATCCGCTCCAGTTCGGTTCTTAGGGCGTACAGAGTCATGCCGTGTTCGGTTATCATTGGGTCGTTGTCGGTCGTCTCATCGATACGAAATACCCTGCCGTAATAGATCGCCAAACTCTTTAAACATGCCAATCCGCAATCGTTATGGGAGTTTTGGAACACTATCGGGAATTCCGATTGATTCTTAACGTTTCGCATGGCAGAGCCCCGCCGTATTCAGCGGCGGCAATTGAATTCGTCGGTTATATCGCGCACACTTTGCAGACGTCGCGCCGTATCGTCGAACAGATCGTTAATGAATCCTTTTCGACCGTTAGTAGGAGTTATGTCGGAATAACCGAACTCCCTTTGGACCGATACGAACGGATACAATATGGCTTTGCGGCGAATCAATCCCGACAAAACGCCGTCGGCCGTATTGCCGTCGCGGAAATTAAAATCGAGAATGCGGCTGTAAATATTTTTGCGAATAATCAAGAATTGATTGCCCCAATACCAGTCCGTCCAAAACAGATCGTCCCCTATGGGTACTCCCGTTCCGTATCCGCAGGCTCCGCCGACCAACAGATCGACTCCTTTCGTTTCGGCCTCGGCTATGTTGCGAAACAGATAGTCCGAAGTGTAATGTTCGGTAAAGATATGATCGTCTTCGCAGAACAATATTTTATCGTGTCCCGCCTTTTGGGCTGCGGTTATCACTTTTACGAGGCTTTTCCAGATGCCTGCGGCGCCGTCGGCATCTTTCACGGCGTCGACGAAACGAACTTCGAATTCGGGTTTGCCGTCGAATTGCTCCTCCATGCTTCGTCGTCGGTCGGGGCGGCTTTTCAGATTGACTATATATGTCGGTAACTTATTATTGTTCATGGTCGTTTGTGTTCGTTTCCCTATCGTACGGGTCGGTCATTGTGATCCTTACGCCCGCGATATCTTCTTGTCGCGTATCGGCGTCGATGGCGGGCAGATTCTCGGCAGCGTAAAATATACCCCAACACTCGACCCGCACATAGCTTTTCGATGCTCGGTATCGCCGCAAATCCCTCATGGCGAACGGATCTTCGGGCGCGAATTTGGACGAGTAGACGTATTCGGGATACATCACCGTCATGGCGGCCTCGCACGACTTCTCATACTCGCCGTCGGTCACGGTCATGGGGTGCGATCCCGATTTGTGCGTCTTGAAGACGTTGACGAATCTGTTTTCATGGTATCCGCCCAATTTGAACGATACCATGCAGCGGGAGTTCAATATCGGAAACTCTTTTTGCATGATGACGTATATGTCGCGCGGGTATGTCGATGTCGCGTATTCCGTATATTCGTATTCGATTATCGATCCGACCTCGACGTCGGGTATGGTAAATTCCGCTTGCGCCGTGCTGTCGTCTGTCATTCGCAACTTTATATCCGTTACTTTCAGTTTCGATCGGCTTATTCTGCCGTCTTTCAGCGTATACGAATAACCTCTTATGCCCTCTGTCGAACTGTCGAATGTTCGAGGATGCCGCGCGTGACGATGCGGGATTTTGATATTCGCATACCTCAGTCCGTCGCTGTTCAGAATCTTTATTTTGCGTATAACTTTACGGTGGCTGTAATAGAATCGTGCGAATGCGTCGAATTTGGCGTCGAAACATGAGTCTGCGATAATCAACAAATCGGTCAGATCCTCCAAAGCCACGGCGTCGGCGCCGTCGACTATTGCGGGGTAATCCGTTCTTTCGAGTTCGGCGCGTGTCACCTTGCCGAATTTGTAATCGGTCTGCGCCGAAGCCGATATCGCGGTCGCGACAATCGACATAATAGCCGAAATAATGCTTATGAGTTTCATGGTGTTTTTAACTTAGATATAAGCGTGGCTATCTGTTTATAAAAATAGATCGAATGCCTGATTCGGGTGTGGTGACCGATGGTTTGATATTTTCAAGTTGAAAAACATATAGAACGCCTTTCTGATGTGTCATGTGACTGCTTGTGGCAGTTCCTTTATATAATATTCCGCTCACTGATCCCAAAGTTGCGGGAGGAGTTGTATGCATTCTTATCGATAATGGTTGATTACGATAAAGCCGCATGTCCATGCCCTGAATCTGCGGACCGAAAGTAAATACCTGACAGTCTGTTAAAGAATAGGAACTGACAAAAATCATATATATGGATTTCAGAACGGGAATTTTGCTTTCGAAATGGAAATCGGGCAATTTTTCTGTGGAAATTGACGACTGCCAATAACTGTACTCTATAATATCTCCCGCTTTGGCATTTGGAAATACAATCTCAACAATTCCCGATTTATTGTCATTTTCAATAATGCTGACATCTTTCGGGTTGAGTTCTCTTTTCACCATGCGGTCATTTTCCATGCTGTATATATAGCCCTCGACGTCGGATATAGGTATATATTGAAATTCTGTCAAATCGTACGGAATGCGTAATTTTGCATAATCGAGTCCATTGTCATTAAGGATCTTTATTTTTCTGATAATATTGGTTCGGTAATGTTGCGGTTTGTCGGCAGGTTTCTCGCCGTAAATGTACGGCCCGACAGTCTCTTCCAACACCACTGCGTCATAGCTTGTGATATCCATGTCATAATTCGTTGTGGCCAGTTCCGATTTGGTAACGTTCCCTATTGTCTGGTAGCGGAACTTGCTCTTGTTAGCGCCTGCACCGGTCGATGTCAATAGCGTCAATAAAATTATAAACAGTTTCATATTGCAGATTGTAAATTATGTAACAAAAATCTTTTTACGGAGATATGTGGTTCTAATTAATCGTCAGTTCCGACAGGTACCGTAGATGTGTAGTATCCGATTACTTTACACATCCTATACGCATCATGTAGATAATGATGACCATTATTATAGTCTCCCATTGCTTTCCACAACTCGAAATAGCGTTCGGCTAAATTGCTTCTTTGGGCTTGTTCCGCATCATTCGAATATGGTACACCGTTAGTATTCAATTTGTGTAACTCTCTATCCAATTCAGATTCTTTATCCGCCCATGTTCCCGAAATTCCGCCCGAGATACCGCCCGAAAGATTTCCCGACGCCTCTATCGACGACCTTATCGCTCGCAGATTATCGATCAGGACGTTGCGAAGTCCCCAGTAACCCGAACTCGTTTGCACGTTGACGTACAACACGCCGCTGTCCACATACATGGGGCGTTTGTCGTAGTAGTTGTCCACCGCCCTGACCTTGCCGAAATACTCGATGGTTCGCTTTGCGTATGCCGCAAAAACGATATCTTTCTCCCAATTATCGCACCCTTGGAGCGGCATGCCTTCGTTTTCCGAATTGTCGTCTTTGGCTTTGCCGTATCCGAAATCATCCGTCGTACGAATCACGTCGTCGGTTCCGACCTTTCCGTATTCGTCGCCCGTGTGGCGATTTACGTACCAACTGCCGCCGAAATATTCGCGCTGCGCTTTTTCGTCGATTACGGGCATGATTTTGGCCAGTTCTTTAAGATTCTGTTTTGTGATTTTTCTCATAAGTTCTTTCGTGTGTTAAAGTTAATAAATGTTTCTTGTGGTTTGTCGTCTGTTTTGACATATTTTAACCTATCTCCGTAAAAAGATTGTTTTTGTTGATTTCGAAAATATGCGAGAAGAGTCCGAAGATTCTTTCGTCGGTGAACAAGTCGCGTTTTTTCATCCCGTTCAATGACTCGCGCAGCGATTTAAGTTCGGGACAACGCTCGGCGTTTCGCGCCGTGAGTACGTCCAGTATCTCGCCCCGTATACGCATGGCGCTCTCATGCTGTTGCTTGCGATATTTCGTGCTGACCTGTTGATCCGATATGCGATAATAGAGTAACGGTTGCGGGTCGATATAAAACACGGCTCCCGCCTCGGCCATGTCGACCCACCATTTGTAGTCTTCGGCATAGTCGTAATATTTGTATTTCAACCCGATGTGTCGGATAAACTCCCGACGCATGATCGAGGTGGGGTTGAAGAATACGTTACGTTCCAACAGTCGTAGCAGAGGACGGTCGACGATTCCCGCTCCCGCTCCGTCGGCGCACCCGTTGGCGATACCTTCGCCGAAAGGCGTGAGCCACGAAGTGCATACCGTTATCTCGGGATTCTCCTCCATTAAGGCGTGTTGTATGCGCAGCCGATCGACGTGCATGTATGTATATGTATTATGTTGCGTCCTTTGTCCGCCGCACTTAATGCGTGATTTTCGGTTTTCGTCGCAATCATATAGATGTAAATCAAAATGTGCATCCGTTAAATAGCCCGTAAAAAAATACGGAACCGCCGAGCGCGGTCCCGTGTGTGCGAAACTCTTTCCGCCTATCGTGGGGCGGATATGTTTTATTGTTGAAGTTTGTCATACTCTTCGTCCGTCACGGGTTCGAGCCACTCGGTGTAGGTATTCTCGCCCGATAGCTCGAAAGCGAGGTGTGCGAACCAACTGTCGGCGGCAGCGCCGTGCCAATGCTTCACGCTTGCGGGGATGTGAATGACCGTCCCGGGGAGAATCTCCTGCGCGGGTTTGCCATCCTCTTGATACCATCCTCGTCCTGCCACGCCGACCAGCATTTGGCCGCCGCCTTCGGTCGCGTGGTGAATGTGACGGTTGTTGCGGCATCGCGGCTCGAACGTGACATTGACGAACCGAACCTGTTCGGTCGAAATTCGTGCTATGTAGCTGTTGCCGCTGAAATGTTCGGCGTATTCGGTATTCGGTTCGCCGACGGGGAAAATCATCTCTTGTCCGAACCGCTCTTTTTCAGTCGTCGCATGGTTGTCCGCCCAAACCTCCTTCGCTTCGCGGAATCCTGCCCATGCGTTGGGCCAGCCCGCATAAAAGGCCGCTTGAGTCAGCAGTGCCGCGATCTCTTCGCGGGTGATGCCGTGCCTTTTGCCCATTTCGAGGTGCGAACGGAATGAGGAGTCGATCGATCCTTTGCCGAGAAGGACGGAGATGGTAATCATGCTGCGGTCGTGAAGCGAAAGCGTCGAATCGTTCCAAACATCTTCACCGAACAGAACGTTGTCGTTAAGTTCCGCGAATTTCGGAGCGAACTCGCCGAGAACGGCGTGTCCTGCCGTTTGTGTTATTTTATTCTGAGCCATAAGTGTATTGTTGTTTAATATCGTCATTATCGCAACGAGCGGGAAAATGTAACTCATGTGTCCGATTTTTAGTATGATGCAAAATTAGAACATTGTGCGGGTCGATCCGCTACCCGTCTTACGGATAAAAGTACCCGAATTACATGTTTTGCCATGCAGGCTTTCGCGTTCGGGGATTTCATGGTTCCGAACTCTCCGATCATGATCTTAAAAAATCAAATCGAAGCAGACAAAAACTATGATTTTTGCAATAATTCCGTTCCGCCTGCCCACGGACCGTCCCGCCTTGAGGCGCAGGGACGGTGGGTAGACGATACGGATTTTCAGTCATGATTATTATGGAGGCGAAACAGAACAGGCAGGAGCGCGACTGGCGGTCGCTTACGATCTATCAGGTGATGGTCGGGTCCTTTCTCCACGGAGAGGGCGGGGCCGAGGGGTATCACGATCTTTGGGGTCCTGACGGCGAGCGGAAAAACGGCAACCTGCGAGGAGTTATTCAGGCCCTCGACCATATTGCGAATATAGGAGCCACGGCAATATGGCTCACGCCCATATTCGACAGCTCTCGAGCCGACGGAGGCGAAAAATTGCAAGCCTCGGGATATTTTGCCAACGACTACTTCAAGGTCGACCCTCATTTCGGGACGGAAGAGGAGTTGAGGGAGCTCGTCGAAAAAGCCCATGACCGCGGGTTATACGTGTTTCTTGACGGTGTCTTCGGTCACCACGGCGGCGTATGCACACCCTCTCCGTCGGGGTTTCGGATCGACTCGACTCCCTCTCTCTGCGACCGAGGCGAGGAGTGCGGGGCGGGGAATGTGAAGTATCCCGAATCACTCGATTATTTCAAAGAGGTCGCCACATATTGGATCGATAAGTTCGATATCGACGGCTGGCGATTCGACCAAGCGTACCAGCTATGTCAGAACGGACACAACTACTGGTGTGAAATATCGCAGGCCGTGCGGGAGTTGTGCGACAAACGCTCGGCGGAGGGAAAGGCGTGGGGCACTCTCGGCTACATGGTCGGAGAGGACTGGAGCGACGCGGGAGGTATAAGTTCCAGAATTTTTCGCGACGGCGGGCTTAAAAGCGCGTTCGATTTCGACGGGAAGCAACTCATCAGCGGCTCTATGGACGGGCAGGGGTCGGGCGGTCTCGATAACGGCTGGGACGACGTCGTAAGGGTGTATTCGTCTCCTTCCGAACGCGGTTACGCGCCCGAGGACGTATTGCCCAATCTGTTCCTGAGCAATCACGACAGCGTGAGAGTCGCCGACAACTTCTATGACGAGGAGGACGAAATAAATCTTATGACACGCTTCGCCATCCTTGCGGGATATTCCGGTCCCGTGACGCTTTACTATGGCGACGAGTTCGCTGATCTCTCGCGCGACTGCGAGGGGAGTCGGCCCGACAACGCCTCTCGTACGTCGGGCCATCTGAATGCCGCCGACGATCGCGAATGCAGGCTTTTGGAATATGTGCGCCGTGTCATGACGTTCCGACGCGACAATCCCGCCATGTGGCGCGGCAGCAACGAGTTCGACCGATATCGGCAGGACGATGCCGAGATTCTCGTCGTAACCAAAGTCGACGACGCTACGGGCAATCGCGTTGCCATGATCTTTTCCGATCGCGATGCCGATGTGACATTGCATGGCGAAGAGACTCCGCGCAAAGTTCGGAGTTACATACCCGAACTTATAAAGCTGGCGTGACGTTTAACGCTGAGGTCAGTGGCAGTAAAAACAATTCGGTCACGCAAATCGTAATTTGCGTGACCGAAAAACATTTGCGTTGCAATAACGGATTAATACTCCTCCTCGTTGAAGAAGAAATCGTCTTTCGAGGGGTAGTCGGGCCAAATATCTTCTATCGACTCATAGATGTCGCCTTCGTCTTCGATCTCCTGAAGGTTTTCCAATACTTCCAGCGGGGCGCCCGAGCGAATCGCGTAATCGACCAATTCCTCTTTGGTTGCGGGCCACGGTGCATCCTCCAACTTCGATGCTAACTCCAAAGTCCAATACATAATGTCGCAGTTTTACGTTTCAGCATATCTTTTTCGAGTTTCGGAAAAACTATGTCCGTCTCGAAATTTATATCGGTCGCAAATATAGAAAAAAAACGACAAATGCAACCACTTTAGCATGCAATCTTGCGCGTCGAACCGCCCGTCTGTGGACAACGCATTGTAAACCATCGTGTTGATTGCGGCTGCGGTTTGCGATCCATCGATGCTGAGGCCGACTTTCCGGCGTATATTTCGATCCGCAACGCTTGCGCCACCCTCTGCGCATCAGGGAATCCAGAGTATTTCGCCCGCATGGAAGTGTTCGGCGAGGGTGCGACCTAACAGATAAAAATAGTCTGAAAGGCGATTGAGATATATCGTGGCGCGCTTGTCGATCTCGTATATTTGAGCGGCGCGCACGGCGGCCCGCTCGGCTCGGCGGCATACGGTGCGGCACACGTGGCAGAGCGATACGCGCTCGTCGCCTCCCGGGACGGTGAATTTGTCGATTGCGGGCAGACGCTCCTGCATGGCGTCTATTTCGCGCTCCAACTCCGTGGCGTCGCATTGCAGCCGCTCCGTTTTGTCGCGGCCGCCTTCGCCCGTCGCGAGCAATGCCTCCACGGTCATGAGCCGCGACTCTATGCGTCGCAACATCTCGACGTGGGAGCGCATGTCGGCGTCCGCGGCGATTTTGTCGGCGAGCAGTGCGGTGAACGCCGTCAACTCGTCCACGGTTCCGTATGCTTCCACACGTTCGTCGGTTTTGTAGACGCGCTCTCCTCCGATGAGCGACGTAAGCCCCTTGTCGCCGCCTTTGGTGTATATTTTCATAATCTGAACGATTGTTTCGGCAGGTAATTGTTAAACAATAAAAGGTATCCCCGATTGTCGATGTCGGTGCAGCGATGCTTCGCTATTATGGCGCGGCACGCCTCGTCGCGCCGACGGTCATACCAAGGCGACATTATGCAGATGGTCGCGCCCTCGGCCGAGGCTTTGGCGGCCATAGCCTCCAAACGTTCAGCCGGCACGTCGAGCGTCGCCACCGCGAAGTCGTATCGCATCGTGTCGTCGTCGGCACAATCTATGCCGAACGAGGTGTAACCGCAATGGATCATTATGTTTTGCAGTTGCACGGCCCGCCTTGCAGAGATCCCGCGGTCGGTCAGCGCGTCGAACAGCGCGGTGTCGCTCTTCGCGATTAGCGTGGAGCGCATGAATACCTGCCGCACGATGGCGTAAACGAACGGCGAATGCACGCCGTGTCCGCGAAAATATCGCGCTCGTTTCAGGTCGGCGGGGAGGTTGCGCAACCCGTAGAGACGTCGTTTTATCGTTCTGCCTGAGATCTTCATCGGATTATTTTTTCAGCTGCCCCGCCAGACGCCCCGTCGAGAATGCTATTTGCATGTTGTAGCCGCCCGTATTCGCATCCAGATCGAGCACTTCGCCTGCAAAATAGAGTCCGCCGACTTTGAGCGATTCCATCGTGTACTTGTTCACTTCGTCGCAGCACACTCCGCCCGCCGTGACCACGGCGTATTCGAACGGAGCGTAGTCCGTTATGGGGAACACCATGCCTTTGAGCACCTTGATGAGTCGGTTGATCTCGGCGTCGGTCACTTTGCGGATATAGTTTTTGGAATGCACGTCCAACTCCCGCGCTATGGGAACGACCAGATTCTTGGGCACGAGTTTCCGCAGCAGCTCCGCGAAAAACTCCTCGGGCTGCATCTCCGCTATCTCGCGCTTTATTCGGTCGAACAGCGTCTCCTCGTCGAGCGCGGGTTTCATGTCGAGCACGATCTTCACTTTGCGCTCGTCGATCAGAGCGTCCACCGCATCGCGGCTCAACCGCAATGCCACTGCGCCCTCGATGCCTCGTTCCGAGAAGCCTATTTCTCCGAACTCCTCGCGTACGACCTCGCCGTCCACGACGAGCTGCGCGCGGACATTACGGAGCAACAGGCCGTCGAGGAATTTACGTTGCGGATGCGACGTGCGCAGAGGGGTGAGCGAAGGACGCACCTCGGTTACGGTGTGGCCCAGCTCGTCGGCGAACAGATAGCCGTCGCCCGTCGAACCCGTGGCGGGGTAGCTGACGCCTCCCGTGGCGATTATCACGGCGGGAGCCTCCTCCTTGCGTTCGAAGCCGCGTTTGTTGATGTAGGTGACGCCGTACACTTTGCCGTTCGACGTCAGGATGCCGTTCACGCGGGTATCGTACATGAACGTAACGCCGTTGTCGGCGCAGTAGTCCGCCAGCGCGTTGGCTATGTCCCAAGCCTTGCCGCTGTGCGGGAAAACGCGTTGGCCGCGTTCGATATCGAGTTTCACGCCGAGACGTTCGAACAGGCGTATGGTCGCCTTATTGTTGAATTCGGCGAAGGCCACGTCGAAAAAATCGGCGTTGACGCGTATCGCTTCGCGGAACTCCTCGGGCGGACGGGCGTTGGTCAGGTTGCAACGGCCCTTTCCCGAGATGCGGATCTTGCGTCCCGCCTTCTCCATCTTCTCCATCAGAAGCACCTGCTTGCCGTTTCGGGCCGCCGTGGCCGCCGCCATCAAACCCGCCGCTCCCGCGCCTATAACTATAACGTCGTACATATCGTTTTTTTGTGTTTTATACTATCGGCGAATCGCACGAATCTGCAGGGAATTTATCGCAGATAGTCTGTATTATCTTCGGCAAAGGTACTAATAAGTTGAGCGCAATGCCAAATTTATTTGAGCATTGCCGATGCGAAGCGCCTATGTTGCGGCGAAATAGTTATCTTTGTCCGCGATTTTTCGAAAAATACCGCTTAACTATGGATAAGATGACATACACCACCTGCGGCACGTGTTCGCGGGCGATAAACATAGAATTGGACGGCGATATCGTTAGCCGCGTGGAGTTTGTCGGGGGTTGCCACGGCAATACCCAAGGCATAGCGTCGCTTGTGGCGGGCATGCGCGCAGACGATGTCGTCGCGAAGCTGCGAGGCATCGATTGCCACGGCAAGGGCACCTCGTGCCCCGACCAGTTGGCGTGCGCGCTGCGCGTCATGACCGAGAAATAGCCGCATCGGTCCGCATCGAGGAGCGTTTCGGATAAAAGGAACATTATCCGAGCGTTTCCGAGCATTTCGGTTGCCTTCGTCCGTTGTATATTTGTCATCGGAAAATCAAACCCGAATTTTCATGAAAAAGATAGTCAACCCTTGGCGGGGTATGGAGCGGTATCGTTGTTTCGGATGCGATCCGCATAACGAACGCGGGCTGCGCATGGAGTTTTACGAGGACGGCGACGAGATCGTGAGCCGCTGGCGGCCGCGGCAGGAGTTTCAGGGATGGGTCGATACCCTTCACGGAGGCATTCAGGCCACGCTTGCCGACGAGATAAGCAGTTGGGTGGTGTTCCGCAAGTTCCAGACCAGCGGCGTGACGTCGAAGATGGAGGTTAAGTACATGCGGCCGATCCGAACCACCGACGACCATATAACTCTGCGCGCCTCGGTGGCGCGACAGCGTCGCAACGTGGTGGATATCGAGGTGTCGATATTCGACTCCGAGGGCGAGTTGTGCACCCGCGCGTTGTGCGTCTATTTTCTGTTCCCTAAAGAGAAGGCGCGCGAGGAGTTCCACTTCTGCGACTGCGGCGTGGAGGAGTAGGGGCGGTCCGAATATAAAATGTCCTCCGAACTTTCAGCGAAGTTCGGAGGACATTTCGGTCTCGGCGTCTCCTATTTCTGCAATTGCGAGTTGTCGGCCACCACCATGTTCTTGTCGATGCGCAGCGTTACGTTGCCGTCGACCTCGATGAGCAGGGTAGTCTCCTTCACCTCTTTCACCGTGCCGTATATACCGCCCGCGGTGATTATCTTGTCGCCCTTCTTGAGTCCTTCGCGGAACTTGGCCATCTCTTTGCGGCGCTTCGACTCGGGACGCCACATGAAAAAGTAGAGTACGGCTATCATGAGCAACATCATGATCCAGAAACCGCCCATTCCGGGCTGTTCGACGACAGCCGCCTGAAGCAAATTAATCATAGCAATATAAATTTAATGTGTTTCGTTTATCGTTTCCGTTCGCGACGGTCGGTCCGACGCGTCGATTTTGTCGCTTACAAATATACGCAATAATTTCCGATTATGCGACTATTCCACCTCGGCTTCGACGTATAGTTTCAAAGGTCGGGCCGAATCGGCGAAATAAAACTCCACGAGTTTCATCTGCCAGCCCTGCTGACCGTGCGAATCGAATTCGCAACGTATCTCGGTCGAGGCTTCTGGAGCCGTGGGGCGTCGGTCGTATTCGAGCGCGATGCAACCGCACGACGTGACGTGCCGCAACAGCACCATCGGGGCCTTGCCGCCGTTCACCGCGCGCAGGCTCTTCACCGCCGTTTCGCCTCGGCGCATGCGTCCGAAACGCAACGTGTCGCATATCCCCTCCTGCAACGCCTCGGGCGTCACCGTCACGCTCTGCGACGCGTTGCCCGAGCCCTTGTCGGTCTGCGAACCGCAAGATGCGACGAACAAAAGGGCCGCTGCGGCGGCCGATATGTAACTGCGTTTCGTTTTCATGATCTTCGATAATGCCTAAATCGTGCCGTAATCGACGCGTGCCGAAACAATTCGTCAGATCAAGCCTCGGCCGCTCTTGTTGATTTTGCCCTCTTCGGTGAGCGCGGCGACGATCTTGTCGAGTATTCCGTTGATGAATGTGCCGCTGCCCGGGGTCGAGTAATATTTGGCGATCTCGATGAACTCGTCGAGCGTCACCTTCACGGGGATCGACTGGAACGATACCAACTCGGCCACGGCCGTGGCCATTATCAGGTTGTCCATGAACGCTATTCGTTCCACGTCCCAGTTGCGGGTGAACTTTTCGATATATTGCAGATAGGTGTCGAAATTGACGGCCGTCTTGGCGAAAAGCTCCTTCGCGAAGGCCAGATCGTCGTCGCTCTTGAACTTGGGCAACACCTTAACTTCGCGATGCGACTGACGTATGCCCGACAGAGTGCGCGTCACCATTACCAGCGCGAAGCCCAGATCGTCGTTCCACAGGATCGACTGCTCGTCGAGCACCTCTTCGAGCAATTCCGACCCTTCGAGTTCGCCGGTGTAGAAGTCGGTGACCAGCGCCAGATCTTCGCGGAACGAACTCTCGGTCGAGGTCATGTATTTCTTGTAATAGTCGCTCTGCTCCAGCTGCGCGTAGAGCGATTTTATGAGCTCGGGGTACTGCGCCCACGACAGCTTGCGTGCCGCGAGGCGATCGTTCACCGAGTCGCTCTCGGCGATGAGACGCACCACGGCGTTATCGACGAATTTACGGTTTGGATTCAGATCTTCGAAAGTGGGGAGTTTCTTCTGTTTGGCCGCCTCCTGACGCTGCTCGGCGTAACGAGCCACCTCCGCGACGAGGGAGAGCATCTGGAAATAGAGGTCGTAAGTCTTGTCGATCGATGCGACGAGCGTCTTTTCCGAGGCCTGCAACGAGTCCGACTCCGACTTCATGTGGGCGTACAAGGCCTTCACGACCTTTATTCTTAGCAATCTTCTGCTTATCATATCTAATGAACCTTAATTCGGCCGCAAAGATAATACAAGCGGCCCGCACGACAAAATTTATGACGCGATTATATGCCTCTCGGGGGCGATATTCCCTGAAAGGCGCGATCTTCGCGGGCCGCGGCCGTTTCGGTCGAGACGTGTTCCGCCGCCTCTTTCGAATGCCGATTCCCGCGCGGCGGGCGGATATATGACCGCCGAAATTTGTTTTGCCGCGGTTGTATGCGTATATTTGCCGAATATTTTACACATGATGAAAGTAGGTCGTATCCAAACACTGAAAGTCGCCCGCATCTCCGATTACGGATTGTATCTGGCCGACGAGGAGGGGCAGGAAGTTTTGCTCCCCAACCGTTACGTATCGCTCTCGGATGCCGTGGGCGACGAGAAGTCGGTATTCGTCTATCACGATTCGGAGGATCGTCTTATAGCCACGACCGACGAACCTCTCATAACCGAGGGGCGCGCGGCTTGTCTCAAGGTGGTGGATAAGAATGTCCATGGCGCTTTTCTCGATTGGGGCGTGTCGGGCAAGGATCTGTTTCTGCCCAACCGCAACCAGCAGGGGGGCGTCGTCGCGGGCCGCAGCTATATCGTGTGGCTCTATGTCGACAACATCACGGGCCGCTGCGTGGCGACCATGAAGCTCAAATCTTATATAGACAACGAGATAATCACCGTGTCGCCCCGTCAGAAGGTCGACGTGCTGGTCGCTTCGGAGAGTCCCATCGGATTCCGCGTGATAGTCGACTCGCGCCATTGGGGCATGATCTACAAGAACCAGATCTTCAACCGCGTTTCGATCGGCGATCGCATGGAGGGTTACGTGAGCCGCGTCACGGAGGACAACCGCATCGACATCTCGCTGCGTCGCGAGGGTTATGACGGCGTGGCGGCTTCGGCAGAGAAGTTGCTGCAACTGCTTCGCGACAACGGCGGCGCGCTGCCCGTGGGCGACGACTCCGCGCCCGAGAGGGTGCATGCCTGCACGCAGATGAGCAAGAAGGTGTTCAAACGCGCGCTGGGCATGTTGCTCAAACGCGGCGACGCGGTGTCGGACGGCGAGAGCGTAAAACTTAAATAGCGTATGGCCATGCAGACTGCCGAGCGGGTTTCGGGTCGGGACATGTCGGACAACTTCGTGTTCCGACGTTCGATTCTGGCTTATCATAAGGCGGCCGAGATCGTCTCGGGCGATGTTCTGGAGATCGGGACGGGGATGGGTTACGGCATTGACGTCGTGGCTCCCGCGGCCGGCCGTTTCGTCACGGTCGACAAGACCGCGCCGCATCTCGAGGCGTCTCTGCCCGTCAATGCGGAGTTCCGCCGCATGACCGCCCCGCCGCTCGATTTCGCCGACGGCAGCTTTGACTTCGCGGTGTCTTTTCAGGTGATAGAGCATATCGAACGCGACGCCGAGTTCGTTCGCGAGGTGAGCCGCGTGCTGCGCGACGGCGGACGCTTCATCGTGTCCACGCCCAACGCGCCCATGTCGCTCACGCGTAATCCGTGGCATGTGCGCGAATACACGGCCGAGGAGTTGCGCGAACTGCTGCTGCGCCACTTCTCCGAGGTGGAGTGTTTGGGAGTGGCCGGCAACGAGCGCGTGATGGAGTACTATGCCGCCAACAAGGCGAGCGTGGAGCGCGTGGCGCGTTTCGACGTATTCGATCTGCAACACCGCCTTCCGCGCCGCCTGCTGCGAATACCTTACGACATACTGAACCGTATCAACCGTCGCCGTCTGCTGGCCGACAACCGCGACCTTACGCAATCCATAACGATGGACGATTACCGTATAGGTCCCGTTACCGAGGAGAGTTTCGACCTCTACTTCATTGCGCGAAAAGGACGATAATTTCGTATTCGGTTGAAAAAACGGCGCGAAATTTTCGTTTTATCCCGATTTGCATTATCTTTATGAATCGGGCGGCGACGGGTGTCGCGCTGCCGGCAAATACGAGTGACTTATGAGCGGAATTACCATAATAGCAGTGCTTGTCCTTTCGGGTGTCGTGGTTGGCATAATCAATACTCTCGCGGGCGGGGGATCGATCATCTCCATGACGTTGTTCATGGTGTTGGGCTTGCCCGTCGGCGTGGCGAACGGCACCAACCGTATCGCCGTGGTGTTGCAGAATCTCACCTCGTCGGTGGCTTTCCTGCGCAAACGCATGCTCGACGTGCGCAGCGGCATAAAGCTGTCGATTCCCGCCGTGGTGGGCAACATAGCGGGCTCGATGGTGGCGACCCACATCAGCGACACTGTGTTCAAGATCTGTATGTCCGTGGTGCTCACCGTGGTATTGGTATACATGATCTTCGACCGAAGCCACAAACACCCCCACATCCACGGCGGCCATCCCCTGCAACTGAAGTTCTATCACTACATCTGGTTCCTGCTGCTGGGCTTTTACGGCGGATATATCTACATAGGTCTGGGTTATGCCGTGCTGGCGGTCGCCATCTGGTCGATGAAGCTCGACATTATAACCGCCAACGTGGTGAAGTGCTTCATGATCTTCGTCGCCACGCCCTTCTCGCTCGCCATATTCATGCTCAACGGTCAGGTCGATTACACTTACGGACTGTGGCACGGTTTGGGCAATGTCATAGGAGCCGTGTTCGCTTCTCATTTCGCCATGGCGTGGGGCGTGAAGTTCGTGCGATATTTTACATTGATTATTTTGCTCATCTGTTTTGCCGATCTGGTGGGTTTATTATCTTTGCAGGATATTTTGCACTCGCTGCTCACCATGTTCTGACGGTGCGGAGTCGGGTGCGGAACGCAAAGGTTGAATTATGGCAATCAAGGGGGAAGACAAGATAACGGTTACGGGCGCGCGCGTCCACAATCTGAAGAATGCGGATGTCGAGATTCCGCGCAATTCGCTGGTGGTTATCACGGGATTGTCGGGATCGGGCAAATCGTCGCTCGCTTTCGACACGATCTATGCCGAGGGGCAGCGTCGCTATATGGAGACGCTCTCGACCTATGCCCGACAGTTCGTCGGCACCATGGAGCGTCCCGACGTGGATAAGATCACGGGACTCAGCCCCGTGGTGGCCATCGAGCAGAAGACGACCAACAAGAATCCCCGTTCGACGGTAGGCACCGTCACCGAGATCAACGATTTCCTCCGTCTGCTCTATGCCCGCGCCTCGCGCGCCTATTCGCCCGTCACGGACGAGGAGATGGTGCATTATACCGACGAGCAGATCCGCGATCTGATCCTCACGGGCTTCGCGGGCCGCCGCGTGGCGTTCATGGCTCCCATCGTGAAGGGACGCAAGGGCCACTATCGCGAACTGTTCGAGTCGCTGGCCAAACGCGGATACATCTATGCGCGCATCGACGGCGAGATCCGTGAGATCGCGGGGGGCATGAAGCTCGACCGTTACAAGATACACAACATCGATCTGGTCGTCGACCGTCTGGTCGTCTCCGCCGATTCGGGCGAACGCGTCATGACCTCGCTCAAGGAGGCCATGCGTCAGGGCAAGGGCACGATGGCTCTGTACGATTACGAAGCCGAGGGGCTGCGTTACTATTCGCGCCATCTGATGTGCCCCTCGACGGGCGTCGCTTTCGAGGATCCCGCGCCGCACACTTTCTCGTTCAACTCGCCTCAGGGAGCCTGCCCGCGATGCAGCGGTCTGGGCGTCGAGGCGGTGTTCGATATCCGCAAGATCATCCCCGACGATAACCGTTCGTTGCGCGACGGCGCGATCGAACCCATCGGAAAGTATAAGAACAACAAGCTGTTCGCCCTGCTGACGATGCTGGGCCGACGTTACGACTTCACGTTGGACGATCCCGTGAGCTCCGTATCCGAGGAGGGTATGAACGCCATTCTGTACGGCGATCCCAAACCCCTCACGGTCGACTTGTCGGAGTTTTCGTCCGTCTCGGGGCGTCGCATGATACCTTGGGAGGGCATAGCCGAGTATGTCGACTCCACGACCGACGACGATGATTCGAAGCGCGGCCAAAAGTGGCGCGAGCAGTTCCTCATGTACTGCCCGTGCAGCGTCTGCGGCGGTACGCGCCTGAAGAAGGAGGCTTTGCAGTTCCGCATCGGCGGAAAGAACATAGCCGAAGTGTCGTCCATGTCCATAACCGATTTCGCGGAGTGGATGTCGCATGCCGAGGAGTATTTCAACGCCAAGGAGTGGAAGATAGCGCAGGAGATCGTGAAGGAGATCCGCGAGCGTCTCCGTTTCCTGCTCGACGTGGGGTTGGGGTATCTCTCGCTGGCCCGTTCGTCGCGTTCGCTCTCGGGCGGCGAGAGCCAGCGCATACGCCTCGCGACGCAGATAGGCTCGAAACTGGTGAACGTACTCTACATTCTCGACGAGCCGAGCATCGGTTTGCACCAGCGCGACAACCGTCGTTTGATCCGCACGTTGCAGGAGCTGCGCGATGCGGGCAACTCGGTGATCGTTGTGGAGCACGACGAGGATATGATGCGTTCGGCCGACTATATCGTCGACGTGGGGCCCAAGGCGGGCCGTCGCGGCGGGCGCATCGTGGCGGCGGGAACGTTCGACGACATATTGCGTTCGGATTCGATCACGGCCGACTATTTGTGCGGCCGACGCCGGATCGAGATTCCCGCCGAGCTGCGCGAGGGTTCGGGCCAAAGCATCGTGGTGCGCGGCGCCCGCGGCAACAACCTCAAGGGCGTCGACGCGGAGTTTCCGTTGGGCAAATTCATCTGCGTGACGGGCGTGAGCGGTTCGGGCAAGTCGACTTTGGTGAACGAGACGCTGCGTCCCGTGCTGAGCCGCGAACTCTATCGCTCGTACGACAATCCGCTGCCTTACGACTCTGTGGAGGGGATCGAGAACATCGACAAGCTGGTCGTGGTGGACCAGTCGCCCATCGGGCGCACGCCGCGAAGCAATCCGGCCACCTATTCCAACGTCTTTTCCGATATCCGCAAACTCTTCGAAGCCACTCCCGACGCGCAGATCCGCGGGTTCAAGGCGGGCCGCTTCTCGTTCAACGTAAAGGGCGGCCGTTGCGAGGAGTGCCGCGGCGCGGGCGTGCAGACCATAGAGATGAACTTCCTGCCAGACGTTTACGTCACCTGCAAGGCGTGCGGCGGGCACCGCTATAACCGCGAGACGCTGGAGGTGAAGTACAAGGGCAAGAACATCGACGAGGTGCTGAACATGACCGTGAACATCGCCGTCGAGTTTTTCGCCAATATCCCCTCCATCTACCAGAAGTTGAAAGCCATTCAGGACGTGGGGTTGGGGTATCTGACCCTCGGGCAGCCCTGCACCACGCTTTCGGGCGGCGAGAGCCAGCGCATCAAGCTGGCGGCCGAGTTGTCGAAGCGCGACACGGGACGTACGCTCTACATCCTCGACGAACCTACCACGGGATTGCATTTCGAGGATATACGTCAGTTGCTGGAGGTGATAAACAAACTGGTCGACCGCGGCAACACGGCTATCGTCATAGAGCACAATCTGGATGTCATAAAGGTCGCCGACCATATAATCGACATAGGTCCCGAGGGCGGCGCGGGCGGCGGCCGCGTCGTCGCTACGGGCACGCCGCACGAGATAGCGATGTGCGCGGAGAGCGCGACGGGCGAATTTTTGCGGAGGATGGGAGTTTAGGCAAGGATTTTGAAAGTCGTTCGGGCATAAATCCTTTGTGCTATGAAACGACTGATGTTTTTAATGACGTGCACTCTCATGTGTACCTTTTGCGGCCCTTGCGTGAACGAGGCTGCCGCCCAGACGAGTCGCGAAGATCTCAGAAAGATGACGCACGAGCAGCGTGCAGAAAAGCGCGCCGAACGTCTCGCCGAATTCGAGAAGTATATCGACTCCGTCGTGCTCTCTCACAACTTCGAATTCAATCCCCAGACGGTGCAGCAGATGCCCGCGGGTTCGATGAAATTCCTGACCAATCCCGTCTATACCGTCACTCTGTGGCGCGGATCGCTGGATGTCTGCCTGCCGTACTATGTCGGCTATGTGCCTCCCTACCATTACGTGTTGCTGAATACGGGTATGCCGAGCGTCTCCGATTTCGTGACGAAGCAGACCGAGGAGGGTTGGGTAGTATCGTTCAAGACCTATCTCTATGCCTCGATCGAGTATACCTTCACGTTCGAGATAAACTCTCGCCACGGCAGCGCGACGCTTACCATATCCAATACGTGGTATAACCCCGTGCAGTATACGGGAACCATCACGAGGATATATTAAATTCGATTGTATCGACTCTGTTGAAAGCCGCGACGATCATCTCGTCGCGGCTTTATCGTCTATCGGGGTCCGCAGCCTGCGGGGCTCGCGCCTGAGCGAATGCGAATAGCGGGCCTCCGCGGGGGGAGGCTGCGGCCCGCGCGACTCGTGCGAGTCGCATTTACGGCTTGCAAACCAACGCCACGGCATGCGCCGATACTCCCTCTTCGCGTCCCTCGAATCCCATACGCTCCGTCGTGGTTGCTTTTACCGACACTCTGTCGATCCCGACTCCCATGGTCTCGGCCAGCGCGCGCCTCATCTCGTCGATGTGCGGGCGCAGTTTGGGTCGCTGCATGGCTATGGTGCAGTCGACGTTCGATACGGCGTATCCTCGCTCCCCGACGACCTCCACCACGCGCCGCAGCAGTATTTTCGAGTCTATGCCCTTGAATTCGTCCGATGTGTCGGGAAAAAGTTTGCCTATGTCGCCCAGAGCCAACGCGCCGAGAAGCGCATCGCAGATGGCGTGGATCGCCACGTCGCCGTCGGAGTGGGCGACGCACCCTTTCTCGTGCGCTATCTCCACGCCGCCTATCACCAGTCTCAACCCCTCGGCCAACGCGTGTACGTCGTAGCCGTGTCCGATTCTTAAATCCATGTCGTTATGTTTTTAAACGTTTCGTAATTCCGAGTATGCACCGCCTCGCGAACGGAGGCAGCATGAGCCAAGCGGCCGATGCGATCCGCAGACGGCGGTCGGAGCAATTTATGATCTTCCCGTCGGGCCTTGCGATCGATACCGCTATCGCGATTATATCCTCGCACCGCGCGCGTTCCGTCGCGCCGCAGTTTCCGTCTCCCGCCAATATGACTTCACTCCCCGCGCAGGCCTTTACGCGGTGCATGGCGTACGCGCCTCCGTGGCGAAAGAGCAGTATCGCCCCCTTCGCGATCTCGTGCGGGCGGTGGCGTCGTATCGTCACGCGGTCGATGCGGTCGCGCAGCAGGGGGCGCATGCTGTCGCCTCTTACGAGCATGGTGACGCTCTCTCCCCGAGCCAACAATCGCTCCACTTCAGCGAAAAAGATATCGTTCGCAACCTCTTTCTTCATATACCGAAAATCGTATCGTGAACCAATCGCGCCGCCTCCGCGTCGGGGCGGCACTCCAAATGATAAACGGGCACGGCGTTGACGATTGCCGAGAGAGTGTCGAGCATGAGGTTCTCCAGTCGGTCGTCGTAAGCGAATGCGGGCGGCAGCGACGGCAACAACGCTCCGACGGCCCGTGCCCCGCGCAGCCGACGGATGGAGTTGTGCGGCGCCTGACTCAGACGCACCGCGGCGCGGAGAGGGTAGCGTTCGTTTTTGTAACGCGGAGTCTTGCCGCTCCACGGCGATCCGAATGCGACGGGACGACCGTCAGTGACCGCGACGAAGGGACTGTCGTCGTTGAGGAGTTCGGCCCCTTCGATGTTTTCGCGCCACAATTTCGCGTGAGTACTCTTTCCCGTGCCCGACTCTCCGAGGAACACGACGGCTTCGCCGTTGTGGACGATCGCCGAGGCGTGCACCGCCGCGGTGAGATGGGGCGCGAGGGCTATGTTCGCCATGAACCACAGTCCGAATCTTACGTACGGGAGCCGTGTTCCGATGTCGCACTTCATCTTTCGCTCGTCGATGTCGTAAACGAATGTCGCTCCGCGCCCGCGCCGCTCCTCTCCTATGACAAGTACGTATTCGTTTCCGATGCGTCCGAATCGGCATACTGTCTCCTCCTCGCCGAAATCGAAGCGCGTCAGCTCTTCGAAATTCGGCGCACCGTTATACGGGCCCGTCTCTATTTCGACCGCCGTTTCGGCCTCGGGATCGTATTCGACGGCGAACGGCGCGAAACTGCGCAACCCCGCCGCCGCGAGATCGGATTGCGGACCGACGAACCGTATGCGTCTGTCGGCTATGACATAATCGTTATACATGCTCTTTTCCTATTTCGATTATGCGGTCGCAGGAGCCCAGCGAGGCCTCGTCGTGGGCTATCGCGACTATGGTCAACTCCTTGTCGCGTCCCGACAGACGGGCCAAGGTGTCGTGTATGTCAAGTTCAGCCTCTCGGTCGAGAGCCGAAGTCGCCTCGTCGAGAAAGAGAATGTCGGGACGTCGATACAGCGCGCGGGCGATACCGATCCGTTGCCGCTCGCCGCCCGATACGCGGCATCCCGATTCGCCGACAAGGGTGTCGATCCCCTCGGGCAGGTTGCGCGCGAACTCCGCGAGGCCCGCCGCTTCGAGCGACTCGGCCACACGCTCCGCATCGGGGAGATTCTCTCCGAAAGCGACGTTCTCGGCCAGCGTGGCGTCGGCGATGAATACATTCTGCGGCACGTATCCCGCCGAGTTCTGCCATGCGCGGCGGTTGGAGTCGTCCAGCCTTGCGCCGTCGACGAGCATTTCGCCGCCTTGCGGCTCCAACAGCCCCGCCATGATGTTCAGGAGCGTCGATTTTCCCGCTCCCGACGGGCCTTTTATTCCGACGCGCTCGCCGCGGCGAATGCGCAGCGAAAAGTCCTTCAGGACGGGTGTCGCGTCGTCGTATCCGAAAGTTATGCCGCGCAATGACAGTTCGCGCCGCAAAGGGAGCCTTTCGTCATTGCGTTCGAGGTCACCGACATCGGACGCTTCGGACAGAACGTCTATCGTATGGCGGTTGTAACGTATTGTTGCCAGCGCGCCGAGGATGTTGCGCACCGAGGGCGCGAGACGTACGGCGGCTAAAGCGAATAGTCCGAATACGATTCGGATCTCGCCTCCGCGCATGTACGCGCCCGCGACTACCAATGCCGCCAAACCGACGGTCACGGCCGTTTCCGTCGCGCTCTGCGGCAAGGCCGCCATCGCGGCGTTGCGTTTCCGCATCCCGATGAGCCGTTCCGTGGAGCGGTCGAAATCGGCGAGCATGCGCGGAAAGGCGTTGCAGATCTCCGCGTCGGCATATCCTCCGAAGCTCTCCGCCACGCTGCGGAACTTCTCGCGCATGGCTTCGTTCTCCGCCCTGCCGCAGTCGCTCATGCGGCGTTTCACGAGTCGATAATACAACGCGGCGGCGGGAATGAACGCCCCCGCGAGCAACAGCGCGGCGACGGGATCGTACGCGAGCGTCGCGCCCGCGACGAGCAGGAGCAGAAACGTCTCGCCGACTATCGTCGCGAGCGGGCGCAATACCCCCGTGGCGAAGTTGAGGCACACGAAATTCACGTTGCGCGACAACTCCGTCGAGTTGCTGCGGCGAACGAACGCGAGTCCGCGGCGGCAGTAGCTTATGTAGAGCCGTCGCGACAGATCGCGGTAGATATCGTAAACGTAATCGCGTTCGACGCGGTATAGCGACATGTTTATCGCCCCTTTCAGCACGATGGCCGCGACGGCGGCCGCCGCCGTCGCAATGGCGAAGATGCGGTAGTCGCCGAAACCGAGGGACTGGTATATTCGGTCGAGCGTCGGATGCGAGCGCAGGGATTCGCCGTCGAGGATGAGCACCAGCAGGGGGACGAGCGCGGCGATGCCGAAAAAGTTGAGCGCGGCCCGCGCGAGCAGCGTGGCGATCAACGCCGCGCCGCGGCGTCCGTAACCCGAGGGGATTATATTTACGATTCTGCGATACACGGAAACAAAGATAACGAAATTATGTCGGTATTTCGACCTTCACGATCTCGCCCAGCGACAGATACCATACGTACCCCTCCACCTGTCCGTATCCCATTTCGGCGATGAGCCGCATGTACTCTCCCGTTTGCCGCAGATGGGCTTTGTGCTTGTCCGCGCCGAACTTGTAGTCGACCACCGTCACGCGGTCGCCCTTTATCATCACGCGGTCGGGGCGACGGGTCCCGATGACCGCGCCGCTTATTATGTCGTTCTCGTTGCGTATCTCGTCCCAGAAATCGGGCGCGAACCACTTGGCGACTTCGGGACGGTTCAGCTCGCGGCGGATGGTCGCGGCCAGCTCCTCGGCCTGCCCGTCGCTCAGGCGGCCCGCCGCGCGCGCCTCTCCGATGCGCCGTTCGGCATCGGCGGCGTCGGTCGCCTCGTTCAGTATTCCGTGCATGAGTATTCCCGTGTTGCGCGGGGCGAGCGATGCCGCGCCGTCCTCGAAGTAGCGTTGCGATGGGAGCCGCAGCGTCATGCGGGCGTCGGAGGTGGGATACTCCTCCAGCAGCACGCTCATTACGCCGTCGCTCTTTTTGTTCTCGGGCTCGGGCGGCTCGGGCGCGCCGTATTCCACTCGCTCGGGCGTCGACGGATCGGCGTCCTGCCGCACGACCTCCCAGAGCAGACGCCCCGTGTTGTGTCTCTCCGTCTGCGGTATGAAGACGTAAAGAGCCTCTTTGGCGCGGGTGAGAGCGACATAAAGCATGTTTACGTTGTCGACGTGCGAATATACCTTTTCGCGATAGTATTCGTCCGAGAATATCGAGTCGCTCATCGCGCTCTTGTACTCCACGGGGAAACGTCCCACGCTCGCCAGCGGATCGCCCTTCTCGTCGGGCGCGGCCCATACTATGTTGTCGTTAACGGCGGGGTCGAGCGACCAGTTGCAGTAGGGTATGACGACCACTTTGCGCTCCAGTCCTTTCGATTTGTGTATGGTGGTTAGCTCTATCGTCGAGTCGCTCTTCTCCACGCTCAACGCCTTGGCCGATCCCTTTTCGTCCCATGCGGCGAGGAACAACTGTATGTCGGCCACCTTCGCGGCGCAAAATGCCGCTATCTGCTCGTGCAACGCCTGCAAGTAGGCTATCTCGTCGTGCCGCAGGTCGAGCCGGTATTCGAGGACTATCTTCTCGAATGCCTCTTCGGGGGTGAGCTGGCTTATACGGGCGAGGGTCGCGCGGTCGTCTTCGGCGAGCGGCGCGTCGTAGTCGCGGCCGAGATAGTCGTTCATCACGGCGCGGCTGATCGAGTCGTTCGGATCCTGCGACAGCCGCATGACCGAGGTCACGAAGCTGCTCACGGGGGCGTTGCCCACGATCAGGGCGTCCTGTGTCATGATGTTGAACGTGTTGTTGCGCCGCTTGTATTCGAGCAGTATGCGCGCCGTGCGAAGTCCGTCGCTCGCCTTGCGGTAGAGGATCATTATGTCGTTGTAGGAGTAGCCGCGCGCTATGATCGACTCGATGCACTCTACGAGGGGAGGCGTCTGCTCGAACGTCTCGATCCTTACGTATCCCTCGTTGCGGCTCTTTCGCCTCGGGGTCTGGGCATGCCCCTCGTATGCCGAGCGGAGCGTGCCGCGCAGATCGTCGTAACCGCTGCGGCTGAGCGAGCCTCTCTCCGCGGCCTTGAGCAGCGCGGCGTCGAGGTCGGCGTTGTCGCGCTCCACCACGCGCGCCATGGCCGTGTTGTTGAACTCCACTATGCGGGGCAGACTGCGGTAGTTGTCGGAGAGTATCCGCAGTTCGGTGTCTGCGTCGCCCAACGCCTTGCGCACCCCTTGTTGCAGGATGCGCCAGTCGCCGCCGCGCCAGCGGTAGATCGACTGCTTCACGTCGCCCACGATGAGCACCGAGGTGTCCTCCGACTGCGACATGGCGTTTTGCAGCAGAGGCACGAAGTTCTCCCACTCGCGGATCGAAGTATCCTGAAACTCGTCGATCATGAAGCGTTCGAATCGGTTGCCCGTCTTTTCGTATATGAACGGCGCGTCGTTTCCCGCCACGAAGCGCGAGAGGATGTATTTGGTCTCGGAGAGGAGCATGATGCCCTCCTCCTCGCACAGGTCGCGTACCCGTTTGTAGATATCCTGCAAGAGTGCGTAACTGCGATAGGTCGACTTCACCAGCGGCAGTGTCGACCACAGGCGTCTGTTGCGGTCGAACGTGTCGCATATCTCGGCCAGCAGGGGTTGCAACTCGGGGGCTGCGGCCTGCGCGGCGGAGCCTTTGGCAGCCCAGCCGTCGGGCGAGGCGGCGCGCTGGCGCGCCGTGGCTGTCGGCTCTTTCACGTCGCCCGCGGCGATTGCCGAGAAGTATTTGGCGAAACTGCGCGATTTGCCGGCGAAATCGGTGGGACATACTCCTGCGCGGTCCATTATTTCGAGCGCCTTTTCGGCGGCGGCTTTCATGTCGGCGCGCGCTCGGGCCGAACGCTTCTCGGCCTCGCGTATCGCCTTTTGCAGCTCCTCTTTGGAGGTGGAGTTCATCACCGTCTGCCTGCTCTGCTCGTTGAACAGCTCGCGGCCCAGCGCGAGCAGGTCGCGGCGGATGTCCCACTGGCTGTTGTCGTCGATCTTCTCCTGCGCGAACTCCATGATCCATTGCCGCAGCGTGTCGTCGCCCGTGATGTCGTCGATCAGCGAATCGGCGCTGCGCGTGAGCACCGTCGAGGTCTCGATCTCGATGTTGTAGTTGAGGTCGATGCCCAGCTCGCGGATGAATGCGCGCAGTATGCGCTGGAAAAATTTGTCGATCGTGAGTATCGTGAACCGCGAATAGTCGTGCAGAATCTTGGTCTGTATGCTTCGGGCGCGCTTTACGATCTCGGCCTCGTCGAAGCCGAGGTCGCGTTTCAGGTCGGCCATGTAGCTGCTATCGGCGGGGCGGACTATCAGATCGTTTATCTCTTTCAGAATGCGGCTTTTCATCTCCTCGGTAGCCTTGTTGGTGAACGTCACGGCGAGGATGGCGCGATAGAGATAGGGTTTGTCGCGGTAGTATTTTATCGTGTCGTGCACGAATTTGTATGCCAGCCGATAGGTCTTGCCCGATCCGGCGCTCGCGCTAAGGATTTGTGCTCTCATGGCGTTACCGTTTGCAGATGAGTTTGAAATCGCAATATTTGCATATCTTGTCGGCCTCCGTCTCGTCGCACTGCGCGAAGGGCGTTTCGGGATCGAACAACTCGTCGAGCTTTCGGCGCAGCAGCGTTTCGAACTCCTCGGCGTATGCGTCGTAATCGACCGCGGCGGAGTCGGCCGCCTTGTCGATCAGGTGCGGATCGTAATCGTCGTTGTGGATGTAGCGGACGAAGTACAGCGCGGGTTCGACGTTGCGGCGGAACGTGCGGCGCAGCACCATCGAGTATATCATGGTTTGCAGCAGGTTACCGAATCTGCTGCGGTTTTCGCCCTCGAAGAGCGACTCCGCGCCGTTGAACTCCAGATGTACGCCCCCCGTCTTGTAGTCCACCACGCGGAGGCGGCCGTTGTCGAGCGAATCGATGCGGTCGGCTATTCCGCCCAAGACTATGCGGCGTCCGTCGCCCAGTTCGAAAGGCTGCGCTATCTTGTGCTCGACATCCATCACCGAGAAGCGGCCGTGAGCCGTGTCGTAGGGTATTATGCCGCGGCGGATATACTTCGTCACGATGCTTTTCACCAGCGCGAGGCTACCCGCATATTCGGCGGGGTCGGCTGCGGCGTTGTTGAGGTATTCGTCGTTTATGGCCTGCACGACGGCCTTTTCCACCGCATCGCCGCGCTGCATGCGCTCCAGTTCGGGAACGGGATCCTCCATGCCCCGTACGTCTCCGTAAAGGCGTTGCATGGCGGCGTGCAGGATGGTGCCGAACATCGGGTTGTCGACCTCCTCGGCTATCTCGTCCGACACTTTGAGGCGCGCTATGGTTGCGAAGTAGAACTTGAGCGGGCAGGCTATGTAGCGGGCCAAGGCGGTGGGCGAGAGCATCTGCGGATCGTCGGCGTCGAGGAATCTTTGGAGCTTTTCGAGCGTGCGTCCCCTCTTATCCACAGATATGGCTTTCGCCTCGCCGACGGCCACGTCGACGCCGACGTTGACGCGTCCTATGTCGTACGGCGATTCGTATCGGAGCTGGTATATGTAGCGGCTCTGTTCGCCCGTGCTCTTTTCGTCGGCGTGCGAGCAGTAGAGCATATCGACATTCTCGGCGCGCTGTATTAGGCGGTAGAAGTAGTAGGCGTAGACTCCTTCGTGGTGCTCGGGCGTGGGCATGCCGTATGCGGCCCGCAGGTTGTAGGGGATGAACGACGAGGCGCCGTTGAGGTTGCCCGGGAAATTGTCGTCGTTCATCGACAGTATCACGACGTTGCGGAAATCGAGGTTTCGGGTCTCCAAGATACCCATTACCTGCAAACCCTTGAGCGGTTCGCCGTCGAAGGGAATGCGCACCGTTTGCAGGTGGCGTTTGAGCAGCGAGGTATATATGGAGGAGCTGATTTCTATGTCGCAAAGTTTCAGCGAATTGTTCAATTGGCGTATGTTGTCGGCCATGATCGACAGATAGGCCGACTTCAGCGATCGCTCCTCGTCGTCCGACGTCGCCTCGGCCACCGCATGTATCGCTTCGAGCAGATATTCCGACAGCGATGCGCAGTTGTCGGCCGATGTGAATATCGTGCCGAGGAGTTCGTTGTCGGCGAACATCTTCTCCGCCACGCGTATGCTGCGGCTCTCGACGATTTGTCGCTGTCGTTCGCGTGTTCGGGCGTCGGCTATCTCCGTGAGGTAGGGATGCAGCAGTATGCCGCTCGCGTCGGCGTGGTAGAACGTCTGCTCGCCGCCCGATTTGCGTCGGTTTTTCTGAAGCTCGATCAGACGCTCCACGAACGAATAGGCCGTGGTCTGTCGAAGCGGATAACCCATCGTGACGTTTATGTTGTCGGCTATTTCGCTCGGTAGCGAGTGTAGCAACGGGAGCAGCAGCGACTCGTCGGTGAGAACTATCGCCGTCTGTTTGTCGAATTGCAGCGACGGCGATATCCGCCTCAGGATCGTCGGCACGTACTTGCACTGCACCACGTTCGAGACGGTGGATATGGCGTTGATCTTTTTCGGTATTCCGATGAAGTTGTCGTGCGACACGTCGTCCGCGGGCGGAAAGAGCCGGATATTCTCGCGCAGAAAACGTCCCGCCTCCTGCTCGGCGTTGTCGGTGTAGTAAGAGTCGTAATCCCAGAAGAAGTCGCACCGAGCGTTGGCGTCGAGATGTTTCAGCACGCGTTTTTCGCACTCCGACAAGGCGTTGAATCCTATGAAGACGTAATGGCGCGTCGTGTCGGGACCTCCCGTGCCGTTTTCGACGTTCTCCACGGCCGAGCGGTATATCATTCCCGTGTATGCGAAACGCAGCTCGGTCAGCCGCTCGCGCAGACGGTGGTAGATGGGGGCGAGCGTAAGCCACACGGAGAGGAACTTGCGCTTCTCGTCCGAAAGCGACGCTTCGTCCGCGAAGTGGCTCCAGAACGAGTTTATCACCCGCCGCATCTCGGGCGTGAGATACGACAGATCGGCCTCCAGCTCCTTCAGGTCGCAGATGTTGCGGAACAGCATGTCGGCGTCGATCATGTATTTGTCTATCAGATCGAAGTCGCCGAGCAGCATCTCGCCCCAGAAGTAGAACTTGTCGAACGGCTCGTCGTGATACGACGAATATATCTTGTAAAGCTCCGTAATCATGCGCACCTTGTCGCCCGAGGCGAACGACGAGGCCTCGCTCATGATGTCGTCCATCGATATGTACTTCGGCTGCCACAACGGGGCGTCGACGAGCTGCGACAGCGCGTCGGAGAAGAAGAGCCGCGCGCGGCGCGACGGGAATACTATCGTCAGCGACGATATGTCGCGTCCGTATCGCTCGTATAGTTTGCCGGCCGTTTCGGACAGAAAGGATCGTTGCATGCGGAATTATATTTTATGCTTATCCGTAAGATACCCGTTTTCTTCGTGCGCTTGCGCTGTTCGCCGACGTCGGCAGGGGTGCACGAGCTTCGGCGAGTTGCAGTCCGCCGCGTGGGGCGGCGGCGAACTGCCGACATCGCACAGCGATGTCGAAATATTATTGCGTATTTTTTCGGATATGCAATTTTGTATTTTGCCACGAAGTTAGCGAAATAACGGCATCCGATCAAATCCGCGGGTCGAAATCGCGGCGATATTCGTCGGCGCGCGTCAGTCGAACGACTGCATTCCCGATTGGGCGATGCGTATTATGCGCTGGTATTCGTCGGGGGTAAGTTCCATGAAGAAGTAGTGCACGGGATCGACTCTCAGGCCGTTGTAACGCACCTCGTAATGCAGATGCGGCGCGAGCGAGAGTCCCGAGTTTCCCGACAGAGCTATCACGTCGCCGCGCTGCACTTTCTGTCCGGGCCGCACCAATACGCTCATCAGATGGCTGTACGATGTTCGGTAGCCGTTCCCGTGGTCGATGACGACGGTCTTTCCCAGCGTCGAGTTCTTGTCCGATATCTCTTTCACCACGCCGTCGGCGGTGGCGAATATGCTCGATCCTTCGGCCACGGTGTAATCCACGCCCTGATGCGATTTGGGCGTGCGGTAGAAGGGGTTGAGTATGGTGCCGTAACCTGCGGTGAGCAGCGTGAGCTGTTTGTTCAGCACGGGCTGTATCGATGGTATGGCGTTGCTCCGATCGCCCAGACTGTCGCCGAGAAGTTTCAGTTTCAGATACGAATCCTCCAACGCCGCTATCTTTTCGGTCATTTCGTCCGTGCGGCGGTCGAGGTCGCGTCTCAACTCGCGGCGCGACTCCGAGATCTTCTTCTCGTGCAACGCCACCCGCTCCTCGCTCTGCTCGGTGTCCAGATCGTACGGATCCGATTCGAACAGGATGCGGAATACGCTTCTGTCGCGGTCGGTGATGTTGTCGAGCACCATCTCCAGCGAGTCGTACCTCGCGGCCAGCACATCGTATTCGGTGCGCAGCTTGTCGGTCGAGTGGCGCATTCTGTACTCGTGCGGCGTGTCGAAGAAGAACGAGAACAGAATATAGTAGAGTATGGCCGCGCCGCCCCATGCGAACAGCCGAACGAAAAACCTTACGGCTTTTTGTTTGCGTGTGCGACGTTTTTCGGTATCGTGTGCGTTGTCCATTCTCATGCGTGTTTAATCTGCTTCGTAATTCTCGTCCTGAATCTGTCCCATGAGGCTCTTGTAGGCGTCGGCCGACATGTTCTTGTCGAAGTAGTTGATCGGATTCACGTGCGAGCGCATGTATATCACCTCGTAATGCAGGTGCGGCGACGTCGAGACTCCCGTGTTGCCCACTTCGCCTATCAGCTGCCCGCGCTTTACCGAGTCGCCCTTCTGGACGAGTATCTTGCTCAGGTGGGCGTAACGGGTCTTGTATCCGAATCCGTGGTCGAGCAATATCTGCGTGCCGTATCCCGTGCGGGCGCGGCTCAGCACCGTTTCGCGCACCACGCCGTCGCCCGTGGCATAGACGGGGTCGCCCACGCGCCCGGGCATGTCCACGCCGCTGTGGAATTTCCACACGTGGTATTTTGGGTGCATGCGGTAGCCGAACGCTCCGATCTTGTTGCGCAGCTTGGTGCGGTCGATGGGCCATATTGCGGGTATTGCGGTGGAGAACTTCTCCTTGTCTTTCGACAGCGCCTGCAATTCGTCGAGCGAGACCGATTCGAGATAGAGGTTGCGGGCGAACTGGTCGAGTTCGCGCCATGCGGTGAGCATCGCGGGCGAATAGTCGTCGCCGATTATGTGTTCGTATTTCTCGTCGTCGTAAGGCGAATAGATCCCCTCCACGGCGAGCGTGTCGGTCGAGAAGAGGGGGCGGTAGACGTAATTGTCGCGATGGCGAATCTGCTCGAGTTTGCGTTGCGACGTGCGGATTCGGTTCTGCAAGACCTCGTATCGGAGCTTAAGCTCGCGGTTCTTGTCGACCAAACGGTAGAGCTTGGGGGTGTAGAACAGCGACGAAAAGAGTACGTTGGCTATCGATACGATGATGAACCCTATGAGCATGTTGCGTATGAGACGGTACGATTGCAGACGGTGGATGAGGCTCCGCGCCTCGCCCTTATCTATTTTATTGCCTGAAAATCGTCTCATACGTTATTAAAATATCTTAATATGGTGCAAATTTAGCGTAAAATGTGTAATTTTGCAATCCGCTAACGATCATATAACGTAAGTAAGAGCAAAAACGATATATCATGGAATCAAACAAAATCAGACAAGCGTTTCTCGATTTTTTTCAGAGCAAGGGCCATACGATAGTTCCTTCCGCCCCGATGGTGGTCAAGAACGACCCTACGTTGATGTTCACCAACGCCGGAATGAACCAGTTCAAGGATATCTTTTTGGGCAACGCCCCGCGTCAGTATCCGCGCGTGGCCGATACGCAGAAGTGTCTGCGAGTGTCGGGCAAGCATAACGATCTGGAGGAGGTGGGTCACGATACCTATCACCACACGATGTTCGAAATGTTGGGCAACTGGTCGTTCGGCGACTACTTCAAGAAGGAGGCCATCGCGTGGGCGTGGGAGCTGCTGACAGAGGTGTACGGTCTCGACAAGAGCCGCATGTACGCCACCGTGTTCGAGGGCAGCGCCGACGACGGGGTGCCTTTCGACGAGGAGGCTTACGGTTATTGGCGCGAGTATCTGCCCGAGGACCACATAATCAAGGGCAACAAGCACGACAACTTCTGGGAGATGGGCGAGACGGGTCCCTGCGGTCCGTGCAGCGAGATCCACTTCGATCTGCGTGACGAGGCCGATATCGCCGCGATCCCGGGCCGTGACATGGTCAACGCGGGCCATCATCTGGTGATCGAGATTTGGAACCTCGTGTTCATGCAGTTCAACCGCAAGGCGAGCGGCGAGCTGGAGCCTCTGCCCGCCAAGCATGTGGATACGGGTATGGGCTTCGAGCGTCTGTGCATGATCCTGCAAGGCAAAAAATCGAATTACGATACCGACGTGTTCCAACCGACGATCGAGCGCATAGCCGCCATGGCGGGCAAACGTTACGGCGAGGACGAGAAGTGCGACATCGCCATGCGCGTCATGGCCGACCATCTCCGCGCCATAGCCTTCTCGATAGCCGACGGACAGCTCCCCGCCAATGCCAAGGCGGGCTATGTCATACGACGCATACTCCGCCGCGCGGTGCGTTACGGATATACCTATCTGGGATTTACGGAGCCTACTTTGTGCAAGCTCGTTCCCGTGCTGGCCGAGCGTATGGGCCATCAGTTTCCCGAGCTCAAGAGCCAGCAGACGCTCATCGAGCGCGTAATCGAGGAGGAGGAGTCTTCGTTCCTGCGCACTCTGGCGACGGGTATCAACCTGCTCGACGGCGTGATCCGCAAGGCGGGCGACAAGGGCTGCATTTCGGGCAAGGATGCTTTCGAACTCTATGATACCTTCGGATTCCCGATCGACCTTACCGAGCTCATCGCCCGCGAGCAGGGTGTGGATGTCGACCTCGAGGGTTTCGAAAAGGAGCTTCAGGCCCAGAAGGAGCGTTCGCGCAACGCCGCGGCGCAGGATATCGACGACTGGCAGGAGCTGCTGCCCATCGAACGAAGCGAATTCATAGGTTACGATACTCTAACTTCGCCAGTCCGCATCGCGCGCTATCGCCGCGTGACGTCGAAGGGCAAGACCACCTATCAGTTAGTGTTCGACCGCACGCCGTTTTACGGCAATTCGGGCGGTCAGATCGGCGATACGGGCTACATCGAGAGCGCCAACGAGCGTATAAACGTGGTTGCGACGGAGAAGGAGAACGGACTCATCGTGCATGTCACGACCGCGCTGCCCGAGAATCCGTCGGCGGCGTTCACCGCCGTGGTCGACGGTGAGAAGCGTCAGGCCGCGGCCAATAACCATACGGCCACACACCTCTTGGATCAGGCCCTGCGCAAGGTGCTGGGCACGCATGTCGAGCAGAAGGGCTCGATGGTGTCGCCCGCGGGATTGCGCTTCGACTTCTCGCACTTCCAGAAGGTGACGCCCGAGCAGCTGCGCGAGGTGGAGCGTCTGGTGAACAAGACCATCCGCGCCAACCATCCGTTGGAGGAGCGTCGTGACGCCACGATGGAGGAGGCCGTTGCGGCGGGAGCGATAATGCTCTTCGGCGAGAAGTACGGCGACCGCGTGCGCATCGTCAAGTTCGGCGAGTCGGTCGAGTTGTGCGGCGGTACCCACACTTCGGCCACGGGAACCCTCGGATTGTTCAAGATCGTGAGCGAGAGCGCCATTTCGGCGGGCGTGCGACGCATCGAGGCGGTTACGGGCGCGCGTGCCGAGGAGATGGTCTACATGGCCGAGGATCAGATAGCGGGTATCGGCCGATTGATAAACAATCCCAAGGTGGAGCAGGCCGTGCGCAAGTTGCTGGAGAGCAACGAATCGTTGCAGCGCGAGGTCGAGGAGTTGCAAAAGGAGCAGATATCGGCGTTGGCCGACAAGATACTGGCCGAGCGCAAGAGCGACGACGACGTGTTCGTCATCGCGCGTCAGCTCCCCTATACCTCTGCCATGATGAAGAATCTGGCCTATACTTTGCGTGACAAAGCATCGAATATGGTGATGGCGATAGGTTGCGTTACCGACGGCAAACCGATGCTGGCCGTCATGCTCGGCGACGATATCGTGGCGCGCGGCGCGGATGCCGGCGCGGTGGTACGCGAGGCTGCGAAGGCCATCGACGGCGGCGGCGGCGGACAGAAGTTCTTCGCCACGGCGGGCGGCAAGAATCCCGACGGCCTGCAAAAGGCGATCGACTCGGCGGTGGAAATTATTATGTCGAAATTGAAATAGTAAAACATACGATTTTTATGGACAAGAAAGTATTATTGATGATTCTCGACGGCTGGGGCATAGGCGATCACACCAAATCGGACGTGATCTCGACCATGCACCCCGCCTATATCTCGGCCATGACCGAGCAGTATCCCCACGCGCAGTTGCGCACCGACGGCGAAAACGTCGGTCTGCCCGACGGTCAGATGGGCAACTCGGAGGTGGGCCACCTCAATATCGGCGCGGGCCGCGTGGTGTATCAGGATCTGGTGAAGATCAACCGCGCGTGCGCCGACGGCTCGATCCTCGAAAATCCCGAGATCGTGAAGGCTTTCGAGTACGCCAAGCAGAAGGGCGCGAACGTTCATTTTATGGGCCTGACGTCGGACGGCGGCGTTCACTCGTCGATAGAACACCTCTACAAACTTTGCGACATAGCGGCTCATTATGGCATCGAGAATACCTTCGTGCACTGCTTCATGGACGGTCGCGACACCGATCCCAAGAGCGGCAAGGGCTTCATCGCCGACGTCGAGGCGCATCTGGCGAAGAGCACGGGCAAGATCGCGTCGATCATCGGCCGTTACTATGCCATGGACCGCGACAAGCGTTGGGAGCGAGTGAAGGTGGCTTACGACCTGTTGGTGAACGGCGTGGGCGACGCTTCGACCGATATGACGGAGGCCATGCAGCGCTCTTACGACGAGGGCGTGACCGACGAGTTCGTGAAGCCCGTGGTTCGCGTCGACGAGAACGGAGAGGTTATCGGCCGCATCAAACCCGACGACGTGGTGATCTTCTTCAACTACCGTAACGACCGCGCCAAGGAGATAACCATAGTGCTCACGCAGGAGGACATGCCCGCCGAGGGTATGCGCACCCTGCCGCTCTATTACTGCTGCATGACTCCTTACGATGCCAAGTTCAAGGGGCTGCATATCCTTTTCGACAAGGAGAACGTGACCAATACCATCGGCGAGTACGTGTCGTCGCTGGGCCTTTCGCAGCTCCGCATCGCCGAGACCGAGAAGTACGCTCACGTGACCTTCTTCCTTAACGGAGGCCGCGAGGAGAAGTTCGAGGGCGAGGATCGCATTCTGGTGGCTTCGCCCAAGGTGGCCACTTACGACCTGCAACCCGAGATGAGCGCATACGAGGTGAAGGACAAGCTGGTGGAGGCGTTGGGTACCCGGAAGTTCGACTTCATCTGCCTCAATTTCGCCAACGGCGACATGGTGGGCCATACGGGCGTCTACGAAGCTATCGAGAAGGCTGTGAAGGCCGTCGACGAGTGCGTGGCGGCCGTGGTGGAGGCTGCCAAGGCCAACGGTTACGAGGTGGTGATGATCGCCGACCACGGCAACGCCGATTTCGCCGTGAACGCCGACGGCACGCCCAATACGGCGCACTCGCTCAACCCCGTGCCCATCGTGGTGGTGTCGGATCGCGTGAAGAGCGTGCGTAACGGCATTCTGGCCGACGTGGCTCCCACGGTTCTGAAACTCATGGGCCTGAAGCAGCCTGCCGAGATGACGGGCGAAGCTCTGGTCGATATGAAATAAAGGGTCGTCTTCGACGATCTCTCGATTCCCGAGACTCTGCGGAGCTTTCGGGAATTTTTCGTATGTTGTAATGCCCCGTGGGGCATTACTATCTTCGGCGGCTCGCACCTTCGGCGGCTCGCACCTTCGGCTGCTCGCATCTTCGATGCGACCCCCGCAGCCGCCGAAGATAAATTATTCGAGAGGAATGCGGCGTATGTTCCGATCGGTTTTAGTATATTTGACAATTCCAAAATCATTGCATTATGAAGATTTCGATCATAGGCGCGGGCAATATGGGCGGCGCCATAGCATGCGGACTGGCAGCGAGCGGCCGTTTCGGAGCGGGCGATATCGTCTGCTCGAACCCCTCCTCGGGCAAGCTGGAACGCCTGCGCGAGCGATACGACATTATCGACGTGACGACCGACAACGCGGAGGCCGCAGCGCGGGCGGATGTCGTCGTGATCGCCGTGAAACCGTGGTATGTCGAGGCGGTGGTGCGCGAGATAGGCGAGGTGTTCGATCCCGCGCGTCAGATGCTTGTGTCGGTGGTCGCGGGCATGTCTACGGCTCGACTGGCCGAGTGGACGGGACATAAGGATAAGTCGCCTGCCGTGTTTCAGGTCATTCCCAACACCGCCGCGAGCATCGGCAAAAGCATGACCTTCATGTCGGCGGCCAATGCCGACGCGGAGCAGGTGGCGGCGGTTAAATCGTTGTTCGATACGATAGGCGCGACGATGGTGGTCGACGAAAAGATGCTCGATACGGGTATGATCCTCGCCTCGTGCGGCATAGCGTTCGCGTTGCGTTACGTCCGCGCCGCGTCGGAGGGCGGCGTGGAGTTGGGATGCTCCGCGGCGCAGGCGACCGAGATCGTGGCCCGCACCATGATCGGGGCGGGAGAGCTGCTGCTGCGCAACGGAACCCATCCCGAGCAGGAGATCGATCGGGTGACCACCGCGGGCGGCATCACGATTCGCGGCCTGAACGAAATGGAGCATGCGGGATTCACCTCGGCGGTTGTCAGAGGGTTGAAGGCATGCAAGTAGTATCTGCGACTCTTTAGAGTCGCGCGGGCCGCAGCCTCGCCCCGCGGAGGCCCACTGCTTACTGACGTTCGCAAGCGGTCACCGCAGGCTGCGGCCCGACAACCGTTATTTTTTTCGTATCGCCGTTGCCGCTGCGATTATCGCGACGATTCCCGTTACCCACCAGATCCACGCGGGAGCGCCTTTTGTCGGCGCGGCGTCTACCTCGGCGAAAGGATTCTCGCCCAGATACTCTCCGTCGGCAATCGCTTTCAGCGCGCGGTTGAGTATGGCGTCGCCTTCGGTGAAAGCCACCTCCTCGCAGGTGAGCGGCACGTAAATGTCGGGCACGACACCGCGGCCGTAAGGTATGCGGGGCGATTCGGTCTCGTCGAAGACGCATTTAACGAGAGGTATGCGCCACGTCACCCGCGAGTCGGGCAGACAGATGTCGGCGAATTTCAAAGCGGTCATGTAGTGGTAGGCGGTGCGAGTCTCGCGGCCGATTATCAGGCCTCGGTGCGAACGCATCACCGTGGCGGGAAAGAGCGTGGCGGCCGAGCATGACCCCTCGTTGGTGAGTACATAGAGTTTGCCGCCGTAATGCGCTGCCGAATCGGGCATAATGCGCTGCGCCTCCCCACGGGCATATAGCCCGTCGCGGCCCTCCTCGGCCTCGTATTCCTCGCCGAAGATGTCGTCCATCTCTGCGGTGTAGTTGCGGCTGTTCCCGAACGACTTGAAATTTCCCCGACGACACACTTTGCTGTATCCCCTTATCGCCGCATAGGGCTTGTCGGTGCAGTACGAAAGCAGCTTTTTGGTGACGTCGTCGTGTCCGCCGTGGTTGTTGCGCACGTCGACTATGAGATGGGGCGTATCGTGATGTTCGATTATGAAGTCGCGTATCTGTTCGGTCTCCACCTCATCGAGCTGAAAGGTCGCAAGCCCTATGTAGGCCGTCGAGTCGTCGAGCATTTTCAGTTCGAAATTGCGGCCGTTGTATCGGTTGACGGCATTGAACTTGCCGATCGAGGGGGTGAATTTCACCTTTTCGCCTTTATATATATGGCTGTTTATCTTTAGCGTTTCGCCGTCGTCGAACGTCACGGTGTAGCTTCGGTCGGCCGCCGCGCGGGGGAAGTTGCCGAGATAGAGATCGTTCAAACGGGCGAACTGCATGAACTTCGCGTAATCCTCCACGCGGGCGTCGTATCCCGAGACGTAACGCGCCGTGTGTCGCAGCACCGAATCCGCAGATATGCCGTCCACGGCGGTTACCGTTCGGTTAAGGTATTGTTCGAAACCCGTATTGGCTATCCATACCTTTATCCCGTCGCCTACGCGGCCGATGTTGAGATCCCAATACTCGGGTTTCGATAGGCTCGTTTCGGGCCAATACGCGACGTGAGAGTCATGCAGCAGGGCGCAGGCGCGGTCCATTATCGACATAAAATCCGCTATGGAAACCGTATCGGTTATCGTCTCCGTCTCCTTGCGCCGCCACGCCTCCAACTCCTCGCGCGATACGAGATCGTCGAGCGAGGGGTAGCAGTCGATAAAAGCGTCGACCAAAACGTTTATGTCGGCGCGCGCCTGCTCGGCCGTAAGTTCCGTCACGGGCTTAAGCTCCTCGGGCGGAATGAACGAGCTTTCGATGCCGAATGGCGACATGGGGTCCGACACCGTGCCGCGGGGCGTCGATACCGATATCTTTATCGACGGCTCCTCGATGGCCTCGTACGAGTAGCGCACGGTTCCCAGCTTCTCGCCCCGACTTACGGTTTCGCCCGTCTTGAACGGTCGCGCGAGCTTTATGCCTCCGATATGGAGGGTTCGTCCGTCATCGGTGCGCAGACTTATGCTGTGGCTTACGTATTTCTGTTTGTATCGCGGTCCGCCCGCTTCGGCGAACTCTTTTGTCGCCTCGTCGAAATCCTTGTCGAAATCGACCGATCCGCCGCGGCTGCTCGTCATCGACTCCAAATATCCTATGCCGATCGAGGTCACTTTGCCGTCGACGGGCGCGACCACTTCGGCGTCGAGCGGCGCCGCGATGAACAGATCTGCGAAGTTGAGCTGTTTGTCGATGTAGGTCTGCGGCTTGTAGATAATGCCGTCGCCCGCTTCCGCTCCGACGACGGGCCACAGCCACGCCTCTCCGTCGGCGCGGGCCGCGAGGAGCGATAGCGAGGCGAGCAGTGTCGCGAGGATAATCTTCGGTTTCATATCTTTAAGTTTTAGTTATTTGAGCATCGTTGCTTGCCGCGAATATACGAAATTACCCCCCCCCGCAAATTTTCGGCGCAAAAAAAATCTATTTTTTTAGGAGTTCTTGCTCTTCGGCGATGAAGTCGGCTATGTTTTGCGCTATGCAGTCTATGAGGCGATCGACAGCCTCCACCGACGACCACGCGTTGTGCGGCGAGGCGAGCAGTTTGTAGGGATCTTTCAACGAGTAGAGGGGCGATTCGCGCAACGGTTCCGACGTGAATACGTCGAGCGCCGCGCCGCGTATCGTTCCGTCGTCGAGCGCTGCCGCCAATGCCGCTTCGTCTATTATGCCGCCGCGAGCCACGTTGATTATCACGGCCGTCGGCTTCATCGCGGCGAGTTCCGCCACGCCTATCAAACCTCGCGTGCGTTCGGTGAGGGGGCAGTGCACCGACACCACGTCCGATTGCGCGAGAAGTTCGGCGAGCGGCAGGGCGGGGTAGTTCTCCTTGCGTTCGACGCCCGAAGTGGAGGCGTAGGCCACATCGCATCCGAAAGCCGAGGCCAGACGCGCCGTTTCGCGGCCGATATTGCCCATGCCGACGACTCCCCAGCGTTTGCCGCGCAGTTGCGCCGTGGGGCGGTCGAAACAGAATATTCGGTCGGCCGAGGCGTAGCGGCCCGACTTGAAATATCGGTCGTAATAGACCGTTTCGCGCAACAGTGCCAGAGCCGAACCGATGGTCGCCTCGGCAACCGATTCGGTGGAGTAACCCACTGCGTTGCGCACCGATATGCCGCGTTCTGCCGCCGCCTCGAGGTCGACGTTGTTCATGCCCGTGGCCGCCACGCATATCAGGCGGAGTCGGGGCAGGCGGTCGATGGCCGAGGCGTCGAGGATTACTTTGTTAGTTATTATTATTTCGGCGTCGCGGCAACGCTCCACGATCTGTTCGGGCGCGGTGACGTCGTAACCCGTGTAGTCGCCGAGGGCTTTCACGGCCGAGAGATCGCGGCCGCAGACCGAATATTCGTCGAGAAAGACTATCTTTTTCATAAGGCAATTGTGTATTTTATCGGTATTTCGGCATTGCGTCGCAATGTCGGCAGTTCGCCGCCATCCCGCGCGGCGGACTGCGAAATTACAACTCTTTAATCAGACCGCGTATCACCACCGACGCGCATCCTATGCCGAACAAGGCGGGTATGTAGGATATGGTGCCCATGTTCGACTTCTTGTTCTGCTCCTCGCACAGCACCACGGCCCCTTCGCGCACGGGCTCGGCCGAGAAGACGGCGCGGAATCCCGATCTTATGCCCAGTTTGTGCAGCCGCTTGCGTAGCATGTGGGCTAACGGGCAGTGGTGGGTCTTCGATATGTCGGCTATCTCCATCCGCGTGGGGTCGATCTTGGCCCCTGCGCCCATCGAGCTGACCAACGGTATCTCGCGGTCGAGCGCGCCCTTTATGAGGGCCAGCTTCGGCGAGAGGGTGTCGATGGCGTCCACCACGTAGTCGAACCGCGCCGAGTCGAGCAGCGCGTATGTCTCGTCGTCCTTGATGAAACGGTCGACGGCGCGCAGTTCCAGATCGGGGTTTATGTCGAGCAGCCGTTCGGCCATAAGTTCCGTTTTCGACCGCCCTACGGTGGAGTGCAGCGAGATGAGCTGTCGGTTGATGTTGGACGGCGACACCGTGTCGGCATCGGCTATCGTCATGCGGCCGACGCCCGCGCGGGCTATCATCTCGGCGGCGTACGCCCCCACTCCGCCGAGCCCCACCACCAGCACGCGCGCGTCGCGCAACATCCGTAATTTCTCCTCTCCGAGAAGCAGGGCCGTACGTTCCGACCAGTCGTCGTTATTGATTTTCATCGTCGAAAATTCTTTTGTAGTTTTCCGTTATAACTCTTTTCAGACTCTCCGTGTCCGTGCCCCTTATTTCGGCTATCATCGCGTATACCCGTTCGATGTCGGCGCCGCTGTCGTCGGTCTCGGCGAACAGACGATCGTCGGGCGTCGAGCGCAGCGCGGCGACGGTCTTGGGCGATCGGGGAGTCATGACGCCGAACGAGAGGTAATACCCCTCGGCTACAGCGCGTTCGGCCATCTGCGCAGAGCCGATGAAGCCGTGGAATATCACCGCCGCGAGACGGTATTCGGCGAGTATCTTCATAGTCGGCTCGAACGCCCTCACGCAGTGGATAACCACGGGCAGACGCCGCTGCTCGGCGATCTCCAGATGGCGGCGGAACAACCTCTCCTGCGCCTCGCGGTCGACGTCGCACGCGTAATCGAGTCCCGTTTCGCCGACGGCCCGCGCACCCTCGAACATCGCGGGCGACAGACTCTCCGCGACGCCGATCTCGGCGGCCCGCCAAGGGTGTACGCCCGCCGCGCGCAGCTCGATGCCGCGGCCCGTGAAACGGTGGGTGTGTATGTCTATGTAGTCGTCGGTCATGCAGTGTCGTAATGCAAAAATAGGGAAAAATAATAAAATCGGCGGGTAAATGAAAAAATACCTCATTCGGTGCCGATAAGTGCAAAAAAAATCGTACCTTCGTGCGCGTTTTTTAAGGGGTATTATGTCCCCGACGCATGTGTGCCGAAAACATACACAATAAATATTATTCATTATAATTACAAATCTATGTCGAAAATCATTAAACTACGGAAAGGTCTCGACATCAATCTTCAGGGAAAGGCTGCCGAGTCGTTGGTCGAAGTGCCGACGTCGGGCGAGTACGCCGTTTCTCCTTTGGATTTCGAGGGCGTGACTCCCAAGTTGTTGGTGAAGGCGGGCGACAAGGTAAAGGTCGGTACGCCGCTGTTCTTCGATAAGAACGACAGCCGCGTGCTTTTCACTTCGCCTGTCAGCGGTACCGTGTCGGCCGTGAATCGCGGTGAGAAGCGCAAGGTTCTCAACGTCACGGTGACTGCCGACGCCGAGCAGGAGTACGAGGAGTTCCCGAAGCTCGATTTGCGCAAGGCGGATCGTTCGGAGGTTGTCGAGGTGTTGCTCAAATCGGGTTTGTGGACGATGATTCAGCAGCGTCCTTATGGCATCATCGCCAATCCCGACGACGCTCCCAAGGCGATTTTTGTGTCGGCGTTCGATTCGGCCCCCTTGGCTCCCGACATGAACTTCGCGCTGAAAGGCGAGAAGGCCAACCTGCAAAAGGGTCTCGAGGTGCTGGGCAAGCTCACCGACGGCAAGGTGCACCTTTCGGTGCGCGCCAAGGCCGAGGGCGAGATGGCGTCGATGCAGGGCGTCGAGATGCACGCTTTCGAGGGCAAGCACCCCGTGGGCAACGTGGGTGTGCAGATCCACAGCATCGATCCCATCGCCAAGGGCGACAAGGTGTGGACGGTAGCCGTTCAGGACGTTGCGGCCATCGGCCGTCTGTTCCTCGGCGGCAAGGTCGACCTGCATAAGGTGATCGCCCTCACGGGCAGCGAGGTC
This sequence comes from uncultured Alistipes sp., assembly GCA_910587675.1. Classification (GTDB taxonomy): domain Bacteria; phylum Bacteroidota; class Bacteroidia; order Bacteroidales; family Rikenellaceae; genus Alistipes. Next base: position 17,683 of record CAJUMU010000007.1, on the reverse strand, counting down.
GCCGAGCCGAAGTATTACCGCATCATGAGCGGCGCGCCCGTGGCGTCTGTCACCGAAGGCAATATCAAGCCGCAGGCGGAGGGCGACAAGGTGCGTATCATCTCGGGCAACGTGCTCACGGGCAAGAAGGTGGCCGAGACCGGTTTCATCACGGCTTTCGCCAACCAGATCACCGTCATTCCCGAGGGCGACAAATACGAGCTGCTGGGCTGGGCCGCGCCCCGTTTCGGCAAGTTCTCGGTGTCGCGCTCTTATTTCTCGTGGCTGTGTCCGCGCAAGGAGTACCGTCTGGATACCAATCTCAACGGCGGCGAGCGTCCTTTCGTGGTCACGGGACTCTTCGAGGAGTATCTGCCGATGGATATCTATCCGATGTATCTTTTCAAAGCCATCATGGCCGGCGATATCGACAAGATGGAGAATTTGGGTATTTACGAGATCGTAGAGGAGGACATCGCGCTGTGCGAGTTCGTCGATCCCTCGAAGACCGAGTTGCAGCAACTCGTGCGCGACGGTATTAACTTAATGATTAAGGAGTGTTAGGCTATGGGACTGAGAAAAATAGTAGACAATATGAAGCCGACCTTCTCGGAAGGAGGTAAGTTGAGTTTCCTCGCATCGACGTTCGATGCCTTCGAAACATTCCTTTTCGTGCCCAATACCACGACTTCGAAGGGCGCGCATATCCGCGACTGCAACGATATGAAGCGCACCATGATCGTGGTGGTGCTGGCTCTGTTGCCCGCGTTCCTTTTCGGATGCTTCAACACGGGTCTGCAAGTGGGACTCGCAGGGTTCGAGGCGTTCGCGTACGGTTTGGTGCGTATCCTGCCTATGGTGTGCGTATCGTACGTCGTGGGTCTGGGCATAGAGTTCGCTTATGCCCAGTCGCGCCGCGAGGAGGTGAACGAGGGTTACCTCGTAACGGGTCTGTTGATCCCGATGATAATGCCCGTCAGCACCCCGCTGTGGATGGTCGCTTTGGGCGTCGCCTTCGCCGTGATATTCGGCAAGGAGGTGTTCGGCGGTACGGGTATGAATATCTTCAACCCCGCGCTCACGGCCCGCGCATTCGTATTCTTCGCCTTCACCCCGCAGATGTCGGGCGAGGAGGTATGGTACTCGAAGTGGTCGATGATGGGCGCGCAGACCGACGGCGTTTCGGGCGCCACGGCGCTGGAGCAGCTCGCCACCACGGGCGAGATGCAGTGGAGCGCGACGGACGCTTTCCTCGGCTTCATCCCGGGTTCGTTCGGCGAGACTTCTACGCTCTGCATACTCGTCGGCGCCGCGATCCTGCTCTTTACGGGTATCGCCGCATGGCGTACGATGGCGAGCGTGTTCGTTGGCGGTCTGGCTATGGGTTATCTGTTCCAAGCGTTGGGCGTTACGGAGTTCCCCGCGTACTACCATCTGCTGGTGGGCGGTTTCGCGTTCGGCGCCGTGTTCATGGCGACCGACCCCGTTACTTCGGCTCAGACCAATGCCGGCAAGTATATCGTCGGTTTCATGACCGGTGCGCTGGCCGTGCTCACGCGCGTGGTTAATCCCGCATATCCCGAGGGCATGATGCTCGCCATCCTGTTCATGAACGCGTTGGCTCCCACGGTGGACTACTTCGTGGTGGAGGCGAATGTCAAAAGACGTAAAAATCGTATTAAGACTGTTAAATAGAGAGGAGTATGGCAAAGAAATTCAATGTTGACAGCAACGTTTACATCATCCTCTATTCGGTAGTGATGGTCGTTGTCGTGGCCGCGTTGCTGGCCGTGGTGTCGCTTTCGTTGCAGGGACGCCAGAACGATAACGCGCTCAACGAGAAGAAACAGCAGATCGTGACGGCTTTGGGCGAGGATCCCCTGACGACCGATTACGACAGCATCGTGGCCGAGGCCGTCATGCTCGACGCTTCGGGCAATCCGACCGAGGGCGACGTATTCGCGGCTTTGCAGGATCTGAAAGGTTCGATCGCCGCGGGCAAGTTCCCCGTGTTCAAGGCCAAGAACGGCTGCGTCGTGATTCCTGTTTACGGTGCGGGTCTGTGGGATGCCATCTGGGGCTATGTGGCTCTGGAGCCCGACATGAATACCGTAAAGGGCATCGTGCTCGACCATAAGGGCGAGACCCCGGGTCTCGGCGCCGAGATCGCCACGCCCGCCCATCAGGCCAAGTATGTGGGTAAGACCGTCTTCGAGGGCGACGACTTCGTGTCGATCACGCTCAAGAAAGGCGGCGCCAATCCCGCCGACGCCAACTATGCTCACGAAGTGGATGCCATCACGGGCGGCACCAAGACGAGCGACGGCGTCACGGAGATGATCCGCAGCGGACTCGGCAACTATCTGCCTTATCTGAAGGCCAACAAGTCTAACAATTAAAAAAGCGGAACAATGAGTAATTTGAAAAATGTGACAGGCCCGCTGAGTGCAAATAATCCCGTCATTGTACAGATCTTGGGTATTTGTTCGGCTTTGGCGGTAACCGTAAAGATGAAGCCCGCGCTGGTGATGGGCCTCTCGGTTATCGTGGTTACGGCGTTCGCCAATCTCGTTATGTCGTGCCTGCGCAAGGGCATCCCCTCGCGCATCCGCATCATCGTGCAGTTGGTGGTTATCGCTTCGCTGGTTATTCTGGTGGATCAGTTCCTCAAGGCTTACGTTTACGACGTGTCGAAACAGTTGTCGGTATATGTGGGACTCATCATCACCAACTGTATCATCATGGGTCGCGTGGAGGCTTTCGCGCTGGGCCACAAGCCGTGGGATTCGTTTCTCGACGGCGTGGGCAACGGATTGGGCTATGCCGCGATACTGCTAATCGTGGCGTTCTTCCGCGAGTTGTTCGGTTCGGGCACTCTGTTCGGAATGCAGATCGTCCCCGAGAGCTGGTACATCGCCAACGGAGGATTCTATTCCAACATAGGTCTCATGCTCTTCCCGCCGATGGCGCTGATCCTCGTGGGTTGCATCATCTGGATCCACCGTTCGTTCAACAAGGATTTACAGGAAAAATAGGAGGTAGAATATGGAAACACTGAATCTTTTTATACGTTCGATCTTTATCGACAACATGGTGTTCGCCTTCTTCTTCGGCATGTGCTCCTACATCGCCGTTTCGAAGAACGTGAAGACCGCGCTGGGTCTCGGCGCCGCCGTGACCTTCGTCATGACCATGACCGTGCCTCTGAACTATCTCCTGAACGAATATGTGCTGAAAGCCGACGCCCTGATCGAGGGCGTGGACCTGAGTTTCCTCACTTTCATAGTCTTCATCGCCGTGATCGCTTCGTTCACGCAGCTGGTGGAGATGATCGTGGAGAAGTTCTCGCCCTCGCTCTATAACCAGTTGGGTATCTTCCTGCCCTTGATCGCCGTCAACTGCGCCATCATGGGAGGTTCGCTCTTCATGCAGCAGAAGGTGGCCGCGGGCGCAATCGCCGACTTCGGCCAGAGCGTGGTTTACGGTCTGGGTTCGGGTATCGGCTGGTGGCTGGCGATAGTCATGATGGCCGCCATACGCGAGAGAATGCAGTATTCGCACGTTCCCGCCGCGCTGAAAGGCCCGGGCATAGCCTTCATCATCACGGGCTTGATGGGTATCGCTTTCATGATATTCTCGGGAATCAAGTTGTAACCTTAAAAAGAGATTTGAGAAATGGATTTATTAACTATTATAGTTGCGATAGTCGCCTTTCTTGCGGTGACGCTCGTTTTGGTGGCGTTGCTTCTCTTTGCGAAGGCGAAACTCACGACATCGGGCGATGTCACTATCGACATTAACGACGGCAAAAAGGTGCTGACCGTCGCGGGCGGTTCGACGCTGCTCAACACGCTCACCGAGCAGGGCATATTCCTCCCCTCGGCGTGCGGCGGCAAGGGCGCTTGCGGTCAGTGCAAATGTCAGGTTCTGGAGGGCGGCGGCGACATACTGCCCACCGAGATCGGTTTCTTCAACCGTAAGCAGATTCAGAGCCATTGGCGTCTGGGATGCCAAGTGAAGGTGAAAGAGAACATGAAGATCGCCGTGCCCGCTTCGGTGCTCAGCATCAAGAAGTGGGAGTGCGAGGTGGTTTCGAATCACAATGTGGCTACCTTTATCAAAGAGTTCGTGGTGAAGCTCCCCGAGGGCGAGGATCTGAATTTCCGCAGCGGCGGTTACATCCAGATCGACGTGCCCGCCATTACGGTGGACTATAAGGATATCGACGTCGATCCCGAGTACCGCGAGGATTGGGAGAAGATGCACGTGTTCGATCTGAAGATGGTGAATCCCGAGCCGCAGGTGCGCGCCTACTCGTGCGCTACCTATCCTGCCGAGGGCAATGTGATAAAGCTCAACGTGCGTATCGCCACTCCGCCGTTCGATCGCGCGGCGGGCGGTTTCATGAAGGTGAACCCGGGCGTATGCTCGTCGTACATCTACTCGCTCAAGCCGGGTGACAAGATCACCATATCGGGTCCTTACGGCGAGTTCTTCCTGCCCGACAACCTGCCCGACGATCAGGAGTTGATCTTCATCGGCGGCGGCGCGGGCATGGCGCCCATGCGAAGCCATCTGATGCATCTTTTCAAGACGGAGAAGACCAAGCGTCCCGTTACGTTCTGGTACGGCGCGCGTTCGTTGAAAGAGGCCTTCTATCTGGAAGATTTCCACGCCATCGAGAAGGAGTTCCCCAACTTCAAGTTCCATCTGGCACTCGACCGTCCCGATCCCGCAGCCGACGCGGCGGGCGTGGACTACAAGGTCGGCTTCGTACACAACGTGCTGTACGAAAACTATCTGAAGAACCACGAGGAGCCCGAGGGCTGCATCTACCTCATGTGCGGACCTCCGATGATGTCGGACGCCGTTGTCAAGATGCTCGACAGCCTCGGCGTTCCGCCCGAAAATATCCTCTATGATAACTTCGGCGCGTAAGCGTCGGGCGGGTTCGTCCCGAAACGAAATATCGGCAAGATTCATCGCGAACCTTGCCGATATTTTTTTGCATACGTTCGATTCGGCGCCGAGCTGCCGCAACTTGCCTACATTAAACTTTCGAGTTTGAACATCGGAAGATACATCGCTATCAGTATCACGGCCACGAGCGTGCCGACGAGCAGTATGAGCGAAGGTTCCGCTATGGTTCCCATGCGTCGTATGGCGTGTTCCAGCTCGTCGGTCAGGGTGTCGCCCAGCCTTCGCAGCATCTGCCGCAATCGGTTCGTTTGCTCGCCCACGCGCACGAGCGCCGCGAGCCGTCGTTCGTACAGTTCGGGATATCGCGCCATCGCGTCGGCGAAAGATATTCCCTGCTCGAGCATGCGGGCTATCTCCGACAGCGAACGACGATAGGGATAGAATTCGGTGGCTTCGGCTATCATCGTGACGCCGGCCAGCAACGGAATGCCCGAAGAACACAACAGATCGAGCAACTTGCATATCCGCACCTCGTTGTTCTTGCGTATTATGTCGCCTATGATCGGCAGCCGCAGCAGCATCGTGCCCGTGATGCGCCGTACCTGCTCGTCTTTGCCGTACCGCCGATACAGCAACGCCGCCGCGCATGCCGTGGCAACCGTCGCGGTCGCATATTCGGGAAACGCGTCGGCGAAAGCTATTATACGTCGGGTCAGCATCGGCAACTCGCCTCCCATACGGGCATATACCTGCTCGAACATGGGCACTACCACCGTCAGCATGAATGCGGTCACCGCTATGGCCATGCAAAGCACCACTATGGGGTAGCTGACGGCCGACGATACCATACGCCTCAGCGCGGCTCGTTTGCGGTAGTACTCGGCGAGAAACTCCAACGCCTCGGCCAACCGTCCCGTCTGCTCGCCTATGTCCACCACGCCGCAGTCCAGCGGGGGAAACGCTCCGCTCTCGCTCATCGCCCGTCGCAGCGAGCAGCCTTCGACGATCCGCGCGTACAATCTCTCGAGCATGGCTCTTACCGCGCCGCGCTCTTCGGCCTCGATCAACAGCGCGAAGGCGTTTGAGAAGTCGACGCCCGCTCCGAGCAAGGCGTTCAGTTCGCCATAGAACGTCTCGCGGCGCGAGTCGGTCATGTCGGGGTGTTTGGCAGTTTGCGATTCTGCGGACCGCATCGCGCGGCCGTGTATGCGTTTACTGTTCATTTTCTATTCGGTTTATTTCTCGCATGTATTCGACTTGCGGATTCTGTCGTATGCCGAACCGTGCGGTGAAAGTTTTCTCCGCCTTTCGGATCGTTACCTTCAGCGTGTCGGGGCCGTCGTCGTATTCCGCATGTTTCAGCCGTTCGACGCCTGTCATGATCGTATCGACAAAGTCGTCTCGGCTGTATATCAATACCGAATCCGACAGTCGGAGCATGGCTTCGGTGCCGTTGCGATACACGATTACTCCCGTCCCCGCGCGTTTCATGCTGTCGGCCGATTCGGCGAGCGACTCGAGTCGGTATACTCCCTCGCGTATTCGGCCGTCCGACTCCATCGCGGCGATGAGCCGTCCTTGCAGACGTTTGAACATTCCGAGTCCCTCGGTGACGAGCAGAAATACCATTCCCGCCACAATCATCATAACGAGCGTCTCGACAAGGGTCGAGGCGCGCAGTTTCATCTCCGTTATTCGCATCTTACGAGTTCTTTGTGAACGGCTGTCTCCGTGCCGCATTCGACGGTAACGGTCATCATCGCGACATCCTCGAAGTCGCGATATGGCTCTATCGTGATTTTCGCCCGTCCGCAATCGTACCGTTCGACGTATTCGCCCGCAGGCCAAAGACCGTCGGCGTATTTTCGGCGTGCCGACTCCGCGATGTAACGCATCTCGGCTGCCGCGAGTCCGTCGCTGCCGCTTGGCGTCAGTTTAGGCAGCAGTTCGAGCGACAAGGCGAACACGATCATGAATATCGACGATGCCGCGACGGCCTCAAGCAGCGATGCGCCTTTCAGTTCGTACATACGACCTCCTTTCTGCGGGCGACGGAGTCCGCGATCCATACGGGGTGTGCCGTCACGGGGTTCTCCCGCAGATCGACGTCGTACAGCATATCCTTGTAGTAACCTTGCGGCGAGAAGTAGGCCGCCGCGCGCAGGCATGCGAATCCCGTCACGTGTCCCCGCACTTCGGCCGTACCGTCCACATACAGCAATCCGCGCAGCCGTGCCGTGGGCGACTGTCTGTATGACGCAGTCGCGCGTCGTTCGCCGGTCGTGTCGCGCACTATGGCGTATCCGTCCAGCGTAACGCTGTCGCCCAGTTCGGCATATCGGCCCGCATATATGCCCGACGGATATCGCAATGCCGCGCGCGGTTCCATTATCGCCGTGTCTCGAGCAAGGATTTGCGCCTCGATATGCGTTCCCGACCCTATCGTCGCCTTGCGGGCGCATACGATGACGTTCCGCATGCGACAGGTGGAGTCTATCCGTACCTCATCGCCAGTAATCACGATCCGACCCGATAGCGAACAGTCGGCGATCTCGGCCGAACCGACGGCGAGAAAGAGCGTCGAATCGGCTGACAAGGGTATCTCGGCAGAGTCGGGAACGCCGTTCGTCGTACGGTCGGCGCGGGCGAGCAACCTTCGCAGGATCTCTGCCGATTTCGGCTCGGGATGCGGCATCTCGGCCGCGGATAGTCGGACCGAGGTGGTCGGAACGGGCTCGCCGTCGAAGAACTCCGTTCCCATACGGCCGTACACCAGTCCGTTACGAGGCAGATAGAGCGTACCTCGCAGGCGGGTGTCTCCCGCGATGTTCAGCGCGGTGCGGTTGTCGGCATAGTAGAGCGTGCGCTCTGCGACGGGGGCGATGCCCGTGATGCGGCATTGTCGCACCGCAGAATCGGACGTCGAGATGCCGACCAGTTCGTACAGCCCCCACGGCCGCACGGAAAGATATACCCTCGATCTCGGAATCGAGTCGTACAGCAGGAAACCTTCGGCAGCGGTCAGACGCTCGTCGTCGGGATGCAGGCAGTAGAGCATATATGCCGACTCGGCATCGGCGTGCGCCTGACGCAGTCGGCGGTAACCGAGCTCGGCCATACGGCTCTGTTCCCACAGCGCGATGAGTCCCAGCATCGCGATGGTAATTACCGTCGTGGCCGCGATTGCCGTGGGCAGGACGCTGCCGCGGACCGCAAAGCAAGTCCGATTCGATATCTCTTTCTCCGTCACTCGCATAACTTCACTCCGTATTTGACTCCGCCGCGCATCAAGTAGAGCGAATCGCGATCCGTATCCGACAAAACGAATCCCGCCACGCTGTCGCCGCGCTTGGCTTCGTACTGTTCGCCCTCGATGTCGATGATATGTATCGTTCGGCTTTGGGTCCGTATCGTCCCCAGATGTTCGCATACGATGTTTTCACGATTTGCCGAACGCGCCGCATGGCGACGTTCGGGTAATGCGCGCATGGGTTTCGCGGGCGTTACGGTTTGCGGCGTCGACGTTTTCAGAAACGGGTCGGGATAGTCGGCGAAAAGGGTGTCGGCGACGGGTTCGCATTCGGTATCGTCCGCCTCCGCGTGCGGCGCGGCAGGATGAATATCATCATTGGGAGAGAGCAGTTTCCACGCTATGGCTCCCCATACGGCGATTGCGGCGGCAAGCAACATGTATGTGGTGAGGCGCGATTTCATTCGTTCGGGTCGGTTACGTGCAGAGTGGCGGTTATCGGGGTTCCCGTGTATGCCGAGTTGAAAGGCACTACACGCCACCTATATTCTCCGCGGTCTAGCGATAACGTGCAACGAACATTACGCGACATGGAGTCGGCGTATATCACGGTGTCGGCCGCGATGCGTTCGGCATGCTCGAAGGAGGGCGAGACTATGGTAAACTCGTATCCCAAGGCATGCTCCACACCGCGCCATGCGAAACAGACGTCGCCCGCGGCGACTCGCGCGCCGTCGGTCGGAGCCGTTATCTCGATCTGTCGGTTCGTTATGTCCTCTTCGAGTATTTCGCACCCTGCGAGCGGCAGGAGCATGAGAGGCAGAAGTATTCTATTCATAGATTGTCGGTTTTGCAGATTTGTTGAATGTACATCGTGAGGGTAAGTCGCCCGTTCGGCGCGGCTCGGTCTTCCGTGAGCCGCCATACGGCTGAACGCACCGCGCATTCTGGCACTTCGCGTTCGATACGGTGGAGGATGCGCAGCAGTTCGGCGAACGTTCCCGTCAGAGCGACCTCCGCCGTATGCAGAGCCAGCGACCCTCGGCGTTCGGTAACCGCGGGCGTGTAGCCCGTGACGCGCACGTCGCGTCCTATGTGGTCGAGAAGCAGCCCCGAGAGTATCAGTTCCCGTCGATTGCGTAATCCGCTCGCGGCGTCTTCGGCCGTATCGGGTAGGGCGGATATCTCGGCGCGCAACTTCAGACACTCCGAAGCCGTGCGGACGGTATCGCGTAGGGCGTAACGCCACGCCGCGGCGGGCAGCAGTATGAGCAGGGCGATCATCATCGCGAGGCCTCGATAGCGGTAGGGTAGTTTCATGGTTCGAGATCTATTTCGAAGTCGAGGGTCGAGGCGTTGCGTTCGCGTTCTATGGAGGCGAGGTTCACCGAACGGAACACTCCGCTTGCAGAGAGTCTGGCGACGAACTCCGATACCGCGGCCGACGATGGCGCCGATCCGATTACGGTAACGTTGTTCTCGCGACGCAACAGCGGTTTGCCCGCCTCGAAACGTTTGACGGGCGGTTCCACACCGATCGAACGCAGACGTATAGGTTCGGGCACTGCGGCGGCTATGCGGTCGCAGACGACGGCACGCGGAACGCTCGGACGCTCGGAGAAGGCGCGGATCAAGGACCGTTCGCTCTCGTTGTCTGCCGTGCGTCGGCTTTCGCGGTGTTCGCGCGCCGAGAGTTCGCCGCGAAGCCGCTCCCGCTCGGAGTTCAGTTTCGCGGAGATAAAAGCATTGGCCGACAGCAGCGACAGCCACACGCAGAGAACGGGAATATATATGCGCCTCGTGCAGGCCTGCAATACCGCCGAACTCGTGTCGGAGGGCCGCAACAGTCGCCGAGGGCTCGTCGCGGTGCGTACGCGCTCGGCATATATCGCGGCCGCGGCGGGCATATCGGCGGCCTTGGCCGTGCAGAAGCGGTCCGCGGGAACGATCCCGCGGAGGGCAAGATCGGATTCGAGCGACGACATGCGTTCGCGGCGGAAAAACGAGACGTCGTCTCCCGAGCGGCTGCTCAAGAACGTATCCTCGTCGGCCTCGACCCGTCGGGCTATATCGCCGTCGGAAGGTTTCGTGATGACTCCGTGGCCGCATACTACCACTGCGACGATATGGCTGCGAACAAGCGGAGTCCACGCCCCGACGACCTCTTCGCCGTTCTGTCGGCGGGCGGACAATGAGTATCGGCCCGAGGCGTCGTACTCGGCCGTGAGGAACAGTATCGGAGGAAACGGTTTCATGGCTGTATCGTTCTTATTCTATTACCGTCGGTTTGATGAATATGTTGAGCGAGCGTTCTATCTTGTTGCGCTTCTCTTTCCCGAAGAACCACTTTATGACGGGTACCCGCGCAAGAAACGGTATGCCGCGCGAGGAGCGTTCGAAACTGTTGCGGTCGAGCCCTCCGAGCAGAACCATCTCCTCGTTCTGAACCTTCACGATGGATTTGAAACTGCGCATGGAGGTTCCGGGCGGCGCATTTTTTTCGGTGCGGTCCGTGAACTCCGTCTGCTCGAACTCTATCTCCAGCGTTATGTGCCCGTCGCGCGACACGTATGGCGTGACCTTGATCGAAAGGTCGGCATCGACGGATTTCCACGTGTAAGACTCGGACTGTATGGGGTTTTGCGTACCGTAATAGTTGTTTTGCACCTCTTTGTAATACTGCGTCTCGCCGCTGGTGAGCACCGCTTCGTGTCCGTTGAGCGTCGAGAGCTTGGGGGTGGATTGCAGGCGTACGGTGCCCTTTTCCTCCAGCGCATGCAGGCTGAGGTAGAAGTTGGGCGTTACGCGTCCCAGATTCACCGTGCCGCGTATTCGGTGCAGCAGGTTGTTCACCGCGCCTGCGCCGAAGGTCATGTCCACACCGTCGCCCAGCGTGCCCGAGGTGGTCGCGGGCGACGATCCCACTCCGCCGCCTATGCCCATCTCGCGTATGTCGCTGCGCTGTACCTCGGCGATGATGATCTCCATGGTTATGAGCGGTACGGGGCGGTCTATCGATCGCAGGAATGCCTCCGTGCGCGACACGTCGCGACGGTCGCCGCCGAGGATCAAGGCATTCAGGTCGGGAAACGACTTGATCTCGACGCCCTCTTTGAGCGTCGAGGGGATAAGCTCCTCGGCCTTGGATACCGATCGGTATTCGAGCTCCACCACGGTGGCCGAGCCGAGGCGGTCGCTCGCAGCGGCGCCGAAGATCCAGATGCCGCGATGTTCGTAAAACGAGTATTCGGATCCTTTGAGCAGCACCGCCAGCAGTGTTTCGAAATCGATATCGTCTACCCATATTCCGACCGTGAGGCTCAAGGGGGTGCGGAAATAGTGGTTCAGATTCATCTGCTCGCACAGATCGAGCACGATATCCTGCGCGTCGCCGTGGGCGATATGCGCCGTTATGCGTCCGAGCGAATCTACCCGAAGTTCGTTTTCGTCGAAACTGCGGCGACGAGCGTATGTCGATGCGGCAACAGGCGCGCCGTTATCGCTCTGTGCGTCGCGGATACTCCAGATGTCGTCGGAGCTTCGCTCGGCGAGGAGCCCGTTCACCTCGCCCAGTGTGAGCAACGCCGCGGCAAAAGGCATGCGACGGACATAGCCCGAGACTTTATGGTCGTAAAGTGTCTGCGGGACGATTATGTTGCGGCCCGTGAGGCGGGTTATCTTCTTCGTGACGTCTATCAGCCGCTCGCCGTGCAGATCGAATGACAGCGACGTGTCGCGGGCCTCGAAAACGATGTCGGGATCGGGCGCGGGATCCTCGGGCGCGGCGGCGGGAAAGACCGATACTATGTTGCCCGTAACTTCGATGTCGAGCCGATATTCGAGACACAGGAATCGCAGCAGATCATCCACGCGGGTACGGGTGAAATTGCATGTAACGGGTGTCTGGTCGACGCTGCGGACGCTCAGATTGACGCCGCTCGCCCGCGCGATATTTCGCAGCAGCTCTCCCACGGACAACCGACCCGATGTGACGTCCACCTCCTGCCCGAACCGAGGATCGCGCTCGACGAGGGCCGACAGTCTGTCCTCCAATCCGTCGATGCGCAGAGTGTCGGAACGTTCCTGCATGGTTGCGGAGCCCGACGACCTTGTCGGAATCTCGGCCGCGGCCGACGCTGCGCAGAGCAGCATTAAAAACAGTAATCTTTTCATATCATCGGCTGTTAAGCATCGGAATCAATTCGTCGAGCGAAGTCTCGCCCCGTCGGAAAAGGTCGATGACCGCATCGCGAAGCGACGTTATGCCGCGTTCGGCGAGCAGTCGCGCTATCTCCGTGTCTCCTGCCCGCGCCGCCGCGGCCAGTTCGTCGTCCAAGGGGATCACCTCGTATATTGCCCGACGTCCCGCATAGCCCGTATAGTAACATCGCTCGCAGCCGACGGCCTCGAAATATACGTCGGCCTCGATATCGCGAGGCGCGCTCGCAGCCGCCCGCCGCTTGCAGTGCGGGCACAACAGTCGCACGAGCCGCTGCGCCACGGTCATGACCAGCGTATCTGCGATCAAATACGGATGCACGCCCATGTCCGCGAGGCGGGCCACGGCTCCCCACGCCGTGTTGGTGTGTATGGTCGAGAAGAGCAGATGCCCCGTGAGAGCCGAGCGTACGGCCATCTGCGCCGTGTCGGGATCGCGTACCTCGCCGAGCATTATAATGTCGGGATCCTGACGCAGAAACGTGCGCAGCGCGCTGCCGAACGTGAGCCCGATCTCCTCTTTAAGCTGTACTTGATTCACGCCTTCGAGCGTGTACTCCACGGGGTCTTCGATGGTGAGGATATTATCCGTCGAGGCGTTCAGACGTCGGAGCGTGGCGTAGAGCGTCGTGCTCTTGCCCGAACCCGTCGGACCGCATATCAGAATCATTCCGAACGGGCGGCGCACGGCTCGGCAATAATCTTCATACTGACGGGGCGTGAAGCCGAGGTTGCGAAGTTCCAGCAGTTCGGTCTGCCTCGTCAGAAGTCGCATTACGACCTTTTCGCCGTAAATGGTAGGCAACACCGACACGCGCACGTCGAACTTCGCTCCGTCGCGGTCGTAACCGATACGGCCGTCCTGCGGCAGACGTTTTTCGGATATGTCGAGGTCGGAGAGTATCTTGATTTGATTGATAAGAGGCGCGTAACGTTGCTTCTCGACGACGTAACGTTCCGTCAGTCGGCCGTCGATTCGCAGGCGTATGCGGCAACGATCCTTGTAACACTCGATATGTATGTCGCTGGCGCAGTCGCTAAGCGCCTCGCCGATGAGCGAGTATAAAAAACTCTGTCCCGAATCGGTCTCGGCCGTGCGACACGTTGTTGCGCCCGCCCGCTCCGTGCGGTAATACCGCAGCAGCAGACGTTGCAGATCCTCTTCGGCAATCGGTTCGACGGCTGTCTGCCAGCCGTACAACACCTCCAGCTCTTCGCTCGCGTCGGTGTAGTCTTTCGTGTCGCAGCCGTAAAACCGTACCAGATCGCCGTCGCGGCCGCAAGGCACGAGTCGATAAGCCGCGGCGTCGGCGGCCGAGAGAAGTTGCACTATCTCGGTAGGTATATGTTCGATTACAGACATAGCATGCAGAAACGAATTACGGTTACGCATATAAGGGTTATGCCGATCATTCCCGCAAATGGTATCGTGCTGCGCCGTCCGCGGTTAAGGATTCGATACCACGCCAGCGATATCGCCGCCGCCGCGACGAGCAGTTTCAACAAGTCGGTGGGCGGGAACAGCGGGCTCAGGGCGATGATGTGGCAGAGGTCGCCTGCGCCGAATGCCGTGCCGAGGCGAACGCGTCGGTAACGCAGTTTCAGATACCCCGCGAGGCATAGCATGAGCAGCGCGGCGAGTGTGCAGCCGTACAGAAGATGCGTCATTGCCGCCCGCAACGATTCGGAATATGCGGAGGCGAAGACCGAGGCGACGAATAGCGCCGCGAGCCATGTTACCGACACCCGACGTCTGCGGAAATCCGAGACGACTATCGGCAGCGACGCCGCGGCGGGTGCGAACCATATGAAGGCTGAGATCGACATGGTAGTCAGTCTTTTACGGTTTCGCGCAGATGTTTCTGCTCGTCGATCTCCCATACGTTGTAGACGCCGTCGCCGTCGAAATCAACGACTGCGGTCGCCGTGGCGCGGAAACCATGCTCCGACGCCTCCGCGATCTCGATAAGGTAGTTGGCGCCGCCGCCGTCGGTGACCAACGTCGACTGTTCGAATCCGAGCTCCTCCGTCGACGACGAATAGCGCGAGTAGGTATAGAAATGAGACTTCTGCAACGTGTGCAGATAGGTGAGTTGCTGTTGCGCCTCGGAGGCTTTGGCCCGCGAGATCAAAGGCATGAGATTCGGCAGGGCGATAAGAACCAGTATGCCGACGATGACCAGCACCACCAAAAGCTCCGAAAGTGAAAATGCGCGAAGGCTGCGGGAGCGAAAATCGATGATTGAAGCATTCATTTGATAAAAGGGTTAGTTGTTACAAATTTATGCTCCGAAAGCAGCTCGATTCGCATGAATTCGCCAAAATCCAACCTTACACGACAATGGTAAATCGCTGATTATAAGTGTCAATAATCGAAAATAATCTTACTTTTATATTTTGTAATATCAACTTGCTGTAAATCAATCATATGGGTATTGGAGGGTGTTGATCTGTGCGAATAATAATCGCTAACTTTCAATAAATAATTCGCCTATGCTGACACGTTCCCGAGCCCCGTGATATAATATTTCGATGTCCGACCGCGGGTAAAACGAGGTAAGGCCGATAATCGTTTATGATATTCATGATCCCAAAATACTGCCCAGATGATAATACTTATAATAGATATATTGTTGATATCGATAATAATATTCGTCGTGCTTCGTGAACGTAAGCTGTACGGCGACAAATTGCGGCGTGAAGCGCAGGAAAGACTCGACTACATCCATATATTGATAGATACGGTGTATACGTACGGTAATAACCACGAATTGTTGTCGGCTCGGTTGAAGCAGGAAATGTCGGCAAAGAAACTGTTGTTGTATGGCATTATCGAGCGTAAGCAAACGGAGGCTTGCCGTCCCGAACTGAAGATCGGCGAAGACGACAGATTGCTGTACCAGCTGTTGCAGGAGGGGTTCTCGCCGAGGGAACTTTGCATTATCTTCTCTCTGAACAATCTCAACAGCCTTTACGTGAAGCATCATCGTATCCGCAAGAAGTTGGGACTGTTGTCCGAAGCAAATGCAAAAATAGAAACGGAGAGCGACATGTGCACATCCGAAACGCAACCTAAAGCGGCTGACAGACCGAATAAAAAGCAACATGTTTCGATAGACTGCGTCGGTAAGGTCGGAAACGCCGCGGAAAAAGAGAAAGAGCCGATCGAAGTGTAGCGAGTTCCGTCGATCCTATGAAATGACGGTGAATCGTAAAAAGGCAGACTTTAACCGTTATGGTTAGTCTGCCTTTATATAGAGCGGATTATTATCCTTTGTATTAAACGGTTCCGTTCTAATGTTGGAATCGAGCTTCGGAATCGATGTAGTTAATTCCGAAATCTTTTTGCGATTCTTTGCCGTTATAAAGATACGTGTTCGTAGAGGCTGCCAAAGCGGAATTCGAATGACGTTCTCCGTACGGCATGTAGTCATTTTGTTCGAGGACGTTGCCGCTTGAATTAGTCGCTAAACGAGTGCTTCCGAGGTGGTCCGCAATGAAATACCGAGCCTCGATCCGCTGCTTGTTTTATACGTTCTACCTCCTGCTGAAGCAACGCTTTCCAATGTAATATTGGAATTGCTGCGATTATATTTGAACGAGCCTATGTAATCGAAATCTGTGCCTAAAGCATTGACAGCCTTTATTTTAGTACCGTCGGTGAGATATGTGTAGGTTGCTTTCACGGTGGAGCCTTGTGTATTGTTGTCTGCAAGTTAAGGAAATTATATTAATTTACCAAAAAATCACTGACTCCAATTAAAACACAATAAGATTCTGTATATATTCAGAATCTTATTGTGTTAATATATTATCTAATTGTTGGAAATACAATATTTAGCCTTGTGCAAATTCAATTTGTTTCAATTTTAGGTAGAGGATCGGTTGCATCATATTCCTGAACTACAGATCGAATTATTTGTTTCATTTCGTCGTATTCCAAGTTTAATCTATCAAAAGATTCAATACACTGAACGATACTTTCTCGAAATCCTGTTCTGGTATTTATGATGTATGTAGTTCCATCTTTAACTAAAAGATAATATGCAGGCTCATGTGGTGCCCAATCTCCGAATTCATATATATGCAATTTATCATTAATTGGTATATTGTATTTGGGATCTTTAATTATGTCTCCGTCTGGAGCTATTATGTAACATGGTAAAACTAAATAATTGCTGTCTTTATATGGATATACATGATCATCATCGGTCGCTTTCCCAATTGTTACAAAAAATGTATTTATTATTTCCCATATATTATTTGTATCAGCCTTTTGTGCAAGTCCATCGCTTGTAAAACAAAACATGAGAAAGTTTAATAAGAAGATTTTCATTTCGATAATTTATTTAAACGTTTTAATTCTTCTTTCAAGTAATTGTTTTGCATGCGTATTGGATCTATTTCGATATCGTGTATTCGAGGTAATCCAGCTTTGACCGCATCTTTGTTTTCTTTTTGTAAGGATATATTATCTGGGGTTAAATGAGTTCCTTCATGAACGCCTACGGATCCTATTGCTGTATCTTTTGCAGTATCAGTCGGAAGCGTTTTTATTAGTTTGATGGTTTCGTCGTTTGTCTGTATTTTTTCAGAGATTTCAGCTTCAATTGAACCTTCGTATATTATTATTTTTCCGCTTTTTGCATGCATTTGGTTTGATTCGTCAATGATAACCAGTCCACTATCTGGAATAAACTCGCCTCGGATTAATGAATTTCCCCGTATCATAATTTCAGGACTTATTTCAATCTTTACAAGAGTAGGACTGTTGGCGATTTGATTAAATACGGCTAATCCTGTTGGTGAAGATCTCATAGCGACGCCGAGTCTCATTGCATCCCTACTGGCGTTCATATTCCATTTCCCGTTAGACCACATTACATTTCCATTGGCGTCTACCCATTTGTGCCCATTTGTATCAATTCGACTTATTGGATTCGCAGCACAGTATGCGTACGGAGAAACATAATAATATTTTTCACACAAGGGATCTATGGAATTAAATGCGCCATCGAGTCTTTGGAATCTTGCCTCAGAGTCAATATAGTTAATTCCAAAGTCTTTTTGAGACTCTTTTCCGTTGTAAAGATACGGGTTTGTCGAAGCTACCAAAGCGGAATTAGTGTGGCGTTCTCCGTAGGGCATGTAGTCATTCTGTTCGAGGACGTTGCCGCTTGAATTAGTCGCTAAACGAGTGCTTCCAAGATGGTCCGCAATGAAGTATCGTGCCTCGTATCCGCTGCTTGTTTTATACGTTCTACCTCCTGCCGTTGTTACGCTTTCCAATATTATATTGGAGCCATTGCGATTGTA
>CAJUMU010000006.1 GCA_910587675.1 uncultured Alistipes sp. | reverse complement strand
TCTTCGAACCGCATAATTCACATGCGTCAGCCTATCCCGCGGCAGGAACGATTTCGGATTAAGGGCGGTCGCGGCGACGGAGCGTAAAAAATCGGAGACTTTTTGATCCTCAAAAATGCGAAGCATCCGATTTAGCGAAGGCGCAAGACCGACCCCGAAATCGTTTCACCGCGGCGGCTTTTGGCGTTACCTTTTGGCCGCGCAAAAGGTAACGTATATTTTTTCAGGAATTCGGGCAGCAGCCTGCGGGGCTCGCGCAATGAGCGAATGCGAATAGCGGGCCTCCGCGGGGTAGAGGCTGCGGCCCGCACGACTCTGCGAGTCGTATCTAATTCACACGCGACAGCAAAAAATGACGCGGAATTGGCTGACGCATGTGAATTTGAATAATATTAACCTCGCCTTTAATAAAATGACATTCGGATTCGATATTATTGAACTCGATTTTATAACTTTGTTGTCTGTATTAAAGATCCGATAGTATGAAAACCGTAATCGAATTCCTCGACGATCTGGCGCGCAACAACGACCGCGACTGGTTCGAAGCGCATCGCGACCGCTATGTCGAGGCCAAGCGTCGCTTCGACGAGTTCGCCGAGCGTTATCTCGCTGCCGTGGCGACGTTCGACCCCTCGGTGGCGGGACTCGCCCTCAAGGACGCCACTTACCGTATCTATCGCGATACGCGGTTCAGCGCCGACAAGAGTCCGTACAAGACATATATGGGTGTCTTCGCGTGCCCGCGCGGCAAAAAGTCGGGCAATGCGGGGTACTATCTGCATATCGAGCCTGCGACGAATACCTATCTCCTCTGTTCGGGCCTCTATCCCCAGCCCGCGGGCGTTCTGCGCAGCGTACGCGAGGAGATCATGACCGACGGCGAGGCGTTCGAGTCGGCGGTGAAAGCCGCCGCGGGATTCGACTTCGACTGGCAGACGGCCTACAAACGCATGCCGCGCGGGTGCGATCCCGAGGACGAGTATTCGAAATATTACCTGCTGCGCGATTTCTGCCTGAATAAATATTTCGATCGCGAATACGCGTCGGCGCCCGATTTTCTCGACCGCGCTGTAGAGGAGCTGAGCCGTACGCGCCGATATACCGACACGCTCAACCGCTGCATCGAGTACGCCCGCGAGATGGGGTGGTAGCCGCCGTCGCCGTAACTGCCATGCGAAGCCCGCACAATGTTCGTTGCGCGGGTTTTTTGCCGTTTTGCGGACGAAATTCGACGTAATCTTTTGCCGAACGGCGAAAAATTGCTATTTTTATGCTCGGGAAAGTCGTATGAGTCTGAATAGAGGGTGAATCGTTGTCTGCTTTTTGTCGGAATATCGAATGCCCGTCGCTCCTGCGGCCGCTCCTGCCAACCCGTTACATGATTTGAAGAAACACCGTCATATTTATATCGTCTGTCTGCTTTCGGCGTTGCTTCTCGCCGCGGCGCGACGTACGTATGCCGCTCCCTCCTCGGGCCGCGATGATTACATCTTCTCGGAGGTCGACCAGCGGCAGGGGTTGTCGCACAGCTCGGTGATATGTATCTACAAGGACGATTCGGAATTGATGTGGTTCGGCACTTACGACGGCGTGAACTGCTTCGACGGCAAGCAGATGGAGACGTTCCGCACCGACTTCTCGCAGGCTCGGTCGCAGTCGCTGGGCAACAACGTGATTTTCGGCATCGCGAAAGCCGACGGCGACAATCTTTGGATCTCGACACGATTCAGCGTGGTGCGTTTCTCGCGCGCCGACAGGGCTGTGGTGGCCAATTACGGCGTGTCGCCCGATGCTTGCCTCCGCTCCGATTCGCGCGGCGATACATGGTTGGTGGATACCGACAGCGTGAGTTTCTACAATACGCGACGCGGGCGGTTCGAGGGACTCGAACGGCTCGGTCTGCACTTGAGCGACCCCGCGTCGCATTCGTTCGTCACCCGCGACGGCGAGTTGTGGCTATTCCCCGACTCCGACGCGGGCGACCTCTACAAAATAGCTGTCGACGGCTTCGACCGCGAGGCAGGCCCTGCGACGCCGACCGTATCCAAACAGCGGTTCCACCATAAACCCGTCGAGTCTCTTTTCTACCACGACGACACGTCGTTCTGCTTCATCGATTCGGACAAGAACCTATACATATACGACGTCTGGCGGCAAACCAAGGTATTTATCCGCAATATCGATTCGTTGCTGGCGCGTTATGGTCCCATCGTGGGCATCGTGCCGTTTTACGAGGACTTCGTGATAGCTTTCCGCACCAACGGACTGGTGCGTCTCAACGCCACCGCCGCTTACGGCGAGGAGATCATCGACCGCAATCTGCGAATCTTCTGCCTCTGCAAGGATGCCGAGCAGGGCGCCCTCTGGATCGGCGTGGACGGCCGCGGCGCTATGATGTATGCCAAGCGGCACACGATAGCCACGAATCTGATGATGCAACGGCTCTCGCCCAACTTCACGCGTCAGGTCCGCTCCGTCATGACCGACAGCGACGGCGGTCTGTGGGTCGGCACCAAGGGCGACGGGTTGATCCACATCCGCGATTATGCCGAGGGGATGGATCCCGACAAGACGTCGGTATATTATGCCGAGTCGCGGCAATCGGCGAGGAATTATGTCCGCGAAAATACCGAGTTTCAGGTTTTTTCGCTCAAGCAGAGCCGCTTCATGGATGGCTTTTGGATCGGGTCGGGACCCTCGGGTATCTACTACCGCATGAACGACGACACTCGGCTGTGTCGGTTGGAGCTGCCCTCGGGGCCGCAAATCGAGGAGGTGCACGCGTTCCACGAAGCCGATGACACCACGCTCTATGTCGCGGCGGCGCGCGGCGGTCTGCATAGGCTGACGCTCGACCGTTCGAACGGCCGCCTGCGGGTCAAGGATCGTCGGCAATTCCGATTTTTCCATGAGCAGCAGGAGCTCAACACCTTCTTCTCCATGATCTCCGAGGGCGATTCGGTGCTATGGTTAGGGAGCCGCGAGCGGGGATTGGTGCGTTTCGAGACGGCGACGTGCAACTACTATGTATATTCGCTCCGCGAGCTGCTCGACCGTCCCGTGGACGACGTGCTGTGCATAGCCCGCACGTGCGACGGCGCGCTTCTGGCGGGTACCACGGCGGGCATGGTGTCGTTGCGGTTCGACGGCCGAAAGGTGGTCGAGGCGCGTTATGTGGGTCGCGAGGAGGGGCTGTTGAACGACATGATCCACGGCATAGGCGAGGACGCCGACGGCTGTCTGTGGCTCAGCACCAACAAGGGCCTTATAAAGTACAATCCCGCGACCGTATCGTCGCATACCTATTATTATAGCGGCGGCGTGCAGATCGGCGAGTTCTGCGACGACGCCTATTACCGATGTCCCTACACGGGACGACTGTTTTTCGGCGGAGTCGACGGATTGCTGTACGTCGATCGCGGAGGTTCGGTCGGACACGAATATTATCCCGATATCCTGCTGCGCGGCGTGTCGTTCGGGCGCGCGGCGGCCGACCTCTCCGATTTCCATGCCTCGGGCGAGCTGCGTTTCCGCTACACGGACGAGGAAGTCGCGTTGAAGTTCGCCGTGCCCGACTACATTTCGGGATCGCGTATCGAATATTCGTGGATGCTGGAGGGGCACGACAAGGAGTGGTCGCGTTTCGGGTCGTCGTCCGAGGCCTTCTATCGCGATCTGCCCGTGGGCAATTATCGTTTCAAGATACGCTACCGCAAGGATATCTTCGATACCGATTTCAAGAGTCTCGTCATTCCCGTGCGTGTCTTGCCGCTGTGGTACCAGACTTTCGGGGCACGCATGGCGTTCGTCGCGCTCGTCGTTGCGACGGCGTCGGCGGCCGTCGTGCTGTTCCGCCGCGCGGGCCGTCGACGTCATTTGCTCGGGAGATTGCGGCGTTACGAGCATGCGGGCAAGTTGGCTCCGCAGACGGCGGCGGCCGTGCGCGACCGCGAGTCCGTCGCGGGACTGACCGCCGTTTACCGTATCTGCGAGTCGCTGCGGAGCGAGAATCTGACCGCCGACCGACAGTCGCGGGCGGTGGATCGGGTGCGCGAGATCGTAGTGTCGTTGCTGTGGCCTTATGGTCTGTTCGGCCGTTCGGAGAATCGAAAAATCCCCCCCCCTCCCGCAGACCTGCATTTTACCGTTGCGGGGAGCGTCTCCGTTAAGGAGATCTCCGACGAGGCGATTGCGTTGCTGGCCGACCGCGGCGTCGATCTGAGCGGCTTGGAAGCGACCATTCCCGCCGACCTCGAATTCCCGCTCTATAAGAATGCCTTTCGGATGCTTTTCGTGTATGCCTATCTTTTCGCTGCGGGCGCCAAACGCTGCGGCGTTGCGGCCACGGCGGCGGACGGGAGGTTGACGCTCGTGTTCCGCAGCTCGAAGGGGAGCGTGGTGCGGCATCTTCGCGACAGCCTGACGGACGATAAGGCTCCGCTGCCGTTCGCGACGGGTCGCGGCGACGACACGGCGTTCGAGGTAGGTGCGTTGAGAGGTTTCGTCGCGCAGGCTTTGGAGCAGCTGGCGCCCGAGATGTCGTACGCCGAGGATCGGTCGGAGTTCAGCCTGACGTTCGCGGCCGCCCCGTGCGAGGAGAAGGGCGATGAGCGCAAGATCGTTTTGATGTTGGAGGATCGCGACGAGATGTATTGGTTCGTGAGCGAATTGCTCTCGTCGGGCTATGTCGTGCGTCGGGTGCCGAGCATCCGTCGGGCGGTGGAGTTCATGGCGCATACGCAACCCGTAGCTTTCGTGGTCGACATGGCGATGTACGCCGATGCGGGCGACGCTTTCATGGAGTTGGTCGACCGCAACAGGACGTTGCCGACACGCACCGCCTTCATTCCGCTGTTGTCGTGGAAAGTTCCCTATTCGGTCCGCCGCAAGATGGTGCTGTGCGCCGACGCTTACGCGGTGTTGCCGTACGATATAGTCTATCTGCGCGAGATTATGCATAAAGCCGTCTACGGCCGTGTCGCCTCCGACTCCAAGCAGGCGCGCATCGACGGTCTCTCGCCCGATCTGGCCGATCTGTTCACGTGCACGACGGGCGAGCAGATCGATTTCATCCGCCGTATGGTCGTCGTGATCGAGGAGAACATCGAGAGCGAGGATTTCGGAACCTCGTTCATCGCCGACAAGCTGGCTATGAGCCCGCGGCAGTTCTACCGCCGTTTCAAGGAGGTGTCGAACTGTCCGCCCGCTCTGTTCATCAAGAATTACAGACTCGAAAAGGCTGCATCGCTTCTGGTCGAGACCGACATGCCCATCCGCGAGGTGATGGATCGGATCGGCATCACCAGCCGCTCCTATCTCTATCGCGAGTTCGCCGCCAAATACGGAACCACCCCCAGCGATTGGCGCAATGCGCGCGGCGGGGCGTCGGCGACCCCGTCGGAGTGACGGTTCCCCGCGCCAGTCCGCTTTTCGGGTGTGTTGCAGGCTGTCGAAATGTGCACTCTTTTACCGCAAACGCGGTGCACGGCAGGTTGCGGTCGGGGTTTATCTATCTGTAAATCATGCTGTAGGTTATTAAATAATTTGTCGAACGTGTGCCCTGTTCGGACGTGCTCGAAATTCCCGAAAGATTGGCGCGATCGGGCACACGCCGCGGGTGATTCGGAGGTAATTTTACAATCGAAACCTAATCTTTTAATTCATTAACTAAACCTGAAATTTATGAGGAAATGGTTCAACAAGGTTAAACATTTTGCCATGCCATTATGTTTACTGTTTGCTCTGCTCGTAGGCATTCATGCCGCCTACGCTCAGGATGCGACCATAACGGGCCGTGTCTCGAACGAGAAGGGCCAGTTTATGGCCGGCGCTACCGTTATGGAGGTGGGTACCAACAATGCCGTCATCACCGATGCGAACGGTCAGTACACGCTCAAATTGAAGAACGCCAATGCGGTCCTCGAGTTTTCGTTCCTCGGCTTCAAGCCGCAGGAGATACGCGTGGGCGCGCAGCACGTGATCGATGTGGTGCTCGTCGAGGACGTGTCGACGCTCGACGAACTCGTGGTGGTGGGTTACGGCCGCCAGCGTAAGGTGTCGGTTGTGGGAGCACAGTCGGCTCTGCGCGCCGAGGATATCAAGATCCCGACGGGTAACCTGTCGTCGGCCATCTCGGGCCGTATCGCGGGCGTCGTTTCGGTTCAGCGCAGCGGCGAGCCGGGTCACGACGATTCGGATATCTGGATCCGCGGTATCTCGACCCTTGCGGGCCAGAACTCGAAGCCTCTTATTCTCGTGGACGGCGTGGAGCGCAGCTTCAACAACATCGACCCCGAGGATATCGAGTCGTTCACCGTGTTGAAGGACGCTTCGGCTACCGCGGTTTACGGCGTGCGAGGCGCCAACGGCGTTATCATCATCAAGACCAAGCCCGGTAAGGTGGGCAAGCCGTCGATCTCTTTCGACTATTACGAGAGCTTCACGCGCATGACCAACGTGCCCAAGATGGCCGACGCCTATACTTATATGGCCGTCGCCAACGAGGCTTACGCCAACGCCTATCCGGGTTCGGCGCCGCTCTACACGCCCGAGTACATCGAGGCTACGAAGAAGGCCCACGGTCTGGCGGAGAACGACAACCCCAGAATGTACAACGAGTATCTCTATCCCGCAGTGAACTGGATGAAGGAGATCTTCAAGGATTGGGGCCACAACCGCCGCGCCAACGTCAGCATCCGAGGCGGTCTGCCCAGCGCGAACTACTATGTGTCGTTGAGCTACTACAACGAGGTGGGTATGACCCGCAATTTCGAGCTGGAGAATTACAACACCGAAATGAATTACGATCGATACAACTTTACCTCGAACGTGAATCTGAAACCCACCAAGACCACGACCGTCGACGTCGGTTTCAACGGTTACCTCTCGGCGGGCCACTATCCGCAGCAGAGCGCGGCGTCGCTCTTCTCGTCTTCGATGGAGATCAACCCCGTTTATCTGCCCAAGACCATGCCCGACGGCACGTTGTCGGGTATCAGCCCCAACGGCGACATGCGTAACCCCTATATGGACCTCGCGCAGCGCGGTTACTATCAGGAGTTCAAGAATACGCTCAACTCGAACATCCGCGTGACGCAGGATCTGGGCTTCGCCAAGTGGAGCGAAGGCTTCAACATCTCGGCGCTGTTGGCGTTCGACGCCTACAACTCGCGTACGCTCAAGTACAGCCGCTGGGACGACATGTTCTACTTCGCAGGCTCGAAGGATCCCGCCACGGGACTTTGGCGCGAGGACACCATGTTCGACGACGAGGGCAACTACCGCAAGACGCGCGTGCGTCAGGGTAACCAAGCTCTCGATTTCAGTCAGGGCTCGGGCGCGAACCGCACCACCTACTTCGAGGCGTCGCTCAATTACGACCGCGCTTTCGGCAAGCATCGCGTGGGAGGTCTGTTGCTCTACAACCAGAAGGTTTATCGCGACCTGACCACGGGCGACAAGGTAGGATCGCTCCCTTACAAGAACAAGGGTTATGCGGCCCGTCTGACCTACTCGTACGACGACCGCTACCTGATCGAGGGTAACATCGGTATCAACGGCTCGGAGAACTTCTCGCCCGACAAGCGTTACGGTACTTTCCCCGCGGTAGGTTTGGGATGGGTCGTTTCGAACGAGTCGTTCTGGGGCCACGAGAATCCCATCTCGTACCTCAAGTTCCGTTACACGCTGGGTTGGGTAGGTAGCGACACCACCACCGACCGCCGTTTCATGTATCAGGGCGTCATGGGTTCTGACGGCATATACGGTAACCGTTTCGGCGAGTCGTACGGCCTGACCAGCGGCTGGAGCATCCTCAAGTACGGTGTGAACGTGACGTGGTCGCGCTCGCGCAAGCAGGACCTCGGTATCGACATCAACTTCCTGAAGGATCGCCTGACGTTGACCGTCGACCTGTTCAAGGAGCATCGCGACAATATCTTCCTGCGTCGCCGCATCATCCCCGAGTACGCCGGTTTCGTGGAGAATCCCTATGCCAACCTCGGTATTGTGGACAACAAGGGTCTCGACGCCCAGTTGCAGTATACGCAGCCCATCGGCAAGGACGTGTTCCTGACCGTTCGCGGTAACTTCACTTGGAACAAGGATACCATCGTCGAGGACGACTCTCCCGCGCCCGCATATCCGTGGCTCGAGACTCGCGGCACCAACGTCAACGGTCGTTGGGGCTACATCGCCGACGGTCTGTTCACGAGCCAGCAGGATATCGACGATTACGGCGTCGAGCAGTTCGGCAAACTCTACCCGGGCGACATCAAGTATCGCGACCTCAACGGCGACGGCCGTATCGACGAGAACGACCGCACGCTCATCGGTCAGGGCGACGTGCCGCAGATCTATTACGGCTTCGGTTTCGACTTGCAGGTTCGCAACTTCTCGATCAGCGCGCTGTTCCAAGGCATCGCCAAAGCCGACCGCTGTCTGGCCGGACGTTCGATACATCCCTTCTCGGGCCAGAACGGTCTGGATAACCTCTACAGCAACATCGGCGACCGTTGGAATCCCGAAAACCCGACCAACACCGACGTATTCTATCCCCGTCTGACCTACACGGGCGAGTCTAACACGAACAACACCCAGACCAGCACGTGGTGGCAGAAGGATGTGGGCTTCCTGCGTCTGAAGCACCTCACGCTGTCGTACAAGCTGCCCGAGCGTTGGATGAACAAGTGCTTCCTGAAGGACGCTTCGATTTACGTGATGGGTACCAACCTGTTCACCATTTCGGAATTCAAACTGTGGGATCCCGAGCTCAACACCAACAACGGTACGAGCTACCCCAATACTTCGAGCTACTCGATCGGTGTAAGATTCAGCTTCTAACCTTAAATTTAAGATAACTTATGAAAAAGATATTTATAAGCGTACTTGCTCTCTCGATGACCATCGGTTTGGTCGGGTGCGACTTCTTCGAGGAGATGCCCGGCGTGCAGTTCGACCTGAAGGATACTTTCTCGAACCGTCAGAAGACAGAGCAGTTCCTCAACAACATCTATTCCTATGCTCCCGACGACAATACGGGCGAGCGCTTCTACACCAGCTATGCGGACCGTTACGGCGGCATCTGGATGGCGGGATCGATCGAGGCCAACTGGAGCTGGGACTGGCATAATTCTCACAAGTGGAATCTGAACCAGACCTCGGCGTCGTCGAACTACGTGACTTTCTGGTACGACCACTACTATCAGGGCATCAATAAGGCGTCGATCTTCATTCAGAACGTCGACAGCAACCCCGAGCTTACCGAATCGGAGAAAGTAGTGTGGAAAGCTCAGGCCCGCGCGATGCGCGCATACTACTACTGGAACATATTCCGTTGCTACGGTCCCATCGTGATCCTCGGCGAGGATCCTGTCGACACGGATGCCGAGCTCGGTTCGCTGCTTCGCGCGCGCAACACCGTGGACGAGTGTATAAAATTCATCGTCGACGAGTTCGATGCAGCAGCCAAGGATCTGCCCGCCCGCTACACGGGCGCCAACTACGGCCGTATCGACCGCGGAGCCTGCAAGGCCTACAAAGCCAAGGCGTTGCTCTATGCCGCCAGCCCGCTCTACAACGGCAATACGATGTATGCCAAGGTAGTGAATCCCGACGGCACGAATTTGTTCCCTCAGACGGAGGACCGCACCAAGTGGGAGAAAGCCCGCGACGCGTTCAAGGAGTTCCTCGACGAGTTCGTGCCCGCTTATTACGATCTGCACGTGGTGAAGACCGCCGACGGCAAGACAGACTTCTATGAGTCGTATCGTCAGATCACGACGGGCTGCTACCTCGACAGCAAGGAGAACATCTTCGTTCGCGAAGTATGGCACGGCGAGTTGAACTATGCCATCACCCCGGGCCACCGTCAGACCGACGTGGGTTCGCTGCGAGGCGGTCTGGGCTTGGGCACCAGTCAGGAGATGGTCGACATGTTCTTCACCGACAAGGGTCTGCGTATCGTCGACGACCCCGACTACCAGAAGGTGGAGTACGGTATCAACACCGTTCCCTCGGCCGACATGTTCGGTTCGGAGGAGGATTTCAACGACCCCGTCGTTCCCACCCGCAACTACTTCAAGAAGAACTCGAACCTCACGCTGAAGCAGTGGGCGCACCGCGAGCCTCGTTTCTATGTGTGCGTCACCTACAACGGATCGACTTGGCTTAACACCGAGACCACGGCGGGAGCTTTGACCACCGAGCTCTACTACAACGGCAACTCGGGTAACCAGAAGATGGGCCACGACGCCCCCTACACGGGTTACGGCATGCGCAAGTGCGCTCGTTCGAACCGCGAGGAGGGTCGCGACAACCACTACTCGGGCAACATGCGTCTGGGCGAGGTATATCTGAGCTACGCCGAGGCTCTGGCCGAGTGCGGCGACACCAAAGGCGCCATCGAGTACGTCAACAAGATCCGCGCCCGCGCAGGCGTTCCCGAATACGGCACCGGCAAGGACGACAACGGTTTCGACCGTGTGGATTACGTGAGCCGCGGCTACGATGTGGTGAACCTCGTTCGTCGCGAGCGTCTGGTGGAGCTTTGCTTCGAGTCGGCGCGTTTCTTCGACGTGCGCCGCTGGAAGGTGGCCGACATGGCCGTGGGTGACGACTGGATCTATCCCTCGTATCACAAGGGCGGCGAAGGCGGCGACCTCCACGGTCTGAACTATCGCGAGGACGCTCCGAACTTCTTCAAGAAGGTAGGTTTTCAGACGCGTTATTTCCAGCCTCGTCATTACCTGATGCCGATTCCCGACGCCGACGTGCGTCGTAATCCGCTGATGGTCCAGAATTACGACTGGGGCGTCAAGGAGGAGTAAAACCGCAATGCGGTTCGGCGCGGGGCCGAGAGGCTGTTCCGACCCCGCGCGCCGAACCCTGCGCGAAGCTGCGGCGGGTCGAAAAATATTTGGCAATTATGTGCGATTGCCGTAATTTTGAAATGCCGTAATCCGCGCCTTTCCCGCAAAGGGCGGAAGAGAGTGAATGTTTAATCCTTATATACCGGACGGGTGTCCGATCCCCCTTTTTATAATTATGTTCAACCGAAAATATCTGTTTTTATCGTTAGCCGCCATGTTCGCAGTCGATTCGTATTCGCAGAAGCAGCCTGCGTCGTATGTCGACCCGTTCATCGGGACCGTCAAGATGGGACACACCTTTCCGGGCGCCTGCGTGCCGCACGGCGCGGTGCAGCTCAGTCCCGACACGTCCGACACGCCGCACAACATCGACGGCGAGTACCAAAAGGATGTCTACCGCTATTGCGCGGGGTACCAGCACGACGACCCGACAATCTTGGGCTTCAGCCATACCCACCTGAACGGTACGGGCCACTCCGATCTGGGCGATATACTCATCGTGCCGCAGACGGGCGAACGCCGTTTGGATGCGGGCAGCGAAGCCGATCCCGCTTCGGGATACCGCTCGCGTAAGGTTGCCGAGTCGGAGAAGGCCGAGTCGGGATTCTATGAAGTGGTATTGGAGGATTCGGGCATCCGCGCCGAACTCACGGCGACGGAGCGCACGGGCGTGCATCGCTACACGTTCCCCGATGGGGCGAACGAGCGCGTGATAGTCGACCTCGAACACGGCATCTACAATTACGACGGCAAGACCCTGTGGGCGGGCATACGCGTCGAGAGCGACACGCTCATCACGGGCTACCGCATCACCAACGGCTGGTCGCGCGAGAACTACACCTACTTCGCCGCCTCGTTCTCCAAGCCGATAGCGCATTACGGCTATAAGGATCGCGCGAAGGTCTTGTATCAGGGTTTTTGGCGCAAATTCCGCCTCGACGAGGATTTTCCCGAGATGGCGGGCCGCAAGATCGCGGCTTGGTTTGAGTTCGAACCCGACGGTTCGGACGAGCTCGAGATTCGCGTCGCTCTTTCGGCCGTGAGCACCGAAGGGGCGTTGCGCAACCTCCGCGCCGAGACCGACGGCAAGTCGTTCGACGAGATTCGCGCCGAGGCGTTCCGCAAGTGGAACGACGCTCTGTGCATATTCGAAGTGGAGGGCAGCGACGACCAGAAGACCATGTTCTACACGTCGCTCTACCATACGATGATAAACCCCTCGGTCTACATGGATGTCGACGGCAGCTACCGCGGCGTGGACCACAACATACATCGCGCCGACGGCTTCGCCAACTATACCGTGTTCTCGGTGTGGGACACCTATCGCGCGTTGCATCCTCTCTTCAACCTCATCAACCGCGAGCGCAACGCCGACATGATGCGTTCGATGCTGGTTCATTACGACCAAAGCGTGCACAAGGCGCTGCCGGTGTGGTCGCACATGGGTAACGAGAACTGGTGCATGATCGGCTACCATTCGGTATCGACTCTGGCCGACGCCCTCGCCAAGGGGCAGGAGTTGCCCGCGCAGAAGGCTTTGGAGGCTATGGCGAGCAGCTCGAACGTGGGTTATTACGACGGCATAGACGAGTATCGTCAAAGGGGTTACGTGCCGTACGAGCGCAGCGGCAGCGGCGCTTCGATGACGCTCGAATACGCTTACGACGACTGGACGATCTACAAAACCGCGCTGCGTGCGGGCGACGAGAAGCTGGCCGCCGAATACAAACGACGCGCGCAGAACTACAAGAACCTTTTCGATCCCTCGCTCGGCTTCGTGCGTCCTCGCATGCGCGACGGCAGCTGGAAAGAGGATTTCGATTTGATGGAGACCCACGGACAAGGCTTCATCGAGGGCAATTCGTGGAACTACTCGTTCTATGTGCCGCACGATGTGCGGGGCATGATCGCCGCTATGGGCGGCGACGAACGTTTCGTGCAGCGTCTCGATTCGCTCTTTACGATGCACCTGCCCGACGAGTTTTTCGAGAATACGGAGGATATCACGCGCGACGGCCTGATAGGCAATTACGTGCACGGCAACGAGCCGAGCCACCATGTGCCGTACCTCTATGCGTGGACCTCGCAGCCGTGGAAGACGCAGTATCGGGTGCGCGAGATCATGGATCGCATGTACGTGAACTCGATCGACGGCCTTTGCGGCAACGACGACTGCGGCCAGATGTCGGCATGGTACATCTTCTCGGCTATGGGATTCTATCCCGTGTGTCCGGGATCGGACCAGTATGTGCTCGGCGCGCCCTATCTGCCCTATATCCGTCTGCGTCTCGAAAACGGCAATACGCTCGAGATCAAGGCTCCTAACGTGAGCGACAAGAACCGTTACGTGCGTTCGCTGCTGCTTAACGGCGAGCCGTACGACAAGATGTACCTCACCCACGACGATCTGATGAAGGGCGGCGTGCTGGAGTTCCGCATGGCCTCGAAACCCGACAAACGTCGCGGCACGGGCGCGGGCGACAAACCCTACTCGCTTTCCGACGAATAGACAACATGCAATAACGAAAAAACAAAACCAATGAAAAAGACGATTTTTGCGGCGGCATGTCTGGCAGTCGGGTTGGTTTCCTGCAATCCGTCCGCCGATCGGCTCGCCGTATGGAAAGATTACGATGTCGGCGCGATCGAGTTCGAGGACAAGGCCGTCGGCACACGCGGTTCGGAGATCTACCACGAGATCATAGCCGATCCCGAGGACTACATCGCCGAGCAGGCCCGCACGGTGCTCTCCACGCTCTACGACTCGCCCGAGGACAGCATCGCGACGGTGAAGAAGCTCCGCTACACGTTGGAGGATACCGACGGAATATCGGCCAAGGGCGGCGGCAACGGACATGTGAACATCTTCTACAGCACGCGTCACGTGGAGAAGTCGTTCGGAGGCGGAGGCGATGTCGACAAGGTGCTTTTCGAGACGCGCGGCGTGTTGCTGCACGAGCTTACTCATGCTTACCAACTCGAACCACAAGGCATAGGCACATACGGCACCAACCGAGTGTTCTGGGCCTTTATAGAGGGCATGGCCGACGCGGTGCGCGTGGCTAACGGCGGTTTCGGTCCCGATGCCCGTCCCAAGGGCGGCAACTACATGGACGGCTATCGCACGGCGGGATACTTCTTCGTGTGGCTGCGCGACAACAAGGATCCCGATTTCCTCCGCAAGTTCAACCGCAGCACGCTGGAGGTGATCCCGTGGTCGTTCGACGGCGCGGTGAAGCGCATCCTCGGCGAGGAGTACGACATCGACTCGCTGTGGCGCGAGTACCAGATCGCCGTGGGCGACATCGAGGCGTGATCCGATTTACGAGAATGAATTTTTATACTGCATTAACTAATTTAACCGAAAGTAAATGAAACGAATCTTATTGCTGAGTATGGCTCTCTTCATGCTTGCGGGACACTCCGTCGCCCAAGAGAAGAACAAGGCCTACATCGTGTCGAACGCTCACTTCGACTCGCAGTGGAACTGGGACGTTCAACGCTCCATCGCGGAGTACATTCCCAAGACGCTCAACCAGAACCTCATGTTGCTGGCCAAGTACCCCGACTATGTCTTCAACTTCGAGGGCGGTATCAAGTACCAGTGGATGAAGGAGTACTATCCCCACCAGTACGAGTTGATGAAGAACTACATCGCCGCGGGTCGCTGGCACATCACTGGCAGTACGTGGGACGCCACCGATCCCAACATCCCCTCGATCGAGTCGTTCACGCGCAACATCCTCTACGGTCAGCACTTCTATCGCGACGAGTTCGGCGTGGAGGGCACCGACATCTTCCTGCCCGACTGCTTCGGCTTCGGCTGGACGCTGCCCACGGTGGCCGCGCACTGCGGTCTGATCGGCTTCTCGACCCAGAAACTCATGTGGCGTCACCGTCCCTTCTACGGCAACAGCAAGATCCCCTTCGAGATCGGTCTGTGGGAGGGTGTCGACGGCTCGCGCATCATGGCCGTGATGGATGCCCACAACTATACCACCAAGTGGCGTTTGGAGGATCTGAGCGAAAGCAAGTCGCTCAAACGCATGACCGACGCCAGCCCCCTGAAGACCGTTTACCACTATTACGGTACGGGCGATACGGGCGGCGCCCCGACCATCGAGTCGGTCCGCGCTCTGGAGATGGGCGTGCACGGCGACGGTCCCGTGGAGATCGTAAGCGCCACGAGCGACCAACTCTTCAAGGATTATCTGCCTTTCGCGTCTCACCCCGAGCTGCCCGTATGGGACGGCGAGCTGTTGATGGACGTGCACGCAACGGGTTGCTATACGTCGCAGGCTGCGATGAAGCTCTATAACCGCACCAACGAGTTGCTGGCCGACGCTGCCGAGCGCAGCGCAGTGGCCGCCGACTGGCTCGGCGCGATGGCGTATCCCCGCGCGACCCTCACCGAGGCGTGGAAACGTTTTATCTGGCACCAGTTTCACGACGACTTGACGGGTACCAGCATTCCGCGCGCATACGAGTTCTCGTGGAACGACGAACTCATCTCGATGGGGCAGTTCGCGGGCGTGCTCACCTCGTCGGTAGGCGCCGTTTCGCGCGCGCTCGACACCAATGTGAAGGGTACGCCGCTGGTGATCTACAATCCCGCGGGATTCCCCGTGTCGGACGTGGTGGAAGTGACCGTCGAGGGCCTGCCGTCGAATGTGTCGGTATATAATGAGAAGGGCGTGCGGGTTCCCCATCAGGTGCTCGGTGCGGAGAACGGCGCGGTGCGCATGCTGGTGCTCGCTTCGGCTCCCGCCGCGGGATATGCCGTTTACGACATCCGCAAGGGCGGTTCGGCGAAGGCTTCGCCCGCGCTGAAGGCTTCTGAGTCGTCGCTTGAAAACAGCGTCTATCGCATCGCGCTCGACGGCAACGGCGATATCGTTTCGATCGTGGACAAACGCAACGGCAAGGAGCTGGTCAAGGATGGCAAGGCGATCCGTCTGGCCCTCTTCACCGAGAACGAGTCGTTCGCTTGGCCCGCATGGGAGATCACCAAGAAGACTATCGACGGCGAGCCCGTGTCTTTGGGCGAGAATGTGAAGATCACCGTCGTGGAGAAGGGTCCGCTGCGCGCGTCGGTATGCGTGGAGCGTACGCACGGCGAGTCGGTGATCCGTCAGTATATACGTCTTACGGAGGGCGGCCAGAGCGACCGCATCGACTTCGTGAACGATGTCGACTGGCAGTCGACCAACGCGCTGCTTAAGGCCGAGTTCCCGCTCGGCGTCGCCAACGAGAAGGCGGTTTACGACCTCGGCGTCGGCTCGGTAGAGCGCGGCAGCAATACCGAGACCGCATACGAGGTGTACGCGCAGCAGTGGGCCGATCTGACGGATGCCGACGGCAGTTACGGCGTGTCGGTGCTGAACGACTGCAAGTACGGTTGGGACAAGCCCGACGACAACACCATCCGCCTGACGCTTCTGCACACTCCGAAGACCCGCGGCGGTTACTCGTACCAAGATCGTCAGGATTTCGGACACCACACGTTCACCTACTCTGTGGTGGGCCACGCGGGCGACTATCGCGATGCCGCCACCGTCGCGAAGGCCGAGGTGCTCAACCAGCCTCTCATGGCGTTCGTGGCTGCCGACAAGCATAAGGGCGCGCTGGGCCGCAGCTTCTCTTTCGTGCGTTCGGAGAACGACAACGTTGCGTTGCGCGCTCTGAAGCAGGCCGAGAAGTCGGACGAGTACGTGGTGCGTTTCTATGAGACCGCGGGCGAGCAGGCGCAGCAGGCCGTGGTGGATTTCGCTGCCGATATCGTGTCGGCCAAGGAGCTTAACGGCGTCGAGGACGAGATCGGCGACGTCGCTGTCGAGGGCGGCAAGCTCAAATTCGAGATAGGTCCCTTCGCCATGAAGACCTTCAAGGTGAAACTCGCCGCTCCCGCCGCGCCGCAGGCTCCCGTGGCGTGCGCGTCGGTGGAGCTGCCCTACAACATCAAGACCGCATCGTTCAACCCCTATCGTTCGGACGCCAACTTCGACGGCAAGGGAGTCTCTTTCGCGGCCGAGCTGCTGCCCGAGACGATCGATTTCAAGGGTATCCGTTTCGATCTGGCCTCTCCCGAGGGCGCGAACGGCGTGAAGTGCCGTCGCGATACGATAGAGCTGCCCGCAGGCAACTATAATAAGATGTATATCCTCGCCGCTTCGACCCGTCACGACAACAACGCCGTATTCACGGTGGACGGCAAGGAGCATACGGTGCTGGTTCCCTATTACAGCGGTTTCGTGGGACAGTGGGGGCACACGGGTCACACCGAGGGTTATCTCAAAGCGGCCGATATCGCTTATGTGGGCACCCACAAGCACGATATGATTAAGAACAAGGATCTGCCTTACGAGTTCACCTACCTCTTCGCCTCGTCGATCGACATCCCCGCGGGCGCGCGTCAACTGGTTCTGCCCGACGACCCGCGCATCGTGGTGTTCGCCGTGACGCTGGCCGACGACCGCAACAATACGGTCGTTCCCGCCGTCGACCTGACGGGCGTCGAGCTGCCCGCCAAGGGAGCCGACGAGGGCGAGGCTTCGCGCAAGAACCTCATTTTGGGCAAGCCCGTCATCGACCGTTCGGGTCAGGTGCGCAACGAGCAGGCCGAACTGGCCGTCGACGACAATATCGACACCAAGTGGTGCGACACGAGCGGCGCGAAGCCCAAGTTCATCACCGTCGACATGCAGCAGCAGAACGAGGTTCGCGGCTGGTCGGTGTTGCACGCGGGTCTGGAGGCGCTCGACTATATCACCAAGGAGTACAGCCTTCAGGTGAGCGACGATGGCGAGAACTGGACCACGGTCGACACGGTGTACGACAATACCGCTTTGGAGACCGATCGTCTGCTCGACAAGCCCGTCAAGGCGCGCTATGTGCGGCTGTCGGTGACCAAGCCCGACCAGAGCGAGGGCAATACGGTCAGAATATACGAGTTTACGGTTTATTAATGATCGTTGCGGCTCCTCTTTAAGGGGCCGCAACTGTTGTCGGTGGACCTTAAACGCAATATTTTAACCTTAAAACCAAAACGTTATGAAAACAAAAAGAACCTTTGCCTTGTTCGGAGCCGACGCGACGCGAGCGGCTCTCGGAGCCGTCCTCTGTCTGGCGTTGTCGATTCCTGTGGGACTGCTCGCGGGCTGCTCTTCGGGCGGCTCGGACGATGAACCGACTCCTCCTACGCCCGAACTCGCCTCGGTGCGCGTGTCGGAGAGCTCGGGCATAATGCCTTGCGGCGGCACGTTAGAGGCCGAGTATGCCGACGCGCCCGCAGGTTGCGGCATCGACAAGATCGTCGATCGAAACAGCAACACCAAGTTCATTACTGGACATTCGAAGTTCTATTTGCTTTGGACGGGCGACGAGAGCGCCGAGGCGAACTGCTATTCGCTCACTTCGGCCGACGACGCTCCCGAGGCCGATCCCAAGGCGTGGACGCTATACGGATCCGACGACAACGTATCGTGGAAGGCGCTCGACAGCCGCGCGGGCCAGATCTTCGCCAAGCGCAAGGAGAAGAAGGAGTTCGAATTCGAGTCCGACCGCGCTTATAAATATCTGAAGCTGGAGATCGAGGACAACGGCGGCGCGGCGGTGACCCAAATCGCCGAATTGAGCATCAAACACGAGGTGTTGAACATCGACGATTTGATGCACCTCTCGACGAGCCACACTTACGATTCGACGAATCCGATGGGCTGCAACTTCACCCATTTGAGAGCTGCCACCGCGGAGGACCTGAAGAAGTTGGCCGATCCCTCGATCGATCCCGCCCCGTTCGACGATTTCAAGTATTATGATTTCAGCCGTCGTGTCGTGCTCTATCCCTCTACGGGCGGGCGTCCCAGCCCCGCGGATGTCAACCAGCACGCTGTGGGCGATTGCTGCGCGGTGGCTGTGTTCGCGAGCTTCGCATATCTGCATCCCGATTTCATAAAGTCGATCATCACCGACAACCACGACGGCACCTATACGGTGGCGATGTTCGACCCGAAAGGCAATGCCATCGAGGTGGGCGTGAATTCGCGATTCTTCGCCGACAACAACGGCAATCTGCATGCCGTGAGCGGCAAGAACAACATCCCGTGCTGGTCGACCGTGCTCGAGAAGGCCGTGATGAAGTGGCAGTGGGTGTTCCGCGGCAATTCGAGCGTGGGCGGTATCGCCACCGAGAATACGGGTTGCCTGTTCACTGGCGACGGAGGCAGCTTCGCTTTCGATCGCGGCAAACTCGACAACGACCAGATCAAGCGCGCGGTCGATATCAGCCTGAAGCAGGGCAAGATCGTTATCGGCGGTTTCCAGCCCGGCGACATCCCCGTCGACGGAACCAAGACGGTGGCGTTCCACGCCTATACGTTCATGTTCTCGCCCAAGTCGAGCTCGGCTCTGTTCGTCATGCGCAATCCGTGGGGCGGCAATCCCGATGTGGACGGCAGTGCCGACGGTTTGATCAACATTCCGAACAACCGCGACATTCCGCCTTTGATTGACCTGCGTATTCTGGAGCCGGGCGCGGCGATGGACAAGTGGACGGGCGCCCCGGGCGCCTACACACCGCCCGCATTCTCGCCTGCTGCGATGAAGATGCGAGTGACGCCCGAGTTGATGAGATCGGGCCGATAGCCTTTAACGTCTGAATTGCGATTCACCCCGACGGAAACCTGCTTCCGTCGGGGTGAATGTCGTTTGGGGCTGCCTGAAAATGTTTATGCTAAATGTTATGGTTTTATCAATATATAATTGCATGGGTGGCCGCGTTGCAGTGTTTGCGGACAATTGCGGCGGCGAAAACGCGGGGAATTTTTAACGAATCGCAATTTCCGCCCGAATGTCGGCTGTTTGATCGTATGCGGCTATAATTACTTGAAATACAAAGATGCAAAATGTCTGAGGGGGGGGCGAAACACATTTTGGAATATAAATTTCAATAAGACGATGAGTTTTTACGACAGAACGTTGTAATGATTATATTTTATTGTATATTTACGGTCTAAAATTAGGAGTAACCGAATTATCCGATTTACGAAAATATGTTAACTTTGCAACCGACAATTCGGCATAGCCGAAATTATTAGAGAGAAAAGGGTAACAACTCTTTATACTTCTGTATAAACTTGGGAGCCTCGTCGCGAGGTTGTTTGGCACGGTATAATAGTTGTCGGTCCTTGTTACGTTCCATCTGCAAACTTGCGGATGGGACTGGCATGGACATAGAACAACTTATGTGCCACGGTTCCCAAGACCGATACAGAAACGCGACGCTGTAACTACGTCCTTTTTTGCGTGCGCAAGGCTCGTGGAGCGTCAACGCGACGGGAACCTACAATCGAACTTTAACAATACCTGAATCATGAAAGATAACATCGTTACGACGGATCGCCTTATCGCATTCTTGGATGAATTGCGTTGTTGCAAACACTATATATTCGCGATGTTGAAAGACGCCGACATTACGGATTTCTATATTTTCGGCCGGTCGTCGAGGGGAGGAGACGCTATTGCCGACGATATGACTCTCGCGCAGTTTCTCGCCCGCTCGCGCAATTTCAAAGCCGACGACGTGTTCACGGTCTGTTTCGACATACGGTCGAAGTACGAACGCGAGTACATCGATCCCGACAAGGTGAACCTGATCGCGCTCGACGAGGCGGATGATTTCAGCGTGGAGGAGTTCGAGCGGTTGTTCGAGGCTTACGTGTGTTATCTGTGCGAGAAGTGCGCGCGCAAGGGCGATCTGTTGCGGGTGTCGTCGGAGTTGGTGATGCGTTGCGACCTCACGCCCGGGGATGCGGAGATATTGGCGCCTATGGTGGAGCGTTACAACGAACGGGCCGTGGATATCCTGCGAAAAGAGTACGACGCGCTGAAGGATCTGCCATTCATAAATCGTTGTTCCGACCCGAGAGCGGATATGTAACCCGAACGGGCTGCCCCGCGAATGAGGCAGCCCGTTTTTTTTTGCGGTCGGATCGACAATCGCCTAACGATATATGTAATTCAGGATGCGGGCCAGCCGAAGTCCGCCCTTGAGCAATTGATCCTCTATTACGGGGGCGTACTTGGCCACATGATCGTAAGAGAGTTTCGTGCCCTCGGGCAGCTCCTTGTATATCTCGGCGCAGATGGCTGCCGTCTCGGCGAACCACTCCTCCACGGTGCCGTCGCTCAGCTCTTTCTCCTGCTTGCGGGTGACGCGGTCGATTTGGCGCTGCCACTCGGTGTAGCTCCATTTGTGGGCCGACTCGACCAGCTGCGTATCCCAGATAGTGTGGAGTTTGGTCGGGGTGTCGAAGTAGAGCACCGAGACGGTGTTGCCGCCCAAGTCGCTCTTGTGGCCCGCGTGCATGGGGCAGTGGAGGTCGCCCACCAAGTGCACTAACATCCGCAGACGGATATTCTCCTCCTCGGGCGTAAGGCCGCCCTTGCGCAGATCGTCGATTATGTCGTGCAGCGCGGTTACGATGTCTCCCGCCTCGTTGCGGGGCATGGTCTCGTAGGTGTATCCTTCGTCGATATTGGCGTAATGCCATGTGCTCGAATAGGCGTATTCGGGCGTGTGGCTGGCGTTGTCCATCCAGTTGGCATAGTATACGGGCGAGTGGCCTTCGAGCGCGCGGGTCACGCGGCGCGCCGCTCGGCGCGATAGATGGCATTCGGCGATGCAGGCCACCACGTCATGGCCTTTCTGTCCCCAACCGAAGGCGTCGGGGGCGATGCAGAGCGCGACGAGCGCGCATAAAACGAGTCTCTTCATGGCAGGGTCTTATTGGTTCATCGTCGCGAGGAACTCTTCGTTGGTCTCGGTCAACGACATCTGTTTCTGGAGGAATTCCATTGCCTCGACGGTGGTCATCTCCGACAGGTATTTGCGCATCACCCACGTGCGGTTCATCACCTCGCGCGCCAGCAGCAGATCCTCGCGGCGCGTGCCCGACGAAATGACGTCGACGGCGGGGTAGACGCGTTTGTTCGAAAGTCGGCGGTCGAGTTGCAACTCCATGTTGCCCGTACCCTTGAACTCCTCGAAGATCACCTCGTCCATCTTCGAACCCGTGTCGATCAGGGCGGTGGCGATTATGGTGAGCGAACCTTTCTCCTCGGTGTTGCGCGCCGCGCCGAAGAAACGCTTGGGCTTGTGGAGCGCGTTGGCGTCCACACCTCCCGAGAGCACCTTGCCCGATGCGGGCTGCACCGAGTTGTAGGCGCGGGCCAAACGGGTTATCGAGTCGAGGAATATCACCACGTCGTGGCCGCACTCCACCATGCGCTTCGCCTTTTCGAGCACCATTTCGGCCACCTTCACATGGCGCGACGCCTGCTCGTCGAAGGTCGAGGCCACCACTTCGGCCTTCACGTTGCGGGCCATTTCTGTCACCTCTTCGGGACGTTCGTCGATCAACAGCACGATCATGTACACCTCGGGGTGGTTGTCGGCGATGGCGTTGGCGATCGATTGCAGCAACATCGTCTTACCCGTCTTGGGCTGCGCCACGATCAGTCCGCGCTGACCCTTGCCTATGGGCGAGAAGAGGTCGACCACGCGGTTCGACAGATTGTTGTGGCCCTTGCCCGTGAGGTTGAATTTCTCGCTGGGGAACAAAGGCGTCATATACTCGAACTGCACGCGGTCGCGGATATATTCGGGCGAGAGTCCGTTGATCTCGTTCACGCGGATGAGCGGGAAATACTTCTCGCCCTCCTTCGGCGGATGGATCACGCCGCTGATGGTGTCGCCGGGCTTCAGTCCGAAGAGTTTGATCTGCGACGGCGACACGTATATGTCGTCGGGCGAGTTGAGATAGTTGTAGTCGGCCGAGCGGAGGAATCCGTAACCGTCGGCCATGACCTCCAGAACGCCTTCGCCGATGATCTCGCCCGCGAAGTACTCCTTTATCTGGTCCTGACGCTGCGCCGAATGCTGCTGCGAGGCGTGCTGCTGCGCATGCTGGTAAGAAGGGGCGTGATAGGGTTGTCTTCCGTATTGCTGCGGTTGCGGTTGCTGCTGCGGTTGTGTCGCGGCGTGCTCGAACAGCGTCGTTCGGGGCTGCGCAGCCTCCGTCTCCGCCGCGGCTCTCGCCGCCGCTTCGCGCTCCTCCTGCTCCTTCAACGCCTTGGGCTTGCGACCGCGGCGTTTGGGCATGGCTACCTCTTCGTTGGCCGCATCGTCGGTCGAGGGCGATTCGGGCGCCGCTGTCTGCGCTTCGGCGGGAGCCGTCGTCGGATACTCGGCCGAGGCCGGGGCTTCGCCCGCGGGCTTGTTCTCCTCGATGCGCAGGGTGTTCATGCGGGGACGACGGCCGCGCAACTTGGGGGCCGCGGCGGTCTCGGCTGCGTTGTCCGTCGTCGAATCCTCGGTCGCGTCGTCTGCGAAAGTATTCGCGCTTTCGGCTATCTTGGTTAACAACTCTTTCTTTTTCAAAGTGGTGTCGGTTATGCCCAGCACCTTGCCGATCTCTCGTAATTCCGCAAGGGTTTTACCTTCGAGTGCGCTTAAATCTTGCATATATGATTCGTATTAATCTATAATTCGCTGATTGTAAAATAACCGAACGATTATTTTTTTTGACGTTGCAAAGATAATACAATTTTCGAGCCCTCCAAGCGTGAAGCGCAATATTTCGCGCCGCGCCCGCCGAAATAAACCCCGTCGTCGGCCGATATGCGGAAAATTGCGCCTTTATCGGTCGGGGATAATCTTTTTGTGCTATATTTGTATTCGCGATTATATGCTTTGATTAGCGTTATTCGGAGCGCAGCGACCGAAGTCCCCTCCGAGGAGGGGATTTAGGGGAGGGTCAGACCTGTAAACGCGGCCAAAGGCCGCGGGTAAGTGACAGTCGGAGCTGCTTTTACGGTAATATGACGCTGGTGCATTGAAATATATAATTGCCTTAATATGTTATTTCGATGATTTACAGATTCAGGATGCTGAGCGACGAAAACGACAATTTCGTCCGCGACTTCGAGCTGGATGCCGAGGCGTCGCTGCTCGATCTGCACGAGTTCATTCTGTCGATGCTCGGTTACGATCCGTGCATGGCCTCTTTATATACCGCCGACGATCGGTGGGAACGTTTGCGCGAATTCACCTGCATGGATATGGGGCTCGGCGACGCCGCGGAGGGCGCGCCTGCGCCGATGGCCTCGGCGCGGCTGTGCGACGTGCTGCTGAGGCTGCGCGACCGTCTTATATATGTGTTCGATCCGTTTTCGCAGCGAGCCTACTATCTCGAACTGGTCGAGGCTAAGAAGCCCGAGGAGGGTATGAAGTATCCCCGTCTGCAATTCGAGCATTCGCCCGCTCCCGACCAGTACGACCCCGAGGCCAACGAGCAGAGCGGTTCGATCTTCGAGGAGATGATGGGCGAGTACGGCGACTTCGAGGGCGACGACAGTTACGACGACGAGTATTGATAATGGCCGGCAAGACATTGATAGTCATAGTCGGACCGACGGGTTCGGGCAAGACCGACCTCGCCGTGGCGGTGGCCGAGCATTTCGGCTCGCCCGTGGTTTCGACCGATTCGCGTCAGATATACCGCGACCTTCCGATCGGTACGGCGCATCCCGATGCCGAGCAGCTGCGTCGCGTGCGCCACTACTTCATAGCCACTCACGAACTGACCGAGGATTTCAATTGCGGAGCGTACGAGGCTGCGGCCTCGGAGTTGCTCGACAGCCTTTTCGCCCGATACGACACTGTTGTCGCCGTGGGAGGGTCGGGGTTGTATGTCAAGGCGTTGTGCGAGGGTATGGACGATATGCCGCAGTGTGATGCACGTTTGCGCGAGCGGCTCGCCGAGCGACTTCGCGAGGAGGGTGTCGACGTGCTCGCCGAGGAGTTGCGGCGTCTCGACCCCGAGTTCCACGCCGTGGTCGACCGCCGCAATCCCGCGCGCGTGCTGCGCGCTCTGGAGGTGTGTATCTCGACGGGGCGTCCCTATTCGTCGTTCAGGACGGGACGTCGGCGCGAGCGTCCGTTCGGCATAGTGAAGATCGGCACCGAGGTCGACAGAGCGGAGTTGTACGACCGTATCGACAGACGCGTGGATGCGATGATGGAGCGGGGGCTCGAACGCGAGGCGCGCGCCGTCTGCCATCTGCGGCATCTGAACTCGTTGCAGACGGTGGGGTATCGCGAGATGTTCGACTATTTCGACGGCCGCCTGACGCTCGACGAAGCCGTGGAGGCTGTGAAACGCAACTCGCGGCGTTACGCCAAGCGTCAGATGACGTGGTTCCGACGCGACGACGAGATCGCGTGGTTCCCGCCGACGCATACGGCCGACATAATCGAATATATAGAGTCGAAGATTTGCACAATGAAATAATTTTGCTACTTTTGTCGCGTCGTACCGCCCTGCGGGCAGACTGCTCGAATGGTGGAATAGGTAGACACGCCGGACTTAAAATCCTGTGGCCAGCAACGGCCGTGCCGGTTCGACCCCGGCTTCGAGTACGACAAAGTAGAGCGATTTTACGCAGCCGCGCCGAATTTACTCGGTGCGGTCTTTTTTATTTCCCGTGTTCGATGTCGCAGGCCGAGCAGTTGCCCGAGCAACCCGCGTCGGCGCAGTCGGCTCCCACGTCCTCGCGCGACTCCTGCACGGCGCATTTTATGCCCAGACGCTGCATGTTCTTGTTGGTGGCGATCTCCGAATCGATGTTGTGACCCTTGAAGATGAGAGTCAGCGACAGCCCCACCACGAAGAACGCCACGAAGACGACGGCTATGAGTATTACGATCATCACGATCGTGAATTTCGATAACATGGCGTGCTAAATTTAGTAAAAACGGGTTTTAGTTGAATTAACGACGACAAATTTATATATTTGTTGCATATTTTGCAAAAACAGTGCTTTTTTTGCGCACCGCATCGAAGGCTCGGTGTTTGCGATTGGAGACGATCCTCGGCGGTCGGCTTCGGGTCGCGGGCCGATGCGGTCGAAAGATGTAAACGGATGAAGATAGTAATTTCGGGCATAGGAGAGATGGGCAGCCATTTGGCGCGCATGCTGAGCGGAAACGGTCACGACATCACGGTGATCGACAGCGACGCCAAGGCGTTGGACGAGTTGGGCAGCTTCGCCGACCTGATTACGGTCGAGGGCGACACCACGGCTTTCGCCGTGCTGCGCAAGGCGGGCGTGCGTCGGTGCGATCTGTTCATCGCCGTCAATCACGACGAGAACCAGAACATTCTGTCGGCCATCATGGCCAAGCAGCTGGGGGCCAAGAAGTCCATCGCCCGCGTCGACAACAACGAATATCTGGAGCCCAACAACAAGGAGATGTTCATCGGCATGGGCATCGACTACTTGTTCTACCCCGAGAAGGTGGCTGCGCTGGAGGTGATAAATCTGCTGGGTCACACCTCCACGACCGACTATGTCGATTTCTCGGGCGGACGCCTCGCGCTGGTGGTGTTCCGTCTGGAGCCGACC
The DNA here is from genome assembly GCA_910587675.1 of uncultured Alistipes sp. Taxonomy (GTDB): domain Bacteria; phylum Bacteroidota; class Bacteroidia; order Bacteroidales; family Rikenellaceae; genus Alistipes. The sequence continues at coordinate 58,517 of CAJUMU010000006.1, read as the reverse complement.
TCGCCTCTGTTGGGGCGCAATCTGATCGATCTGGCGGCCGACGGGTCTATCTCGGAGTTCCGCGCCGTGGCCATCACGCGCGGCGTGCAGACCATCATCCCCCGCGGGCAGGACAAGTTTTTCGAGGGCGATACGGTCTATGTCATCTCGCGCAAGGAGGCGGCCAAGAGCGTTACGGAACTGTCGGGCCAGAAGAGCGTTGAGGTTAAGAGCCTCATGATTCTGGGCGGCTCGCGCATCGGCGTCAGGGTCGCGTCGGAGTTGCAGGACGAGATGAACATCAAGCTGGTGGAGTACAACGGCGAGAAGGCCTACCGTCTGGCCGAGGAGCTGGACAAGACGCTCATAATCCACGAGGACGGGCGCAAGCTCGACGCCATGTTGGAGGAGGGGCTCTCGAACATGGACGCATTCATAGCCGTCACCGGCCGCAGCGAGACCAATATTCTGGCGGCGATGCAGGCCAAGCGCATGGGCGTGAAGAAGGTGATCGCCGAGGTGGAGAACCTCAACTACATAAGTCTGGCCGAGAGCGTGGGTATCGATACCATTATTAATAAGAAACGCGTTACGGCGTCGAACATATTCCGATTCACCATGTCGACCGACGTGCAGGCCATACGGTGCCTCTCGGGCAGCGAGGCCGAGGTGCTGGAGTTCATCGTGAAACCCAATTCGCCCGCCACAAAGAACAAGGTGAAGGATATGCGTCTGCCGCAGGATGTGATAATCGGCGGCGTGGTGCGCGGCGACAAAGCCTTTATAGCCGTGGGCGACACGCAGATAAACGCATACGATCGGGTGGTGGTCTTCTCCATGCCCGGGTCGATAGACAAGGTGGGCGAGTTCTTCAACTGACGCGCCGCCCGAACCTGAACGTGAAGAAACCGACTGATTTAAAAGTTTTTTTGTATGTCGGTTTTTGCTGAACTTTTGCGCGAGGCGTTTCTCGCGCGATGCGGACGGATAGAACGCGCCGCGAAGGATGCCGTCGGTATCCAGCGTAGCACCCTCGATGAATTGTTGAAGGCGGGGCGGCGGACCGATTTCGGTCGCGAGCGCGGTTTGGATGACGTACGCGACGCCGAGGGCTTCGCCCGCGCCGTGGAGAGTTTCGATTACGAGTCTTTCTCGCCCTATATAGAACGCATGCGTCGGGGCGAGAGCGACGTGGCCTGCAAAGGGCGGGTGAAGATGTTCGCCCGATCGTCGGGCACAACCTCGTCGCGCAGCAAATACATACCCGTGACGCGCGAGGCGTTGCGGCGCAACCATCTGCGGGGCATGGCCGATACGGTGTCGCTCTATCTGGCGGCCAACCCCGCGTCGAGGCTCTTCGAGGGGCGTACCCTTACGCTCGGCGGGTCGTGCGGCCGCGACGAGCACGGAACTTTGGTCGGCGATCTGTCGGCTTTGACATTGCATGCCGCGGGACGGTTGGCCGGCATCGTGCGCGCTCCGAGCCTCGACGTGGCGTTGATGGAGGATTTCGACGCCAAGTGCGAGGCGATATGCCGCGAGTGCGCCGCGAGCCGTATCACGGCGTTGGCGGGGGTTCCGTCGTGGAATCTGGCTCTGTTGCGCCGCCTGACGGAGTTCGCGGGACGACGCGCGGCGTTGGAGGTGTGGCCCGATCTGGAGCTGTTCATGCACGGCGGGGTGAGCTTCAAACCCTATCGCGAGGCTTTCGCGGAGGTTATGGGCGGTGATATTAACTATTGGGAGTGCTACAACGCCTCCGAAGGGTTCGTGGCCGTGGCCGAACGGGCGGGATGCGAGGATATGTTGCTGATGCCCGATTACGGATGCTATTACGAATTCGAGAGCGACGGTCGCGCGGTTCCGTTGGAGGGGGTTCGCACGGGTTGCGAATATGCGGTTTTGATGACCTCCGCGAACGGATTGTGGCGTTACCGCTTGGGCGACAAGGTGGTTTTCACCTCGACGGATCCCTATCGGCTGCGGGTCGCGGGACGCACGAAACAGTATGTGAACGCGTTCGGCGAGGAGCTTATGATCGGAAATGCCGAGGAGGCGTTGTCGCGGGCGTGTCGGGTCACGGGCGCCGCGGTGAGCGAATATACCGTCGCGCCGAAGTATATGTCGGCGGCGGGCGACGGCTGCCACGAGTGGGTGGCGGAGTTCGTGCGGGAACCCGACGACGGGCGGCGGTTCGCCGAGGAGCTGGATCGGGCGTTGCGCGAGCTCAATTCGGATTACGACGCCAAGCGTCGCAGCGTCATGAGACCTCCCGAGGTGATAATCGTGCCGCGCGGCACGTTCCTGCGATGGCAGACCGCCGAGCGGCGCAACAAGGTGCCGCGGCTCATGAACGACCGCAGCGTGGCGGACGCCGTGGCGAAGTATGCCGCGCGGGCCGAGATGAAAGAGACGGTGTGACGCTGTTCGCCGACAGCGGGGGAGTGCGCAGCAGTCCGCCGCGCGGGGTGGCGGCGAACTGCCGACATCGCCGAGCGATGTCGATATTGTGACAGGATAATTATAAATGAAAGCGATCGTATGCCTCGAAAAGCTATGCGATTGCTCCGACTAATGATAGTGAACCATGTATGTAGCTATTGCAGGCAATATCGGGAGCGGCAAGACGACCCTTACCGATATTCTGACCCGACATTACGGGGCCAAAGCCTATTTCGAGGAGTCCGATAACCCTTATATCGGCGATTTCTATAACGACATGAGCCGTTGGGCGTTCCAGCTTCAGATATCGTTTCTCGGCAGCCGTATTCAGCAGACGCTGAATATGCTGTCGGCGGGCGACGCCGATATCTTTCAGGATCGCACCATTTACGAGGATGCCCACATCTTCGCCGCCAATCTGCACGAGATGGGGCTTATGACCTCGCGCGACTTCGCCACCTACATGAAGATCTTCGACCTGACGACCAATCTCATACCTCGTCCCGACGTGTTGATATATCTGCGGGCGAGCATCCCGACTCTGGTGTCGCAGATCAAGCGGCGCGGCCGCGATTACGAGATGAATATCGACGAGAGCTACCTCACGCGCCTGAACGAGAAGTACGAACATTGGATCAACGACATATACCGCGGCGAGGTGCTTATCGTGGATAAGGATTCGGAGGATTTCGTGGAGAATCCCGCGGTGTTGGAGCGCATCTGCGCGAGGTTGGACCGAATTTCGGGAGGGAGGATCTTATGAGGTTGCCCGAACCGTTCGCAGAGCGCATGCGGCGCGAGTTGGGCGCGGAGGAGGCCGAACGCCTCTTCGTCGCGCTGAACGACGAACCGTCGGTCGCCGTGCGTCTTAATCCGCGCAAGGCGATGGCGGAGAAGTGGGGCGGCCGCGGCGTGCCGTGGAGCCGCGACGGATACGTGCTCGCCGAGCGTCCGAGTTTCACGCTCGACCCCGATTTCCATGCGGGAGCCTATTACGTTCAGGAGGCGGCCTCGCAATTCGCGGGCTATATCCTCGCCGAGGCCGCGGGCGGCGCGGAGGCGTGCCGAGGCATGCGCGTGCTCGACATGTGCGCGGCCCCGGGCGGAAAAAGCACCCATTACGCCTCTTTGGTCGGGCGCGAGGGGTTGGTGGTGGCCAACGAGATAAACCGCGGTCGCGCAGCCGTGTTGGCCGACAATGCGCGCAAGTGGGGCGCGGGCAACATGGTCGTCGCGTGCAACGATTCGGCCCGCGTGGCGGCGTTCGAGGAGTGGTTCGACGCCGTGGCGGTCGACGCTCCCTGCTCGGGCGAGGGCATGTTCCGCAAGTCGGAGGAGGCGTGCGCGCAGTGGAGCGAAGCCGGTGTGGCCATGTGCGCCGAGCGGCAGACGGAGATTCTGCGAAACGCTTTCCGCGCCCTGCGCGCGGGAGGCATATTGATATACAGCACCTGCACTTTCAACCGCACCGAGGACGAGGAGGTGCTTCGCCGCGCCTGCGCCGAGTTCGGCGACGAGCTGTGCGCCGCGCCGCCCGTTGCCGTCGATCCGTCGTGGGGCGTGGCGACGGGCGAGGAGGGGGCGTTCAGCACGTTCCGTTTTTTTCCGCACAGGGTATCGGGCGAGGGGATGTTTCTGGCCGTGGCGCGCAAGAGCGGCGAGCCGTCGCGTCGGCGTGAACCGAAGGCGCGACGGCAGGCGATGACACCTGTCGCAAAGGCCGACGTGCGCGAGTTGAGCCGTTGGGTGCGCGATGGCGAGCGGATGCGTTTTTACGAGGCGGGGGAGAATCTTTACGGTTGCTATGCCGAGCGTTACGACGATGTGGCGGCCCTCGCGGGGACGCTCTCGGTCATATATTCGGGTGTCGCGATGGGGCGCGTGTTCAAGGGGCTGTTGAAGCCCGACGGGGCGTTGGCTCTGTTCGCCGATCTCGATCTCTCCGCCGCCGAATGTCGCGATGCGGACTATCCGACGGCTCTGCGCTTTCTGCGCAAGCAGGATATCGACGCCTCGGGGCTGGCCGAGGGGGTGAATATCGTGACGTTCGGCGGTCGGCCCTTGGGATTCGCCAAACGCATAGGCGGCAGAGTGAATAACATGTATCCCAATTCGTTGAGAATATTGAAATAACATATATTATGGCTGCGAAAAAACTCTTTTATTCGATGGGCGAGGTGGCGGAGATGTTCGACGTGAACGCTTCGTTGATCCGCCATTGGGAATCGAAGTTCGATTGCATACGCCCGCATAAGAACAAAAAGGGCAACCGCATGTTCTCGCCCGAGGATGTGGAGAAGCTCAAGCAAATCTACCATTTGGTGAAGGAGCGCGGGATGACGCTCGACGGCGCGAACAAGGTGATGAAGAGTTCGCGCAAGGAGTTGTCGCGCGAAACCGAGCTTCTGGAGCGTTTGCAGCGCATACGCTCGACTTTGGTCGAGGTGCGCGAGGAGCTGAAGGCGGGCGAGGGCGTGCAGATAGTGGAGTCGGCCGTTTCGGGCGACGTCGAGGAGCCGTCCGAAGTCACGGTCGAAACGATAGCGGATTCAGCTGCGGCCGAGGAGAACGTCGCCGAGTCGTCGGGCGGCGTCGAGCAGCCGATGAAACGCGCGCGCCGACGCCGAAAGAGCGAGGGCGAGAACAAGGAACTGTTTCCGTTTTACGAGCAGTCGTTGTTCTGACGGCATGACTGTTTTCGGCGTTCGCCGACAGCGGAGGACGCGGACGAGCGTAAAGCGAGTTGCAGTCCGCCGCGCGAGGTGGCGGCGAACTGCCGACATGGCACAGCCATGTCGAAATTTAGGATCGGTTTAATTTTATTCATTCCGAGTTCAATAAAGTTAAAGCCGAGTTTCATTTTATTGAACATTATAATTGATATTGTTTAACCATGAAGGTAAAAGATATCGCGGCGGCGATCGAGGCTTTCGCGCCGCTCGGGTTGCAGGAGTCGTACGATAACGCGGGTTTGATAGTCGGGCGTCCCGACGACGAGGCGCATTGCGCTTTGCTGGCGGTGGATGTCACCGAGGAGGTGCTCGCCGAGGCGGTGCGTGAGGATTGCGACATGGTCATAACCCACCATCCGATAGTGTTCCGCCCCTTGAAACGCCTCAATTCGGCCAATACTGTCGAGAGGTGCGTGGAGGAGGCGATCCGCCGCGGCATCGCGCTCTATGCCGCGCATACCAATCTCGACAGCGCACCCGAGGGCATGAGTCGGCGCGTGGCGCAAATTCTGGGGTTGCGGAATATCGGGGTGCTGCAACCAACCGCCGAGGGGGCGGGCTTCGGCGCCGTGGGAGAGTTGCCCGAGGCGGTGGCGAGCGAGCGTTTCATGCGCGAGGTGATGAATCGTTTCGGCGTCAAGGCGTTGCGCCATAGCGACGTGGTGCGCGACGAGGTGCGCCGCGTGGCCGTGTGTACGGGATCGGGCGGCTCGCTCATCGACGAGGCTCATGCCGCGGGAGCCGACATATACCTGACTGCCGATCTGAAGTATAACGACTTCATGCGCCACGACGATAGGATGATTTTGGCGGATATGGGGCATTTCGAGAGCGAATATTGCGCGATTGAAATTTTATTTGACATTTTATCGAAAAATTTACCTATCTTTGCCGTTCGCAAGAGTGTGTGCTCGCGCAACCCGGTGAATTACATGCTGTGAGGGGCTGCGACAGGCTTGATTCAACAAACTTAAAATATATGGCACAAAAGAAAACATCTGAAGTCGATTACTCGATGCAAGAGAAGATCATGGCTCTCTATGAGTTGCAGAAGATTGATTCTCAGATTGATGAGATCAACAAGGTGAAGGGTGAACTGCCATTGGAAGTGCAGGACTTGGAGGACGAGATCGAAGGCCTGAAGACCCGCATCGAAAACATCAACGGCGAGATCGACGAGTTCAACTCTCTGACCAAGCAGCGCAAGCGCGAGGTCGATCAGGCCAAAATTCAGATATCGCATTACAAGGAGCAGCAGAACAATGTGCGCAATAATCGCGAGTTCGATGCCATTTCGAAAGAGATCGAGTATCAGGAGCTCGAAATAGAGCTTGCCGAAAAGCGACTCAAGGAGTATTCGGCGGCCGTGAAGAGCAAAAAGGCCCAGTTGGAGGATGCCGAGGGCGTGGTGACGGAGCGCGAGAGCGATCTGAACGCCAAGAAAGCCGAGTTGGAGAGCATCGAGGCCGAGACGGCCGATCAGGTGGCGTCGCTCACCGCCAAGGCCGAGAAAGCCAAGACCAAGATCGACGAGCGTCTGTTGTCGGCTTACGACCGTATACGCCGCAGCGTGCGCAACGGTCTGGCCGTGGTGACGGTGAAGCGTGATGCGTGCGGCGGTTGCTTCAACCGTATTCCTCCTCAGCGTCAGTCGGATATCCGTCAAGGCAAGAAACTTATCGTGTGCGAGTATTGCGGCCGTATTCTGGTGGCCGACAATGACGAGAGCAACGAATAGTGTAGCGGAAGCCGTATAGATTACATGCGGATCGCCGAGGCGGTCCGCATGTTTTTTATATTCGGCGGCAGCGGGCGAAAATGTCGGCGTCGTGAGCGCGCGATGCGGCCGCTCGTCTCATTTTGCGCAAAAAACTCGCTAAGTCTGTCATTGTTGAAAAATTATGACTAACTTTGTCCGGATATCTGAGGTTTAATAAATTTTCTCGTAATGAAGATAGCTCTTGCCCAATTGAATTACACGATCGGCGATATCGAAGGGAATGCGTCCCGTATCGTCGAGGCCATCCGTAAGGCCGAGGGCGAAGGTGCGGATTTGGTGCTGTTCGCCGAGTATGCCGTGAGCGGCACGCCGGCGTACGATCTGTTGCGTAAAACCACTTTTTTGACAATGTGCGAGGAGGCGTTGGAGCGCATCGCCAAGTCGTGCCGACGGTGCACGGCCATCGTGGGTTCGCCCGTGCTGACCGAGCGCGGCGCGGTGAGCGCGGCTGCGGTGCTGAGCGACGGCCGTATATGCGATGTTATAGAGAAACAGCATGTTACGGCGCGACGCGAGATGGGATTCATCGTCTCGGGCGAGGGGTACAAAGTCGTCGAAGTGTGCGGCCGCAAGATAGCCGTCATGGTAGGCGACGACCTCACGCACCTGCACGAGCTCGACTCGGAGGCCGATTTCGTGGTGAGCGTCAATGCGCGCCGTTACGGCAAGGGGCTGCTTTCGTACCGTTACGAGAGCATGCGCCGACTGACCTACACGGAGTGTCGCAACATCATAATCATCAACCAAGTGGGCGGCTCGGGCGATCTGGTGTACGACGGCACGTCGGGCATAATGAACAAATCGGGCAAGGTGGAGCTCCTGTTGAAGAGTTTCGAGGAGGATTTCCGCGTGTTCGACACCATGATGCCGCATGAAGAAGTGGAGGTGCCCTATACGTCGTACAAGGATCGTACGCGCATGGTCTACAAGGCTGCCTGCTTGGGCTTGCGCGATTTTTTCCGCAAGAACGGTTACGAGAAGGCGGGCGTGGGTCTGTCGGGAGGTATCGACTCCTCGGTGGTGGCTTGTCTGGCCGTGGGCGCGCTGGGCGCCGAGAATGTCAAGGGGTTGATGATGCCGTCGCAGTTCTCGTCGGACGAGTCGGTGGAGGATGCCAAGCGTCTGGCCGAGAACCTCGGAATAGAGTACAGCGTATTGCCCATCAACGAGGCGTATACGGCTATCATGGATACTTTGAAGCCCGTGACAGGCGGCACCGAGTTCGACGCTACGGAGGAGAATATCCAGTCGCGAATACGTACCGTGCTGCTCATGGCTTTGCAGAATAAGGAGGGGTATGTGTTGCTCAACTCCTCGAACAAGAGCGAGAACGCCATAGGATGGTGCACGCTTTACGGCGACACGGCGGGGGCGTTCAGCGTGACGGGCGACCTTTACAAGAGCGAGATATACGATCTGGCCCGTTATATAAACCACGCTTTCGGCAATGTGATTCCCGAGGAGATCCTGAAAAAGGAGCCTTCGTCGGAGTTGCGTCCCAACCAGAAGGACAGCGACTCGCTACCTCCGTACGAGGTGGTGGACGCCATCCTGTATCGTATGATCGAGGAGGGCCAGCACCGCGAGGAGATCGTGAATGCGGGTTTCGACGCCAAGGTGGTGGAGAAGATACATACGATGGTGATGCAGAACGTGAAGAAACGCTACCAGTATCCGCCCGTGCTGCGGCTCTCGGCTTGCGCGTTCCGTCACGAATGCCTGTTGCCTTTGATTAACAAATACGGTTATTAGACGACGGAGACGTCTGCGAAGATGAGCGGCGCGGAGGTGAAACATTGCGGTGAGGTGGTGCGCGTGCAGGGCGCGAGGGTAGTCGTCCGTATGACGGTGAACAGCGCGTGCGGGTCGTGTCAGGCCCGCAGTGTTTGCGGTGCGGGCGAATCGGCCGACAGGATCGTCGAGGTCGAGACCGACCGAGCCGACGAATTCAACGTCGGCGACGAGGTGGAGGTGGCTCTGCGCAGCAACTCTATGGGGACACGATCGGTGGCTTTGGCGTATGTGGCGCCTTTTTTTGTTTTGGCGGCATCGCTCGCGGGACTGACGGCGGCGGGAGTCGGCGAAGGAGTCGCGGCTGCGGGTGCGTTGGGCGGCGCGGCGGTCTATTACGTGTTGTTGTATGCGTTGCGCGACAGAATAGGAAAGAGCATAAAATTCACAATAACAAAAATAACAAAATGACGGTATTATTATTTACTATTCTGACACTTAGCGTGTTGGGTATCCTCTCGGCCGTTATCCTGTACTTCGTGGCACGGAAGTTCAAGGTCGAGGAGGATCCCCGCATCGACGAGGTGGAGAAGATGCTCCCGGGCGCCAACTGCGGCGGCTGCGGATTCGCGGGATGCCGTGCGATGGCCGAAGCCATGGTCAAGCGCGATGACATTTCGGCGTTGTTCTGCCCCGTGGGAGGAGCCGAGACCATGAAGACGGCGGCGGCCTATCTGGGCAAGGTCGCGCCCGAGAAGGAGCCCACGGTGGCGACGGTGCGTTGCGGCGGCACGTGCGCCAAGCGTCCGCGCACGAACGAATTCGACGGCGCCAAGAGCTGCGCCGTAGCCTCGTCGCTCTATGTGGGCGAGACGGCGTGCGCGTTCGGATGCCTCGGTTACGGCGATTGCGTCGAGGCGTGCGCTTTCGACGCCATTCATGTCAGTCCCGAGACGGGTTTGGCCGAAGTCGATCCCGAGAAGTGCACCGCGTGCGGCGCATGCGTGAAGGCGTGCCCCAAGAATATCATCGAGTTGCGCAAAAAGTGGCCCAAAAACCGCGCGGTGTACGTGAGCTGTGTGTCGAAGGACAAGGGCGCGGTGGTGATGAAGGCTTGCAAGGCGGGATGTATCGGTTGCGGAAAGTGCGTCAAGGCGTGTCCTTTCGGAGCCATCACCCTCGAGAACAATCTGGCCTACATCGATCCGCAGAAGTGCAAGCTTTGCCGCAAGTGCGTGAACGAGTGCCCCACGGGCGCCATCGCGCTCAAGGGCATGGAGCCTCTGCCCAAGGAGTCCAAGGCCCCCGCGGCGAAACCCGAGGCCAAGCCTGCCGCGGCTCCCGCATCGCAGGCCGATAACAAGAGTGTTAACGAGCAGAAATAAGATACGTGTTATGAAGACATTTCCGATAGGCGGAGTCCATCCGTCGGATAATAAAAAATGGAGCTGCGGCCGTGCCATAGAGGTCGCGGAGCTTCCCGATGTCGTCAATATTCCGCTCGGACAGCACATCGGCGCACCCGCCGCGGCCAAGGTGGCCAAGGGCGACAAGGTGCTCACGGGCCAGCTCATCGCCGAGGCGTCGAGCTTCATGTCGGCCAATATCCACTCTCCCGTATCGGGTACTGTGACGGCTGTGGACATGGTTCCCAACGGTCAGGGGCTGCGCCAGATGATGATTACCATCAAACGCGAGGGCGACGAGTGGATGCCCGAGATCGACCGTACGCCCGAGATCAAGCGCGAATGCGCGCTCGATCCTGCGGCCATCATCGCCAAGATCAAGGATGCGGGCATCGTCGGCATGGGCGGCGCGACGTTCCCCACGCACGTGAAGCTGTCGATACCCCCGGGCTGCAAGGCCGAGTACCTTATAATAAACGGCGTGGAGTGCGAACCCTACCTCACCTCCGACCACCGCACCATGCTGGAGCGCGGCGAGGAGCTGCTGGTGGGCGTCGAGATTCTGAAGCGCGCTCTGGGCGTCGACAAGGCCGTCATCGGCATCGAGAACAACAAACCCGACGCGATAGCGCATCTGCGCGCGCTCATCGCCGATAAGAGTTTCGCCGTCGGGGTGGAGCCTTTGAAGGTGCAGTATCCGCAGGGCGGCGAGAAGCAGTTGATCGCGGCCGTTACGGGCCGTCAGGTGCCTCCTCCGCCCGGGCTGCCCATACACGTGGGTGCTGTTGTGTGCAACGCGTCTACCGCGGTGGCGGTTTACGAGGCGGTGCAGAAGAACAAGCCGTTGATCGAGCGCGTCGTAACCGTGACGGGCAAGAGCGTGAGCGAGCCGCGCAACCTGCTCGCACGCATGGGCACTCCCGTCGCCAAGCTCATCGAGAAGGCGGGCGGTCTGCCCGAGGGCGACGTGAAGGTGGTGAACGGCGGTCCGATGATGGGTCGCGCGATGGTGAATCTCGATTCGCCCGTCACGAAGGGTTGCTCGGGCATCACGGTGCTGAGCGGCGTCGAGGCGCGACGCGTGCAGGAGTCGCCCTGCATCAAGTGCGCGAAGTGCGTGGGCGCGTGCCCCATGGGTCTGGAGCCCTACCTCATCTCGAAGATGTCGCGCAAGAAGATGTGGGAGAGCGTCGAAGGCGAGCGCATCACCGACTGCATAGAGTGCGGTTGCTGCCAGTACTCGTGTCCTGCGGGAATACCTCTGCTGGACCACATACGTCTGGGCAAGCAGACCGTTATGGGAATCATCCGCGCACGCGCCGCGGCCAACGCCCCCAAAAAGTAGAGTATAAACAGAAGAGATTATAAATCATGGCAAATAAATTTTTCGTTGCTCCGTCGCCCCATGTGCATGGTTCGCAGTCGACGCGATCGTTGATGCGGGACGTGCTCGTTGCGCTGCTGCCCGCGTTGGCGGTATCGACTTGGGTGTACGGCACGGACGTGCTGACGGTATCGGCCATAGCTGTGGTCAGCTGCGTCGTGATAGAGTTCCTCATACAGAAATTTCTGCTCGGCGGCGAGCCTACCGTGTCGAACCTCTCGGCGGCGGTGACGGGTTTGCTGCTGGCGTTCAACCTGCCCGCCTCGATTCCGTGGTGGATAGTGGTCATAGGCTCGGCCGTGGCGATCGGCGTGGCCAAGATGACTTTCGGCGGATTGGGCCGCAACCCCTTCAACCCCGCGTTGGTGGGCCGCGTGTTTCTGCTCATAGCCTATCCCGTGCAGATGACTTCGTTCTCGGCGCCCACCGTCGAGGGCTATTCCGACGCCTTCTCGGGCGCGACGCCTTTGGCGGCGGTGAAATCGGGCGCCGTGTCGGTGGAGGATGCCGATCTGCTGAACATGTTCGGCGGAGCGGTGTCGGGTTCGCTCGGCGAGATAGCGGCCGCGGCTCTTATCGTGGGCGGCATATATCTGTTGTGGCGCAAGGTCATAACGTGGCACATTCCTGTGGCGGTGCTCGGCTCGATGGCCGTGTTCGCATTCGCGGTCGCGCTGCTTAACGGCGGCGGCGCGATGCTCTACGAGCTGCCCGCGTTCCATCTGCTGGCGGGCGGCGCGCTGCTCGGAGCCATCTACATGGCGACCGATTACGTCACCTCGCCCATGACGTACAAAGGCATGCTCATATATGGTGCTGGAATCGGCGTAATCACTATGGTGATCCGACTGTGGGGAGCATATCCCGAGGGCATGTCGTTCGCCATACTTTTGATGAACTCGGTGGCTCCGCTCATCAATCGATATGTGAAGCCCAAGCGTTTCGGTTTGACAACTGCCAAAAAATAGGAGGACACGAAGATGAAAAGCACACTTTTTAATATGGTTGCCGTCCTGTTTACCATTACGCTGGTAGCTTCTGCCGGCGTGGGCGGCGTGAATATGATTACGGCCGACGCTATCGCCGAGGCCAAGAAGCTGGCGGTGACGCAGGCGGTGAAGAACGTGCTGCCCGAGTTCGACCGAAGCGAGATGACCGAACTTACCGTCGACGAGATTCCCGTGAAGGTCTACACCGCCGTTGCGGGCGACGAGGTCGCGGGTTATGCCGTGGAGAGCATGACGAAGATGGGCTTCGGCGGCGCGATACGCATGATGGTCGGTTTTTCGCCCGAGGGCGAGGTGCTGAACGTGAACGTGCTGGAGCAGAGCGAGACCCCGGGTTTGGGCACCAAGATGTGCGACGAGGGCAACGCGTTGATCGGCAGCGTGCAGGGTAAGAACCCCGCCGATATGAAACTCAAGGTGAAGAAGGACGGCGGCGACGTGGACGCCCTGACGGCCGCCACGATCTCGTCGCGCGCCTATGTCGACGCGGTGGCCCGCGCTTACGCGGCTTTCGCCTCGGTGAGCGGCAAAGGTTCGGCCGACGGCGTGACGGGCGCGACGAACGGAGACGATGATTCATGGAAAGGAGGTAAAGATGAATAAGTTGCAGATTATATTGAAGGGTATCGTCCGCGAGAACCCCACTTTCGTGCTGATACTGGGCATGTGTCCCACGCTGGGTACGACCACCTCGGCCATAAACGGCTGCGGTATGGGCGTGGCGACGATGGCGGTGTTGATAATGTCGAATCTGGTGATTTCGCTTATCAAGAACTTCATCCCCGACAAGGTGCGCATTCCAGCGTTCATCGTGGTCATAGCGTCGTTCGTGACCATCATTCAGATGCTCATGCAGGCTTTCGTGCCCGCTCTGTACGCTTCGCTGGGCGTGTTCATCCCGCTCATCGTGGTGAACTGCATCATTCTGGGCCGTGCGGAGGCGTTCGCCTCGAAGAACGGCCCTCTGGATTCGATCCTCGACGGCGTGGGCATCGGTCTGGGCTTCACGCTCTCGCTCACGGTGATCGGCGCGGTGCGTGAGGTGCTGGGCAGCGGCGCGATATTCGACATGCCGTTAGGAATAGGCGACTACACGCCGTTGGTGTTCGTGCTCGCTCCGGGCGGATTCTTCGTGCTCGGATATTTGATGATATTGTTTAACAAATTTGCCAAGAAATAGTTATGGAGCTTTCGTATTTTGCAATCATCATAGGTGCGATATTCGTCAATAACGTCGTTCTCGCACAGTTCTTGGGTATCTGCCCCTTCTTGGGCGTGTCGTCCAAGGTGGATACTTCGCTGGGTATGTCTGCCGCCGTAACGTTCGTAATGGCTTTGGCGTCGATCGTCGCGTGGTGCATTCAGACCTACATACTCGTGCCTCTGCAAATAGAGTACATGCAGACCATCGTCTTCATTTTGGTCATCGCGGCCTTGGTGCAGATGGTGGAGATCATTCTGAAGAAGGTGTCGCCGTCGCTCTATCAGGCGTTGGGTATATTCCTGCCCCTCATCACCACCAACTGCGCGGTGTTGGGCGTGGCGATACTCATGATCCAAAAGGAGTTCGATCTGTTGCAGAGCTTCACCTATTCGGTGGCGACGGCAGTGGGATTCGGTCTCGCGCTGGTGATCTTCGCGGGTATCCGCGAGCGTTTGGAGCTGGACGGAGTGCCCGCCGCGCTGAAGGGGACGCCCGTCGCGCTCATCACGGCCGCGATATTGGCCATGGCCTTTATGGGATTCTCGGGGCTGGTATAGCTCTCGGTCTTCAAGGTTTGTGAAGACGGTCGCCTCGGGCGGCCGTCTTCGTCGTTTTCGGACGGGAATATGTTCCGTTTGTGCGCCGCGTGCGGAGTTGTACCGATTTTGTATGGCATTCGGTTGCCGCAAGGTTTGTGCGGCGGTAAAACACGCTAAAACGACAATTATGGAAAAGTACAGATGCACGGTTTGCGATTGGGTGTACGATCCCGCCGTGGGCGATCCCGAGAGCGGGGTGGCTGCGGGAACGGCATTCGAGGATATTCCCGACGATTGGGTATGTCCCGTTTGCGGAGTCGGCAAAGACCAGTTCGAGAAGGTGGGTTGACGCCCGCGTCAGGCTTCACGGTTACGCCCCGTCGGAAAGTGGTTCGACGGGGCGGTTTTTTGTCGTTCGGGCAGCAGCCTGCGGAGAACGCGGACGAGTGAAACGAGTTGCGGGCCTCCGCGAGCGGGAGGCTGCGGTCCGCGCGGCTCTAACGAGCCGCAATTGTGTTACATACCTAAAATGGACAGTCCGTAAAAAATGCCGAGAGCATGACTCTCGGCATTTTTCGTGCGGCGATCGGCGGCGTTATTTTCTGTTCAGGATGAACTTGGCCGTCACGTTATAGTTGAGCACTATCTGCTCGAACTCCACGTCGGGTTCGTACTCGTCGGCCATGCCCGCTTCGGCATCCATCGTGACCGAGTTTTTCATCACGCCCATCGCGCGGAACGTCACGGGCTGCACGTTGGTCGTGTAGTCGGTGATCTCGTAACACATGCCTATGCTCTGTCCCACGGCTTCGGCCAGCTGGCGTGCGCGCGACTGCGCGTTGCGCATGGCCTCGGCGCGTACCTGATCGCGATACTCGTCGAGTTTCGAGTTGGTGGCGCGCACGATCTGCACGTTGGGTATGCCGTTGGCGTCCAACGCCTCGAAAACCTTGCGGGCTTCGGCGGCCGAGCCTACCTTGAGCTCGTATTTCGACGACGAAAGCGATCCGCGCTTGCGGAAGAACGAACTCGACATGTCGAGCACGCGCAGCTGCTTTTCGGCGTCGATGCCGCTCTTTTTCAGCGCCGAGAACATGTTGCGACGCTGCTCCTCCAAGGACACCTTGCCTTTGGTGTCGCTCTCGTCGAGCGTGATGTTGAGATAAAGCACGTCGGGCGTGATCTTCATTTGCGCCGATCCGTTCACCGTGACGGTGGGGATCGTCTCGCCCAACTCCTGCGCCGTGGCCGACAAAGCCAGCGCAGCTGCGGCGAAGGCCGCCAAAAGCAATTTTTTCATAGTCTCGATTTTTATGTTATCGCCGATCTTGCGATCGGCTCTTTACCTGTTAAATCCCGTTTTCGCCGAATCTTGCGTCGTCGAGAAAGATTTTTTTACGTTTGTACTCGAATAAATCGACATCGCGAGGCGATGTCGGCAGTTCGCCGCCGCCCCACGCGGCGGACTGCTGCTCGCGCGAGGCTCGCGCATTCCTGCCGCCGTCGGCGAACCGCAATCCGACTGACGGCGATACTACGCCCGCCGCACGAGCTTCACCACATTCTCGACATGGTGGGTGTGGGGGAACATATCCACGGGCTGCACGGCTTCGACGCGATACATGCCGTCGAGCAACGACAAATCGCGTGCCTGCGTGGCGGGATTGCAGCTTACATATACGATGCGGTCGGGCGCGGCGCGCAGTATGACGTCGAGAACCCGTTCGTCGACGCCCGCGCGCGGCGGGTCGAGGATAATCACGTCGGGGCGTCCGTTGCGCGCGATGAATTCGTCGCTCAACACGTCTTTCATGTCGCCCGCATAGAACGAGGTGTTGTCGATGCCGTTCAGCGCCGAGTTGACCTTGGCGTCCTCGATCGCTTCGGGAACGTACTCCACGCCCACCACCTTGGCGGCGCGGCGCGCGCAGAAGTTGGCGATGGTGCCCGTGCCCGTGTAGAGGTCGTAAAGCACTTCGCGACCCGTCAGATCGGCGAAATCGCGCGTCACCTTATATAATTCGTACGCCTGCTCGGAGTTGGTCTGGTAGAACGATTTGGGTCCCACCTTGAATTGCAGATCCTCCATTCGCTCGACTATGTGGTCCTTGCCCTTGAAGCATACGGGGGTGAGGTCGCCCGTCGAGTCGTTCCACTTGGTGTTGACCACATAGAAGAGCGACGTTATTTCGGGGAAACGCTCGGCGAGATGCTCCAGCAAGGCCGCGATGCGTTCGCGGTCGTCGGCGTTGAAGACCACGATAACCATTATCTCGCCCGTCGACGAGGTGCGGATTATCATGTTGCGCATCAGTCCCGCGTGTTCGCGGGCGTTGTGGAACGTGTAGCCGCGCTCGAGGCAGAAACGTTTCGTCTCGGTGCGGATGGCGTTCGACGGGTCGCGTTGCAGATAGCACAGGTCGATGTCGAGCACCTTGTCGAAGCAGTTGGGGATGTGGAATCCCAGCGCGGGAGCGCGTTCGATGTCGCCGCCCGCCGCGATCTCCTCGTACGTGAGCCAGCGTTTGTCGGCGAAGGTGAACTCCAATTTGTTGCGGTAGAAGGTCTGTTTCGCCGAGCCCAGACACGGGCGCACCTCGGGCAGCTCGATCTTGCCGATGCGGGTCAGTTGGTCGCGCACCTGCTCGGTCTTGAATTTCAACTGTTCCGAGTAGGGAAGGTTTTGCCATTTGCAACCTCCGCACACCCCGAAGTGGGGGCAGAAAGGCTCCTCGCGCAGCGGCGAACGCTTCACGAAATTGACCGCCACGCCCTCCATGAAGCGTCGGCGTTTGTTGCGTATCTGTACGTCGACCACGTCGCCCGGGACGGTCATCGGAACGAACACCACTTGCTCGTCGTATCGGCCCATAGCCTTGCCCTCGGCCGCCAGAGTCGTTATCTCCAATCCCTCGATAAAGGGGTAATTGCCTCGTTTTCTTGCCATAAAGAATTTCTGTATAATTATCGACATCGCTCGGCGAGGTCGGTGATTCGCTTCGCGCGGCCGTCGGCGAACGGAACGAACCGATTCGGCCCCGTTTACAAATCCACCTTGGCCATGCGGGCCGACATTTCGGCGTATGCGGCCTGAGTGAGCAGCCAGCGGCGTTTCGCTTTGCGGCGGCCGCGGCGGTTACCCCCCCCCTTATCGTCGGCGCTGTCGTCGCGCGAGAGGAACTTGCCGAACAGACCGTCGGCGTCGCGGCCGTTGCGCCATGCGTAATCGAGCGTGGCGCGCACCGCGCTCACGTACCGACCATCGCCGTCGGCGCGATAGAGCGCTATCAGCCCGCGCAACATCACGGCGTCGAACCATACGTCGCCCGACTCCATGATGTGCAGTGTGTTCTCGCCGTCGCGCACCTCCTTGAACCACTTGTCGTAACAGCCGCGCGCCGTGGCCTGCGCCTCGCGCAGGAAACGGTCTTCGCCGGTGATGGAGTAGAGCAGCACGCCCGCCTCTATCATCTGTCCGCTGTTGTAGGAGTATTTGGCGCGCGATATGCGGCCGTCGAGCGACTTGTTGTCGAAGTAGAGGTTATCCTCCGCGTCGCGAAGCGTCGTGTAGGTCCATTCGTAAAGCTCGCGGCCCGTGCGCAGGAACTCCTCCTCGCCCGTGGCCTTGTAGAGCTTGAGCGCGCATACCGCTGCGGGAGCGTTCGAGCAGGCGTTTTTCGAGCCCTTCTTCTGCTCGCACCAATATATTCCGTCGCCCAAAACGTCGTCGCGGCCGCTCATGACGAACCGCCATATATCTCGCGCATAGGCGAGGTAGTCGGGGTTGCCCGTGGCGATGTAGAGGTCGGTGAAGTCTATCGCGAGCCAGATGTTGTCGTCATAGAAACGGTCCGACCGATCGGCCGTGATGTAGGACGAATAGGCGTACGGCTCGCGCGAGGTATCGTAATAGCGGTCGAGTCCCTCCACCACCACATGGTCGATGAACTCCAGATCGCTCTCGTCGCCCGCGGCGTCGTACAACGCCGACATCATCGACAGCGTGCCCGAGTAGGGCCACAGATAGGAGTATTCGTTGACGCTTTGATCGGCACCCTCGGCCAGATAGGTGGCGCGGGCCGAGGTGTCGCGCGGATAGTTCTCGGCCAGCAGCGGCGAGTCGTCGACGCGGTAGAGCGAATAGATCGTCTTTTTCATGTTGCGGGCGCGATTCAGTTCCGCATTGTCGGAGCCGCATCCGCTGAGCGTGAAGAACGCCGCGCATGCCGCCGCGAACACGAAAGGACGCAATAGTGTCATATTATTCATACGAAGTCGGTTTTTTTGACAAAATCAGCGCAAATATAGTAATTTTGCACGTAAAACCGAGTATTCATGGCCAAGGAAATAGAACGCAAATTCCTCGTCGCGGGGGATTACAAGCGGGACGCGGCCTCGTCGTCGCACATCGTGCAGGGCTATATCGGGCGCACTCCGTCGCTCACGTTCCGTGTCCGCATCCGCGACGAGCGGGGGTATCTCACCGTGAAGGGGCGCACCGACGCGGCGGGCGTGTCGCGCGACGAGTGGGAGTATGAAATACCCCTCGCCGACGCCTGCGAACTGCTCTCCCACGGCGACGGAACCATCGAGAAGCGGCGGTATCTCGTGCCTGCGGGCCGCCATACGTTCGAGGTCGACGAGTTTTTCGGCGCGAACGAGGGCCTCGCGATGGCCGAGGTGGAGTTGTCGTCGCCCGACGAGGAGTTCGCGCGCCCCGAGTGGCTCGGCGAGGAGGTCACTGGCGACAAGCGTTACTACAATTCGCAACTGCTGGAACATCCCTATTCGACATGGAAAAAATAGCGTTTTCGTTTTTGTTCTGTTGGGCTTTCCTGCTGCCCGCCGCGGCGCAGGAGGTCGATTTCGATGCCGAGATGCGGCGTTACGGGCTGGTGGACATTCGCGAGACGGATCCCGCGATTCGCGTCGAACTCAAATACGCCACCGACGATAACTTCGTCGGCCGAAACATGTACGGCGAGTTGCGCAACGCCTATCTCGTGCCCGCCTTCGCCGCCAAGGTGGCCGAGGCTCGGAGGCTGTTGCACGAGATGCGGCCCGATTATACTCTGCTCGTTTACGATGCCGCGCGTCCGTTGAGCGTGCAGCGTCGTATGCGCAAGGCTGTGGAGGGTACGGGAAACGAGGCTTACGTGGCCGACGGCACGCGCGGCGGGCGGCATAATTACGGCGTCGCCGTCGATCTGACCATAGTCGATGCCGACGGGCGTCCGCTGGATATGGGCGCCGACTTCGATCACTTCGGCCGCGAGGCGTGGGTGGGGCAGAGCAATACGACCACGCTGGAGGGATACGAGGCTTTCGTCGACGGCCTCGTCCGCGAGGGGGCAATAAGTCGGAGCGCGGCGGAAAACCGCA
The DNA here is from genome assembly GCA_910587675.1 of uncultured Alistipes sp. Classification (GTDB taxonomy): domain Bacteria; phylum Bacteroidota; class Bacteroidia; order Bacteroidales; family Rikenellaceae; genus Alistipes. The sequence continues at coordinate 38,931 of CAJUMU010000006.1, read as the reverse complement.
AGCTGTTGCTCGGAATAATGTGGCGCGCGGGACTCCGCCCTTACGTCAAGGAGTGGTGGCACTATCAGGAACCGATATCGATGCCGCGCACGCGGGAGACATATCGTTTGCTCGATTTCTGACGCGGAGGCAGTCGGCCCGAGGGTCGGGATTTTCGGTATTGGCGTAAAATTAGTAACTTTGACACGGAACAAATCATAACGATAAAATTCGAAAATATGAATATAGCAAGACTTGTTTTTAATCCGTTGCAGGAGAACACCTATGTGGTGTGGGACGACACGCGGCAGGCGGCCGTGATCGACGCGGGCAACATGACCGAGCGCGAGAACGCCGCATTGGAGGGCTTTTTGGCCGAGCGGGAGCTGAAACCCGTTCTGGCGATCAACACCCACGGCCATTTCGACCATCTGCTGGGCGTCGATTTCGTGTGCCGCCGTTACGGCGCGCCCTTCGCCCTATCGTCGAAGGACGAGTTTCTGTTGAAGGCCTCGTCGACGAGCGCCGAGCTTTTCGGGGTGCGGGCGGGAGATATGCCCGAGCGCATAGATATCGACCTCGACGGCCGCGACGCGGTGAGCTTCGGCCGAACCGAGCTTCGGATCATATCGACTCCGGGCCACACTCCCGGGCATGTGGCGTTATATGAACCGCTATCGAAGTCGCTCTTTACGGGCGACACGCTCTTTCGCGAGAGCATAGGCCGCACCGATCTGCCGGGCGGCGACTACTCGTGGATCATGCGGTCGATTCTGGACAAGATAATGCCGCTGGGCGACGACGTGAAGGTCTACCCGGGTCACGGCGAGGAGACCGATTTGGGCCACGAGGCTCTTTACAACCCCTTCGTAACGGAGGTCATGAACAACGAAGTGCGGTATGAGTAGGGCGTTGCACAGGCTGCTCTACCGTCTGCTGCCGCTGGAGCGTTATCTGCGGGTGGTGAGCCGCATGTTCTTCATCTGTCGGGCGTTGGGCCTCGGCCGACGCTCGCGGGCCTTGGAGTATGTCTACCATCTGCCCGCGCTCGTGCGCGAGGGCGACACAGCGATCGACATCGGGGCCAATCTGGGGTATTACTCCTCGCCGCTGTCGCGTCTGGTCGGCGACGAAGGGCATGTGTATGCCGTGGAGCCCGTGCCCGTAATATTCGACGTGCTGCGGCGCAATCTCCGCCGTCGGCGCAATGTCACGCTTCTGAATTGCGCTCTGGGCGAGCGCGAGGGCGAGATAGAGATGGCCAACGACTCGGTCGCTTCGGCGGGCTATTTCGGCACGGGGCGCAACTTCGTGAACGAGGGCGGCGCGTCGTCGGAGGCGGTGAGGTTCACGGCGCGGATGCGGCGCGGCAGCGAGGTGTTCGCTGAGGCGGAGCGCATAGACTTCATCAAGTGCGACATAGAGGGATACGAAACGGTGGTGCTGCGCGAGATGCGCGGCCTGATCGAGCGGCATCGTCCCACGGTGCTGGTTGAGACCGACGGCGAGAACAGGCGTATTGTCCGCGGCATGTTCGCCGAGATGGGCTATGAAGCCTTCACGTTGGGCGACGACGGGGCGGAGCATCCTTTGCGCGACGGAGGCGGCGACGACGGCCGCGACATAATTTTCAGATACGAAAAACATCAGCGATGAGAATAGATATTATTACCGTGGTGCCCGAGCTGCTGGCTTCGCCTCTCAACGAGTCGATCCTCAAACGGGCGCAGGAGAAGGGGTTGGCCGAAATCGTGGTGCACAACCTTCGCGACTATACCGACGACAAACGCCGCACCGTGGACGACTATCCCTTCGGCGGCGAGGCGGGCATGGTGATGAAGCCCGAACCGATATTCCGCGTCATAGAGAAACTCAAGAGCGAACGCGCGTACGACGAGGTGATCTTCACCTCGCCCGACGGGGTGCGTTACGACCAGCACGAGGCCAATCGCCTCTCGATGCTGGAGAACATCATAATCCTCTGCGGCCATTACAAGGGCGTCGACCACCGCATCCGCGAGCACTTGATTACCCGCGAGATATCGATAGGCGATTACGTGCTTACGGGCGGCGAGCTGGCGGCCTGCATCATAGCCGATTCGGTGGTGCGCATCATCCCGGGAGCCATCGGCGACGAGGCGTCGGCGTTGACCGACTGTTTTCAGGACGATATGCTCGCTCCGCCCGTCTATACCCGTCCCGCCGAGTTCAACGGCTGGCGCGTGCCCGACGTGTTGTTGTCGGGCAACTTCGCCGAGATCGAGAAGTGGCAGGATGAGCAGTCGTGGGAGCGCACGCAGCGGTTGCGGCCCGATCTGTTGGCCGACAAGACGGAACGATAACTAAAAATCGGCACTATGCGATACTATCTTATAGCGGGCGAGCCCTCGGGCGACCTGCACGGCGCGAATCTGATGCGCGGATTGGCGAAGGCCGACCCCGAGGCGGAGTTCCGCTTCTGGGGCGGCGACATGATGGCCGAGGCGGGCGGGGCCGCGAATCTGGTGAAGCACTATCGCGAGACCTCGTTTTTCGGTATCGCCGACGTGCTGGCCAATCTGGGGACCATCGCCCGACAGATGCGCGAGTGTCGCGAGGACGTTTTGCGTTTCGCGCCCGACGTGTTGATTTTGATCGATTACCCGGGATTCAACGTCAAGATGGCCGAGTTCGCCCACCGTCACGGCCTTAAGGTGTTCTACTACATCGCGCCGAAGGTGTGGGCGTGGAAGGAGTGGCGCGTGAAGGCGTTGAGGCGGTTCGTCGATAGGCTGTATATAATTTTCCCGTTCGAGAAAGAGTATTTCCGTCGCAAGGGCATCGACGCCGCGTTCGAGGGCAATCCGTTGATGGATGCCATAGCGCGCCGCCGCGAGTCGTTCCCATCGGCCGAGGAGTTCCGCCGCGAGAACGGGTTGGACGGCCGTCCCGCGGTGGCGTTGCTGGCGGGCAGCCGCCGAAGCGAGATACGCGCCAATTTGCGCTTCATGGCCGAGTTGGCGGAGCGTATTCCCGACCGTCAGTTCGTGGTGGCGGGGGTGTCGTGGATCGACCGCGCCGAGTACGATCGCTGCACTGCGGGTACGGCCGTGAGGTATGTGTTCGACAAGACTTACGAGCTTCTCGCCGTCGCCGAGGCGGCTGTGGTGACGTCGGGCACGGCGACGCTGGAGACGGCTCTGCTCGATGTGCCCGAAGTGGTGGTGTACGGCGTGCCGTGGATTTACGAGAAGCTGAAGCCTTACGTGCTTAAGATTCCTTACGTGTCGCTGGTGAATCTGAATCTGGGGCGCGAGGCGGTGCGAGAGATAGTGCAGTGTCGGCCGAGCGTGGAGTATGCCGAGGCGGAGCTGCGGGCCGTGCTGGAGGGAGGCGCCGAGCGCGAGCGGATGAAGGCCGACTTTGCGGAGTTGCGGCGCATAATCGGCGGCGACGGCGCGAGCGAACGGTTCGCCGCGCGGATGGTCGAGGATTTGAAGATGTTGAAACGATGAAGATAATTTGCATGGCTCGCAACTATGCCGCCCATGCGGCCGAGTTGCATGACGGCGGCGAGGTGCCGCGCGAACCCGTCTTTTTTCTGAAACCCGACACGGCGTTGTTGCGCAACAACGATCCGTTTTACGTGCCCTCGTTTTCGGACGAGGTGCATTACGAGTGCGAGCTGGTGGTGAGGATCAACCGTTTGGCGAAGTGCATCGACCGGCGTTTCGCCCATCGTTGTTACGACGAGGTGGGGCTCGGCATCGACTTCACGGCGCGCGACCGTCAGCGCGAGGCCATAGCCGAAGGGCTGCCGTGGGAGTTGTGCAAGGGGTTCGACCACTCGGCGGCGCTTTCGCCCGAGTTCATACCGCTCGCGGAGCTGGGCGGCGACGTGCAGCGGCTGGAGTTCGAGATGGAGATGAACGGCGAGGTGCGCCAGCGAGGCCGCACCGAAGAGATGGTTTTCACGGTGGACGAGATCGTAAGTTACGTGTCGCGGTTCATGACGCTGCGGATCGGCGATTTGATCTTTACGGGAACCCCCGTCGGCGTGGGACCCGTGGTGCGGGGCGACAATATTCGCGCGCGGTTGGGCGGGCGGACCCTGCTCGATTTCGATATAAGGTAATTACATATTTCGATGTATTTGTATTACTGTATCGCAAGATTAAATCCGATGGTCGTCTACCCGCGGCCTTTGGCCGCGTTTACAAGTCTGACCCTCCCCTAAATCCCCTCCTCGGAGGGGACTTCGGTCGCTGCGCTCCGATATGCAGGTCGAAGTAGTTAAAATGCGACGCGTCAGAGTCGCGCTGGCTGCGGCCATTTTATATATTTAAATATGCTGTTACACGAAAAACTCAAACGCTATCGCCTTATTTTGGCGTCGCAATCGCCGCGCCGCCGACAATTGCTGTCGGACGCGGGATTGGAACACACGCTCGCCGAGCGTTTCGAATGCGAGGAGATCTATCCCGCCGATTTGCCTGCCGCCGAAGTGGCGGAGTATCTGTCGCGGTTGAAAAGCGAGGCTTATCCCGCGGTGTTGGAGGCGCGGGACATTCTGCTGACGGCCGACACGGTGGTCGTGGCGGGTGGCGCGGTGCTCGGCAAACCCGCCGACCGCGATGCGGCGGTGGATATGCTGCGTCGGTTGTCGGGGCGCGAGCACGAGGTTATAACGGGCGTGACGTTGCGCGACGACGAGCGCGTGCGCAGTTTCTCGGCCCGTTCGCAGGTGCGTTTCCGCCGACTCGCCGACGAGGAGATCGATTATTATGTCGACAACTACCGCCCGATGGACAAGGCGGGCGGTTACGGCATTCAGGAGTGGATCGGGTATGTCGGCATCGAGGGTATAGAAGGTTCGTTCTATAACGTGATGGGACTGCCCGTGCAGAGAGTCTATTGCGAGCTGGACGCCTTCGTGGAGGAGTGACGTCACTCCTTTCGCTATACCGCCAGAAACGCTATGTAGCATGCGGCGGTCAGGGCGGCGCACACGGCTTTGGCCCATGCGGCGCGGCAGCGCAGCATGACGAGAGTGGCCACCGAGGCCGCTATGCCGAAAAGGGTGAGGTTTACCACCTTGTCGTCCGAGAAGTCGTAGACGCCGCAACCCGCATAGAGCAGATCGGCGATGGCCAGCACGAAGAAATTGAATACGTTGCTGCCGATGATGTTGCCGAACGCTATGTCGAAATTTCGCATGCGGAAGAGCGATATGGTGGAGGTGACCTCGGGCAGCGAGGTGGCTACGCCGAGGAACAACGCTCCCGCCAGTCCCGATCCGAGATTGTAGGCAGCGGCTATGTCGTCGGTGATGTATGTCAGCGCGATGCTCGCCGCGATGATTCCCAAGCTCGCCAGAGTGAAGCGCACCACTATGGTGCGCAGCGACAGATCGGTCGCATTATCGTCGTCGCTCTGCGGCGCATCGGCCGCGGCCGATACGTTGTCGGCGGCCAGATAACGTATCGACATGACATAGAACGCTATGAGCAGCAACGAGGTGACGTTTACGTACAACCACGGAAATTCGCTGTTGTCCAATATGATGTCGGCCGATATCCATCCCTGCATGTTGGCCGCGACGGCGCAATACATCAAAAGCAGGAATCCTACCACATAGCCGTGGCTGCGCGACAGCTTCGTCGCAGAGAATCGGCATAGGAAAAAGAGTATCACGACGGCTAACATTCCCGAATTGAACAGATTGCTGCCCAAAATATTGCCTATGCAGAGGCTAGGGTTGTCGATGAGCACCGTGGCGGAGATGCTGGTGAAGAGTTCGGGCAGCGATGTGACGGCCGACAGGAGCACTCCGCCGAGGAAAGCTCCCGAGAGGCGGGTGGTGCGGTCGATCATGTCGATGTAGCGCGAAGCGGCGATCGAGAACCATACGACGGCCGCGGCCGTGAGGATGTAGTATACGAATATCATAGTTGCGTAATGCTTGTTTTGCAATGTTTGTTTACCATTCCGAAAGTCCCTTGCGGGGCGAGGCGTCGAGTCGTATGGCTATGAACACCAATATGGTGAACGCCACGAGCGACGATCCTCCGTAACTCATGAACGGCAGCGGGATGCCCATTACGGGCATGAGTCCTATCGTCATGCCGACGTTCACCAGCACGTGGAACAGCAGTATCGACGCCACGCAGTAGCTGTAAATACGGCTGAACGGCTCCTGCTGGCGTTCGCCTATCTTCATCAGGCGCAGTATGAGCGCGCAGAGCAGACCCAGAACCAACGCCGCGCCGACGAATCCCCACTCCTCGCCCACGGTGCAGAAGATGAAGTCGGTGTGTTTCTCGGGGACGAAGTTGTACTTTATCTGCGTGCCTTGCATGAACCCCTTGCCGAACAATCCGCCCGAGCCGATGGCGATCTTCGACTGGTTGACGTTGTAGTCCGCGCCGCTCGGGTCGCTCACGATGCCGAGGAAGCTGAGTATGCGTTCGCGCTGGTGGGGTTTGAGTATCGATTCGAATATTATGTCGGTGGTGGGCACGAAGATCATCGAGCCGACGAAGAGGGCCAGCGTGAGGAATATCGACGCTATGTTCTTCTTCACGGCCAGCAGCGCGACGACGACCACGGCGGCTATCATCACGATGAGCATGCAGACGTATGCGCTCAAGGCTCTGTCCCACAGCAGCAGCGAGAGGGTGTAGAGCGCGAGCGTCGCCACTCCTACGCTTGCCAGAAACACTATGTGCTCGCGCCACGCGCCTATCATCATGGCGTCGGAGATGGTGAAGATGAGCACCAGAAGCGACAGCAGGAACAGCGGCGTGAAGAGGAACGACGAGATGAACAGCGCGGCTACCATGAGGATCGGGATGCAGATCCATTTGTTCAGACCCTCGCGGTAGAGCACGAACAGAAACGAGCAGAGCACCACGCCCGATCCCGTGTCGTTCTGCAATACGATGATGGCCATCGGCAGCATGATTATGAGCCCCACCCTGAAAAGGTCGCCTATGCGTTTGATGGAGAACGAGTAGTTGCTCATGATGCGCGCCACGGCCAGTGCGGTGGCTATCTTGGCGAATTCCACGGGCTGGATTCGCACCGATTCGCTGAATTTGTACCACGCCTTCGCGCCGTTCACTACCGGGGCTATCTTTTCGGGCAGCACCAGCGTTCCCGCGATGAGCAGGATACCCGCCGCATAGGCGTAATATGCGTACATGTGGTAGTATCGCGAGTCGAGGAGCAGGATGAAGAGCGCCGTGCCGAAGGCCGCGCCGATCCATATCACCTGCTTCATGTAGAAGTGTTTGAACGAGAAGACCTCCTCGATGCTGTCGTTGTACGACGCCGAGGTGATGCAGACCATGCCCGCCGCCACGAGCAGCAGGTAGAGGATGACGGCTATGCGGTCGACCCCCTCGAAGAGCGGCATTTGCGCGTTGTTACCTCTTTTTGGCATAGTAGGGATAGTATATTTGCATGTTCTTCACATTCTCCAGCATTTTGGGACGCGTGATGGTGTCGGTGAGGTAAAACTCCTCTATCAGGCTGGCGATGGGCAGCGCGGCGGCCGCGCCGAAACCGCCGTTCTCCACATAGACCGAGATGGCTATGCGCGGATTGTCCTTGGGGGCGAACGAAAGGAAGGTCGAGTGGTCCTGCCCGTGCGGATTCTGCGCCGTGCCCGTCTTGCCGCACACGTCGAGTCCGGGCAGCATGGCTTGCGACGAGGTGCCCGCGCCCGGGATGTTCACGCCCTTCCACATGCCCTCGACGATGGGTTCGAAATGTCGGGGGTCGACGTTCGTATAGTGTTTCTCGTAGAAACGGCTGTCGAGCGAGTCGCGCCCCTCGACGGCCTTCACGATGTGAGGTATGTAGTAGTAGCCGCGGTTGGCGATCGTGGCGGCGAGGTTGGCCATCTGCATGGGCGTGCAGCCCAGCTCGCCCTGACCGATGGAGAGCGAGAGCACCGTGAGCCCGTTCCACGAGTTGCGGTAGCGTTTGTCGTAAAGCTCGCGCGTTGGCACCGTGCCGCCTCCCTCGCCCAAGAAGTCGGATTCGAGCTTGCGGCCGAAACCGAAGCTGCGCACGTATTCGCCCCACACTTCGAGACCTTTTTTCACGCTGCCGTACTTGCGGTTCTCGATTATGTCGCGGAACACGTAACAGAAGTAGGCGTTGCACGACTGCGCCACCGCGCTGCGCAGATCGAGCGGCGAGTAGTGGGAGTGGCACTTCTGGCTGATGCGCCCCACGTGATATCCGTCGTGGCAGGGGTGGGTATCCGAAGGGCGCAGGACGCCCTCCTGCATGCCGATGAGCCCCTGCACCAGCTTGAACGTCGACCCGGGGGGATACTTGGCCTTTACGGCGCGGTTGAACAGCGGCTGGCGGTTGTTGTAGAGCATCGCCATGTAGTTGTTGCCTCGTTCGCGGCCCACCAGCTCGTCGGGGTCGTACGTGGGCGACGACGCCATAACCAGAATCTCGCCCGTCGAGGGTTCGATGGCCACCACGGCGCCCACCTTGCCCTCCATCAACTCCTCGGCGAAGGCTTGCAGGCGGGCGTCGATGGTGCATGTCAGCATGCGGCCCGGGATGGGGAGCGAATCGAACGCGCCGTTCATGTAGGAGCCTTTGATCGCTCCGTGGGTGTCCACCTCGAGGATCTTCACGCCGTCCTTGCCGCGCAGCTCATCCTCGTATGCCGCCTCCACGCCGCTCATGCCGATGTAGTCGCCCGCCGAGTATTCGGGGTTGCGTTTGATGATATCGGCGTTGACCTCGCCCACGTAACCCAGCAGGTTGCCTCCTATCTTGCGCGGATATTGGCGCACGGTGCGGTAGACGGTGTAGAAGCCCGGGAAATTGCACTCTTCGAAGCGCAGCTTGACCTCCTTCGACACATAGTTGGCGATGAGCATCGGGGCGCGCGGGCGCATGCGGGCGTTGCGGAGCGCGGCGACGAGTTTCTCCTTGGTGATGCCCACTATGTTGCAGAAACGCACGGTGTCGAATCCCTGCTTGCCGATGTCGCGGTGGATGACCATAAGGTCGTAACACTCCTTGCTCTGCACGAGGAATTCGCCGTTGCGGTCGACCACCTCGCCGCGCGGGGCGTATTGCACCTCGTAACGCAGCACGTTGCCCGCCGCGAGACGTTTGTACTTCGTGTCGACGAGCTGTATGTAGGCGACACGGAATCCTATGACTCCGAAAACGCCTAATACCACCCACTTGAGAATGGCGCGGCGGATATGTGCGTCGTTGTCGGCCATGCGTTACTTGTTGAGGATTTTTTCGATGAACAATTTAATGAAGTACCAGACGAATACCGCGGTGGCGATGTCGCTCAGCGCCAGACGCAACAGGGCGTGCGGCAGATGGCGCAGCGAGAGCGATTCGAGCAGGAAATAGATCGAGCTGTGGAGCAGGATCATTCCCGCCATGTACCACGCCAGATTCTTCTGCGTGAGGCGGTAGAGCGCGGGAACGGCGTCGTCGGGACCCGACGCGCGGCCGCATGTCAGCGTCACGATCAACGGACGCATGAAGCCCGCCGCCGTGGCTGCTATGACGTTGAGTCCGCCCATGCCCGTCAGCACGTCGATGGTGAGCCCCATGGCGGCCGAGAGCAGCAGCACCCATACGGGTTTGGTGTCGAGCGGCAGCAGGATTATGAAAGCCGCATAGACGAGGGGATGGAAATAGACGCTGAGCGTGATGTTGTCGATCAGAAATATCTGCAACAGCACCAACGTCGCGAACACACCCGCGTATGAGAGATATCTTTGCATAAGTCTTTACTTTTTGCCCGCCGTGCGGTTTATTGCGCCGCGGCCGCGCCGCCCGTCGCGGAGTCTTCGAGATGCGACACCTCGCCGTAATCGAGGTTCTCGATCACTATGACGTTGCTTATCTTCGTCACGTCGGCGGCCAACCGTATCACCACGTCGTAAGCGGTCTGGGTGTCGTTGAGACTGTAACTCTCCACGTACCCGATCTTCACCCCTTCGGGAAAGTAGTGCGAGAGTCCCGACGACACCACCTCGTCGCCTACCTCTATGTCGGCGTATTTCGACAACTCGGTCATCTCCATTTTGTAGGGACTGCCGCCGCCCCACGAGATCGAGCCGAAGTGGTCGTCGCCCGCGATCTTGCCGCTGGTGCGGAAATCGATGTTGAGCAGGGGCATCACTACCGAATAACGTTCCGAACACCCGATTACGTATCCCACCATCACTCCGTCGGGCGAAATTACGGCCATGTTCTCCGTCACGCCGTGCATTATGCCTCTGTTGAGGGTGATGTAGTTGCGGTCGCGGGCGATGCTGTTCGACACGATGCGGGCCGTGGTGTAGCGGTATTGCGACAGCTCGTCGATGTGCGGTTGCAGCGAGTCGATGCCCGCCGCGGCGACTTGCTCGCGGTAGACGGCGAGCTCCATCTCCAGATCGGCTATGCGTTCGGAGAGGAGTTCGTTTTCGTGGCGCAGGGTGAAGTAGTGCCTCACGCCGAAAATCGCGCTCTGCACACCTCCCGTCACGCGGTTGGCGTGCGAGAGGATCTTGGCCTGCGTATAATATGAGGAGTGCGCATAATAATTGAGTGCTATTGCCTCGATAACGATGAACAATAGCACAACATATATTCTGCGTATGAATTCGATGAGTTTGTACATTCCTAACCTTCATTGGCGACGATCGCGGCGAGGGGTCCCGCCGCGACGCGCTCGTCGTCGGACGAGCCCGCGTTTATCTCATCAGGAACGAGAACTTGTCGATATTCTTCATCGCGATGCTGGTGCCTCGCGCCACGGCGCGCAGCGGATCCTCGGCGATGTGGAACGGCAGGCCCGACTTGTCCGACAGACGCTTGTCGAGGCCCTTTATCAAGGCTCCGCCTCCCGCCAGATAGACGCCGTTCTTCACGATGTCGGCGTACAGCTCGGGGGGCATGGTCTCGAGCACCTTCATCAGCGCGGCGTCGAGCTTCACGAGCGACTTCTCTAACGCGTAGGCTATCTCGTTGTAGCTCAGCGTGACCGTCTGCGGCAACGCCGTGAGCATGTTGGGACCGGTTATCACGTAATCGTCGGGCTCCTCCTCCAGTTCGGGGACGGCTGCGCCGATCGAGCATTTGATGGCCTCGGCCGTGCGTTCGCCGATGCGGATGTTATGCTGCTGGCGCACGTAATTCTGAATGTCGGCGGTGAAGACGTCGCCCGCCACGTTTATCGACTCCGAGCAGACGATGCCGCCCAACGATATGCAGGCGATCTCCGAGGTTCCGCCGCCGATGTCGATAACCATGTTGCCTTCGGGAGCCTCCACGTCGAGACCCGCGCCCAGCGCGGCCGCCATAGGCTCGAAGATCATGTAGACGTCGCGTCCTCCCGCGTGCTCGGCCGAGTCGCGCACGGCGCGGATCTCGACGTTGGTCGAACCCGAGGGGATGCAGATCACCATGCGCAGCGAGGGGGCGAACATGCTGCTCGACGTGCGGACTTTCTTGATAAGGCCGCGCAGCATGAGTTCCGTGGCGTTGAAGTCGGCGATAACGCCGTCCTTCAGCGGGCGGATGGTCTTGATTGTGGGGTTGGTCTTCTCGTGCATCTGGCGGGCCTGCTGGCCTATGGCCATCACCTTGCCCGTGTGTACGTCCAGAGCCACGATCGAGGGTTCGTCGACCACGACCTTGCCGTTATAGATAATCAACGTATTGGCCGTACCGAGGTCGATGGCCAACTCCTGCGTCAATGAAAAAAATCCCATATTGTAACTCCTTAACTAACTTCTTGTCCCGTTAAACGATTGATTGCGTGTCGTTAGGCTTCGCGAATGCGTATGCCCGCGCGATGCGACGCGCACGACTGCACAAAGGTAGGAAAAAGATGGATAAGTTTTGCAAGAGCATCCCGACTTTTTTCACGGAAAAATTACTACTTTTGTCGGCGTTAACATCAACTGTTCTCTCGCATGACAAACAACGGTCGCAAATGTGCCGTCATCGGGTACGGAAGCTGGGCCACGGCCATAGTGAAGATACTCACCGAGAACGGCGTGCGCGTGGGATGGCATATCCTCAACCCCGAAGTGCTCGCGTCGGTGGCGGACGAGGGCCGCAACTGCAAATATCTGCGCGACGCCGAGTTGGACCGATCGCTCATCGAGGCGACGTTCGACGTGAACGAGGCGGTCGCGGGGGCCGAGACCGTGGTGCTGGCCATGCCTTCGGCTTTTCTGAAGAAAGTTCTGGAGCCGCTCGCCGAACCTCTGTCGGACAAGGTGGTGGTGTCGGCCGTGAAAGGTATCGTGCCCGACGATTTTCTGTCGGTGGCCGAGTACGTGTCGCGCCGTTACGGCGTGCCCGAATCGCAGATGGCTATCGTGACGGGTCCTTCGCATGCCGAGGAGGTCGGTATGGGACGTTTGTCGTATCTCACGGCGGTGTGCCGCGACGAGGCGACGTGCAGGAGCATAGGGGCCATGTTCGAGAGGCCGTACATCCGCGTGAGCTGTTCCGACGACATTTATGGCGTGGAATATGCGGCTATCATGAAAAACATATATGCGCTGGCGGTGGGACTGGCCGTCGGGCTGGGTTACGGCGACAACTTCGTGGCGGTGCTCATATCGAACTGCGCGGCCGAGATGAGCCGTTTTCTGTCGGTGTACTGCCGCGGCGAACGCAGCGTTTACGCCTCGGCCTATCTGGGCGACCTGTTGGTGACATGTTATTCGACATACAGCCGCAACCGCCGTTTGGGTCTGCTCATAGGGCGCGGGTGCACCGTGCGCAGCGCAATGAACGAGATGACGATGGTCGCCGAGGGGTATTACGCCGCCGAGTGCATACGCCACACCTCGACGTCGCACGAGGTGGAGCTGCCCATTGCCGACATGGTGTACGAGGTGCTCTATCGCGGGGCTTCGGCGCGTCGTGCGATGTGCGACCTGACCGCTAAATTGATATGATCGATTCATTAAAATTATAAACCAAAATCGCAAAAACGATGAGTTTGATAAAATTGGATATTGCCAAGTCGGGCGTTACGGTCGACGAGGGCATGATGGCCCGCGCGCAGCAGGCCAATGCGTTGCTTCACTCGGGCGAAGGCGAGGGCAACGATTTTCTGGGTTGGGTGAACCTGCCGTCGTCTATCGACGCCGAGCAGATAGCCGCCATCGAGGCGCAGGCGGCGCAGTTGCGCGCCAAGGCCGAGGTAGTGATATGTATCGGCATCGGCGGCTCGTATCTCGGAGCCAAGGCCGTTATCGAGGCCATGAACGACTCGTTCGAGTATCTGCACCGCAAGCATGCGAATCCCACCGTGGTATTCGCGGGCCAGAACATCTCGGAGGATTACACTTACGAACTGCTGGAGGCCGTGAAGGATTACTCGATAGCCGCCATCGTGATCTCGAAGTCGGGAACCACGACCGAGCCCGCCATTGCGTTCCGCATCATCAAGGCCGAAATAGAGAAGCGTTACGGCAAGGCCGACGCCGCGACCCGCATCGTTGCCGTTACCGACAAGGCGCGCGGCGCGCTGAAGACGCTGGCGACGAACGAGGGTTATCCCACTTTCGTCATTCCCGACGATGTGGGCGGCCGTTTCTCGGTGCTGACCCCCGTGGGTCTGCTGCCGCTGGCCGTGGCCGGTGTCGATATCAAGGCTCTGGTCGCAGGCGCCGTGGAGATGGAGAAAGCTACCGCGGCCGACGTGCCCGTGGAGGAGAACCTTTCGGCCATTTACGCCATCGCTCGCAACGCTCTGTACGAGTCGGGCAAGAAGACCGAGATTCTGGGTTCGTACGAGCCTAAGTTGCAGTACGTGGCCGAGTGGTGGAAACAGCTTTACGGCGAGAGCGAGGGCAAGGACGGCAAGGGCATATTCCCCGCCAGCGTGACGCTGACGGCCGACCTGCACTCTATGGGCCAGTATATTCAGGAGGGCGAGCGCACGTTGTTCGAGACCATCATATCGGTTGCCGAGGCCAAGCATACGGTGAAGGTGGAGGCCGACGCCGAGAATCTGGACGGTTTGAACTTCCTTGCAGGCAAACGCATCTCGGAGATCAACAAGATGGCCGAGTTGGGCGTGCAACTGGCGCATATCGACGGCGGGGTGCCCAATATCCGCGTCGAGATTCCCGCCATCGACGAGAAGTCGATCGGCGCGTTGATCTACTTCTTCGAGAAAGCGTGCGGCATAAGCGGCTATATTCTGGGCGTGAACCCCTTCAACCAGCCGGGTGTGGAGGCTTACAAGAAGAATATGTTCGCGTTGCTCGACAAGCCCGGGTATGAGGAGGAGTCGAAGAAGATAAAGGCGCGTTTGTAAAAAATTATATCTCCCCTTATAATCCTCGGCGGCTGCGGGGGGGGGCGCACCGAAGGTGCGAGCCGCCGAGGATGGTAATGCCCGAGGGCATTACCGAGTTAAAGAAAAACACCGCTCGGAATTTCCGAGCGGTGTTTTCGTATGCGGTCGGCTGACCTTATTTTTTTCCGTCGCGTTCGGCGAGCATCTTAATGAAGTAGCCGCCCACGACCGAACGGGCTTGGAAGCCGACATGGGTGGTGGTGTCGGTGTTGTACCAGTCGCTCATGGGTATACGGTCGGTTGTCTCGTTCATGAAGGCGTGCATGGGAGCGATGAAACGCTCGAAAGTCGCCTTGTCGTCGGCCATGGTGGCGGTCCACACGATCCAGTCGGATTTGGTGTAGGCGCGGCGCACGTCGAGCGGCAGACCGTATTTGTTCTGACGCGTGAGATAGTAGGCGATCTCGGTAGGAGCGATGTCGGCGTCGAATACGTTGTAACCGAGCAGTTTGTCCCACACGAGGTTGTATTTCTGGCTCCAAGTGTCGCCCTCGTCGAACGTCAGGCGGTAGTGGTCGCCCGCGGCGGCCATCTCTTTCCAGCGCGCCGCCATCTCGCGGGCTATGGCCGTGTACTTCTCCGCCACGTCGGTCTTGCCCGCCATGCGAGCCATGTCGCCGTAAGCCGCCACGCCCACTATGGCCTTGATGGCGAGGTTGGCGTTGCGCGCCCAGTGACCCGCGAAGTCGTCGGTGCAGAGCTGGTTGGCGGGATCGGCGCCGTTCTCCACCAGATAGTCGGTCCATGTGGTGAGGGCGTCCCAATGCTTGAGCGCATAATCGGCCTTACCCTCGGCCTTGCATATCGCGCCCGTGAGGATGACCATGTTGCCGCTCTCCTCGACGGGCATGTCGCCGCCGTATGTCTGGCCGTTGGCCAGCGGGTAGGTGCCCACGTCGTGGGCGGGGAAAGGCTTGGTCCATTTGCCGCTCTCGCTGTAATAGAATATGAAGTTGAGCAGCGCCTTGGCGAACTCGGGGTTGTAGTAGAGGAACATCGGGGCCGAGGGGTAGGTGACGTCCACCGTGCCGATCGATCCGTTGCTGAAGTTCTCCTTCGAGAGCCATGCCAATTCGCCCTGCGGCGTCTCGATGAGCTTGTGGGCCGATATGGCCTGACGATAGGCCAGCGCGCACAGCTCGGCGTACTGCTTGCCTCCCGCCTCGGCGGCGTCGCGCATCAACTCGGCGTCGAAACGCTCGCAACGCTTCTTGAGCGAGCGGTAGTCGTCGGCCGCCGCCGCGAACTGCGCCTCGATGGTGCTGTCGCCCTTACGGTTCCAGTAGGGGCGGACGTTGTCGCCGAAGTACTGTATCGAATATATGTCGTCGTAGCCCAACATCACGTATCCTTCGACGGGCTTGGCGCCCACCTTGCCGATTCGGTCGCACAGAACCATCTGCGTGCCCTCGCTGCGGCTCTCGACGGTGCCTCGGTCGGCGAATTCGCGACGCATCACGACGGGATCGCCCACCGCGCCGCGGCTCGACGTCTTGTCGGCAGCCATGAGGAAGTAGCCCCAGTCGATGCGCAGGTCGTCGCCTTTGCGGGCGAGGATATTCTGGTCGACGGTGCCGCTCTTGACATAGTTGAAGCGCGAGTCGTCGTAGCTCTCGACGGTGCATTTCTGTCCCGACGAGTCGCGCGACCAGTCGGGCGAAGCCTCGAAGTAGATCTGCACGTCATGCTCGGCGCCGTCGTTGGACTTCGCCTCGTAAGATATGTAGTTCACGGGACGCGATACCAGCTCGGGATCCTCCAGAAGCAGGGGCGCGGTAAAGGTCAGGCGCAGATCGACTCCGCCGCAGGCGAAATCGTAAACGGTGCGCGTGGCCTGCACGTCCACCGCGAGCTGCTCGGCCGCGGCGTCCATCACCACTGCGTCGTTGCTGCGCTTGTAGAGTCCCATATCGACCAGCGCGCCGCCCGTGCGGTTGTTGCAGTGCGCTGCGAGGACGATCTTGCCGTCGGCGGCCGTGGCGGCCAGCTCGGGCGATATCTCGACCCAACGATCCTTTTTCCACTCGTAAGGCGTCGAGACGATCTCTCGGCCGTTGAAGTAGAGTTGGAACGTGTCGTCGTGCGAATACTTTACGAAAAGGGTGCTGTTGCCGAGCTCGGCGGGATCGATCTCCACGGTGCGGCGCACCCAGATGTCCTTCGTGAGCCACGGCGTGTGGATGTTGGTCTCCTCGGGGGTGCCGAACGCCGCCTCGCCGCGTTTCCAAGCCTTGTCGTCGAAATCGGCGGCCTGCCACTCGCCGCGCGAAGCGTCGAAGGTGTAGGCGCCCGTCCAAGGCTCCTCATAGGAGATGGGCGCGAGGGCCTGCATGGGGCTGATCTCCTCGCCCATGAAGCGATAGAGCTCGCCGTCGACGCGGAGGGTTCCCATCAGGGGAAAGTCGCGTCCCGTCCAGTGTTTCACCTGACTGTCGTAGAGGCGGTCGGTGGTCGACCATGCGCTGGTGTAGGGGTCGATGGTGATGAGCGGGTAGGCGGGAGCGCGAAGCTCGTTCTTCACCTGCTCGGGTGTCGTGGCGCACGAAAGGAGCATTGCCGTCGCGGCCGCCGCGAATAGTAGATTTTTTGTCATAGATTAAAGATTCCGATTATATAACGGTTTTATCCGACAAATATAGGCATTTTATCACTTTTTGCCTATTTTTGTCGAATCGAAAAACATTTGAACCATTATGATGAAAAAGGTTACGTTATCGCTGTTCGCGTGCGTCGCGATACTCCTCTCGGCCGCGGCCGACGAAGGAATGTGGCTGCCGAGCCTCATCGGATCGCGCATAAAGGATATGCGCAGGAAGGGTTTCCGCCTTACGGCCGAGGATATCTACTCGGTCAACAAGGCCTCGATGAAGGATGCCGTGGTGCTATTCGGCGGCGGATGCACTGGCGAGTTCGTCTCGGCCGAGGGCTTGCTGCTCACCAACCACCATTGCGGCTACGGCTCCATACAGAGCCTCTCGTCGGTGGAGCGCGACTATCTGACTCACGGATTCTGGGCGCAATCGCGCGCGGGCGAGTTGCCCGTGCCCGGGCTTTCGGTGCGCATACTGGTGCGTATGGAGGATGTGACGGAGCGCGTGGCGGCGGGCGAGAAACCCGCCGAGATAGCCAAGGCCGCCTCGGAGGAGGGGCATGCGGCCGACGTGCAGCCTATGTATTACGGCAACCAGTATTTCCTGTTCGTGTACGACGTGTTCCGCGACGTGCGTCTGGTGGGTGCGCCTCCCTCGTCGGTGGGCAAGTTCGGAGGCGATACCGACAACTGGGTGTGGCCGCGACATACGGGCGACTTCTCGGTATTCAGAGTTTATGCGGGCGAGGACAACCGTCCCGCTGACTATTCGAAGGCCAACCGCCCCTATCGTCCCAAGCGTCACTTCCCCATATCGGTGAAGGGCGTCGACGAGGGCGATTTCACCATGATATACGGCTTCCCGGGCAACACGCAGGAGTATGTCACTTCGGATGCGGTGGAGTATGTGGCCGAGGTGTCGGATCCCATGAAGATAGAGCTGCGCACGCAGCGGCTCGACATAATCTCGGCGGCCCAGGCCGAGGATCCCGCCGTGCGTATACAATATGCGTCGAAGCACGCCTCGATAGCCAACGCTTGGAAAAAGTGGCAGGGCGAGGTGCTGGGGCTGCGCCGTCTGGGCACGGCCGATAAGAAGCGGGCGTACGAGAAGCGGTTCGCCGCTTGGGCCGCTTCGAAGCCCGAGTATGCGGGTCTGCTCGATTCGATCCGCACGGCGTACGACGCGGCGAAGCCCGAATATTACGTTTACGAACTCTATACCGAGTCGGTTGGAGCCATCGAGGCGGTGCGTTTCGCGTCGCAGCTGACGGCGCGCCGCAGCCGCATGAAGGAGGGCGAGGATTTCGCCTCGGCGGCCCGCGAAATGCGCGAGAGTTTCATGAAGGACTATTCGCCGAAGATCGATCGCGCCATCGCGCGCAAGATGCTCGGCGAGTTTCTCGACCGTATGCCCGCCGACCGCGTTCCTGCCGAACTGACCGCGGCGGTGGCCGAGTGCGGGGGAGCGTCGGAGTATGTCGACCGACTTTACGATAATACGACGCTGACAGCCGAGTCGTTCGATCCCGCGAAGATCGACGACGATCCGATGGTGCGTTTCGTCGCGATGTTCTCGCCCCTGCGCAAGCGTATCGCCGAGTCGGCTTATCGCAACCTGAGCAACATCCCCTCGGTGGAGCGGTGGTACCGCCCCTTCGTACGGGCTATGATGGAGTGGGACCGCGACCGCGCGTTCTTCCCCGACGCCAACCTTACGCTCCGCGTGGCGTACGGCTCGGTGGCGGGATACGAATATGCCGACGGCGAGTATCACCGTCCCGTGTCGACGCTGGAGGGCGTGATGGAGAAGGACAATCCCGAGATTTACGATTATGACGTGCCGCAGCGTCTGCGCGACATCCACGCCGCGAAGGATTACGGCCGCTGGGGTTGCGAGATAGCGGGCCGAGTGAGCGTCCCCGTATGTTTCCTCGCCACCAACCACACTTCGGGCGGCAACTCGGGTTCGCCCGTGATAAACGGCCGCGGCGAGCTGGTGGGCATAAACTTCGACCGCACGTGGCGTTCGACGATGAGCGACATGGAGTTCGATCCCTCGATCTGCCGCAACATATCGGTCGACATACGTTACGTGCTCTTCACCATCGACAAGGTGGGCGGAGCGTCGTATCTGCTCGACGAGATGGATTTGCGCCGATAAACGAAATAAGTCGGAGTTATGTTCGAATCTCTGTTTACCGTCCACTCGGCCTTGCAGGCGGTGGTGGTCATTTCGATCGTGTGCGCCGTGGGGCTTATCTTCGGCAAGGTGCGTTTGTGGGGCGTGTCGCTCGGCGTGACGTTCGTGTTCTTCGCGGGTATTGTGGCGGGCCACTTCGGCGTGACGATCGATCCGCAGATGCTTCTGTTCGCCGAGAATTTCGGTCTGGTGGTGTTCGTCTATTCGCTCGGATTGCAGGTCGGCCCGGGATTCATGAGCGCATTCCGTTCGGGCGGCGTTAAACTCAATATGTTGAGTTTGGCGGTAATCGTCCTCGGCACGTCTATGGCTGTGGGGTTCAGTTTCGGTTTCGGCATTCCGCTCTCGGACATGGCGGGCGTATTGTGCGGCGCCACGACCAATACCCCCGCTCTCGGAGCGTCGCAGCAGACATTGGCGCAGTTGGGGCTGCCCTCGTCGTCGCCCGCGTTGAGTTGCGCCGTCACCTATCCGTTAGGTGTGGTGGGCGTTATAATCGCCATCATGCTCATGAACCGCCTGTGGGTGCGCGCGACCGATGTGGCGGGTCCCAACGAGGAGCATGTGAACAATACCTTCATCGCCACGCTGCGCGTGCAGAACCCGGGCGTATTCGGACGCGACATGCACACGGTGGCCGAGTTCACGCACGTGCCTTTCGTCATATCGCGTCTTTGGCGCGACGGCAAGGTGGTGCTGCCATCCAACGATACCGTAATGCAGGAGGGCGACCGTGTGCTGGTCGTCACGTCGCGCAAGGATATCGATACGGTGGAGGCCATGATCGGCAAGCGCGAGAGCATCGACTGGAACAACGACAACGTGGACTGGAACGCCATCGACAGTCAGCTCGTGTCGCGGCGGATCATCATCACGCGGCCCGAGATCAACGGCAAGCGGCTCGGGGCGTTGCGTCTGCGCAACAGTTACGGCATAAACATAAGCCGCATCTACCGCAGCGGCGTGGCGCTGCTGGCGACGCCCGATCTGATGTTGCAGATGGGCGACTGCGTGGTGGTGGTCGGCAGCGGGGTAGCGGTGGAGAAGGTCGAGCGGGTGCTCGGCAATGCCGAAAAGGAACTGAACGAACCGAATCTCACCTCTATTTATATAGGGATCGTTCTGGGTCTCGTGCTCGGGGCGGTGCCGTTGTCGTTGCCGGGGGTGACGGTGCCTGTCAAATTGGGTTTGGCGGGAGGTCCGATCATCGTCGGAATACTCATCGGCACCTATGGCCCGCGTCTGCATCTGGTGACATACACCACCCGCAGCGCGAACCTCATGTTGCGAGGATTCGGACTGTCGCTCTATCTGGCGTGCCTCGGACTCAGCTCGGGCGGCGATTTCTTCGAGACGGCGGTGAGCCGCGCGGGAGCCGCGTGGGTAGGGCTTGGATTCCTCATTACTATGGTGCCCGTAATTGTGGTCGGCGTCGCTGCCATGCGATGGTTTCGCGTCGATTTCGGCACCTCGTGCGGAATGTTGTGCGGCAGTATGGCCAATCCGATGGCGTTGAACTATGCCAACGACGTCATCCCCGGGGAGCATGCTTCGGTGGCTTACGCCACGGTATATCCCTTGTCGATGTTCGTCAGGGTGGTGACGGCGCAATTGGTGTTGATGCTGTTTTTATGACCGCTGCATTCGTTTTTCGGGTCGGATGCCGTAAAAATGATCTATTCTGACGTATTATTGCCGAAAAATTTTGCAGTTTAAGAAATAGTGACTATATTTGCACACCTTTTTAAGGGAAATACGATTCCCGAAGTTCTGTTAAAACGAAAAGCCCAGGTGGTGAAATTGGTAGACACGCTACTTTGAGGGGGTAGTGAACAATTAGGTTCGTGCAAGTTCGAGTCTTGTCCTGGGCACTCTGGAATCCCGCTGAACGCAAGTTCGGCGGGATTTTTTATCCGCCGAATAATTCTCAAATATCATACTTATGAAAGAAATCGATCCCCGAGAGACTTCGCGCGCGTACGCTTTCGAGATGTGGATGCAGGCGCCGATGCCGATGGTGACATTTTTCAAGACGCTCGACGTGACGCGTCTCGTGCGTCTGAGCCGCAAAAAGGGTTTGAAGTTCAACATGGCGATGTGCTGGTGCATCGGTCGTGCGGCGAGCGGCATGAAAGAGTTCTACCTGCTGCCCGTCGGCGACAAGTTGATGCGGTACGATACGATCGCCGTCAACACCATCGTGGCCGACCGCAGGGGCGAGGTGAGTTCGTGCGATATCCCCTTTTCCGACGATTTGAGGCAGTTCGACGACGATTATATGCGGCTCACGCGTCAGGTCGCCGAATCGTGCGAAAACCACGATTTGACGGATAGCATGGTCATAGGAACCTCCGCTCTCGCGCGGTATGAGATCGACGGCGCGGTGGGAATGTACAGCGGCGTATTTAACAATCCGTTCCTGATATGGGGCAAGTACAAACGGCATCTCCTGAAAACGACGCTTACCGTTTCGTTTCAGTTCCACCACACGCAGATGGACGGGGCGCACGCCGCGCGTTTTCTGGATCGGGTGCAGCGGGAAATAAACGGTCTGCGGGTGTAGGGATGTCGATAATTGCTAAATTTGCGGTAAAAACGGAGTTATGAAAGCCTACACTTATATCGAACGCGGTCGTTTCTCGTTGCTCGACAAGCCGAAACCCGCTTTGCAAGATCCGCGCGACGCCATCGTTCGCGTGACGCTCGCGAGCATCTGCACCAGCGACTTGCACATTAAGCACGGCAGCGTCCCTCGTGCCGTTTCGGGAATCACCGTCGGTCACGAGATGGTCGGCATCGTCGAGGAGGTCGGGGCGCAGGTGCGTAATGTCGGGGCGGGCGATCGTGTGACGGTCAACGTCGAGACCTTCTGCGGCGAGTGCTTCTTCTGCCGGCACGGATATGTGAACAACTGCGTCGACCGAAACGGCGGTTGGGCATTGGGTTGCCGCATCGACGGCGGGCAGGCCGAGTATGTCCGTGTGCCTTATGCCGATCAGGGGCTGAACCGCATTCCCGATACGGTGAGCGACGAGCAGGCTCTGTTTACGGGCGATATACTGGCTACGGGATATTGGGCGACGCGTATTTCGGAGATCGGGACCGAGGATACGGTGCTGCTTATAGGCGCGGGACCGACGGGAATCTGTACGTTGCTCTGCGCGATGTCGAAGCGGCCGAAACGCATTGTCGTTTGCGAGAAGTCGCCCGAGCGTCGACGATTCGTGCGCGAGCGTTATCCCCGAGTGTCGGTCGTCGGGCCCGAGGAGTGCCGCGATTTCGTGATGCGGCACAGCGACCATGGCGGCGCCGATGTGGTGCTGGAGGCGGCGGGCGCGGAGGATACGTTCCGATTGGCGTGGGAGTGCGCGCGTCCCAATGCGATCGTAACGGTCGTGGCGCTTTACGACAAACCGCAGGTGTTGCCGCTCCCCGACATGTACGGAAAAAACCTCACGTTCAGGACGGGAGGCGTGGACGGTTGCGACTGCGCCGAGATTCTCCGCATGATCGAGGCGGGGGAGATCGATACCACGCCGCTTATTACGCACCGTTACCCGTTGAGTCGGATCGACGAAGCGTATGATCTTTTCGAGAATCGTCGCGACGGGGTTATAAAGGTGGCTGTAGACTGTAACGAATAGATTCGAGGTATGATAATAAGAGAGGAGACCGCCGCCGATTACGATGCCGTTTGCGAGTTGGTGGGCGAGGCGTTCGCTCATGCCGGTACGCTCTGTCGGGATATGTCAAGGCGCAAGATTACGGGATTTTCCCTCCGTTCGATCTCTTGCCCGAATATTATATGTGCATTCGCCTGAGGGATGATGCCGACCCTGTCGGCGGAACGGTTGAATACGCGGAAGAATTTTTCTGAACCGAGAGGCACGAGGACACTCCTTGCCGGTAGGCGATTATACGCTGCTTTTAATACATCTGCCGTAAACGAAACAAGCACTTACATCATTGTAAGTGCTTGTTTTCTTGTGGGAGCTGAGGGATTCGAACCCCCGACCCTCTGCTTGTAAGGCAGACGCTCTGAACCAGCTGAGCTAAGCTCCCTTTTAATTACTAAAGGCGTTGCAAAGGTAAGCAATGTTTTTTATATCTGCAAATCTTTTTGCGATTTTTTTCGAGGAATTTTGAAATTCGTTGAACGAACTCTTGATTCCGACGAAGTCTGTCGCAGCCTTCGCGTAAGCGCCTGAACAAGGACTTGAACCTAGGACCCCATGATTAACAGTCATGTGCTCTAACCAACTGAGCTATTCAGGCTTTGTAAAGAACGTTGTGTTTTGTTCTGTTTTGCGAGTGCAAATATAGAGGCAATTTTTCTTTCGTGCAAATAATTCGCAAAAAAAATGCAAAAAAAATATAACTTTGCTCCCGATATGGGATATACATTATATAATAGTCGGATTTCGGTGGCTTTTGTCACGATGTTGGCGGCTTGCGCGCTCGGGTTTCCGTCGGTTGCGCGGTCGCAGGAGTCTGCCGCCGGCGGCAAGGGGACGCAGACAGTGCGTTTCGATCATGAGAAGTGGAATTTCGGCGATGTGGCCGAGGACGGAGGGAAGGTCGAGCATACTTTCGTGTTTACGAACGTCTCGTCCAAACCCGTCGTCGTTCTGGATGTCGCGTCGGGGTGCGGTTGCACGACGCCGTCGTATTCGCGCAAACCCGTCATGCGGGGTGAGAAGGGCGAGATCGTCGTGTCGTTCGATCCTATGAACCGCCCCGGGCACTTTTCGAAAGGCATATCGGTGCAGATCTCGGGGGCGACCGAACCCGTGACGCTGCTCGTCGAGGGCGTGGTGACTCCGCGCGTGAAGAGCACCGAGGAGCTTTATCCGTTCGATATGGGCGGCGGAGTGCGTTTCGATTCCAACTTTCGGGCCTTCGCATACGTCGGTCGCGGCGAGAGGGTGGAGGAGAGCATCGGGTGGATCAATACTTCGGGACGCGACGTTCGGTTGTCGTTCGAGGAGTTGGAGCGGAGCGGCATGCTTCGCATTGAGGCGCCGCGAATGCTTAAGGCGGGCGAAAAAGGCGCCATCGTCATTGCCTATGAGGTGCTTTCCGACAGCGACCGTTACGGCACCCTGAGCGACGTTCTGGGGGTGGATATCGACGGGCGGCGGGCTCGCACCATGTTGAGCGTGCACGCCATAGCCGTCGATCGCCACGACACGGCGGCGGACGATATGTCGTCGCCGAAAGGCGAATTATCAAAAAAATTTATTAAATTTGGCGATGTAAAACACGGCCGAATGGTTGCCGACGCTTCGTTGGAATTGTCTAACATGGGTGACAATGAGTTGGTTATCCGTGCCGTGGAGTGGCAAAGCAAGGCTTTGAAATGCTCTCTGAAGGCGGGCGACCGCGTCGCGGCGGGAGGTAAGACGGTCGTAAAATTCACGCTCGACACCTCGGAGGTCGATTACGGCGTATGGGTCGACCGCGTGAGAATCATCACCGACGACCCGTCGCGGCCGATGCAGACGTTGCGTGTGACGGCTGTCGTGGTCGAGTAATGCTGAGATTTTGAAGGCGCGATTTGGGAATCGCATAGACGAGAGTTCTTAATATGAACTCGTCGCTTGACTGAAATTTTTTAGGATTGCGTCCATTAAGCGGCGCATGCAAACTAACCCCGATACCGAGTTCATATTAAGAACTCTCGTTTATTATGTTTAAGATTGTAGAGAAGAGACCGCTCGCAGAAAATATCTGGCTGCTGCGGGTAGAGGCTCCGCGAGTGGCGCAAAGCGCTTTGCCGGGGCAGTTCGTCATCGTTCGCGTTGACGAGCAGGGCGAGCGGGTACCGCTCACCATCGCCGATTTCGATCCTGCCGACGGCACCGTCACCATCGTCATCCAGACCATAGGCGTGTCGACGCGCAAGATGTGCGCCCTTGCCGAGGGCGATTGTCTGGCCGATTTCGCGGGTCCGTTGGGCAATCCTTCCGAGTTCGTCAAGATGTCGTCGGAGGAGCTTCGCGACCGCCGCTATCTGTTCGTCGCTGGCGGCGTGGGCACGGCTCCCGTCTATCCGCAGGTGAAGTGGCTGCACGAACACGGCGTTGCGGCCGATGTGATTATCGGAGCGAAGACCGAGTCGATGCTGATCTATACCGACGAAATGGCGGCCGTGGCCGACAATCTCTATATCGCCACCGACGACGGCAGCCGCGGATTCAAAGGCATGGTCACGGGCAAGATCAAGGAGCTGATCGAGACCGAGGGAAAACATTACGACGAGTGCGTGGCCATCGGTCCGATGATAATGATGAAGTTCGTCACCCTCACGACTCGCGAATACTCGCTGCCCACTACGGTGTCGCTCAATGCGCTTATGGTGGACGGCACGGGCATGTGCGGAGCCTGCCGCGTGAGCGTGGACGGCCGTATGCTCTTCACGTGCGTGGACGGTCCCGAGTTCGACGGCCATAAGGTCGACTTCGACGAGGCTATGCGCCGCCAGTCGATGTACCGTTCGCACGAGGCGCAGGCTAACGAAAAACATAAATGCGATTGTTATGGCAAATAAGATTCCGCGCGTGAGCGTGCGCGAGCAGGATCCTCGCGTGCGTGCAACCAATTTCGACGAGGTGTGTTACGGGTACGACGGCGAGGAGGCGCGCACAGAGGCTTCGCGATGTCTGGGGTGCAAGAACCCGCGATGCGTCGCGGCGTGCCCCGTGGGTATAAATATTCCCGCTTTCATCGGCAAGGTGCTGGAGGGCGACATGGCGGCGGCATCGGCCGTCATAGCCGAGGACAGCTCGCTGCCGAGCATCTGTGGACGCGTATGCCCGCAGGAGACGCAGTGCGAGGGTTCGTGCATTCTCGGCATCAAGGGCGAGCCCGTGGCTATCGGCAAGTTGGAGCGGTATGTGGGCGACTGGAGTCTGGAAAACGACTGCAAGAGCTGTGACAAAGCTCCCGCGAACGGCCATCGCGTGGCGGTCATAGGCAGCGGCCCGTCGGGTCTGGCCTGTGCGAGCGATCTGGCGAAGACGGGATACGACGTTACGGTGTTCGAGGCGTTGCATAAGTTGGGCGGCGTGCTGGTTTACGGCATTCCCGAGTTCCGTCTGCCGAAAGAGAGGATCGTCGCGCGCGAGATCGACTCGTTGCGCGAGTTGGGCGTGAAATTTGAGACCGACGTGGTGGTGGGGCGTACGATTACCATCGATTCGCTGCTCGACGACGAGGGTTTCGACGCTGTGTTCATCGGTTCGGGCGCGGGTCTGCCGCGTTTCATGGGCATCGAGGGCGAGAACCTGAACGGAGTGGTCTCGGCCAACGAGTTCCTGACGCGCGCCAATCTCATGCGCGCGTACGACGAGGGGTACGATACGCCAATCTATGTGGGTAAGCGCGTGGCTGTCGTCGGCGGCGGCAACGTGGCTATGGATGCCGTGCGTACGGCCAAGCGTCTGGGCGCGGAGGCGACGATAATCTACCGACGCAGCGAGGCCGAGCTGCCCGCGCGCCGCGAGGAGGTGCACCACGCCAAGGAGGAAGGCATCGAGTTCCGCATGCTCACCAATCCCACGCGCGTGCTGGGTACCGATAACGGTTGGGTGCGCGGTCTGAACTGCGTGGAGATGGAGTTGGGCGAGCCCGACGAGAGCGGACGCCGTTCGCCCGTGGTGAAGGAGGGCTCCGACTTCGAGTTGGAGTGCGACGTGGTAATCATGGCGTTGGGCACCTCGCCCAATCCGCTGCTGAAGCAGACGACCGAGGGGTTGGAGACCAATCGCCGCGGCTGTATCGTGGCCGACGAGGCGGGAGCCACCACCCGCAAGGGCGTCTTCGCGGGCGGCGATGCCGTAACGGGTGCCGCTACCGTCATTCTGGCAATGGGTGCGGGGCGACGGGCCGCGCGCGCCATCGACGAATATATAAGGAACGGCAAAGCCTGATAAAACAGGGTTCGAGCCGCAAGCTGTCGCGGCTCGAATTTTTTTATAGGAGGCAAGCTGTAAGGATGCTTTTCGACATTGCTGTGCAATGTCGGCAGTTCGCCGCCGCCCCACGCGGCGGACTGCTGCTCGCCCGAGGCTCGCGCACTCCTGCCGCCGACGGCGAACCGTAAGAAGCTGTGTTTGAAACAAACCGTCTTCAGGAATGAAACTCTATATAAAGAATATGGTGTGCCCGCGTTGTATCGCGGCTGTTCGCGAGGCGTTGGCCCACGCGGGCGTCGAGGTCATGTCGGTGACGTTGGGCGAGGCGGAGATCGTCGGCGATTTGGATGCCGAGCGCAAACGCACCCTTGTGGCGCGTCTCGAAAAGTCGGGATTCGAACTTTTGGAGGATCGGCGGTCGCGGATAATCTCGTCGGTGAAGAACGGCATAGTCGAATTGATCTATTCCCACGAGGTCGTGCCCGACGTGATTCTGTCGGAATATCTGTCGGATCGCCTGCACCTCGATTACAAATATATCAGCACGCTCTTCTCCGAAACCGAGGGGCGTTCCGTCGAGAAGTATTTCATCGCGCAGAAGATCGAGCGCGTCAAGGAGTTGTTGATATACGACTAACTCACGCTCGGCGAGATCGCTTTCCGTCTGGGTTATTCGAGCGTCGCGCACCTCAGCATGCAGTTCAAGCGCGAAACGGGAATCGCGCCGAGCGTCTACAAACGTTCGGGCGTTCGGAACCGCCGATCGTTGGACGAGTTGTGACCGTCGGCGGCGGGAGTCGCGCCGCCGTTAACTTATTCTGAAAAAAATGTAACGCCCCTCGGAGGGGCTGAGAGTATTTTTGCGTAAAAATTAGGATTATGCAAGAATACGTTTATCCGTTCATACGACTTCTGAACGAAATGTCGCCCTATCTGTTGCTGGGGTTTCTCGTCGCGGGCGTCCTGCACGCTTTCGTGCCGCGGGGCGTATATTCCAAATATCTCGCGGGCAACGATTTCCGTTCGGTGGCTTATGCCGCTCTTTTCGGAGTGCCGTTGCCGCTGTGCTCGTGCGGCGTGATCCCCGCCGCCATGTCGATGCGCCGCGAGGGGGCGTCGCGGGCCGCCACCGTGTCGTTTTTGATATCCACTCCGCAGACGGGCGCGGATTCCATCCTCGCCACGGGTTCGCTGTTGGGGCTCCCGTTCGCATTGCTCCGCCCCGTCGCGGCTTTTGTGACGGCCTTGGCGGGAGGCGTCGCGGTCGGCGCGATGGCGGGCGACGGAAAAACGGACGATGTTGCGTCGGCCGATAACGCACCGATGCGGCGTCTTTCGTTTTGGGGCAAGTGCCGCGAGGCGTTGCGTTACGGGTTCGTCGATATGGTGCAGGACATAGGTCGTTGGCTCGTTGTCGGGCTGGCGATCGCGGGGTTCATAACCGTTTTCCTGCCCGACGACTTCTTCGCCGCTTTCAGCGAGTTCCCCTTGGCCAACATGTTGCTGGTGCTGGCTCTGTCGGTGCCTATGTATCTGTGCGCCACGGGATCAATCCCCATCGCCGCCGCGCTCATGCTCAAAGGGTTGTCGCCCGGGGCGGCTTTGGTGCTGCTCATGGCTGGCCCCGCGACCAATACCGCGGCTATTATGGTCATAGGCAAGGTGCTGGGGCGCAAGACGATGTTCGTATATCTGACCGCTATCGTGGCGGGAGCCGTGGGTTTCGGACTGCTGACCGATTATCTTCTGCCCGCCGAGTGGTTTCCGCTCGCATATTCGGAGCATACGGCGGCCTGCTGCGGCGTTTCCGATGCGGGATTCGTGAAAACGGCGTCGAGCGTGTTGCTGGGTTGCCTGCTCGCGGCGGCCGTAATAATGAAATATGTAAAACCTAAGAAAAAAGAGATGAAAACGGAGAGAGTTTACAGAATCGGGGGAATGATTTGCAACCACTGCAAGAACAACGTCGAGAAGGCTCTGGCGTCGGTCGAGGGCGTTGCCGCCGTGCGGGTCGATCTGGCCGAGGGTGCGGCTTACGTGGAGGGCGACGCTCGCGCAGCCGATATAATCGGGACGATAGAAGCGCTCGGTTACGAATATTCGGAGTAACGCCGCGATATCGATTTCGGGCGGGTCGCACTCGGCGCGACCCGCCTTTGTTTTTGCCCGAAAAGGCTCGTCGGAGATTTTTGTGCTCGGTTTGTTATGATAATCGCACGAAAAAAGTTAATTTTGCCTCCGATAGGGCGACAAGAAAAAGAGTTTATTACCGAAAAAACAGAATATGAAGATACTCGTTACGGGAGCTGCCGGATTTATCGGCCATCATCTGTGCCTCAACCTTTTGCAGGCAGGATGCGAGGTCACGGGAATCGATTCGGTCAACGACTATTACGACGTGCGCCTGAAGCGCGCCCGACTCGCTGATCTGGGCGTCGGGGACGATGCGGCGGAGGGCGCGGCCCGTCGCAGCGCGAAATATCCGTCGTTCGACTTTCTGCGAATGCGTCTGGAGGATGCCGAGGGTATGGATCGCCTCTTTTCGGAGCGGCGCTTCGACGTGGTGGTCAACCTCGCGGCGCAGGCGGGAGTGCGCTATTCGCTGGAGAACCCGCGCGCCTATGTCGACAGCAACGTGTCGGGATTTCTCAACGTGCTGGAGTGCTGCCGCCGATATCCCGTGCGGCATCTGTTGTACGCCTCGTCGAGTTCCGTTTACGGCGGCAATACGAAGGTGCCTTTCAGCGAGGAGGATGCCGTCGACAACCCCGTGTCGCTCTATGCCGCCACCAAGCGCAGCGACGAACTCATGGCGGGAGTTTATGCCCGTCTGTTCGGCGTCCCTTCGTCGGGACTTCGGTTCTTCACCGTTTACGGACCTTGGGGACGTCCCGACATGGCTCCCATGCTCTTCGCGCGCGCTATCATGGCGGGCGAGCCGCTGAAGGTCTTCAATGGCGGCGACATGGAGCGCGATTTCACATATGTGGACGACATAGTGCGGAGCGTGGCGCGTCTTATCGACAAAACCCCCGATGGCGACGTGCCGACGACGATATATAATGTCGGCTGCGGCCGTCCGATGCGGCTCATGGACTTCATCGCCGCGCTGGAGAGCGCTTTGGGACGCAAGGCCGAGCTTCGCATGATGCCCATGCAGAGCGGCGACGTGGTGCGCACGTGGGCCGACACGAGCCGTCTGCGCTCGCGTATCGGTTACGCCCCCTCTACGCGGCTCGAAGAGGGTATCGAACGCTTCGCGGAGTGGTATGTGTCGGCGGAGAACCCGCTGCGTGAAAATTTATGAAAACAATCCATCGAATGAATAAAACATCGCAATACCGATTCACGGTCGTGGTTCCCGTCTACAACGAGGCGGAGAATATCGACCGTCTGGAGGAGACTTTCGGCCGCTATCTCGCGGCGGCGCCCGTCGAGACGTGCGTGCTGTTCGTCAACGACGGTTCGACCGACGGCAGCCGCGAGGCTCTGGAGCGCATCTGCGCCGCACGCGACGACTTCTATTACATATCGTTCGAGCGCAATGCGGGACTCAGCGCGGCTATCAAGGCGGGTATCGATTACGTCTGCTCGCCTTTGGTGGGGTATATCGACGCTGATCTGCAAACCTCGCCCGAGGATTTCGACTTGCTGCTCCCTTACGCCGACGAATACCAATTGGTGACGGGAATCCGTGCCGCCCGCAAGGATACCTTTTTCAAGCGTCTGCAATCGAAGATCGCCAACGGTTTCCGTCGCGCGATGACGGGCGACGGCGCCACCGACACGGGGTGTCCGCTCAAGGTGATGCAGAGCGCGGCGGCCAAGCGCGTGCCCTTCTTCAAGGGTATGCACCGTTTTCTGCCCGCGTTGATCCTATTGCAGGATGGGGCGCGTTACAAGGAGCTCCCCGTGCGCCACTTTCCCCGCACGGCGGGAGAGTCGAAGTTCCATCTTTGGAACCGACTGGTGTCGCCGTTCATGGATTGCTTCGCCTATCGGTGGATGAAGAAACGCGCCATCAATTATCGGGTGGCGGAACATAATCTGTAAGTGCCTATGTGGGTGTATGCCATAGGTTTCTTGGCGCAAGCCTTTTTCTCGGCGCGCATTCTGATTCAGTGGATCCTATCCGAGCGGGCCAAACGGGTGGTGTCGCCGACGGCCTATTGGGTGTGCAGCCTTGCGGGCTCATATCTGCTGTTCGTGTACGGATGGCTGCGCGACGATTTCGCCATCATCCTCGGACAGATGGTCTCTTACTACATCTATCTTTGGAATCTGAACGCCAAGGGGATATGGCCGCGTTTGTCGGCTATCCTGCGGACCGTGCTGCTGTTTACGCCCGTGGCGGCATTGGCAGGCATAGCGCGCAACGCGGCGCACTTCTTCGACACCTTCATGCAGAACGAGAGCGTCCCGCTTTGGTTGCTGCTGTTCGGCTCGGCGGGGCAGTTGATCTTCTCGCTGCGTTTCGTTTATCAACTGTATTATTCGGCGCGACGCCACGAGTCGGTTCTGCCGTCGGGATTCTGGGGGCTGAGCCTCTTGGGTTCGTCGATGATCGTCATTTACGGCGCGATACGCCTCGATCCCGTGCTTATCCTCGGGCAGTCGGTCGGCTTCGTCGCCTATACCCGCAATCTGCTGATCGGAAGAAAAAACGTTTGCAATGAAGAATAGACTCCGCTATCTGCCGTATGTTTTCCTGCTGGCTTTGCTGCCGGTGATGGTGTTGCGCGACTTCACGCCGTCTAACGAATTGCGCTATCTGAGCATAGCCGACGAGGCGTCGCGCGACGGCCGCTTTTTCGCATTCACCAATCAGGGCGAGCCCTATGCCGACAAACCGCCCCTCTATCTGTGGATAGTAATGTTGGGCAAGACGCTTTTCGGCGGCCATCGCATGTGGTTCTTGGCGTTGTTCTCTTTCGTGCCCGCTATGGTCATATTGCGCACGATGGATCGCTGGGTGCGCTCCGAGCTGGACGAGCGGGCGCGTTTCTGCGGCGCGATGATGCTTATGAGCAGCGCGCTCTTCTTGGGCCTCGCGGTGTTCCTTCGCATGGATATGCTCATGTGCATGTTCATCACGCTGGCGTTGCATACCTTTTGGCGCATATACTCTTCGCCCGACGGCGGGTCGTCGCGCGACCGCACCCTGTTCCCCGTCTTTGTCTTCGCGGCTCTCTTTACGAAGGGGCCCGTGGGGGTGTTGGTGCCTTTGTTGTCGACCGTCGTGTTTCTGGCCGTGACCAAGCGGTTGCGCACGTTGGGGCGGTACTGGGGTCTGCGGAGCTGGGCGATACTGTCGGCGGGGTGCGCGCTGTGGTTCTTCATGGTGTGGCGCGACGGAGGCACGGAGTACCTCAATAACTTGCTGTTTCACCAGACCATCGACCGCGCGGTGGATGCGTTCCATCACAAGGCTCCCGTATATTACTACTTGATTACCATGTGGTACTCGCTCGCGCCGTGGTCGCTGTTGATTGCGTGCGTGTGGGGTATGGCCGCTGCCGAGCGGGTGCGGCTTACCGATCTCGAGAAATTTTTCGGCGCGATAATATTGTCGACGCTGGCGATGCTTTCGGCTTTCAGCTCGAAGATCGCGGTGTATCTGGCGCCGACATTCCCGTTTTTCGTCTATTCGGCGTTGCTCGTGTCGAGCCGTCTGCGTCGCAATGGATGGATTACGGCGGCCGTGGCGGCGCCTGCGGCTCTGTGGTGCGCGGGCGTTGTCGGAGTCGTCGCGGCGGGGTATGCGTTCGACGTGGAGATCGTGCGCAACGGTTGGTGCGTGGCGGCGGGAGGCGTGCTCTCTCTGTCGGGCGCGTGGGCTTTGGCGCGTTTGCGTCGCGGCGATTTCCCGTATGAATCGATAAACATACTGGTTGCGGGTTTGATGGCCGCGGTGTTCGTCGGAGGATTGGCTTTGCCGCGGATGAACGACGAGATAGGTTACGCCAGCGTTTGCCGTGCGGCCGAGGAGGTCGCGGCGGAAAAGGGGTTGTCGGGATATTACGTGTGGCGCATGCACCGTCCCGAGAGCATGGACGTCTACTTGGGCGAGGATGTGGTCGAGGTCGAGACCGACGAGGCGGTCGCGGGCCGATGCGCGGCGGGAGTGTTGATACTGCCCGAACGCAGGCTGGAGCGCGACGAGGCGATGCGCGGTCTGGTCGCGGGTCGCGAGATGCGCCGAGTGGGCGGGTATATGGTCGTAAGCATGGAGTAGGCGGTTAGCCGCCGCCCCGCGCGGCATAAATATTACGTATGGTTTTTTCATAATCGGTAACATTTTTGCATCATTAGTTCCGTTAATCTAAAAACGTGACCATTATGAAAAAGATTGTTTTATTTGCGACGGCGGCGTTGTTTGCGGCCTTTGTATCGGCGACGGCCTTTGCGGGCGACGACCGCACGATAAGTTTCGACAAGTTGCCCGAAAAGGCGCAACAGTTCATCAAACAGCATTTCGGCGATAAGGTGGTGTCGTCCGTAAGGCAGGATACCGATTGGCTCGGCGGCGATTACGACGTGCGTTTCGTCGACGGCGCCGAGATATCGTTCCGCCACAACGGCGAGTGGGACGACGTGGAGTGCAAGGATTCGCAGGTTCCCGCCGCCATCGTTCCCGCGAAGATCGCGTCGTACGTTACCGAAAAGTATCCCGATTCGCGCATCGTGGAGATCGACCGCGATTTGCGCGGATACGAGATCGAGTTGTCGAACGACGTGAAACTGAAGTTCGACCGCAAGGGCGAATTTACGAGCATCGATAAATAGCCCGTTCTTTTTATTTCTGTCGCAGTCCGTCGCCATCCCGCGACGGACTCTTTTTTCGGGGTTAGCGCATTGTTTAATTCGGTAATAGTGCGTATATTTGTGAGATAACGAATACATGCTGACCTATGAAACCTTATGATGTCGTTAAGACGATCCTCTGCGCCGCGATGATCGTCTGCTGTACGGCCGTTTTCGGCGGCAAGAAGAAGCGGGGCGCGGCCGACAGGGTCGTCGTCGCCTATGTCACTTCGTGGAGCGACGTTATGCCCGATCCCGCGGCCGTGACCCACATAAACTATGCTTTCGGCCATGTGAACGACACCCACGACGGCGTGCGCATCGACAACGAGGAGCGCTTGCGGAGCATCGTGGCGTTGAAAAAGGTCAATCCGTCGCTCAAGGTGCTGCTCTCCGTGGGAGGATGGGGCAGCGGCGGCTTCAGCGAAATGGCGGCCAACAAGGATTGGCGGTGGTGTTTCGCCGCTCATTGCCGTTTTCTGGTCGAGGCGTTCGGACTCGACGGCATCGACATCGATTGGGAATATCCCACCAGTTCGGCCGCGGGAATATCGGCGTCGACGGGGGACACGGCTAACTTTACGCTTCTGATGCGCGATCTGCGCAAGGCATTGGGTAAAAAATATCTTCTGACCATAGCTACGGTGTGCGACGCGCGGTATATCGATTTCCGTGCCGTGATGCCTTATCTCGATTTCGTGAACATCATGGCCTACGACATGGGGCGGGCGCCCAAACATCATGCTGCGCTCTATCCCTCGGCCAACAGCGGCTACATGACCGCTTCGGGGGCGGTGGAGGCGCACCTCGCGGCGGGCGTTCCCGCTTCCGAATTGGTGATGGGACTGCCTTTTTACGGTCGCGGCGGCGAGCGTTACTCCGATTTCGCCGATTACCGCACGATACGTCCTTCGGAGGAGTTCGCGGAGCGTTGGGACGATGCGGCGAAGGTTCCGTATCTGGCCGACAGACAGACGGGCGAGCTCGTGCCGGGTTTCGAGAATCCGCGGTCGATTGCCGTCAAGTGCGACTATATCCGCTCTATGGGGTTGCGCGGCGCGATGTATTGGGATTATGCGGGCGATAACGACAGCGGCGACATGCGACGCGCGGTTCGCGACGGTATTTTGGGTGAGGGCGGTGCGAAAACCGATACGGATTCCGTGCAGCGGCGCATTTTGGTGTTGACCGAGCGCGGCGGGCAGCACGGCGGTTTCACCGATGCCGCCATGAAGTGGTTGGAGATGTTCGCCGCCGACAACGGGTTCGCTTTGACAGAGATACACGACACGAAGAAGATCGATGACGAGTTTCTCGCGCGGCACAACGTCTTCGTGCAATTGGATTATCCGCCGTATAATTGGACCGATACCGCCGAAGCGGCTCTCGAACGGGCTTTGTTCGACGGCACGATAGGTTGGGTGGGCTTTCATCATGCCGCTCTTCTCGGCGAGTTCGACGGGTTCGGGATGTGGGACTGGTTTTCGGACTACATGGGCGGAATCCGTTTCGAAAACTATATCGCGTCTACGGCTTCGGGACGGGTGGCGGTCGAGAGACGCGATCATCCCGTGATGAAGGACGTCGACCCGTCGTTCGACGTCGTGCGCGAGGAGTGGTACACGTTCGACCGTTCGCCGCGCGGCAGAGTGGAGGTGCTGGCGCATGTCGACGAAGCGAGCTATGCGCCCGCTTCGGAGGTGAAGATGGGCGACCATCCCGTG
Organism: uncultured Alistipes sp.; assembly: GCA_910587675.1. Lineage (GTDB taxonomy): Bacteria > Bacteroidota > Bacteroidia > Bacteroidales > Rikenellaceae > Alistipes. The sequence continues at coordinate 3,359 of CAJUMU010000006.1, read as the reverse complement.
GTGTGGACCAATCCGCGGGTAAAGGGACGAAACGTATACTTCCTTATGGGGCACGATGCCGAACTAATGCGCAACGGGAATTTTACGAAGATGTTCGCCAATGCCCTGACGTGGGCGGCGGGACCCGCCGACTGGTTCCCGCGGTTTCGGGTGTTGGTGCATTATAACGACCGCGTGGAGGAGGCGCACCGCCGCTTCGCGCACGACGGCGTGCGGTTTTTCCGCGACATGACCATCGGCGACGGAATGGTGGTGGATGTGACCGACGACATAGGCGATTTCAACGACGAAAAGCTGCGGTCGTATCATCTGGTGATATCATTAAACGACAATCCCGGCCATTCGCCCGAGCAGCGCGAGGCGTTCCGACGGTATATGGAGAACGGCGGCGCGTGGCTCGGGTTTCATGCGGCGGCCTATAACGACGGCAGTACTAAGTGGCCGTGGTTCGTCGATTTTCTGGGTGGCGGGGTGTTCCACCGCAACAACTGGCCGCCGCAGTCGGCTAAGCTAACGATCGACGATCCGTCGCATCCCGTTACGAAAGCGATGCCCGAGTCGTACATCTCGCCCCGGAACGAGTGGTATCAGTGGAGCCCGAGTCCGCGCGAGCGCGACAACGTGAAAGTGCTCGTCACGCTCGCGCCCGAGAATTACCCTTTGGGGTTCAAGGACACAGTGACCGACGGCGATTTCCCCGTGGTGTGGAGCAATACCGATTACAATATGGTATACATGAATATGGGTCACGGCGAGCGTATATTCGTCGATCCGACGCAAAATTATCTTATATATAACGCCGTGCGCTGGCTTATGCGCGAGCGTTTCGAGTAGGACGCTCCGAGCGGGGACGAAAAAAGAAATAGGCGGGAATCTCACGATTGCCGCCTACCCTCGGAACAAGACGTTCCATAAACTACTAACCCAAACTTAAATAAATGAAGAAACCTCGCTACGGCGGTGTTAACCTGCCGCAGTTGTCCTATCATGTTGCAAAGCGCGTGCCATTTCCGACGCGGAATCGATTTGCGGCCCGAATCGCGATTTTGCGGCCCGTATGAAATGTTTTTATGTAATATACATGCGTCAGCAATGCAGTTCGGAGAATCGCGTGGGCCGCAGGCGTTACGCCTGTTTTATGAATTATTGCGACTCTTTGAGTCGCGCAGTTCGCCGCCGCCCCACTGCGGCGGACTGCAACTCGCGAGGCTCGTTTCGTCCTCCGCCGTCGGCGAACAGCAAGCTGCGGCCCGACAAACACAAAAAATCGGCCGCCCTTTATAGGACGGCCGATTCGTTTATCGATATTCCGAAGAATTACTTCGTCATGGCCTGCTGAATGGCAACCGCTACGGCGACGGTAGCGCCCACCATCGGGTTGTTGCCCATGCCGAGGAAGCCCATCATCTCCACGTGTGCGGGAACCGACGACGAACCTGCGAACTGAGCGTCCGAGTGCATGCGGCCCAGCGTATCGGTCATACCGTAAGAAGCGGGACCCGCCGCCATGTTGTCGGGGTGGAGGGTACGGCCCGTGCCGCCGCCCGATGCCACCGAGAAGTACTTCTTGCCGGCCAGCACGCGCTCTTTCTTGTAGGTGCCCGCTACGGGGTGCTGGAAACGGGTGGGGTTGGTAGAGTTACCCGTGATCGATACGTCCACGTCCTCTTTCCACATGATGGCGACGCCCTCGCGAACGTCGTCCGCGCCATAGCAGCGAACCTTCGAGCGCAGACCCTCCGAGTAAGAGATGGTGTCTACCACGTTCACCTCGCCCGTGTAGTAGTCGAACTGCGTCTGTACATAGGTGAAGCCGTTGATACGCGAGATGATCTTCGCGGCGTCCTTGCCCAAACCATTGAGGATCACGCGCAGAGGATTCTTACGCACGCGGTTGGCCATCTCGGCGATCTTGATCGCGCCCTCGGCTGCGGCGAACGACTCGTGGCCGGCGAGGAACGCGAAGCACTGAGTCTCCTCGCGAAGCAGACGCGCAGCCAGATTGCCGTGGCCGATACCCACCTTGCGGTCGTCGGCTACCGAACCTGCGATGCAGAATGCCTGCAAACCCTCGCCGATGGCCTCGGCGGCGTCGGCGGCGTTGGTGCAGCCCTTCTTGATGGCGATGGCCGCGCCTACGACGTAAGCCCACTTCGCGTTCTCGAAGCAGATGGGCTGCGTCTCTTCACACATCTTGTAAGGATCGATACCCTTGGCGTCGCAGATGGCTTTGGCATCCTCCACGCCGTTGATTCCGTACTGTGCGAGCACCTCGTTGATGTGGTCGATTCGGCGCTCGTAGCTCTCAAATAAATTTGCCATATTTTTTCTCTCTTTTTTCGATTATACAAAATGCGATTACTCCTGACGCGGATCGATGTATTTCGCAGCCTCTTTGAAGCGGCCGTACGAACCCTTCGCCTTCTCCAACGCCTCGGCGGGAGCGATGCCCTTCTTAATGAAGTCCATCATCTTGCCCAGATGCACGAACTCGTAACCGATCACCTCGTCGTTCTTGTCGAGAGCCATGCGGGTGCAGTAACCCTCGGCCATTTCGAGGTAGCGGGTACCCTTGGCCAGAGTGCCGAACATGGTGCCGACCTGCGAACGCAGACCCTTGCCCAGATCCTCCAACGACGCGCCGATGGTAAGACCGCCCTCCGAGAAGGCCGACTGGGTGCGACCGTAAACGATCTGCTTGAACAACTCGCGCATGGCGGTGTTGATGGCGTCGCAAACGAGGTCGGTGTTCAGAGCCTCCAGAATCGTCTTGCCCGGGAGAATCTCCGAAGCCATGGCGGCCGAGTGGGTCATGCCCGAGCAACCGATGGTCTCGACCATAGCCTCCTGAATGATACCGTCCTTAACGTTGAGGGTCAGTTTGCAGGCTCCCTGCTGGGGCGCGCACCATCCCACACCGTGAGTAAGACCCGATATGTCCTTGATCTCCTTTGCTACAACCCACTTGCCTTCCTGCGGGATGGGAGCCGATTCGTGGTTGGCGCCCTTTTTTACGCAGCACATCTGCTGCACTTCGTGTGAATAAATCATAGTAGAATAGAGTTTATTTGTTACTATAACAGTCTGTTTTTCACTAATTACGGTAATAAATATGAAAGTTTCGGACAAAGATAGCGATATTTTTCGGCAATCGCAATCGGCCGCGTCAAATTGTTCGTTTATCAACAGTCGTTTTCTCGCCTCGGCGAAATAACGGATAAAATTTGCTTCGGCGCGCAACTTATTCGTATCTTTAATGCAGTGGGAAATAATTGCTTGACTGCAAGCGATATGAGAAAATCATCGTGAAAAAAGGCAATGGATAAGTAAATCGTAAAGTGTGTAAGATCACTTCATTT
>CAJUMU010000005.1 GCA_910587675.1 uncultured Alistipes sp. | reverse complement strand
AGCTTAAAAAACACCCCTATACGGAGATCGTAGAGGGCGATTTGTTCGTCGGTGTAACGAAAAAACATTCCGACCGCACTGTCGACGTGCTGGTCGACGGCGCGGCATACGTCGACGACGAGTCGTTCCGCATCGACTATTCCGAACCGAGGCGCAGCCGCCATGAACAATTCCTCCGCGACGGCACATCGGAGGTAGAGATGGATGCAGAACGCGTTCCCGACCGTTCGGGGTCGGTCGTCGTGCGGCTATATTCGGAAGCGACCCTTTGGTTCGTCGCTCCGCGGGATCTGGTCGCGCTGCTGAATATGTTGAAATTCACCGACGAATCCGATGAATCTCCAATGGGCCGCGAATACGAACTCTTGGCCGAGCCTATGAGGATATTGCCCTATTCGGAGATGATCGACACCGAACGCCGAGCCATAATGTTCGAAAAATATCATGTCATAAGCGTGAGAGCAATCGCAGACTGCCTTAAGGAACACGGAACGTTCGACTTCGCGGGGCTTGATTTCGTCATTTACGTGTCGGACAGAAATACGGTCGAGATGCTGAACGATTATATGCTCGACGTCGACGAAAATTGTTACATAGTCCGCGTCGACAAAGTGAGTTATCGCGACGAGAACTCTTTCCTGCTCGAGGGCGGTTCGCATTCGCTCGTCGTTCGCGGCGACGACCGCGCGAGCGCGCCCTGCGTAATGTTGTTGGACATAATGCGGCTAAGGTATGCCGTCGAGTGCATAATGCGCACGGAGAAACGCGAGACTCTGCCGCCGATAGATACGGAAGGATGGGAGATCGAGCGAATCCTGCGACACGAGGGGTTGCAACGCGAGGCGTTGGAGGATATCGTCGAGACCCGACAACGGATTGCGAGGAGATATCTCGCCGCGAAAGAGCGATAGTCGAGGCGTCGGCACACGCCGCAAGCGGCTCCTCGGAACCGCACGAAAGCACGCCCGCGGGCCACGCTTTACCGCGCCAGATCCTGATAGAGGAAACGTCGTATGCTGCGCTTGGGGGTCTTCTCAAATTCGGTGGGATGGATAACGTAACATGCCACCTTCTCGTATGCCGCCACGCTGGCGTTGAGCGTCTTGATATTCTCAGCCATCATCTTGTCGATACCCTCGTCGTCGATATTCTCCTGCGCCGCTTGGTCGTAATCGGGCACGATCAACGCCGTCAGCCGGCCCTCTTTCTCCACCACCAGCGACTCCAGCACCAAAGGCAGATTGTTGAGTTTGTCCTCGATCTCCTCGGGGTAGATATTCTGCCCCGTGCCAGTCAGGATCATGGTCTTGCAACGGCCCTTTATAAATATGGTGCCGTCGGAATCCATGGTGCCCATGTCGCCCGTGTGCAGCCATCCGTCCTCGGTCAGCACCGCCTGCGTGGCCTCCTCGTTCTTGTAATAGCCCAACATGACGTGTTCACCGCGAACCATGATCTCGCCCGGGACGCGCGCGGGATCGGCCGAATCGATCTTGGCTTCGAGCAACCCGTGCAGATAGCGGCCGCACGAACCGTTCTTGAACTCGGTGGGACACGAGAAACTGATCAACGGGCCGCACTCGGTCATGCCGTAACCTATCGAGAGCGGGAAATCGATCTTGCGCAGGAACGCCTCGGTCTCTTGATTCATCGGCGCGCCGCCCACGATGAACACCTTCAGTGCGCCGCCGAAAGAGTTCATCATCTTCGAACGTATTATCGAGTAGAGAGCCGAATTGAGCAACGGAATCTTCATCGCGATGCTCATCGGGCCCTTTTCGAGCATGGGCATGATCTGCTTGCGGTAGACCTTCTCCAGAATCAAAGGCACGCTGCAAATGATCGTCGGCCGCACGTTCTGCATCGCCTCGACCAGAATCTTGGGCGACGGAATGCGCCCCAGCAGGGTTATGTGACCGCCCACGGCCAACTGCGCCAGAAAATCGAACGCGCAGCCGTAAGCATGGGCCAGCGGAAGGAACGACAGAGTGCGTCCGCCGCGCTCGAAATAGATCTCGCCCGTACGGGCGTTGCGGAAATTCTTGGCGAACAGAACATTGCCCGTCAGGTTATTCACCGACAGCATAACGCCTTTCGACGACCCCGTGGTGCCCGAGGTGTAGTTGAGCAGAATCATCCGATCGTTGGCCACCTCGCGGAACTTAATGTCCCCGACGCCGAAGCCCGTCGGATACTTGTCGTCGAACATCGCGTCGAGACGGTTCATCACGCCGCTCAGGCGGCCCTGCTCGCGCTCGTACATGACGCCGAAGTCGGCCAGATCGAAAGCGCCCTCCAGCGCGGGCATGCGGTCGACGTCCAACGCCTGCCAGAAATTGTCGCCCGCGAAGAGCAGTCGGCTCTCGGAGTGATTCACTATGTTGACCACGTCGGCGGGATTAAAATCCTGAAGTATGGGCACGATGACGGCGCCGTACGTCACGGCAGCGATGTAGGTGACGCACCAACGCACGTTGTTGCGACCTATGAGCGCGATCTTGTCGCCCTCGGCGATACCCGCGTTCTCGAACAGGATATGCAACCGCGCCATCTGCTCGGCCATACCCAGATACGACAGCGTCTCGCCGCTGAAATAGTCGGTCAGGGCAGGCAGGGCGCTGTTTTCGCGAAAACTCGCCTCGTACATCCCGATTAAATTCTCCTGCAACATGGGTCTAAGTTTTTTCGGTTTTTTCACTTCGGGCCGCCGCCCGCAACTCACTCCTTGGGATCGGAATCCTGCTTATGCCATATATATATCTTCGACTCGGTTCCAGCCTTGAGACGCTCGATATTCTTGCGGTGAGACCAGATGAGCAGCCCCGCCACGACGAACGAGAAGACGATGAAAGCGAACGACACATCGTTGTAACGCGACCATTCGGCCGAAGAGTAGACTATGACGAACAACGGGAAACAGCATCCCGCCGTTATCGACGCCAACGACACATAGTGCGATATCATGAACACCAGCACCCACACGGCGAAGCAGAGGAACACGATCTGCGGATAGATGCCCGTGATGGCTCCCACCAGCGTCGCCACGCCTTTGCCGCCCTTGAAATCGGCGAAGACGGGGAAGATATGCCCCAGCACCGCGGCGAAGACTCCCAGAATCTTGAGGTTTATCAACCACGCCGACGACACGTCGGCATCGTAACGCATGAGGGTTATGATCGACACGGCCACGAAACCCTTGAAAAAGTCGAGCACGAAGACGGGAACCGCCGCGCGACGCCCCAGCACGCGCAGCATGTTGGTGGTGCCGGCATTCTTGCTGCCGTGCTCGCGGATATCGACTCCGTAATACTTCTTTCCGATCCACACCGCGCTCGGGATAGACCCCAACACATAGGCTATGAGGATCATGGTGATGGCGCAGTAGTATGTTATAAGACTCCAGTTTCCCATTGCTGCAAAAAACTAATAATACGCGAAAACGACCGTCGGGAAGCCGCCCGACGCCGTTTCCGCCGAAACATAATTCCGCACAAATGTACGAAATTTTTTTACTTTTCCGTTGTTTTACACAAAATTGCGTGCCGAAATGGCTTTCGGGCCGAAGGGATTTACCGCGTCGAGGGTGGACGCCCGCGTCGAATATTTTGAATTCACAAACATCCGTTTCCCATAAATTATTCCTATCTTTGGCTTGGCCTTGGATACGTCGCCCCTGCAAAACAGCAAATAAATTTGCTTTTGCACTCGGCTTATGCGTATCTTTGCAAATCGATAAAAAACCATTCGTCATGACGATAAAACACACCATCAAAGATACGCTCGCCAACCGGGTATGGTGGCGCGAGATGGCCGCAATCACATTCGGCTGCATAATGATCGCGGCAGGATTCGTATTCTTCATCACCCCCTACAAGATCGTCCCGGGCGGCGTTTACGGACTCGGCATCGTAATGCACCAGCTCTTTCCGTCGATTCAGGTAGGAACGTTCGGCTACATGTTCGACATTCCGCTGCTGCTTGCGGCCATCATGCTGTTCGGCAAGCAGTTCGGCGGCCGCACGCTCTATGCGGCCTGCATCACCCCGGGCTTGATGAACATAATCTCGGCCCTCGCCTACCCCACCCGCGAAGCATTGCAGGCGCTCGATCCGTCGCTGCTGTTGAACGGCGCAATCGACCTCTCGCAACACCTGATGCTCACATGCATCCTCGGCGGCACCATTATGGGTGCGGGTCTGGGTCTGGTGGTGCGTAACAACGCCACCTCTGGCGGCACCGACATCGTGGCCATGATCCTCAACCGCTATCTGCACATCCGCTTCTCGCGCGGCGTGCTGCTGGCCGACTCGTGCGTGGTGCTGACCGGACTCATCGTCATAGGCTTCGGCATCGGCTCCGACGGCAACGCCGAGGGCGGATGGCTGCTCTCACTCTACTCGCTCATCTGCATCTTCGTGGCCTCGCGCGTAATAGACTATGTAATCGACGGCGCGTCGTACGACAAACTGCTGTTCATCATCAGCAACGACCACTCGGAGCAATTGCGAGAATACATCATACGCGACATGGACCGCAGCGCCACCTATCTGAAAGCCTCGGGCATGTACAGCAAGGACGACAAGGAGATGATATTCTTGGTGGTGAGCCGCCGCGAGGTGGCGCAGGTGCAGCGCAAGATCAAAGAGATCGATCCGCGCGCATTCCTCGTGGTTACCGACGCTTACGACACATACGGCGAGGGATTCAAGCCGTTCCCCGACAAGGAGACCATCCTCGCCGACTAACCCTAACACGATTCCGAAGATGATGAACATAAACACCCTGCGGCCCATAGTCGGCGACGGACGCAAACTCTTCGTCGAGACCTACGGATGCCAGATGAACGCGGGCGATACCGAGATCGTGGTATCGATCATGCAACGCGAGGGTTACATATACACCGACGACATAGAGGCGGCCGACATAATCCTGCTGAACACCTGCTCGATACGCGACAACGCCGAGCAGCGCATCTGGGGCCGTCTGAACGAGATACGCCGCTACCGCAAGCGCAAGCCGTCGCTTCTGGTCGGCATCATCGGCTGCATGGCCGAGCGACTCAAGGAGCGGCTTCTGGAGGGCGACGCGGCGGTGGATATCGTCGCTGGCCCCGACGCCTACCGCGATCTGCCGCGCCTCGCGCGCGAAGCCGAAGCGGGCGCGAAAGGGGTCAACGTGTTGCTGTCGCAGGAGGAGACTTACGGCGAGATAGCGCCAGTGCGTCTGGACAAGAACGGCGTGAGCGCATTCATCGCCATCATGCGCGGCTGCGACAACTTCTGCTCCTACTGCGTGGTGCCCTACACCCGCGGCCGCGAACGCAGCCGCGACGCGGCCACCATCGTGGCCGAGGCCCGTTCGCTTTTCGAGAACGGCTACCGCGAAGTGACGCTTCTGGGGCAGAACGTCAACTCCTACCGCACGGGCGAGGTCGATTTCCCCGCGCTGCTCCGCAGCGTGGCCGAGATATCGCCTCTGCTGCGAGTGCGTTTCGCCACCTCACACCCCAAGGATATGAGCGACCGCCTGTTAGAGACGATGGCTTCAATGCCCAACATCTGCCGCGCCATACATCTGCCCGCACAATCGGGATCGAGCGCGATGCTCGAACGCATGAACCGCAAATACACTCGCGAATGGTATCTCGACCGCATAGCGGCCATACGCCGCCACATGCCCGACTGCGCCATAACGACCGACATCATAGCGGGATTCTCGGGCGAGACCGAGGAGGACCATCGCATGACCCTCTCGCTCATGGAGCAGGTGGGATACGAGTTCGCCTATATGTTCAAATACTCCGAACGCCCGGGTACCTTCGCCCAGCGTCACATGCCCGACGACATAGCCGACGATGTGAAAACGCGTCGCCTGAACGAGATCATAGCGTTGCAAAACACGCTTTCCGAGCAGAGCAACCGCCGTGACGTCGGACGAGAGTTCGAGATTCTGGTGGAGGGCGTCTCCAAGCGTCGCGACGACCAGCTTTTCGGCCGCACTTCGCAGAACAAGGTGGTGGTGTTCGACAGAGGCGGCCACGCCGTGGGCGATTACGTGCGCGTGCGCGTCACGGGCTGCACCTCGGCGACGCTCTTCGGCGAGGAGATTTAGGAGGAGTCGCACGACGACGCAGCGGGCGGGAACCGATCGGTTCCCGCCCGCTGCGATTACTCCCCGTCGGCCTTCATCGCCTCCTCGATCCGCAGCGTAAGTTCTTCGCGCAGACGCTTCGGGGTGACCGTATGGCGAAGCGTATAGAAATAGGAGCGTCGTATAAGCTCGCGAATGAGCGAATCGGGCAGATCGCCGCCCACGGATAGCGAGCTCCAGTAACGTTTGTTGAAATGAAACGCGGGAGTGATCTCCGCATGCTCGTCGCGCAACGCCTCGCCCTCGTCGGGATCGTGCTTCACCGTCACGCGATCGAACTCCTCCATGTCGGCGCAAGCGAACATGCGTCCGCCGATCTTGTACACCAACGTGGTCTCGTCGAAGGGAGTGCACTCCTCGACCAGAGGCAGCGAGAGGACATACTCCCGAAAATCAATGATATCCATAGGCAATTGCATATTTCAATGTACAGCGTCAAAGTACCGTAAAACCTCCTTGTCGGTCTTTACTCGCGGCCACAGACCGCGTTTACGATTCTGCCTCACCCCTAAATCCCCTCCTCGGGAGGGGACTTCGGTCGCTTCGCTCCGTATACCGCGGATCCATAGCCGACAGTTTTACCACAAAGATAGCCGTTTTGGCACACCTATTGCTCGGCTAAAGGGCAGAATTACCAAAATCATCGACTTTTTATGAAAAAGATTCTACTTTATCTCCCTCTGTTGGCCGTTGCGGCTGTCATGCTGGGTTGTTCGCCCCAAGCCAAATGGAATCACGAGCAGAAAAGAGCCATGCGCGAGTCGCTGCGCCAATATCGCGATATGGCCTACTTGCAGGATCTGACCGATCCCGAGTTCGTGGTATTCTCGGACGACGTGGCTGTCGATCTGGAGAACAGCTACCCCGTCTACACCACCTTCATGCAGATGGACGGCGTGGACGACACGGTACGCATGTTCGTCGTTACCACCATCGTCGAGGAGCTGGACGCCGACGCGCGCAACATGCGTCACCTCTACCCCTACCGCTATCTGGTAAGTCAGGGTATGCTGCCCGACGGGCTGACTCACGACCAGCAGACCGAGTTCTACAAATGTCTGGCGCAGAAGGTCAACGGACACTACAACACCATGAACCAGTTCTTCAACGCCATACTCGCCGACACCACCGACAACTCGCAGCTCGCGCAGTTCCAGCGCCAGTGCGCCAACGACCTGTTCAACTGGGTCGTGGAGGTGGAAGAGGTGGAGGTCACCGAGGAGTAATCCGACTATACGCCGAATCGACCATAATATTACCTTTTTTCCTGACCGAAAAGGATCGCCCCGTTTGCGGGAGCGATCCTTTTCAATTTTGTTTCGCGGCTCTTCGGCCACGCGCGCACCTACCGCTACTCGTCCAAAAAATCCTTGTTAACCACCACCCTCACGCAGCGATGGCGCATCTTGAACTCCAGAGGAGTGCCGCCCAGCAACTCGCCGTCGACCTCGATCGGAATCTCGGGCGACGACTCGATACGGATATGCCTGCCGCGATAGTGGTCGACATGGCCTATCGTATAGATGCTGCCGTTGAAGAACCTCCGCAGACGGAACACCGCATGCCACCAGTGGATGGGACGGATGAGCGTTATGTCGAACAACCCGTCGTCGGCCACAGCCTCGGGCAGCTGCTGCACTCCGCTGCCGTTGTACTTGCACACTCCTATCGCCGCGCTGAACATCATGTCGTTGTGCACCAGCTCATCGTCGATCCACAGCTTCACGCCCGTCGACCGATAGCGGAAATAGCTGCGCAGGATGCTCCACGGATAGAGGTAACTTCCGCGACGTCCTTTGTTCTTGTAGTGCTGGTAACGCCGCACCACGTCGGCGTCGAACCCCACGCCCGCCACATTGGCCATGTAGCGCATCTGCGAGAAGTGCGACTCCTCGTAATACACCTCGCCCACGTCCTGCAAAAAGGTATGACCCTCGCGAATGGCCCGTATGGCTTCGGAATAGTGGGTGGGGATGCCGAACATGCGTATCCAGTCGTTGCCCGTACCCACGGCCACCACCGACAAGGTCACCTCCTCGGTCGGCACGGCCTGCTGGATGAACAGACCGTTGACCACCTCGTGCAGAGTGCCGTCGCCGCCGATAATCATTATGCGTCTGTAACCCGCGTTCACGGCCTGCACCGTGAGTTCGGTCACGTGGTACTTGTGCTGCGAGAAGACGAGCTCGTACGGGATCTCGTTATCGCGTATGAGCTTGGTTATCTGAGGCAGATCGTCCAGCCCCCGCCCCGAGCCCGCCACGGGATTCACTATGACGAACCACTTGAGCGATATATCGACCTGTGCGTCCATCCTACTCCTTTACGGGCGCGTTTTTCAGCGTGTGCAGCAGGAAATCATAGAACTTGGCGACCGAAGCGATCTCCACCTTCTCGTCGGGCGAGTGGGGATAGCATATAGTGGGTCCGAACGATATCATGTCCAAGCCCTCGTATTTGCTGCCGATGATGCCGCACTCGAGTCCGGCGTGGATGGCCGTCACCGCGGGACGCACGCCGTAAAGCTCCTCGTACGAAGCGAGCATGGCCTTCAGTATCGGCGAGTTCATGTCGGGATTCCAACCGTCGTAACTGCCCGTAAGCTCCACTTCGGCGCCCGCCAGCTCGAACACGGCCGAGATGGCGTCGGCCAGCGCCTCCTTCTCCGAGCGCACCGACGAACGCATGAGCGTCTGTATCTTCACCGTCGAGCCGTCCGACACCACGCGCGCCAGATTGTTCGACGTCTGCACCAAGCCCTCCATCGCGGTCGACATGCGCGCCACGCCGTCGGGACACGCCACCATAGCGGCCGCCAGCTTGTCGGCCGCGGCGTCGGGGACCATCGACTCGGGACGCTCCGTCGCCGAGATCTTTACCGAGATCGAATCCTCGATGCCCGCGAACTCGGCCGCAACGATCTTTTCGAACGCCTCGACGGTCCGTTCCACCGCCTGCACGTCGCCCGCGCCGACCATCACGACGGCCTCGGCCTCGCGCGGTATGGCGTTGCGCAATCCGCCGCCGTCGACCGAACACAACTTCAGGTCGGTCACGCGCCCGAGCATGCGTATGAGACGGAACAGCAGGCGGTTGGCGTTGGCGCGCTGGCAGATGATCTGAATGCCCGAATGGCCGCCCTTGCAACCCTTCACCTCTATTCGCATAGGCTCGTAACCCTCGGCGGGAACCGCCTCGGCCGCATAACGCAGCGTGACGTTGGCGTCGGTGCCGCCCGCGCAGCCCACATAGAGTTCGCCCTCGGTCTCCGAATCGAGGTTGAGCAATATCTCGCCCTTCAGCAGGCCGCCTTTCAGGCCGAACGCGCCGTCCATGCCCGTCTCCTCGGTCGCGGTGAAGAGAGCCTCGACGGGACCGTGCTCGACAGAGTCGTCCTCCAGCACGGCCAGAATGGCCGCCACGCCTATGCCGTTATCGGCGCCTAACGTCGTGCCGTCGGCCGTCACCCATCCGCCGTCGATGTAGGCCTCGATCGGGTCGTTCTCGAAATCGAACGTCTTGTCGTTGTTCTTCTGCGGCACCATGTCGACATGCGCCTGCATCACGATGCCCTTGCGGTTCTCCATGCCCGCCGTGGCCGCCTTGCGCATATATACGTTGCCCGCCTCGTCCACCGAGTGCTCCAGACCGCGGCTCTCGGCGAATGCCGTAAGATACTCGCGAATCTTCTCCTCGCTGTGCGACGGACGCGGAATGGCCGCTATCTCCGCGAAATGCTTCCATACCGAAACGGGTTCGAGTGCTGTTAAATTCTTGTCCATAATATCATTTTTTATTAAAAATTAATCTCCTTGCCTGTCCTCGGCGGCTCGCGTTACGGCAACCGCACGCCCTCGTCGCGGCGGTCGAACGCCTCCACGATATGCTTCACCAGCGGGTGACGCACTATGTCGCGCTTGTCGAACTCCACCATGCCGATGCCCTCTATCCCGCGAAGCGTATCCATCGCTCGCGTCAGGCCGCTGTCGCTCTTGCGCGGCAGGTCGATCTGCGTCACGTCGCCCGTAACGATGAACTTAGCGTTGCGGCCCATGCGCGTCAGGAACATCTTGATCTGCGAAGCGGTGGTGTTCTGCGCCTCGTCCAGAATGACGAACGCGTTGTCCAGCGTGCGGCCGCGCATGTAGGCCAGCGGCGCGATCTGCACCGTGCCGTCCTCCAGATACTTCTGCAACTTGGCCGCGGGAATCATATCGTTCAACGCGTCGTAAAGCGGTTGCAGATAGGGATCGAGCTTCTCTTTCATGTCGCCGGGCAGGAACCCGAGCTTCTCGCCCGCCTCCACGGCGGGACGGGTCAGGATCACGCGCTTCACCGTACGCTCTTTCAACGCGCGCACGGCAAGGGCTATCGCCGTATAGGTCTTGCCCGAGCCCGCGGGTCCCACGGCGAACAACAGGTCGTTCGACTCGTACATCTCCGTCAGGCGACGCTGGTTGACGGTGCGGGCGCGTATCACGGCGCCGTTGTTGCCGAACACGATCACGTCCTTCTCCGACACGGGCTCGGCGCAATCGCTCAACCCCGTGGAAAAGGCCTGCGCCACCACCTCCTTGGAGATATGGCCGTACTTGACGTAATAATCCACCAACGCGTTCATCTTGCGCTCGAACGCCTCCACGTCGCGCGCGGCGCCTAACACGCGCAGCGACGAGCCGCGCGCCACCAGCTTCACCTTGGGCGACAACGAACGTATCTGCTCCAGATAGACATCCTGCGCGCCGTAAAGCTCGCGGACATCCGCCCCTTCGATCGACAACTCCTTATTGACTGCTTCCAAATTCATAAAAACCATATCTTTATCCTCGGCCGCCGCTCAGAAAACATATCCCGCTCCTATCGACAGCCATCCGCCGCGACTCGAGAACTCCGCACCCTCGAACCAGTTGTCGGTCTTGCCGAAGCAACCCGTATAGCGCACCTCGAGCGTCACGTGGCGCGTAACTGCCACGCCCGCCCCCGCCGCATAACCGAACGTGGTACGCAGACGTCCGAACTCCATCCGCTCGCCGCCCGCGTCGTAACGCCCCGTGCCCGCAAGCGACAGCACGGGACCCGCGTTCAACCTCACGGGGCCCAAACCGCGGTAGGAGAACAAGATCGGTATCTCCATCACGTTCGACCGCACGTCGTGCGCCGCACCGCCGCGCTCGGCCCGTATCTTGTTGAAGACATATGCCAACTCCAACTGCAACGCGTAACGCTGCCTGCACAGCGACATGGCGAGCGCGGCGCGCACGCCCAACTTGGGGTCGAGCGACACCCCTTCGTCGGCCGACATGAACATATAGGCCGCGCCGACCGACACGCCCATATCCATCCGCGGAGGCCGACGCTTCTCGACGAGGTATTCGCGCGGCTGCGCCCCGCACACCGCGACGCCCGCCGAGAACATCATCGCGGCCACCGAGAATATGAGTCGGAAAAACTTCATTCCAATCCGATTGCATTTTCAAGGACAATTATATACTTAATATGCCTTATTCGGAGCGCAACGACCTAAGTCCCCTCCGAGGAGGGGATTTAGGGGAGGGTCGGATTTGTAAACGCGGCCAAAGGCCGCGGGCAGACGACCTGCGGGTCCGTTTTTACGACAATATGTCGTCGATACATCGAAATATATAATTGCCTTTCCAAAAATACGAAATTTTCGCCAAACCCGAGCGGCCGCGCCCCAATTATTGGGCAAAACTTTTTTGTCCGCAAACTTTACACTATCTTTGCGTCCGCATTAAAACGTGAAAAGCAATGAGTTTAGTAGCTATAGTAGGCCGCCCCAACGTGGGCAAATCGACTCTCTTCAACCGCTTGGTGGGACAACGCCAAGCCATAGTCGACGCCACGGCGGGCACCACTCGCGACCGTCATTACGGCAAGACCGACTGGAACGGCAAGGAGTTTTCGGTGATCGACACGGGAGGCTATGCCGTCAATACCGACGACATATTCGAGGACGACATACGCCGTCAGGTGATGCTGGCCATCGACGAGGCCGATCTCATCCTCTTCATGGTGGAGGTCAAGACGGGCATCACCGATCTCGACATGATGATGGCCGACGTGTTGCGACGCTCGGGCAAGAAGGTCATGGTGGTGTGCAACAAGGTCGACAACTACGAACTCATCTACCAGTCTCACGAATTCTACGCTCTCGGATTGGGCGATCCCTACTGCATCAGCTCGATGTCGGGCAGCGGCACGGGCGACATGATGGACGCCATCCTCGCCGCTCTGCCCGAAGACGCCAAAGCCGAGGTGGAGGAGGATTTGCCGCGCATAACCATCGTCGGACGCCCCAACGTGGGCAAGTCGTCGCTCACCAACGCCCTTTTGGGCGAGGAGCGCAACATAGTGACCGACATAGCGGGCACCACGCGCGACTCCATCCACACGCGCTACAACAAATACGGCATGGACTTCTACTTGGTCGATACGGCGGGCATGCGCAAGAAGGGCAAGGAGATGGAGGATCTGGAATTCTACTCGGTGATGCGCTCGATACGCGCCATAGAGAACTCCGACGTCTGCATACTGATGCTCGACGCGCAGCAGGGTCTCGAGTCGCAGGATCTGAACATCCACAACCTCATAGTCCGCAACCGCAAAGGGTGCGTGATAGTGGTCAACAAGTGGGATCTGGTGGAGAAGGAGAGCAATACCATGAAGGAGTGGCGTGAATTTCTGGAAAAGAAACTCGCCCCGTTCAACGACATACCCATCATCTTCACCTCGGTGATCAACAAACAACGCATCCTCGAAGTATTGCAGCAGGCCATCCGCGTATTCAACTCGCGCCGCCGCCGAATACCGACTTCGGAGCTGAACGACTACATACTGCCCATCATCGAGGACTACCCTCCCGCCTCGACCAAAGGCAAATACATCCGTATAAAATACGCCACGCAGCTCCCCACCCCCACGCCGCAGTTCGCCTTTTTCGTCAATCTGCCGCAGTACATCAAGGAGTCGTATCGCCGATACATCGAAAACAAGTTGCGCGAGAGATGGGATTTCTCGGGCGTGCCCATGCAGATCTACTTCCGCCAGAAGTAGAATCGCGCGAACCGAAACAAAAAGGGCTGTCCGACAAGTTACGGACAGCCCTTTTTAATCGCCCCGTATTCGGCGGCGGATATCACTCGGCATCGATCATCGGCACGATCAACCGCTCCGACACCTCCAAGCGATAACGGCCCTTTCCGCTCTCGCGGTCGCGGCGGAACCGCACGGGCGCGATCAGGGTCTGGCGGGGCGGCACCCGCTCGCCGTCGTAATGCGCATGGTAGACCATATACAAGTCGCCGCGCTTCGTGCGCAGCAACGCATGATGCCCCGTGCCGACATAGCCGCAATGGCGGTGCAGCACGGGATTCCCCGCGCAACGCTCGTAAGGCCCCGTCGGACTGTCGGCCACGGCCACGCCGACGGCATAGTCGCGACTGCGATAGTCGTTGCAGCTGTATGTGAGATAGTAGAGCCCTTTGTGCTTCACCACGAGCGGCCCTTCGGCCACGCGGCCCATCAGGTGTTCCCACGTCCCCTCCTGCACGTCGATCAGACGGCGCGCCGTCTCCAACTTCACCTCGCGCAGATCGGGAGTCATCTCGGCCACCCACACGACGTTGCCGCGGGAGAAACGCACCCAAAACATATACGCCTTGCCGTCGTCGTCGACAAAAATCGACGAATCGATCCCCTTTTCGTCCAGATAGGGACGCTTCTCGCTCTGAACGAACGGCCCGCAAGGAGAGTCCGACTCGGCGTAACATATATGCTCCTCGGCGCTGTAGGTCATAATGTAACGGTCGCCGATCCTGTAGACCTCTGGCGCCCAGAACCACTTTTCGCCCCACACGTCGTCCTTGTGCAGAGCCAAACCGTTCGCGGCATTGCCGCATCGGCCGCTCCAACGTTTCAGATCGCGCGAACGATAGACCACGATGCCGTCGTCGGCATGCGTGCCGTAAATATAGAACCACCCGTCATCCTCCAGAATGAACGGATCGGCCAGCATAAGCTGCCCTTCGCGGGCCCTCTCGCCGCTCTGTCGAGCATACGCTCCGCAGATGCCGAGCACCGAGAGCAACAATATAAAAATTCGTTTCATAACTCTTTATGCCTATCACAAAAAACTACCCGCTGCCGCCGTTTCGTCGTCGGTTCGCCGACGACGGCACTACCGCGCGAGCCCCATCAATACACATGCACGCTCGCGCCTTGCGCCGAGGGCAGATAGTTGATGCCGTACCAACACATTTGCAACATGAGGAACGAGAAGAGTATCAACGCGAAAGCCCAATGATAGTCGTCACGCCGCTGCGCCCGAAGATGCAGATAGAGCAGATATCCGAGCCACGTGGCCGCGGCCCACGTCTCCTTGGGGTCCCACGTCCAGTAATCGCCCCAAGCCTCCTTGGCCCACAAGGCTCCCATAGCCATGCCTAACGACAGAAACGCCCAGCCTATACGCACCAAATTGTCGCACAGTCCCATCTCTTCGTCCGACGGCTCGCGGCGCGACGAACGCAACCACAGATATACGGCGAACAGCGCGACGGCGCCCATCAACGCGTAAGCGAACATGTACACTATCACGTGCGGCACGAACCACACGCTCTGCAACGCGGGCATCAACGATTTGTTGTGAATCTCGGGTTTGAAGATATTTATGCAGATGAACACCACCGACATCATCGTGCTGAACGAGAGTATCCATCGATAACGCCACCGCGCGTATACGGCCACGCCCGCCAGCGAAAGGAAGAACGAGTACCACAAACGCGTCTCGCCCATGGTTCGCATCGGAGGACGCTCCAACGCCACCCATAACCCAGCGATAAAGGTCATGAATACTGCCGATCCGCACAGCGAAAGCGTCACGGCGGGCCACACCTTGCGGCTTCGAAAAGCCAGCGCGGCTCCCGCGATCCAACAAACGGCCGCCGCCGCGGCATACCAAATCAACACATCCCAACTCATCGTACGACCTCCTTTCCTTTTTTCGGCGCGCCCTCGGCCGCGCGACGGCCGCCCGCCGTTACGAACATCGCCGCTCCCGCGGCCAACATAAGCCACAATGCCGCCTGCGCGATCGCATACCACGGGTCGCGAACGCATTCCAGCACGCTGATCGCGCTCCAACGCCCGCGCGCCGTATCGTAACCCACCTGATATATGCGCCACGAACCTACGCGGGCGGGATGATTGACCTCCACGTCGTGATTCTCGCGGCGTCCCTCGCTGTCGGTCACCGTGATCCTCGACAGATAACGTTTCGCTTCGCGGCGCGGCATAGCCACGGCGTATCTGTCGCCTAACAGCAGATACGACGGTTCGAAAATATGGCTTCCGCAGCTCACCCAGCCCTCGTGCCGCGCGCCCGAAGCTATGCTCTCGGCCGTGACATACACTGCGGGCGCGGCGCCAACATGATTCATGGGGCGATACTCGTCCTCGTCGGGCATGCGGCCCGCCATATCGACGCTGCGCACGGCGCGGATCCTCCAGCCGTCGATCTCGGCCTCGACGCCATCCGTCTCTACCGAGAGGAAATCATGCGACGAAGTCTCGGTCCGCGTATCGAGCAGATAGAGTTTCGGCGGATACTCGTCCATGCGGAACTCGCGCAACGTGACGGCGAAAGGCAACTCGGCGCCCGTGCCGTCGGCATGCGTTCCCGCGTTCACGGACCGATCCAGCGGCGCGGTAACGCTCACGCGCTCCTTGTCGGCTCCGCCGAAGATGCCCGTCGCCAGCAGCGCGAAGACTCCGACATGCGACAGCACGGCCGCCACCCTGCGGCGGCGTATGTGCATCACGTCGTCTATAACGGTAAGCCCCACGGTGGTCGTAAAGTAGAGCAGCAGCAGATTGAACTGCCACGACGACGTCATGCGCGAGAATCCCAACGCCCCCACGATGCCGCCCGTCTCGGGATCCTGCCGCGTGAGTCCGAAAACGATGGTCATCACGACCATCGAGGCCAACGACGAAACGCATGCGTAACGGTCGCGCAGCCGCTTCAGAATCGGCCACTTGTCGGACTGCGCATGCAGCACCACCAGCAGATAGAGATAATTAACCGCGAGGATCGCTCCCCACGGATATCGCAGAAACGAGTTGTCGATATCGCCCACCGTCATTTGCAACGTTGTGCCCACTAAAAATAGTAAGGCACAACGCAGAAATGCTCGTTTATAACCCCATTGCAAGGTCATAGTTCGTTATTTTAAGGTAATTGCGCAGCCGCGCGCCACCGCGACGGCCGCTTACACACAACACTTACGCCTTCTTCCACTGGGCGCGCAGCAACTCCACGGCGGCGGGCACGGTCTGCTCGCGAGGGCCGTCCGAACCGCACTCGAAGCTGACGTAATAGGGATAGTTCATCTCCTTCAACGCGCGCATTCCGTCGATGTAGTTATCCTTCTCGCCATCCTCGCCGGGCATGATGCGGCGGCCGCGGCTGGCAACGTGCACGTGCTGCAAGTACTCGGGACCCGCAGCCATGAAAGCGGCGTAATCCGACGTCTCCTCCTGCATGTGCCAGAAGTCGCCCATGCACTTCACGCCCGCGCTCTTCGAGTCGCGGCAAATGGCTGCGGCGTCGCCCACCTGACGCATATAGTGCGCCTCGCGACGGTTCAGCGGCTCCAGAATGACGGTCGTGCCGCACTTGAGGGCATACTCGCCCAGATCGTGCATCTGCTCGCAGAGGAATTCGCGCGTCTCCAGAGTGTGGGGACGGCAAGGCTTCTGACCGTTGAACGCGGGCACCATGATAACGCCCGTCGAACCCAACTCGCCCGCAGCGGCAACGATATCGCGCATGGTAGAGTCGAACTGCGCCTTCACCGCGGGATCCTCCGCCAAGATGAATCCGCCGAAGCCCGCGCAGATGGCCGACACCTTTATGTTGCGGTTCTTCAACGCCTGCTGGATCTCGTTCACGCGCTTGGCGAGGTTGCCTCCGTGCGGCTCGAAGCCGACGACGCCCAACTTCTCCATGTAATCGAACTTCTCGTCGAGGCTGCCGCCCGGGGCTATGCCCTCCTGAAACGAGAGGCGAAGCTCGGCCTTACCGCCCTTTTTACCCTTGGGTGCGCAACCCGCCATCAAATCGATGGGCGCGGCAGAGGCGGCGACAACGGCTGCGCCTGCCAGCGAACGCTGCAAAAATTCTTTTCTATTCATAATTTTCGATTTTATTGAATTCATTTTCCGATTCGTTCACGAAATCGCGGACCGCTTCCGCATCCTCCGCGGCGGGCGACCACGGCGCGATATCGTCGGCAGCGATGGGAGCGAAAGGCCCCTGCTTCACCTCGAAAAGCACCGTATCGTCCTCCAGCACCGTGAGACCGTGCCAAACGCCCGCTTCGAGATCGAAGCCCTTGCAATCGCAATCGGGTCCCGCGATGCGACGCGCCGCCACGCGGCCCTCGTCGTCATAGATCGTAAGTCCCGCGCGTCCGCGCAACACCACGCAACTCTCGCTCCTCTCGGGCGACAGATGCCGATGCACGGGGATGTAACTGCCGCGGTGCATGGCGTTGAGCAGGCGGTTCACCGCCTCGTCGGTCGAACGGTGGAAATTACGGTTCATCCTCAGTCGCGGCGAGCGACGCCCCTCGGCGCACGCTGCGTCCAACATACTGTCATCGATAAACTCGTATTTAGCTTTTCCGTTCATTTTCAACTGCTTCGCGATTCGTAAACAAAAGGGGCGGAGAGGGAGTTTTACAGCTCCTGCCCCACCCCTCATTATAGTCGGCAATCATTGCTTCGCGCCGAACCGTGTCGGTCAAAGCATACGATCGCGAGGTAATTTATTTACCCGGAACCATTACGACGCACTTGTCCATATCCTGCTTACCCAGCTCCTGCTTGAAATCGCCCAAGTAGTCCTGCGACGACTTGCTGATCTCGTCCCAAGTGATGGTCGAACCCGCGTAAGCGGCCTCGCGGCCCATTACGCCTGCCAAGCATGAGATAGCGCACTCGGTAGCCTCGTCGTGAGCCTCGCCTTTGCGGATGTGGTTGACCCAATCCACGTGCTCGAGCACATAGGGGTTATGCTGCTGGAACTGCTCCTTGGCAGCCTCGTCGTCGTACTTCCAGATTACGTTGCCTGCCAAGTCCTTGATGACGCCTTCGCTGCTCCACGAACCCTTCGTACCCTGAATGAACTCGCTCACGTTGTTGCTGCAACCGTTGATCTGGCGGCACATACTGTGCATGTGAATGCCGTTCTCCATCTCGAAGTCGACGCTGAACATGTCGTACTGGTCGCCCGTAACGCGACGGTGACGCGCGCCGAAGCCGGTAGCCTTCACGGGCTTCAGACCCGACATCCAAAGGAATACGTCGATATTGTGCACGTGCTGCTCGACGATATGGTCGCCCGAGAGCCACTTCCAGTTAACCCAGTCGCGGATCATCCACTCGGTATCGGTCCAGTTGGGCTGGCGGTCGCGATACCACAGCATACCCTGATTCCAGTAAACGTTACCGCCGGTGATCTCGCCGATGTAACCCTCCTGAATCTTCTGGAACGCCTCGACGTAAGGACGCTGGTGATGACGCTGCGTACCCGTAACGACGCTCAAATTCTTGGCCTTGGCCTGCTTGGCGGTAGCCATGATCGTACGGTAACCCTTGGCATCCACGGCAATGGGCTTCTCGAGGAACGAGTGAACGCCCTTCTCGGTAGCGTACTGGAAATGCACGGGACGAAACACGGGAGGAGTGGCGATAACGACCATGTCCACACCCGAATCGATAACCTTCTTATAAGCGTCGAAGCCCACGAAGCAGTTCTCCTCGGGAACCTCCTGATTGTGGTCCTTCTTCAGATACTCGCGCAGACCGTTCAGACGATCGGCGAAAGTATCGCCCAAAGCGATGACCTTGATGCCGTTGGCGGCGTTCAACAGGTCGACGATGGCGCCCGAACCGCGGCCGCCGCAACCGATAACGCCCGCTTTCAACTCTTTGCCGTCGTCGGCCTTATCGCTCAGCACGGGAACATAATATTCGCCCGCCTGCTTCAGCGGAATGTAAACCGGCCCCTTCTCTTTACATGACGAAAGGATTGTCGACGAACCCACGAGGCTCGTCACGCCCATCAATGCAGAGTACGACAAGAAGTCCTTTCTGCTGAGTTTGTTTTTGCTCATAGTAGTAGTTTTATAAAGTTAAAAGTATTCGCAATTCATTGTTCCGCGCATCCGCCGCAAGCGGACGGCTCCCGACGCGCCTCCGATCCCGAAGAATCTTTCGGCCCGTCCCCGCGCGCCGCGACTACTGCACCGCCACGCCCTCGGGCACCTCGCACACCACGCGGAAACCTATACCCTTTATGTCAGAGTACCACCAGATACTCTTCGGGTTCTGCGGGTCGGTCTTGAGCCAAGCATCGTGCTCGGTGTGTCCGCGCGCCGCGCTGCGCAACGCCGAGGCGTCGTCGCCATAGAAACCGCCGCGAACCACATGCTCCGTACCCGATTCGGGACCCTTGGGATCGACCGCGCCGTCCTGCAACTTCGAATAGGCATCCTCGGCGTACCAGTCCGAACAATACTCCATCACGTTGCCCACCATATTCTTGAGTCCGAAGGGATTGGCCTTAATCTTAGCAGGCTCCTGCGTACGGTTCTTGCTGTTGTTGGCATACACCGCATAGCTGTTTATCACCGTGGTGTCGGCGCCGAACATGCCGTTCCAAAAGCCCTCGTTGCTGTACTTCTTGGGGCTGCCGTCGAAGAAATAGGGGGTCGACGTGCCGCCGCGGGCAGCATACTCCCACTCGGCCTCGGTCGGCAGACGATACTTCTTGCCCGTCTTGAGCGAAAGCCACTGGCAGAATGTCTCGGCCGCATAGTGCGTCATGGTGATCGCGGGACGTTCGCCCATGCCCCAACCCTGATCGGGGAATCCGAACGGTGCCGTCGGGCCGCTCACGGCATCCAAATCCTCGCGAGAGTTATTGGCGTATATCTTCTCGGGCGGGGTGCGTCCCTCCGACATGGTCTCGCCATAGAAAGCCCAGAACTGGTCCCACGTAACCTCCATCTCGCCCATGAAGAACGGCGACACGGTAACGTTGCGCTGCGGCGACTCGTCCGCGCCGCGGAAAGGCTCCTTCTCGGGGCTGCCCATCGTGAAACTGCCGCCCGGGACGGCCACCATGCGGATCGAGGCCGACGTTCCGGGGATCGTCTCGGTGAAGTCGGCGAACTCCGTCACGGGAGTGGCCTCGGCATATACTTCGCCGCCGCCCGAATCGGGACGGCCCTCCAGCTTGGCATGCTGGTAATTGGGGTTGTAGTGACCCACGTCCAAGTGACAGCTTATGCACTGGAGATCGAGCTCCTCCTCGTTCTCCTCGTAATAGAGGTGCGCCGTGACGCCCTCGTCGGTGATTCCCGTGGGGAACAAATTGACGTGGCACGCCTTGCACGACTCGTTGTACACGATCTTGGTCGCATACTCCAGATCGCCCTTGCTGTCCCAGTCGATATCCTCCGACTTCTTGGTCATGTACGACCACACGTCCTTCATACCCGTGGCCATCTTGGCCTTGAAGTAGTCGAACGAGCCTTTCGGCGGCAGGTGGCACCCCACGCAGTCGGTCATCACGCCGCTGCCGTTGTTGTAGTGCACCGACTGTTTCCAGCTCGCGTCCGATTCGGGATGGAAATGGCACATCATGCACGATTCGTTCTTCGAGCTCTTAACCCACAAAGAATTCAAGGCTATCATCAAAGAGAACCCCACGACGAGTCCTGCCAGACCGATCAACAAGAATTTCTTTTTATTGCTTGATTTAGACATAATTATTATGCGACTCAAAAAATATTTAAGTTAAAGCCAAGGTTCGGGGCGGCAACGACGCGCGATTCGCCGTCGTATGTCGAGCGGAATCGAGCGTTCGAAAATGCCGTATCTCGGTCAAAAGTAGTAAATTTTTCACTATCGGCAAACAAAATTTTCATTTTTTATAAAAATTTTTCAGCGCCGACGGACTCTTTCCGCGGCCGCGGGCCGAGATTATTTCTCGACCCACTTATGCCACTTTTGTTCCTTGTCGTAACCCGCCTGCACCATCGTCTCGACGAACTGCATGCCACGCACGCCGTCCTCCACGGTCGGGAAATCGAGCATCTCCGCGGTGGGAGTCTCTCCCGCCGAACGGGCACGTACGGTAAGGGCGAAGTTGCGATATATGTTGGCGAACGCCTCGATGAATCCCTCGGGATGACCGCCCGGGACACGGGTGTTCCACTTAGTGAAGTCGGTCAGGAAATCATAATTGTTACCCACGCGGATCTCCTCGGCGGGGCGATCGTGCCACTTATAATTTAAGGTATTCGGCTCCATCTGACGCCATTCGAGTCCGCAATTCTCGCCGTAAACACGCAGGCGGATGTTGTTGGCCTCGCCCGTGGCGACCTGCGTCGCCTGCAACAGACCCGTGAAGCCGCCGTCGAAACGCATGAACGCGCACGCGTCGTCGTCGACGGGGCGTCCCTCGGCCACGCGCAGCAGATCGGCGCACACCTCGGTCACCTTCGCACCCGTGACATACTCGGCCAAGTGCCATGCGTGAGTGCCTATGTCGCCCACACAGCCGCCCTTGCCCGCCTGCTTGGGGTCGCTGCGCCACACGGCGTTGTTGCCGCCCTTAAGCTCGATGCGTTTGGTCAACCAGCCCTGCGAATACTCCACGAAGAGACGACGCACCGTGCCCAGATCGCCGCGGGCTATGCGCTTCTTGGCCTCTTTAACGGCAGGATAGGCGCTGTAAACATGGGTCAGAGCCAACGTAAGACCCGTTTCGCGCACCTTCTCGCGCAGCGACAGAGCCTCCTCGAGCGAGAAGGTCATGGGCTTGTCGATCACCACATGGAAACCCGCCTCCAGAGCGCGCACGGCAGGTTCGTAATGAAACTTGTTGGGGGTGACGATGGTCACGAAGTCCATGCGCTCGCCCTCGGGCAGCGCGGCCTCCTTCTCCAGCATCTCCTGCCAAGTGGTATATATGCGGTTGTCGGGAACGTAATACGATCGGCCCGAGCTCAAGGAAATTTCAGGATTAATGCTGAAGCATCCGCAAACGAGTTCGATCTCGTTCTCCATAAGCGCGGCGCGACGGTGGATAGCCCCGATGAAGGCATCGCTGCCGCCGCCGATCATTCCCATTCTAAGTTTTCTGTTTTTCATGATAGGTATAAGTTAGCAGTTGTTATTCACAACTCAAATATACTATCCATTATCCGCAAAGCCAAGCCCGAAGGTTCCCGATAAGGATCTCTTCGCAACATTGCAACAAATCTGACACTCGCCTGCATCAAATCTTGCAATATGCGCATAATCATGCGTCGCGTCATCTCGTTTCGCCGCCGAAGGCGAGTAAAATTTTCCATACGAACAAAGCGGAACCCGAACAAAATCGGGTCCCGCTTCGGGAAAATACAGAATGATTATCCGCTAAAAATCCGTACCGCTCTCGGCGGAATATCGACGTCGGAGGTTCGCCGGCGGCGGCAGGATTGCGCGAGCCTCGGGCGAGCAGCAGTCCGCCGCGTGGGGCGGCGGCGAACTGCCGATATCGCATGGCGATATCGAAATATCCGACAACCGAAACTACTCCTTGCGGACAAGCATAAATCAAATCATATCCGAGACATTCCAAGCGAACGCGCGCAAGCCCTGCGCCTCGTTCTCCTCGTCGAGCTTGTGCAGACGGGCCAAGAAGTCCGAAGCCTGCTCGTCCTCCATCACGGCCATCAACGCCGAGTTCATGCCGGGCCAAGCGTGGTTGCCCAAGTGAGGCTCGCCGTCCTTGCTGCCGCGTCCCATGAGCTCCTCCCAGCCCGTGAAGCCGCGGAGGTTCATTTCATCCATTATTTCGAGCACCGAGTCGTACATCGACTGGTTGCATGCCATAAATACAGCTTTCATAAAATCGAATTTATCTTTTCGGCCCTTGCCGCCATCCGTCGGGCCCGCCGCCGTACGCTCCCCGCCCGCGCTGGAGAGGAGCGTCGACGTCTTGCCGATCGGACGCTGCCGATTTAGTTATTACGCTGTTGCAACTTGCGCAACTTCTTGTTGCGGCGATTCTCGCCGTGCACCGCGAACGAGGTGTAGATGGTGGGGATCAGAATCAACGTAATGAGCGTCGATATCGAAAGACCCCAAGCCACCGACATACCCAGCGGGTTCCACATCTCGGCGCCGACACCCGTGCCCAACGCCATCGGGATCATACCCAACACCGTGGTCATGGTGGTCATGAGGATGGGACGCAGACGGCTCCGACCGCCCGTCACCACGGCATCGAAGATGCTCATGCCTCGCTCGCGGCAGAGGATCGTGTAGTCCACCAGCACGATACCGTTGTTCACCACGATACCGATAAGCATCAATACGCCGAGCAGAGCCATCACGCTCATCGGGGTGCCCGTAACCGCCAGACCAATGATAACGCCCACGAGCGCGAACGGAATCGAGAACATGATGACGAAGGGATAGGTCAGCGACTCGAACTGCGAGGCCATAATCACGAACACGAGGATAATCATCAACGCCATGAGGGTGATAAGGTCGGTGAAGGTATCCTGCTGGTCCTCGTACGTTCCGCCCAAGCTCCACATGTAACCCGCGGGGAACGAGATCGACGGCATAGCCTGATTCACCTCGTCGACGAGTTCGCTCATCGCATAGCCGTGGCCCACGATACCCGACACGGTAACGTAACGCTCGCGGTCCTTACGCTCGATGGTGGGCGGGGTGTAAGCCTCGCGCACGACGCCCAGATCGCGCACCTTGACGCCCATGCCCTGAGGGTTGTAGATGGTTATGTTCTCGATATCGGCCAGCGACTCGCGGAACTTGCGGTCGTAACGCACGCGGATGTCGTACTCCTCACCGTCCTCGCGGTAGTAGGAGTTCACCGAACCGTTGATGCGGTTGCGCAGATAACCTGCCGCCGTGGTGACGTCCAAACCGTTCAGAGCCAACTTCTCGCGGTCGAAATCGACATGGTATTCGGGAGTGTACTGGTCGCGCGAGATGGTCACCTCGCTACAAGCCTTCATGCCGCGCATGGCCTCGGCCACCTGCTCGGCCAGCTTGTCGGTCGTGTCGAAGTCGTAACCGTAGATCTCCACCTGCACGGCGCTCTGACCCATACCGCCTCGCTGGCCCGACTCGTTGACGTTGTATTTGCGGATCTCGGGATACTCGTCCAAGATCTTACGCATGCCGTCGCCGATCTCCGAAAGGCTGCGGTCGCGCTCGGTCTTCTTCGTGAGCGAGATATTCATCGAGATGATGTGGGTTCCGTTGTCCTGCATCGAAGCGAAGGCGTTGTCGGTATCGGCCTGACCCTCGCGGAGGTTCACCGTCTTGATCTCGGGATACGCCTCGCGGAAACGACGCGACAGCTCCAACGCCAAGTCGCGCGTGATATTCTGGCCCGTACCCACGGGCAACTGTATGTCGACGCCGATACGCGCGTTGTCCTGCACGGGGAAGAACTCCGACTTCAAGGTCGAGCCCGGGCCCATCAGCACTCCGACGAATGCCGCCACGGCGACCAGAATCACGGTCTTGCGATGACGCACGCACCACCCGAGCACGCCCGCATAGAAGTTGTTGAAACGCTCCATCACGGCATCGATACTGCGCTGGAACCACGCCTTGGTGGGGTTGAGTTTCATCATCATCGACGCCAGCACGGGGGTGAAGGTTATGGCGGCGATGGTCGATATGGTAAGCGTGATGGTAACCATCCAACCCATCGAGTTGAAGAGGATACCCGCCATACCCTGAATCATGGTGAGGGGGAGGAACACGGCGATGGTGGTAAGCGTACCGCCCATGACCGAGATACCCACCTCCTTGGTGGCGAAGATGGCCGCCTGCTTGGGTTTCGCGCCGCGGTCGATGTGCGAGGTGATGTTCTCCAACACCACAATGGCGTTGTCGACCACCATACCGATGGCGATCGAGAGCGACGACATGGTAATGATGTTGAGCGTCTCGCCCGTGGCCAGCAGATAGATGATGGCCGATAGCAGCGAGATGGGGATCGTCAGCACCACCACGATGGTGGCGCGCCAGCGTCCGAGGAATATGAACACCACCAGCATCACCAGCACGAAAGTGGTTATGATCGTGTCGCGCAGCGACTGCACGGTAGCCACGATGTTCTCCGAGGTGTCGACGATGGTATAGATGCCCACGTCGGACGGCAGCGAGGGAGCCACGGCGGCAACCTGCTTCTGCGCGGCCTTCGAAATGGCCACGGCGTTGGCGCCCGACTTCTTCTGGACGATAATCATACCGCCCTTTTCGCCGTTGTTGTAGGTCTCCTGAATACGCTCCTGCACGGTGTCCTGCACCTTGGCCACGTCGCGCAGATATATCGGCGCGGCGCCGTTGCGGCCCACCACGATGTCGAGCAGCTCCTGCGGATCCTCGAACTCCTGATCCACACGCAGCGAATAGGCGTTGGAACCCACGTCGAACGAACCTGCGGGGGTGCTTCGGTTGGCGGCGGCAATGGCCGACGATATGGTCTCGATGCTCAGGCCGTAAGCCTCCAGTTTGTTGGGATCGCAGTAGACCTGAATCTCGCGCTCGGGCACGCCGACCACCGACACGGTACCCACGCCGTTGACGCGGGCCAAGGGGGTCGCCACCTGATCGTCGAGGATCTTGTAGAGTCCGTTCATACTCTCGTCGGCCGTGACGCCGAGGATGAGGATGGGGATCATGTCGGCCGAGAACTTGAAGATAATCGGCGAGTTGGCGTTATCGGGGAGCGTGGTGACCATATCGAGCTTGTCGCGCACGTCGTTGGTCGCCACGTCGATGTCGATGCCGTATTCGAATTCGAGGGTTATGATCGAAACGTTCTCCTTCGATTTCGAGGTGATGTGCTTCAGATCCTCCACGCCGTTGAGCGTGTTCTCCAAAGGTCGGGTTATGTTGTTCTCGATATCCTCGGCGCTCGCACCCGCATATGTGGTCATGACCATGATCGAGTTCGACTCGATATCGGGATAGAGGTCGATGCCGAGGCGCGATAGCGAGAACAGACCCATGATACCTATCGCCGCGAAGAGCAGGATGGTGGTAATGGGGTTATGGACCGCTGTTTTATAAATATTCATCGGTTATTGCTTGTTTACTCGTTCAACACTCATTCCGCTGTTCAATGCGCTGTGGCCCGTAACCACGATCTCCTCGCCGTCCGAAAGACCGCTCACGATCTCGTAGGTGTCGCCCATGCGGCGGCCGAGTTCCACTCTGCGGAATTCCACCGTTCCGTCCGTCTTGTAGACATATACGTAACGGTCGCCCGAACCGATCTGCTTGATTACCGAACGGTCGGAAACCACCACGTTGTTGCGTGCGCCATAGTGCATCGTAACGCGCGCGTACATACCGGGCTTTATGGCCTCGTCGTTGTTCGACACCACGATCTCGACGGGGAACGTGCGCGTCGCGGCGTCCACCGAAGGGGTTATGCGCGACACCTTGCCCTCGAACGAGCGGTCGCTCATGGCGTCGAACGTGACACTCACCGCCATACCTTTCTTAACGTAGGGGTAGAGCGTCTCCGACACGTTCACCATGATCTTCACGGGACGGATCTGCTGTATGACGAAGATGGGCGATGCGCCCGCCATATCGCCGTTGTCGTAATTGCGGGCCGTCACCACTCCCGAGATGGGCGAACGCAGCGTGGTGTTCTCCACCATGTTCTCGTAATTGGCTTTCGACACCTCGTAGGTGGTCTGCGCGGCCTCCCAGTTGGCTTTCGACTCGCCGCC
Organism: uncultured Alistipes sp.; assembly: GCA_910587675.1. GTDB lineage: Bacteria > Bacteroidota > Bacteroidia > Bacteroidales > Rikenellaceae > Alistipes. Next base: position 91,246 of record CAJUMU010000005.1, on the reverse strand, counting down.
GAAGCGGTAGAGCTCGTCGGCGCGCTCGAACGCGGCCTTGTTGTTCTCGTACTGGGCCTTGGCCTGCGCGAGGCTCGAATTGTCCATTTCGGCCACCTGCTGACCCGCCGACACGTGGTCGCCCACGTCCACCAGCAGGCGCGAGATACGGCGCGACGACTGCGGCGTGATGTTGTTCACGGCATAACCCTCCACGTTGCCCGTGAAGATGCTCTCCTGATCGACGTCGCGGGCGTGCACGACCTCGGTCGTCACCTTGGGCTTCGCCGCGACCTTCTGCTCCTCGGCCGCATCACTCTTCTGCTTCGATCCGCAAGCGACGCTTGCCATGCACACGCCGCCGATGAGCAGCGTTTCGATGATAACGTTCATTTTCATATTATCTCTCTGTTGTTTTTAGTTTTCCGTATAGGTGTGAATGCCGTAAATCTTCTCCAGCGAGACATGATTTACCAGATAGTTGTAGATCGCCGTGCTGCGGGTCAGCTCCGCCTGCGTATAGGCCAGCTGCGAGTTGTCGACATCGACCAGCGTGCCGCCGCCCACGTCGTAACGCTTCACGGCGATCTCATAACCGCGCTTGGCCTGCGAGATGTTCTCGGCCGAGGCGTTGTACTGCTTCAGATTGGTCTGCATGCTGCTGATGTACTGCATGATGGCGGTACGCAGCTGGCGCTCGGTATTCTCGCGCTGCAACTGCAAGGTATTCAGGTTGATCTTGGCCTGCTTCACGTCGGCGCGACGCTTTCCGCCCGCGAAGATGGGGATATTGAGGCTCAGGGCGGCATACGAATAGGGATTCCACGTATACTGTCCGAACTTGAAAGTCTCCTCCATCGCGGTGAAGTTGTAGGCCGCCGAGAGGCTGAGCGTGGGCAGATTGGCCGCGCGGCGCAACTCGATGGTCTTCTCCAGCTGACGCTCCTGAATATCCAACTGCTTCATGGTGCTGTTGTTCTCCAGATCGAACTCGGCGTCGAACTGCGCGCTCATCATCGCCTCGTAGTCGGCCAGCGTGCCCGCGCAATCGATATCGGTCGCCAGATCCAATCCGAGCAACGCCTTCAGCTGCCACAACGCCACGACGATCGAGTTCTCGGCATTCAGCACGTCGGGCTCGGCATTCGACACCGTGACCTTCGAGCGGATGAAGTCGTACTCCGAAACGGTGCCCACGTCGTACTTCTTCTCCACGATCTTATGATTCTCGACGGCATTGTCGTACACGCGCTTGTAGACGTTGTAGGAATCCTTGGCCAGCAGGACCTGATAGAAGGCCTTCGACACCTGCTCCACCATGTCGATGCGCGAACCGCGAGCCTGCTCCACGGCCAGTTCGACATCCATCGCCGAGATCTTCAGCGACTTCCACAACTGGGCGTTAACCACGGGAATCGAAGCCGAGAAACCGCCCGAATAGTTGTTGGAGGTTCCCACTTTCATCGACTGGTCCATAATGTGCATCGTCTGCTTCTTTATATAACGCTGGTAGGTGGCCGACGCGCTTATCTCGGGCCACAGCGAAGCGTAAGTGCCCCGCTTGGCGTACTTCTTGGCTTCGATGGTCTGATCGGCGATCTTCACCGTCGGGTTTTCGCTCAGGGCGATCTCCAGAGCCTGCTCGAGCGTGAGCGTCAAAGGCCCCGCATTGTCGGTTTCGGCACTCTCTTGCGCCATCGCGGGCGCCGTTGCGACGCACACGGCCGTCGCCAACGCAAAAAAGAGATTTTTAAGTTTCATAAAATCACTCAATTTAATATTGCATTCATTCTTTTTCTTCCGTATACCCCCCCCCTTCGGCAGGACGCTTTTCGCGGGCCAGAATCTCGTCTATCACTTGCATGCCCTTCACCGAGCTCATGCCGCGCAGGAAATTGATGATGAGCAGTCCGCACGCCGATTCGCGGGTGACGCCCTCGGGCAGCACTATGTCGTCGCCGCACATTATGGTCCCCATAGTCATGAAAAACAGACGCGTGAAGAGTTCGATATCGGCATTGGGATCGAGATAACCGTCGGCACGGCACTTGTCCAGCGCGAAACGCAATCCGTTGATACCGCGCTCGGTATGGTCGCGCTGCACCTTGTCGAACACGTGAGGATAGAACTTCTTGAGGTTGGCCATCAGCCTCCGCTCCGTATCGTGCCACACGGCTTTGCCGTTGAGTTCGCGCACGCTCGTAAGCAGCACCTCCAACATATTTCCGCATCCCGCCGTCTTCTCGGCCGTTTCGCGGTGGAACTTGTCGACGCGATACATCATGCTCTCGTACAAAAGCTCCTCCTTGTCGCCGAACATCTCGTAGAGCGTGCGTTTAGACATGCCCAACGAATTGGCCACATCGTCCATACGCACCGACTTTATACCGAACGACGATAACATCTGCGATACATGCTCGACTATTTTTTCACGTTGCGTCATACGTTTTTCGACTTTTTAACGCCGCAAATATAAACACCGAAAACCAAAAAACAAAAAAAGTTTTCAGGTTTTTGCGTTTTTTACAATAATCGGGCACATTCGTGACTTTTTCCGCTTGCCATCGTATCGTCCAACGTTTTCGACAAGCCGAGAGCAGAGCCGAACTTGTTCGGGCTATGCCGAGGCGAGAAAACGACTGTTGAAAAGCGAACGTTCCGAGCGACGGAATTATTTTTCGACCGGTCGTATAAATTCCTCTTCGCCGAGCGCGGTTCGCCGTCGGCGGTCGGATTGCGCGAGCCTCGGGCGAGCAGCAGTCCGCCGCGTGGGGCGGCGGCGAACTGCCGATATCGCTGCGCGATATCGAATAATAATGTATATTATCCGTTTCCCGTTCGCTCGGGAAATATTATATTTGCGAACATAAATGCCCGAACCGACATGTCACACGAGGAGTACATAACTTTCGGCGAGGCGGCGCGACGCGCCACCCGCGCTTTCGGCCTCATGCTCAAACCCGTAGGCTCGGCCTGCAACCTCGACTGCGCCTACTGCTACTACCTCGACAAAGCCGACATGCACGGCGGACGCCAATCGAGCATGAGCCTTGAACTTCTGGAGGAGTGCACGCGGCAATACATCGCCGGCAGCGACGCCGACACCCTCGCCTTCGCATGGCACGGAGGCGAACCCCTCTTGGCGGGACGCGAGCGGTTCCTCCGCGCGCTGGAATTCCAGCGCAAGTACGCCGACGGCCGACCAATAACCAATTCGCTGCAAACCAACGGTCTGCTGCTCGACGACGAGTGGTGCCGCCTGCTTCGCGACAACGGCTTTTTAGTCGGGATCTCGATCGACGGCCCGCGCGACATACACGACGCTTTCCGTGCCGACCGACAAGGCCGCGGAACGTTCGACCGCGTGATGGCCGCGATCGAACTCCTGCAACGCCACGGCGTGGAGTACAACACCCTCACCACCGTAAACGCCCGCTCGGCGGGACGCGGAGGCGAGGTATACGATTTTCTGCGCGGCATAAGCCGTTACATGCAATTCCTGCCCGTGGCGGAACATGTCGTCCGCCCCTCCGACGGAGGCCGCCCGCGCATCGCGCCGCCCGACGCCGAGGGAGCCGCAACGGCGCCGTGGTCGATAGGAGCGCGCGATTACGGCGAGTTCCTGTGCGACGTGTTCGACCGCTGGGTCGTGTCCGACGTGGGCGAACGTTTCGTGCAACTCTTCGACGCCACCCTCGCCGCCTACATGAACGTCCCCGCAGGACTCTGCACCATGTGCGAGACGTGCGGCGGCACGCTCGCCGCGGAACACAACGGCGACGTCTACTCGTGCGACCACTTCGTATATCCGCAATACCGCTTGGGAAATATCCGCGAACGCTCGCTGCGCGACATGTACGGCTCCGAAGAACATTTCCGCTTCGGACTCGCCAAGCGAAACACGCTGCCGCGCGAATGCCTGCGCTGCAAATACCTCGCTCTGTGCCGCGGCGGATGCCCGCAACACCGCTTCGCCGCCTCGAAATCGGGCGAACGCAACCTCGACGCCTTATGCGGCGGCCACAAGATCTTCTTCGCCCACACCGCGCCCTACATGGAGCGCATGCGTCATTTGCTGACGCGAAAAATGCCGCCCGCCGCGATAATGCCTTGGGCGAGACGGCACATGGAATAAATGACTGACATCGGGGCTCCGCTCCGCCGTGTCAAATCAACTCGCGTTTCGGCTCCCACGGCGGGAGATCGTCGGCATCGAGCAGCCGACGGAGATACTCCGCGATGTAGTTCACGGCCTTCTCCATACCTCGCATGTCGAGGCTCTCGGGAGTGTCGGTCGCGCGGTGAAGCGTGGAGCAGTCGGTGGTGACGAAGAAACTCACGGGAATCATCCGCCGCGCGAAGGCGATATGGTCGGACCCCGCGGAGAATTCGTCGGCTACATGCACGAACAGCGAATCGGGACGCGGCACGCTCTCCGCCACCTCGTCCGAACGGCAAGTCGCGCCGCCCTGCAACACCAGCGTGTCGCCGCGCATGCGCCCCAACATTTCGAGATTCATCATGTGTCCCACCACGACGGAGCTGTCGCGCAACATGCGCTCCAGCCGCCGCGACCCGACAATGCCCATCTCCTCGGCGCCGAACAGCGCAACGATCAAGTCGCGCTTGAACTCGGCGGCGTACGGAGCGAGCAGACGCGCTATCTCCGCCACGGCCGCAACGCCCGAGGCGTTGTCGTTGGCGCCGTAAAGCACGACGCCTGCCTCCGCCGCTCCCTTGTCCCTCTTGAAACGCCCCATGTGGTCGTAATGGGCGCCCAGCAGAATCTTCTCCGCATCGGGACGGCCGCTGCGTATAACGGCCACGACATTGCAGGAGCTATCGTTCCACTCGCCGTCGAGAATGTCGCGCATTCCGTTCCTCTCGGCCGCATCGCCCATCTCGAACGGCACCGCCATCTCTTCCCACAGCGGTTCGCAGCCCGCTTCGCGAAGCTCCTCCGCCAGATATCGGGCCGCCCGCATGTCGTTGCCGCTCGCGGCGCGCCGCCCCTCCAGCGAATCGGAGGCCAGCGCCTCTATCATGCGGTACATCCTCGCGGCGTCGCACGCGACGGGAGCCCGATTCGAACGCCCGCACGCCGCGCACGACAGCGCCGCGAAGCAAACCACCGCGCAAAATCCGTTTTTCACGTTCATGGCCGTCAATGTTCTTTCAGTTCCGTCGCCACGCCGTTGCGCACGACCTGCTTCAGGTCAGCCAGCATTATGCGACCCTGATATACATCGCTGCGGTCGGCCAGATGCAGGCTGAGAGTGTCGCCGCGCACCTCCACGTCGCGCGGCTCGACGTTCAGTTCCACCACGTTGAGCGTGCGCCACGCGTTCTGCACATAGAGCATGCCCGCCGAAGCCTTTCGGCCCGTCACCTCTACCACGTGAATGTCGTTGTCGGCGATGCGTCGCAGGACGGGAACCATACGTCGCGCCGTACGCCGCGCCGAAATCGTGTTGACGGTATACGACAGCGCAGGCAGCGCGCCGAACACGAACAGCACGAAAATCAATATCTTATTGCTTGTCTTTTTCATTTTTCTTCATTTTGTCATACATTTCAAGAATCTCCCGAGGCTCCACCTCGAGCAATACCATCTGCTCGACGAAGCGGGGCAGTTCTTCGGAGTAGAACTCCTCGCGCCGTCGCGCCACTATTGCTCGGCGGGCGTCGTCGGCGACGAAGAATCCCACGCCGCGCACGCTGCGCACCGAAGCGTCGAACACCAGTCGTTCGTAGGTGCGCACCACGGTGTTGGCGTTCACGCCGAACTCCACGCTCAACTCACGGACAGAGGGGAGCTGCGTCCCCGCAGGCCACTCGCCTCGCATGATATGGTCCTCGATCCACGCCTTTATTTGCAGAAAAACAGGTTTGTTATCCGAAAGTTTCATTTCATTCTCCTCTCTTTGAATTTGAAGTAAGCCGCCGTATAGATCGCGATCGGCAGGGCCGCGTACCATATATAACTCAACGCGTGCCCCGTCGTACACGAACACCACGACACGCGCGAACGCCAACAGCCCGTCCACAAGTCGTCGACATAATCGGTCGCGACGAACGGCCAGCGTTCGATTCCCCACATCTCGGCCGCGAACCACGCGGCGAGCATCATCGCTGCGCCCGCGACGCGGTTCACGCCCGAACGCGCCAGAGTCGCGACGCAGTGCATCCACACCAAGGCATACAACATGAACGGAATGTAGTTCAGCGGCTCGCGCGTCGCCGTCACGCTGTCCCGGATCGAAGCGAGCGACGAGATCGTCTCCTCCGCCGCGGGGATGCGGTCGATGACGAACCACATGTAACAGACATCGAACGCATACCACAACCCCAGCGTCGCCGCGGGGAAAATCAACAGTGTGCGCGCCGTCTCCCACGCAAACTTCGCTCCCGCGCTCGCGGGCAGCAGCAGGGCGGCATAGCTTCGCCGCGCGTCGCCGTATCCGCCGAAAAGCGTGCACAACGCATATATGACCGCCACGCCGACCCACAAATATACGCATAAATTGCGAGTCCCCTCTATCGCGCCGCTCAGCCGAACGGCATACACAGTATTCCCGATCTCTATGCGCGAGAAGTAGAGCATGGCGACAACGACCACGAAAGCCGCCGCCGCGACAAGGTCGCGCAGCCAATGCTCGCGCGCGTATTGCGCGGCCAGATTGCGAATATCCCTCAGCATACGCCCTCCTTTCCCGAGAAATACGCCGCGATAGCCTCGCGCACGGCCTCGCTCTCGTGTATGGCGTGATACAAAAGCTCCACATCCACATCGGTGTACTCTCCGCCGCGGTTGAGACGTATGGCGCGCAAGCCGTCGGCATAGAGCGTCTCGTCCTCGCCACCCGCGTTGCCGAACGCGAAGCGCGCGGTTATGTCGTCGAAAAGAGCGTTCAACGCCACCGCGCCCTCGCGCACGACGATGGCGGCCGTAAGCAGATTTTCGAGGTCGGCGACCTGATGCGTCGACACCACCACGACGCGATCGGTCATGTCGAATCCCGCCAGCAGGCGTCGGAAAGCCTTTTTCGATTCGATGTCCAGACCGTTGGTCGGCTCGTCCATCAACACCAGCGAGGGGTTGCCCGCCAAGGCGTAGGCGATGAAAACCTTCTTGCGGTTGCCCGTCGAGAGGCGGTCGAGCCGCGTATCGCCGTCGAAATCGAGCGTGCGCAGATACTCCCTGAAATCATCGTGCGAGAATCGGGGACGGAATCTCGAATAGACACGTTCGAAAGCACGCGCCGACATGCTCGGAAAGGTCACCTCGTCGGGCATGTAAACCGTGTCGGCCAGAAAATCGCGGCTGCGGAGCGACGGCACGCGTCCCGACGCCTCCACCTCGCCGCGCAGCGGGAACAAGCCTCCCGCCAGCGTCTTGAGCAGGGTCGTCTTGCCGCTGCCGTTGGCCCCGAGCAACCCGTAAACGTTGCCCGCCCGCAGCGAACCGTCCACTCCCCGCAATACGGGACGACGTCTGACGTATCCCGCATCCAAATCATGAAATTTTATCATAGCAAAAGAGTTGTATACTGTACTGCATAAATAGTACACCACAAAAGTATATAAAATTTCCTTACCTCCAAACCCTACGGGGAAAATTTTTTTTCCGATAATGCACACGAGGCAACAATGCGGTTCTTCGAACCGCGCAGTTCGCCGCCGCCCCACTGCGGCGGACTGCAACTCACACAAGGCTCGTTTCGTCCTCCGCCGTCGGCGAACCGCAAGCCGCGGCCCGAATACTCCTCCCGTCATTCCACAATTTCCCGTTTCGATAAACGGGAAATTGAATGGAATCCCAACCGACATAATATCCGTTCAAGATGCCGATCCTCTCTTCGGCGGAATAAAAAACTTGCTCCCTCGCGCGAAATGCGCTATATTTGCGGCGGAAATGGACTTTTCGAGACTTCGACATTATCGCATTGCGGGCGCGCTGACGCTGCTGACGCTGTTCTGCACTTATGCAGGCGGCATCACGCTCTTCATGCACCGCCACACGATAGGCGGCTATACCGTGGTCCATTCGCACCCCTACAAAACCGCACCCGACACCGCCGAGCATACCCACACGGCGCAGCAGTTCGCCACCATAGCCGCCGTCTCGCACTTCTTCGCACCGGCAGCCGTCGCCGCGATCTGCATGTCGCTCGCCACGCCCGACGTTCGGGAAACATATTCGGACAACGCCGCCCCTCGCGCGGAGTCCCGCCCCATCCGCCGTTACGGGCTGCGCGCCCCTCCCGCAACTTTGTCGTAATCACGGCGACGACCCTCGGGTCGCCCGCCCCGCCATGCTCCGCTCCGAAGGGCCGAACGCGGCGCACACGTATTCATAACCCTTAACGACAAAGACTTCATGAAACTGAAAAGCCTTTATATCATCGTATTGTTCGCGGCGATGCATCTCGCCGTATTCGCAGGCCCCGACGACACTGAGCCGCAACGTCGCAAACCGAGCGACGCCAACGCCCACGGCCACGTCATAGACGCGCGCAGCGGCGAGCATATCCCTTTCGCGACCGTATCGGTCGAGGGCACGACCATAGGCGTCACGGCCGACGCCACGGGACACTTCTATCTCAAAAACCTGCCCGAGGGCGAGCTGACGATCCTCGCCGAATCGGTCGGCTACAAAGCCGCAAAGCAGACGATCGTCGCCCGAAGCGGCAAGAGCGTCGAGGTGAACTTCGAGATGAGCGAGGAGACACTCTCGATGGATGCCGTGGTGGTGTCGGCCACCCGCAACGAGACAAATAAAAAGAGTACCGCCGTAGTGGTCAACGTGGCCTCGGCCAAGCTGTTCGAAACCACCGCCTCGACCAACCTCGCCGAGTCGATGAAATTCCAGTCGGGTCTGCGCGTGGAGAACAATTGCGGTAACTGCGGCACCATGCAACTGCGCATCAACGGTTTGGAGGGACAATATTCGCAAATCCTGCTCGACTCGGCCCCCATATTCAGCTCGCTCGCAGCCGTATACGGACTGGAGCAGCTGCCCGTGGCGATGATCGAGCGGGTGGAGGTGATCCGCGGCGGAGGCTCGGCGCTATTCGGATCGAACGCCATAGGCGGCGTGGTAAACATCATAACCAAGGAGCCGCTGCGCAACTCGCTCACGGTATCGAACCTCACCGACATAATCGAAGACGGCACGGCCGAATACAACACCTCGCTCAACGGCTCGTTCGTATCCGACGACAACCGCGCGGGCATCTATCTGTTCGGCATGATAAAAAACCGCGCGGCATACGACCGCAACGGCGACGGATTCAGCGACATCCCGCAGGTGAAATCGGAGACCGCCGGATTCCGCGGCTACTACAAGACCTCGATACGCTCGAAGCTGACTGCCGAGTACCACCATATACACGAATTCCGCCGCGGCGGCGACGCGCTCGACCTGCCGCCCCACATGGCCGAGATCGCCGAGCAAATCGAACACGACATCGACGGCGGCAGCCTGCGTTTCGACGCCTTTTCGGCCGACTCGCGCCACCGCGGCAACGTATACGCATCGGCGCAGAGGATATCGCGCGACAGCTATTACGGCACGGGGAAAGATCCCGACGCATACGGCAAGACGTCGGATCTGACCGCCGTCGTCGGGGCGCAGTACACCTATTCGTTCGACAAATGCCTCTTCATGCCCGCACAATTGACCCTCGGGGGCGAGTACACCTACAACGATCTCGACGACCACTCGATAGGCTTCGACCGCAAGCTGCTGCAAACCGTGCACACCACGGGTGCGTTCGTGCAGAACGAGTGGCGCAGCGACAAGTTCAACATCATCGTCGGCGGACGTCTCGACAAGCACAGCATGATCGACAAGCCGATATTCTCGCCGCGCGCCAACATACGCTACTCGCCGAACGAGAACGTCGGACTGCGACTGAGCTATTCGAGCGGTTACCGCGCCCCGCAGGCCTACAACGAGGATCTGCACATCGACGCGCTGAACAACCAATCGGCCGTAATCGTGCTCGACCCCGACCTGAAACCCGAATATTCGCACAGCCTGAGCGGCTCGGCAGACCTCTACCACACTTTCGGCTCGGTGCAGACCAACCTGCTCGTCGAAGGATTCTACACCGATCTGGACGACGTGTTCACCCTGACCAAAGCGGGCGAGGACGAAGCGGGCAACATAGTGAAGATGCGCCGCAACGCCTCGGGAGCTACCGTGGCGGGAATCACTTCGGAGCTGAAGATCGGCATTTCGAACGCATTCGAGGTACAATTGGGCTACACCTTCCAGCGCAGCCGTTACGACGAGCCCGAGCGATGGTCTGACGACGCGGAACCGCAGCGCCGCATGTTCCGCACCCCCGATCATTACGGCTACTTGACCGCTTCGGCCGACATTACGCGCAACTTTCGCGCATCGCTCTTCGGCAACTACACGGGACGAATGCTCGTGCAGCACAACGCGGGATGGATCGAACGCGACACCGACCGCCTGACGCCCGCATTCTGGGACATGGGGTTACGCTTCTCCTATCTGTTCCGCCTGACGAACGTAATCTCGATGCAGCTCGACGCGGGCGTGAAGAACATCTTCGACAGCTACCAGAGCGACCTCGACTTCGGGCCGTCGAAAGACTCGGTATACATCTACGGCCCATCGCTGCCTCGAACATATTTCGTGGGACTGAAATTCACCATGTAGACATAAAATTATCCTCGGCAGCCGCAACGGTTGCCGAGGATATGTTTACACTTCGCCCGACTACTGCTCGGGCTGTCCGAATACCTTATTATATATAGGATCACCGTTCGACGCGACCCGGGTAGGCCTCCAAAGCCTTGCCGAGGATGAACAACGCTCGTCGCAGATCGTCTTTTTTCAACACGTACGCTATACGCACCTCGTCGCGGCCCTTGGCGGGATCAGTATAGAAACCCGACGCGGGGGCCAGCATGATCGTCTCGCCCTCGTACTCGAAGTCCGACAGACACCACGCGCAGAAACGGTCGCAGTCGTCGATGGGCAGCCGCGCCACTGTATAGAACGCCCCCATCGGAATGGGCGAATAGACTCCCGAGATCTTGTTAAGCCCGTCGATCAGGCAGTTGCGCCGCTCGATATACTCCTCGTACGTTCGGATCATGTACGACCGCGGAGCGTCCATCGACGCCTCGGCGACGATCTGCCCCAGCAGCGGAGGACTCAAACGCGCCTGACAGAACTTCATCACCGCGTCGCGCAGTTCGCGGTTCTTGGTAATCAACGCACCGATACGTATGCCGCACTCCGAATAGCGTTTCGACACCGAGTCGATAAGCACCACATGGTCCTCGATCCCCTCCAGATGGCACGCCGAGATATAGGGCGAACCCGTGTAGATGAATTCGCGGTACACCTCGTCCGAAAAGAGAAACAGATCGTACTTCTTCACCATGTCGCGGATGCGGTACATCTCCTTGCGCGTGTAGAGGTAACCCGTGGGGTTGTTGGGGTTGCAGATCAATATGCCGCGCGTGCGTTCGTTTATCAACTCCTCGAACTGCTCGACCTTAGGCAACGAGAAACCCTCCTCGATGGAGGTCGACACGGTGCGGATGACGGCGCCCGCCGATATGGCGAAAGCCATGTAGTTGGCGTAGGCAGGTTCGGGCACGATGATCTCGTCGCCCGGGTTCAGGCACGACATGAAAGCGAACAGCACCGCCTCCGAACCGCCCGTGGTGATTATTATATCGTCGGGCGAGAGTTTTATCTGGTACTGGTCGTAATACCCCACCAACTTTTCGCGCAACGAGCGATAACCGTCGCTCGGGCTGTATTCCAGCACCTTGCGGTCGATGGTCTTCAACGCGTCGAGACCTACTTGCGGCGTGGGCAGATCGGGCTGGCCGATATTGAGATGGTATATCTTGGTCCCGCGTCTCTTCGCGGCGTCGGCCAAAGGCACGAGCTTGCGGATAGGCGACTCGGGCATCTCGACCGCTCTTTCGGATATTCGAGGCATAAATCTCAGTTTAACGGGTTACACTAAATGCTGTCCAGCACATTGCGCACCTTCAGCAGAATGCCCGAACGGTGCAGGCTGTGCCTCTCGACGAATCGTCGCATCGCGGCGTATTTCGACGGACAACGCGTCTCGACGTAATCCATCGTGTAATAGAGTCCGCTCGTCAGGATCAACCCCGCGGCGGCGGTGACGTAAAGCTGCGTCTCGGGACAGAGGTCGAACACGTTGCACACATGCCACACCACGACCACCAGTCCGTTGAGAATAAGCATGTTTACCGAAGTCAGCACGTGGCTGAATCCCAACCGTATGAACATGTGGTGAAGATGGGTCTTGTCGGCGCTGAAAGGCGAGCGCCCTTTCAGCATGCGCGCCGTCATCACGCGCAGCGTGTCGAAGACGGGAACAGCCAGCACGGCCAGCGTGAAGCTCACGGAGCTGCCGGTGATATGCTCGCTGCCCGACTGTATGATCCGCATCACGTACAGCGAACAGATGAATCCCAACACCAGCGAACCGCCGTCGCCGAGGAACATTTTATACTTCGCGCCGAACATGTTGTGCATCATGAAGGGGATCAACGCGCCGAACATCGAAAAGGCCAGCACGGCGTACGACGTGTCGCCCATGCGCACGAAGCAGATACCGAACAGCAGCGAGGCGAACATACCGTAACCCGAACAGAGTCCGTCGACGCCGTCGATCAGGTTTATGGAGTTGATTATGCCCACCCCCGAGATGAGCGTAAGCACTATGGCAATGCCCAAAGGCAAGCGGTAGATGTTCCACAGTCCGTGGAAATTATCGATATAGATGCCGCACAGGAACATCATGAGGCATACGGTAAAAATCTGCAACGCGAAACGCGTCGTGGGCGATATATCCATTATATCGTCGCCCACGCCCGTGTAGAGCATCACCATCATGGCTATTATGAGCTCGAACTGTATCTCCATGTTCTGAACGTAATATCCCGCCACGCCGAGACCGAACATGAGTCCGAAAAAGACGCCCACGCCGCCCAGAACGGGCACGGGCACCTTGTTGAGCTTGCGCGCGTTTGGATTGTCCACGATCTGCTTCTTCTTAGCGATCTTCACCAGTCGCGGATGAATCAGAAACACCACCAACGAGGCGATGAACACCGGCAAAGCCGCCACGAATATCAAATTTTCCATAACAAGGGTTGTTTTTGCGTTATATGAAAATTATTTCTCCGCATCCGCGCCCGAAGTCGAGGCCGACTTTGCGGGCAACTCCTTCACGAATCTGCGCCAACGGTCGCTGCCCGAGATCTCGCCCAAAAGGGGCAGGAACAGCACGACGCCCGCGCCGACGATGACGCCGAAGAACGTGAAAGCGATGACTATCATCGGACGATTGGGTTTACTCTTCCGATAGGGAACCGTCACGGGGTTCACCACCGTAAGGATAGGAGTGGTCTCCTTCACGCTTATCTTGGCCTGCTCCAGCTGCGTCGCCAGCTCGCTGTAAAGATTCATCGCCAGCGAATACTCGGCATCGAGCTTCTCCTGCTCGGTGCGCGCCGAGTAGCGTATGGTGTTCTGGTTGGCGTCGCGGAACTTGGCGCGACGGGCCTGCACATCTTCGAAGTGGCTCTTGGCCTCGTCGTAACGCTCCTGCACGAAGTCGAGGTTCGACTGCACCTTCTCGATCTTGAACTCGGTGATGTAACGCTGCAACAGCGCGAGCGTCGCCTGCGCCAACTGCGCCGCGGCCAGCGGCTCGGCCATGTTGGCCGACAGGGTGAGGTAACCGTTCTTATCGTCGATAGAGAGCACCAGACTACGACGCAACGCGTTCAGGCATTCGTACTCCTTCTCGGTCAGCATCTCGATGCGCGTCACCCCTTCGGACGCGGCCGACGCCACGTAATCGGGCTCGGACTTATCGCCGCGCAGAGCGTTCAAGACAAGCGACGGCAACCCGACGGTGTATTTGAGGATATAGCCGCCCACCGAGGGCTTGTTGAACTCCTCGGAGGTGTTGTATTCGTAAAAACTCACGGGACGGCCCGCCTTTCGGTAATCGATCTCGGTCATCATCAGCTCCTTGCCGAAAGTGGCGCTGTTCATGATCTTCTCGTAAACATAGGGCGAAAGGGTCTTCACGTCCTGCATCTGGTTGATGTTGATTCCCGCCAACGCGGCCAGCGAACTCATCCTCGACGAACCCGACGAATTGGAGGTCTGCGGCACGAAGTCGCACGTGGCGGTGTAGACCTTGGCGCTGAGAAGAGCCACTGTCAGTCCGAACGCCATGAAGCCGCAAGCGACTTTTATTATCAAACCGCGGTTCAACCACAATTTCCGCGCGAGTTCCACGAGATCGATCTCCTGCTCCTCGACGGGCATATCGTTACGATTCTGTATCTGATCCATAATTCACGACTGCTGTAAGTGTTATGTTACTTCGTAAGGTTCAGCACCGATATCACCACCGCCGCGGTAGACGCGGTAGACGACACCAAACCTACCACCTCGCTCCACTTGATCGGCTCCGAGTAGGCTTTCGAGGGGACTATGATTATGCAGCCCGGGCGTATCTCGGCCGACGTGCCCGAAGCGACCATGCCGTTCATGTAGATCACGAACGCGCGGTTCTTGCGGGCGCGGTTGTCGTAACCTCCCGCCGCATTCACATAATACTTCATCTTCTTGCCGACGCGATAGGTAACCGAGTTGGGATACAACACTGCGCCCATCACGCGCACCGTGCCGTTATAGGTGGGCACCGAGATCACGTCGCCGTCGCGCAGCACGATATCGGCATCCGACCCGGGAGCCGCCAACGCCTTTTCCAGATCGATTCCGACCGAATAGACCGTCGACAGCTCCACGCCCGCCATGTTGAGCGAATCCTTGTCGCCGCGCTCGGCCTGCGCCTCGATCATCTCACGCAGCGCGCGCCTCTGCGCCCTCTCCTCGTCGGTCATCTTGCGCAACAGATATGCGCCCTCGACGAATGCCCCGGGCGTCACGTTGCCCGCCGAACCGATGATCTCCGAGATGCGCATGTTGCGGTGCGAGAGCGGATAGGTGCCCTCGAAGGTCACCTCGCCGCGCACGGTGACGCTGCTCTGCGTAATGTATACGGGCGAGCGGCGAACGTACACCTGATCGAACGGCTTGAGCACGAAGCCCCCCTCGCCGTCGGTCGACAAAGCGTCCGAAATATTCACCGTGAAAGTCTCGAACAACGTATCGCTCACTCGGGTGCTTCGGGGATCCTTCACGCGGCGGGTGACGATCACGTTGGCCGTCGACGCCGACTCCAGCAGACCGCCCGCGGCGATCACCAGATCCTCGACGGTCATGTTCTCGGCATAGGGATAGGTATCGGGACGACTCACCGAACCGAATATGGTGACGTCGTACTGCTCCTGCATCTCCGACACCGCGGGGATCATCAATATATCGTTGGGGCGCAGCGAGATATCGGCCACGCGGCCCGCCATGAGGCCGTCGAGATCGATCGCCTGCACCTCCATCGTCCAATCGGGTTTCTCGCGATAGAGCAACGCGCGGCTGCGGAAAGCGTCGTCGCGCAAACCGTCGGCACGCGCGATGAGCTCTTTCACGGTGTTCACCTTGTCGTCGATGGCATAGTAGCCCTCGCGATAAACGGCTCCTTTCACCTCCACGCGGTTCTCGTAACGGTCTATCGCGCCCGCCACCGACACCACGTCGCCGTCCTCGAGCACGAAGGTGTCGAAATCGCCGCTGTCCACCGTGAACGAACGGTACTCGCCGCCCTGACGGCGCGTTACGCTCACCATCTTGCGGTTGGCGTCGTTGGTGAATCCGCCCGCGAAACGCACCAGATCGCCGATGGTCTCCGAACCCTTCATCTCATAGAACATCGGACGCTTTACCTCGCCCGATACCTCCGCCAGCTTGCCGTAAGCCGCCACGGTCACCAAATCCCCGTCGCGCAGAGCTATATCCTTATCGGTCTTGCCGTTGAGAATGTAATCGTAAACGTCCACGTCCGAGAAGAGCTTGCCGCCGCGATATACCTTGATGCTTCGCAGCGTACCGAGCTGCTCCACGCCTCCCGCCATGTGCAGAGCATGAAACAACGTGGCCAGCGACGGGAGCGTATAGGTACCCGAAGAGGCCACCTCGCCCGCCACGTTCACCTGTATGCTTCGTATGCTGCCGAGCGACAGCTTCATCTTCACCGAACCGTCGTAAAGGCCTTCGTAAATCGCCGCCAGCGAGCCGCGCAGACGTTGCGCCGCCTCCGAGATGGCGAGCCCCGCCAGCGTGACGGGCCCCACGTTCGACACGAATATCTTGCCGTCGGGCGACACCGTGGCCTCGATGGTCATCTGCGAATCGCCCCACACGTCGATTATCACCTCGTCGCCCGGGCCCAGCACATAGTTGTCGGGGGTGGCTATGCTGAGGTTGGGTTCGAACGTAAGCCGACTGTTGGTGAACAGATCGTGTCCGAATATCCGACGCGGAGCCTTGGCGATCGTCGCGATAGAATCGCGACGATCGCCAAGGCCGATACCCTCCACGAGCCCCTCTTGGGGGTCGGTCGGCAAACCGCTCCGCACGTCGGCGTTAACGTCGGCTTGGCCGACGTTAACGCCGTTTGTCGTCGCAGCGTTCACGCTGCGACGGCGATCTTTTTGCGTCGAATTGTCCTCCTTCGTTTTGTCGGCATTCTTCGCTTTCAATTCATCGATCTGACTCTGTGTCAGCGTACCGTTGCGATACGCCTCCAAAAGTTCCTGATTACTTTGCGCGCGCGCCGCCATAACGGGCGCGGCGAGCAAAAATAACAGCATGACCGCTCTTCTCATTTCAATATTATTTTTTTTCGTTTTCTATTCCTCTTTCAAAACATCCGGCCCGAGCGTCCGAAAATCGGCGTCCGCGGATCACAAGCACACAACACATTGACAACAAGCGAATTACCCCCCCCGATACATATCTCCTAAGGTTCGCGTCCGGCCACTGTCGCCAAAAGGCATATATTTTTACAAAAATAGCAAAAAATATCCTCTTTCCAAATATTTACGCCGCTAATCTTTCCGCGCGACGATCCCGTCCGCCAAGGCCGACACCTCCGCCCGAGCCGAACACTCGCGCGCCGAAACGCCGCCCCTACTCCCGTCTATTACGCTTCGCGCGCGAGCCTTTGCGAGGCTTGCGCACCGACCACCCGAAATGCCCGAGCGCCTCGCCCAAACGGAAATACTCGCCGTGACAGTAAGCCGTCATACCCGCGCGCTCCAGATCGAGACGACCGCTCGCGGGATCGATATATCTATCGTCGGCCAGCACGTTAACCACCTCGGCCAAGAACATGTCGTGGGATCCGAGCCGCACCGTCTCGCGCACGCGACACTCGATCGACACGGGCGACTCCCCCACCGCGGGAGCCTTGACCACGGCCGACGCCACGGGCGTCAATCCCGTCTCGGCGAACTTATCGTAATCGCGACCCGAACGCACGCCGCACCAATCGACGGCGCGAGCCATGTCGGCGGTGGTGAGATTTATGACGAACTCGCCCGTGCGCTTTATGATATCGTAAGAGTGCCGCTCGGGGCGCACCGAGATGTAACACATCGGCGGCGAGGTGCACACCGTGCCCGTCCAAGCGACGGTGAAAATATTGTACTCCTCGGGAGTGTCGCCGCAACTCACCAGTACCGCGGGCAGCGGGTAGATCATAGTTCCGGCTTTCCAGCTCTGTTTCATAAACCTGCATTTACGGCCGCAAAGATAGCAAATTCGCGGCTTTTAACTAAATTTGGAAGAGAGACGCCTTTCCGACCCGTACCTGCGGCAGCGCAAACAAACTTTCGAACCGCAAGCGAAAACATGGGATTCGGCAGATCTCCCACGAACGACAAAACGAGCCGCCCGCAAGGGACGGCCCGCAAAAGTTACGATTCGAAACCGCGCTAAACGATGCCTTGCGACAACATGGCGTCGGCCACGGTCATGAATCCCGCGATGTTGGCGCCCTTCACATAGTTGATATATCCGTCCTGCTCGGTACCGTAATCGACGCACACGGCGTGTATCTTGTTCATTATCTCGTGCAGCTTGGCATCCACCTCCTCGGCGCTCCACTTCAGACGCATGGAGTTCTGTGTCATCTCCAATCCCGAGGTCGCCACGCCGCCAGCATTCGAAGCCTTGCCCGGCGAGTAGAGAATCCGCGCCTTCCGGAACACCTCGATAGCCTCGGGCGTCGAGGGCATGTTGGCGCCCTCCACCACGCACCGACATCCGTTCGCCACCAATTTGGCGGCATCCTCGCCGTTCAGCTCGTTCTGCGTGGCGCACGGCATGGCTATGTCGCACTTCACGCCCCACGGACGCTCGCCCTCGAAATATTGCGCCGAAGGATACTTCTCGGCATATTCGCGGATGCGGCCGCGCAACATATTTTTCAACTCGAACACGTATTGCAACTTATCGCCGTCGATTCCGTCGGGATCGTAAACGTAACCGTTGGAATCCGACATCGTGAGAACGCGAGCGCCCAACGCCAGAGCCTTCTCGGCGGCGTACTGCGCCACGTTGCCCGAACCCGAGATCACCACGTCCTTGCCCTTGTACGACTCTCCGCGCGTGGCCAGCATCGCCTCGCCGAAATAGCATGCGCCGTAACCCGTCGCCTCGGGACGAATCAACGAACCGCCGAAGCTGAGGCCCTTGCCCGTAAGGGTGCCCGTGAATTCGTTACGCAGACGCTTGTACTGTCCGAACATGTAACCCACCTCGCGGCCGCCGACGCCGATATCGCCCGCAGGCACGTCGGTATCCTGACCTATATGACGTTGCAACTCGGTCATGAAGCTCTGGCAGAAGCGCATGATCTCCATGTCGGACTTGCCTTTCGGGTTGAAATCCGATCCGCCCTTGCCGCCGCCCATGGGCAGCGTGGTGAGCGCGTTTTTGAAGGTCTGCTCGAAAGCGAGGAACTTCAAGATGCTGAGATTCACGCTCGAATGGAAACGTATGCCGCCCTTGTAGGGACCTATCGCACTGTTCATCTGCACGCGATACCCCTTGTTTATCATAATCTCGCCCGCATCGTTCACCCAAGGTACGCGGAACATAACCACGCGCTCGGGCTCGGCGATGCGCTCCAACACCTTCATCTTCACGAGTTGCGGATTCTCCAAAACATACGGAGCGACGCTCTCGACCACCTCGCGAACGGCCTGATGGAACTCGAGCTCGTTGGGGTTTTTGGCTACCACGTCGGCCATGAAATGCTCGACGTACTCTTTCACTGACATGTTCATAGTAATAGTTGAGTTATAAATAATAGTGAGATCTGTTGCAAAGATAATAAAATTTATTAAGATATCAACATATAACCGATAAAAATCTAAACTTTCTGCATATATATTCCACTTTTACCCATATTCGGCGGTTCGAAGCGCATAAATTTGCCGTTACGAATTCTAACTTACCGTTCGCACCCGACATCGGCCCGCATCGGCGAAATCGCAAATATATTTGGCATTGCTCCCAACTTATTCATATCTTTGACTGCGCCTTAAGTACTTCGTCTCGGCAAAATCGCAAATAAAATTTGCTTTTGCGCTCGACTTATGCGTACCTTTGACTTCGTCTTAGATACTCCCGCTCGGCAAAATGCAAGCAATCTTGCTTTTGCCCTCGCTAATTCGTATCTTTGCATATCATTAACAAACCGTAAAACTTAAAACATACAAAAGATGAAAAGTGTGATTCTTCTTTCGGCGTTGACCCTCGCAACGACGGTCGCCGCCTCGGCGCAAGAGAAAAAGGAGTACCCCAAACCCGAAGGCATGCGCCCCGCCATGACCGAATTCTGGACCCCGCAGCCCAAAGTGGTGACCCCGGGCGACATCGCCACCAACTCGGCCCCGTCGGACGCCGTGGTTCTGTTCGACGGCAAGGACCTGAGCGCGTGGACGAGCAGCGGCAACGGAGGTCCCGCCGAGTGGGACGTGCACGACGGAGTGTTCACCGTCAACAAGAAAAAGGGCGATATCCAGACCCGCGAGAGCTTCGGCAGCTTCCAGCTGCACATCGAGTGGCAGGTGCCCGAAAACATCACGGGATCGAGCCAGTCGCGCGGCAACAGCGGCATATTCCTTCAGAACAAGTACGAGATCCAGATTCTCGACTGCTACCAGAACGAGACCTATGCCAACGGACAGACGGGCAGCGTCTACAAGCAGGTGATCCCCTTGGCCAACGCCATGCGCAAGCCCGGGGAGTGGAACGTTTACGACATCATCTACAACGCGCCCGTATTCAACGAGGACGGCACCTACAAGGTGAATCCCACCGTCACGGTGATTCAGAACGGCATCGTGCTGCTCAACAACTTCACCATCCGCGGCACCACCGAGTACATCGGCCATCCCCGCGTGGAGAAGCACGGCGACGGCCCCATCAAGTTGCAGAGCCACGGCGACCCCAGCGAGCCGATCAACTTCCGCAACATCTGGCTGCGCAAGCTGTAATCTCCGATCGACGAACAACGGGCCGCTTTTCCGAAAAAGCGGCCCGTTGTCGTTCATGCGTCGGCGGAGCGAATCGCGCGCCCCGTCAATACTCGTCCACCGCCAGCTCCTCGCGATAAGCGTCGAGACGTCGGCGTAGCCGCTCCGCGACCTCGGCCATGTCGGCGCGGTCGATTACGTTGCGCATCTCCGACGGATCCTCGCGAAGATCGTACAACTCCTCTTCGCGAAGCGACACCGAGCCGTCCTTCTCCTTTTTGTAGAAGTGTATCAACTTGTAGCGTCCGTCGCTCACGCCATCGTGGCGCAGCACCATGTGCTCGGCGGGATAGTCGTAATAGTGGTAGTACAGATCCTCGCGCCACTCGCGCGGCTCGCGGCCCTTGCACAGCAATTGCAGCGGACGGCCCGACATGTAATCGGGGCGGTCGACGCCCGCCGCCGCGAGGTACGTGGGAGCGTAATCGATGTTCTGCACCAAACGGTCGCACACCTCGCCGCGCGCGCCGTTCGGGTAGCGTATTACGAGCGGCGTGCGGAACGACTCCTCGTACATGAAGCGTTTGTCGAACCAACCGTGCTCGCCCATGTAGAAGCCTTGGTCGGAGGTGTAGACTATCACGGTGTCGTCCATCAGGTCGTGCTCCTCCAGATAGTCGAGCAGACGGCCGATCTGGTCGTCCACCGAACGTATGCAGCGCAGGTAGTCGCGCATGTAGCGTTGATATTTCCACTCCAACAGCTCGTCGCCCGCAAGCTCCGCCTCGATGAAGGCTTCGTTCTTGGGACGGTAGGCGTCGCGCCACGCCGCCTGCTGCTCGGGCGTGAGACCCGCGTACGCCGCATCCCAGTAGCTGTTGGGTTCGGGGCGATAGCCGTCGCGACCCTTGAGCTCCTCGACCTTGAGGTCATAGACCAGCTCCATATCCTTCGCGATGCTCATCCGCTGCGCGTGCGCCGCCGTGGTGCGGGTCGAGTAGTCGTCGTGGAAATTGTCGGGCAGCGGAAACTCCACATCCTCGAAAAGATCGTAATATTTCGGTTCGGGCATCCAGTTGCGGTGCGGCGCCTTATGGTGCACCAGCAGGCAGAACGGACGGTCGGGATCGCGCCCTTCGAGGAACTCGATGGCATGATCGGTTATGAGTTCGGTGGCGTAACCCTGCTCGCGGACATACTTGCCGTCGGAGTCGTGCGAACGGAACGCGGGATTGTAATAGTCGCCCTGATTGTTGAGCAGGCGGTAGAAGTCGAAACCCTTGGGTTCGCACTGCATGTGCCACTTGCCCACCACGGCGGTAGAATATCCCCGATCCCGCAACAGCTCCGAGAAGAACGTTTTGCTCGCGTCGATGCCCGCCCCCAATTGCCGCTGGCCGTTCTGGTGGCTGTAAAGCCCCGTCATGAGGCACGCGCGGCTCGGCGTGGAGAGCGAATTCTCGACATACGCCCGCGAGAAGAGCACCCCTTCGGCCGCAAGTCGGTCGATATTGGGCGTCGGAGCGAGCCGCGAAAGCGGATGGCCGTAAGCGCTGATGGTCTGGTAGGAGTGGTCGTCGGTCATGATGTGGATGATGTTGAGCGGCTTGCGCTCCACGACCGATTGCTGCGCGCAGGCCGTCGCCGCGAGTGCGGGAGCTATGGCGGCTGCGTGTCGGATGGCTCTTTTCATGGGATGGAGTTTCGGTTTCGACGAAGATAGTGAAAATCTGCGGATTTCGCAAGAGGATCGGATAAATACCGTGTGGAAATGCAGTTCGAAGAACTGCGCGGGCCGCAGCCTCTGCCCCGCGGAGGCCCGTTGTTGTTCGCGATTGCTCACACGCGGCCACTCCGCAGGCTGCGCCCGAATACATAATATGTAAATATTGCGACTCTTTGAGTCGCGCAGTTCGCCGCCACCCCACTGCGGCGGACTGCTGTCGCATTCCTGCCGCCGTCGGCGAACCGCAAACCCGCAAATGCCCAAACAACTCGCCCGTCAGGGCAGTTGCATGTGCGCCTCCAAGGTCTCGCGCAGATGCGACGAGTCGAGGTGGGTGTAGATCTCGGTGGTGAGTATGTTTTCGTGCCCCAGCAGCTCCTGCACCTGACGGATGTTGGCCCCGCCTTCGAGCAGATGGGTGGCGAACGAGTGACGGAAAGTATGGGGGCTGATCCTCTTGTCGATGCCCGCGCGCAGGGCCGCTTGCTTTATTATCGTGAAGATCATCACCCTCGTGAGGCGACCGCCGCGATTGTTGAGAAACAGCGTCGCCTCGTTGCTCCGCTCATCGCGGCGGGTCTCCAGATAGAGCTGTATGCGGTCGCGGGCGATGCCGCTCACGGGCACCAGCCGCTGCTTGTCGCCCTTGCCGATGATGCGTATGTATCCCTCGCCGAAAAAGAGGTCGCCGATCTTGAGGTCGCACAACTCCGACACCCGCACCCCGCACGAGTAGAGCACCTCCAGTATGGCGCGGTCGCGCAGCCCTTTGCAGGTGGACGGGTCGATGGAGCCTATCAGGCGATCGATCTCGTCGACGCTCAGGGTGTCGGGGAGTTTGCGGCCCGCCTTAGGGGCCTCGACCAGCTCGGCGGGCGACGAGGAGATCAAATCGTTGAGTAACATGAAGTTGAAGAAACTCTTGATGCCGCTCAGGTTACGGGCCTGCGAGCTCTTTTCGCGCCCCTGCTCGAACAGCACGACCATGTAGTGTTCCACCATGTTGCGCTCGACCTTGCGCGGCGGCACGTCGTGATAACGCAGAATGAAGTGGGCGAAATACTCCAGATCGCGCATGTAGGATTCGATGGTATTGCGCGAAAGATGCTTCTCGAGGAGCATGTAGGAACGGTATCGCCGCGCGATTTCCGTCCATTTATCCCTGTTTTCCGCCATATTATTCCTAACTTTGTCGGCTGCGAAGATACGAATTTTACATAATATGAACTACATCGAATTGGATATTTCGATCGGCAGCGACGAGCGGGCCGAGATTGCGACGGCGTTGTTGAGCGACCTGCCGTTCGAGGCTTTCGAGGTCGCCGACGGGCATCTGAAGGCTTATATTCCGCAGTCGGATTACGCCGCGTGCCGCGCCGAGGCGGCGGAGATACTCGACGCGTTCGGAGCTACCGACCGCCGCGAACGCGAGATAGGCCGCGAGAACTGGAACGCCGAGTGGGAGAGCGACTTCACCCCCGTCGAGGTGGCGGGTGACGCTCCCGTCCGCATCCGCGCCCCGCACCACGCCCCCTCGGCCGAGGGTGTGACGGATGTGGTGGTCGCGCCGCGCATGTCATTCGGCACGGGGCACCACATCACCACGGCCCTCATGACGCGCGCCGTAACGGCCATGAATGTCGGCGGCCTGCACGGGTTGGACATGGGCTGCGGCACGGGCGTGCTGGCCATAGTGGCGTTGAAATGCGGCGCGGCGGCCATGACGGCGGTCGACGTCGACGAGTGGGCTTGCGAGAGCTGCCGCGAGAGCGCAAAACTGAACGGCGTGTCGGAACGGATGGAGGTCGCGTGCGGCTCGATGGGCGACATGGCGGGGAGGCGGTTCGACTTCATTCTGGCCAACATCAACCGCAACATACTGCTCGACATGATGCCGATGTTCGCCGAGGCGTTACAGGCGGGCGGGCGTTGCGCGATGAGCGGATTCCTGACATGCGACGCGGCGGCCGTGAAGGATGCGGCGCGGCGTTGCGGCATGGAGTGCGAGTCGGAGAGCGAAAGCGACGGATGGGTCGCGGTAGTGTGCAGGAAGATATAGCAAGATTGAATGACGCGGTTCGCCGCCGGCGAAGGACGCAATCGAGCGAAAAGCGAGTTGCAGTCCGCCGCGTGGGGGCGGCGGCGAACTGCGCGACTCAAAGAGTCGCAATATTCTCATGGATGTATGGGTTCGGGCCGCGGCCTGCGGAGACCGCAAACGAGTGTAAAACGAGTTGCGGGCCTCCGCTGGCGGGAGGCTGCGGCCCGCGCAGTTCTTCGAACCGCAGACCTGACCCTCGTCGTGCCACCGAGCGCGACGAGGGTCGGCATCCCGAACGGGGAGCCTCGGAATAACATATTAAACCATCGACTATGACAATACTGCCTATATCATACATGGGATCGGTGGAGTACTTCGCGCGTCTGCTGCGCGAAGATTGCGTCATCGATCTGGGCGAACACTATGTGAAACGTTCGGAGCGCAACCGCGCCGCGATACTCTCGGCCAACGGCCCGATGCGGCTCACGGTGCACGTCATGAACGGCAACCGTCCGCAGCAACCCGTGCGCGACGTGAGGATCGACTACTCCAAGCGTTGGCAACACCAGCATTGGGTCTCGATCCTCTCGGCCTACAAGTCGTCGCCCTACTTCGACCACTATGCCGAGCATATCGAACCCTTCTACCGCCGCGAATGGCGTTGGTTAGTCGACTACGACATGGAGTATACGCGCACGCTGCTGCGCCTTATAGGCTCCTCGGCGGAGCCGCGCACGTCGGAGAGTTACGTGGAGGCCGCGGCGACGGACCTCGACCTGCGCGGCGGACACGGCTGCCGCGGCAGGCACGAAGAAAGCCCGACCTTCGAGGCCGAGCCTTACGTTCAGGTCTTTTCGGACCGTATGCCTTTCGTGCCGAACCTCTCGGCGCTCGACCTTCTGCTGTGCGAAGGCCCCTCGGCTATTGACGCTGTTTTAATGCGTTGCCGATTATGATCGTCTCCGAGTCACGCAACTCCCCCGCCGTCACGACGACGTTGCTGCGGCCCGTCATCACCACCGAATCGGATATGAACTGACACGGAGCGTACTCCCTCACGCGCACCGTATCCTTGTTCACCGTCAGCACGGGTGCCTCGGGCGCCGACGAGTAGAACTTCACCTGCTGGATCGAATCCTGACGTATGTTTCGCCGCTTCTCCGATATGTGGAGCGTGGGGCTCTGCTTGTTCCACAACGCGCGGTAGAGATAGTAGGGATCCTTTTGATCCTTGCGGTCGAAAGTGACCAGTCCCGTGCGCGACACGCCGTCGGTGTGGCGCACCGATCCGAATTCGAACATGTTGTTGATCCACACGCCCCAGAAATGGGCGTCGCCCGTAAGGTTGCGCGCATACCCCTCGTGGAACTCCGTGAGCCAACGTTCGGGCTGCCAGCGGGGATCCATGTTCGCGGGCTTCATCATCTCGTCGGTCTGCTGGTCGATCGATCCGCTCTCGCCGTAAGCTATGGCCGAGCGCAGATTGCTCCAATCCTTGCGGAGCTTCTCGCGCCAGATGTTCAGATCCTCTATGGTGCCGTGCTCCCAACCCAGATTCTGCTGCCATACGATGAGGTCGGGGACGAAATTTATCTCACCGTCCTGATTGCTGCACGCCACCGTGGGACGCGTGGCGTCCAACACTTTGGCCGCCGAATTGAGACGACGCACGTAATCGAGCACGTTGTCGCCGCGCATCCAGATGAGCGAATATATGCCCCACATCACCACCGAAGGGTGGTTGTAGTTCTGCACGACCACTTCGCGGAGCTGTTGCAGTCCGTTGTTCTTGAATTTGTCGGTCGCGTAATAGAACACGTCGCTCAGGAACGGCGCGCGCGTGAACGGAGTGTCGATCCACACCAGCATGCCGTTCTGGTCGCAGCAGTCGTAAAGATACTGCGCGTGCGGCGCCGTGGCCGAACGGATGGCGTTGGCCCCTATGTCGCGTATCTGCTCCAGATCCTCGTCGTAATGGCGCGTGCGCAAGGCGTTGCCGATGGCGGCGCGGTCGTGGTAGAGCGTCACGCCGTGCACGGGGATCTTCTCGCCGTTGATCTTGAGCCCCTCCTCGGGCGTCACCTCTATCTTGCGGAATCCCGTGACGACGGTCACTTCGTCCTCCTGCTTGGGACCTATGCCTATCGTGACGGTATACAGATTAGGCTCGTCGCAGCTCCACAACAGCGGCTCCTCGATGGTGAAAGGTATGTCGATCGGTCTGTCGGGCTCGATCCGCCCCTTGAGGTAGCGCGTATGCACGGCGTCGCCCTGCGGGCTGCGCACCGTGATGGCCAGATCGCACGCCTTGTCGACCGTGGAGGTGACCCACACCGAAGCCGTGGCCTCGACCAGACCGTCAGTGATGTTGTTCTGGTGGATCAGCACGCCGTCCGAACCGTAATAGAGCGGCGACACGGTGGTCTGCTCGGTTACGATCAACTCCACGTCGCGGTAGATGCCTCCGTAGAAGTTTATCTCCGACGAGGTGGGCAGAATGTCGTTCTGGTAGGAGTTGTTCACCGTCACCAGCACCGAATTGTTGGCTCCGTACTGCACGAACTTCGTGATCTCGAATGTGAAGGCCGTCCATCCCCCGCGGTGCTCGCCCGCGTGGTGGCCGTTGACGAACACGTCGGCGATGCTCTGCACGCCGTAAAACTTCAGGAACAGACGCTTGCCCGACCACTCGGCGGGCACGTAAATGTCGCGCAGATAGTTGGCCGTGGTTTGCAGATAGGTGCCGCGACCCGCCAGCGCATCGAGATTCCACGTATGCGGTAGCGATATGTGCCGCGCATAGTCGCTGCTGGCCTCCAGTTTGAAGAAGAACTGCCAGTTGTCGTTGAGCGAATAGGTGGCGCGGGCGTGCGCCGCGACGCACGCGACAAGGAGCAGAACGGCGATAATGTAACGCTTCATAACGAATTGGTTTTGTCGCGCCCGCGCCCGCCGTCCCGCATGGCGCGAACCATGCGGCGAGGCCGATACGGGCCGAATTTGTCTGTCGCAAATATACGTATAATCGAAAAAATATACTAACTTCGTGCGATATTTCGCTTCGCGGGAACATTTTCCGCGAACTTACGGACTTAAATATGAACGTTTTCGACATAATACTCTACCTCGCGCTCGCGTGGGCCGTCTACAACGGCTGGCGGCGCGGTTTTCTGTTGCAGATGCTGTCGCTCGCGGCAGTCGTGGCGGCCTTTTATCTCGCCGTAAAGTACGGCGAGACGTTGGGGCGCGTGGTCGGCATCGGCGAGGGCGCCGCGGTGGCGGGATTCCTCATCATCTTCGTCGCCGCCCTGATCGGCATCGGCATAGTCGGCCACCTGATGCGGGCCGTGTTCCGATTCGCGGGACTGGGCGCCCTCGACACCCTGCTGGGAGTGATCTTTTCGGTGGTCAAGATATTGCTGGTCGTAAGCGTGCTGTTCGCCGGATTCGACGCGCTGAACCGACGGTGCGACATGGTATCGCCCGAGACGGTCGAGGAGTCGCGCTGGTTCCGCCCCGTATCGGAGCTTACGGACAAGCTGACGCCCTATTTCGAGGAGTTGAAGAACCGCATCGACGACTGACCTATGGAGGAGAGAGGATTCTGCGGCATGGTGATGCGCTCGACGGGCAGTTGGTACGATGTGCTGCGCGACGGCGCGACGGTGCGTTGCCGCATCCGCGGCAAGCTGCGGCTCAAAGGGGCGCGATCGACCAATCCCGTCGCCGTGGGCGACAACGTGCGTTGCGAGGCCGACGAGCAGGGAGGATACGCCATAGCGGAGATCCTGCCGCGGCGCAACTACATGATCCGCCGCGCGTCGAACCTCTCGAAAGAGTCGCACATCATAGCCGCCAACATCGATCAGGCGTTGCTCGTGGCGACGTTGTTCGCGCCCGAGACGGCGCCCGAGTTTATCGACCGCTTCTTGGTCACGTGCGAAGCGTATAAGATCCCCGTCACGATACTGCTCGCCAAGGCCGATCTGGCGCGCACGCGTCCCGAGGCCGCGGCGGAGTTCCGCCGGGTGTACGAGGGCGCGGGCTACCGCGTAATGGAGGTCTCGGCCACCGAGGGCGACGGGGTCGACGAGGTGCGCGAGCTGCTGCGCGGACGCACCACCCTGCTCTCGGGCAACTCGGGCGTCGGCAAGTCGACGCTGGCCGCGGCCGTCGAGGAGGGGTTGGACATCCGCACGGGCGAGATCTCGCAGAGTCACCACAAAGGGCGGCACACCACCACCTACGCCACCATGTATCCGCTCTCGGGCGGCGGTTACATCATCGACACCCCCGGGATCAAGGGTTTCGGACTGCTCGACATAGACGACGCCGAGCTGGCGCATTATTTTCCCGAGATGATGCGTTACTTGCCCGAATGCCGCTTCTACAACTGTTCACACACCCACGAACCGCATTGCGCGGTCGTGTCGGCGGTGGAGAGGGGCGAGATAGCGTACTCGCGTTACGAAAACTACCTGAAAATATTGGATGAAGATGACAAATACAGAAAATAACGCGCGCGACGCCGCGTGGTACGACACGCGCACGGCCTACATGGAGGGGTTCCTCACCGAGGAGCGACGCGAGGTGCTGCGCCGCACCGCCGCGATGCGCACCCGCTACATGACCATCCTCACGGAGAACACGTTCCATCCGCAGAACGCCAGCGCGCTGGTGCGTCACTGCGAAGCGTTCGGATTGCAGGACCTGCACACGGTGGAGACGCTTTGCCGCTTCAACCCCAATGTCAACATAGTGCGCGGCACCGACAAGTGGATCGACATAACGCGCCACGAGTCGACCGCGGAGGCCGTAGCCTCGTTGCGCGGCGCGGGTTACCGCATCGTCGCCACCACGCCCCACCGCGAGAGCTGCACGCCCGAGACGTTCGACGTCGGGCGCGGCCCGTTCTGTCTGGTCTTCGGCACCGAGCACGCGGGCGTGTCGGACGAGATCATCGCCTCGGCCGACGAGTTTCTGCGCATCCCCATGTGCGGCATGGTCGAGAGCCTCAACGTGTCGGCCTCGGCGGCCATATTGATATATATGCTGTCGCAGCGCATGCGCCTCTCCGACGTCGATTGGAGACTGACCGAGGAGGAGCGGCGCGAGCTGCTGTTCCGCTGGACGGTGGCGTCGGTGCGCGACGGACGACGGATCCTCGAACGCGAATTCGGAAAGGAGTAAGGATATCGATATCGCAAAGCGATATCGGCAGTTCGCCGCCGCCCCACGCGGCGGACTGCAACTCGCCGAGGCTCGCGCAATCCTGCCGCCGTCGGCGAACAGCATACGAAACGGAACAAGATAACTTATGAGCGAGATATTGAGAAAACGGTTTCTGGCGCATGTGGGCCAGACCTCGCCGTCGCCGATGATGATCGAGGTGGCGCGCGCCGAGGGCGTATTCTTCCACACCCCCGAAGGCAAACGCTATTACGACCTCGTGTCGGGCGTGTCGGTGAACAACGTCGGCCACGCCAACCCCGCCGTGGTGGAGGCCGTGCGACGTCAGGCGGCAGACTACATGCACGTGATGGTTTACGGCGAGCTGGTCGAACGTCCGCAGGTGGAGTTCGCGCATCGCCTCTCCGAGGCGTTGCCCGCGCCGTTGGAGAGCGTCTATTTCGTCAACTCGGGCGCCGAGGCGGTCGAGGGGGCGTTGAAACTCGCCAAACGTTACACCGCCCGCACCGAGATGATCTCCATGCGTCGCGCCTACCACGGCTCCACCCACGGGGCGATGAGCATGATGGGCGCGCCCGAGGGCGAGGAGTGGAAGGAGGCGTTCCGTCCTCTGCTGCCCGACACGCGGGCCATACGGTTCAATTGCGAGGAGGATCTGGCGCTCATAACCCGTCGCACGGCATGCGTGCTGTGCGAACCCGTGCAGGGCGAAGCGGGCGTGCGGCCTCCCGAGAACGACTATCTGAAGGCCCTGCGCCGCCGCTGCGACGAGACGGGCGCGCTGCTGGTCTTCGACGAGATACAGACGGGAATGGGACGCACGGGCGAGATGTTCGCCATGACAAAATACGGCGTGACGCCCGATATCGTATGCTTGGCCAAGGCGTTGGGCGGCGGAATGCCGCTCGGAGCGTTCGTGTCGAGCCGCGAGATCATGTCGACGCTCTCGCACGATCCCGTACTGGGGCATATAACCACCTTCGGCGGCCATCCCGTATGCTGCGCCGCGGGACTCGCGGCCATGAAATACTTGCAGGACAACGACGTCGTGGCCGACGTGGAGCGCAAGGGCGCGCTCTATGAAGAGCTTCTGCGCGACCACCCCGCCGTGCGCGAGATACGCCGCTCGGGACTGCTGCTCGCCGTGGAGTTGGGCAGCTCGGAGAGGCTCTACCGCATGATGGAGCTCTTCGCCCGCGCGGGGATCATGAGCGACTGGTTCCTCTACTGCGACACCGCGTTCCGCATATCGCCGCCGCTGGTGATCTCCGACGACGAGGTGCGCGACAGCGCCGCGCTCATCCGCAAATGTCTGGACGAGTTGGCGTAAATAGCTCGGGATCGAAATCCTTTACGGTTTATTTCGCGCGAAAGTCCCGATTTTTGCCGAAATGTCGCTATCTTTGGCTTCGACATCGTAAAAACATACGCAATCATGGAATACGCGAACCATCTCAATGAATATGTCGCGGCGCCCTCCGTCGAGGAGGTGGCCCGCGAGGCGGCGGCGCTGCGCGAGGCGGCCGCCGAAAACCATAACGCCGACGTCTACCGCTTCTGTTACTCGGCCATAGACCTCACGACACTGTCGTGCAACGACTCGACCGCTTCGGTGTCGGCATTCGCCGAGCGTTGCATGGAGTTCTACACGGCCTATCCGCATATCCCCAACGTGGCTTCGATCTGCATCTATCCCTCGTTCGTGGAGACCGTGGGACTCGTCGTCGACGGCTCGCCGATGCGCATCACGGCCGTAGCGGGCGGATTCCCCTCGTCGCAGACGTTTCTGGAGGTGAAGATGCTCGAAGCGGCCATGGCGATCGAGAACGGCGCCGACGAGATAGATATAGTGCTCAACGCGGGCAAGATGCTTACGGGAGCTTACGACGAGGCGGCCAACGAGATCGAGGTGCTTCGCGCGGAGTCGGCGGGCACGGTTCTGAAGGTGATTCTGGAGACGGGCGCGCTCAAGACTCCCGAGCTCATCCGCAAGGCTTCGCTGCTGTCGATGTTCGCGGGCGCCGATTTCATAAAGACCTCGACGGGCAAGATCGACGTCGCCGCGACGCCAGAAGCGGCCGTGGTCATGTGTCACGCCATACGCGACTACCACGAGCGCACGGGACGCCGCGTGGGCTTCAAGGCCGCGGGCGGAGTGCGTTCGGCCGAGGATGCCGCGCTGTATTACACCATCGTGGAGCGGATCTTGGGCCGCGAGTGGCTCACCGCCGATCTGTTCCGCATAGGAGCGTCGTCGGCCGCCAACAATCTGCTCTCGGCGATCGAGGGACGCGAGGTGAAGTTTTATTGACGGCGGAGAAGCGCGTAACGCACTCCCCGACGAACAGCGAAATAGGATGTCCGACAAATTGCCGGACATCCTATTTTCCGTAAACGGCCGCGCCGCTATTTCACATCTATCTCGTGGCGATGGAGGGTTTTGCCCGCGGCATCCACCACGTCGATCTCGACCCGCGACGACGTGACGCGCACCTCCAGACGGTCGTTGTTGGAGTTCACCACCACGGGAAAATCGGTCCCGCACTCCCCCGCCTTGCGGAAATCGTGACGATGCAGGTGCCCGCTCAACATCACGTCGACGCCCGCCTCATTCAGCACGGGAATAATCAATCGTTTGAGCTCGTTGCTGCCGTGCCATCCGCGCCCCTTCTCAGGCGGCACGTGCAGCAGAGCCACCTTCACGGGCGCCGAGCGGAACTCCTCGCTCCGCACCGCCTCGCGCAGCCACTCGGCCTCGGCTTCGCGGTAGGCGTCGTAAGCCGCCGTGCCGCCGTACTCGATATCGTTGTCGGGCTTGTCCTCGCCGCTGTCGAGCACCAAGAATACTGCCGGGCCCTGACGGAACATGTAGTAGGGTTTGCCCGTATGCGACGGATATAGATTCATGAACTCCGCAGCCCCCGAACCGCGCGTCTCGTGGTTGCCGCGCACGAAGAACAGAGGCGTGTCGGTGGCAAACTCCTTCACCGCACGCGCGAGATAAGCCTCCTCCATGTAGGATACGGGCCCCATCAGATTCGACATGTCGCCGTTGAACACCACGAAGTCGGGATCGGCCTTACGCATGGCGCGGGCATGCGCCGTCAGGATGGAGTCGCGTCCGTGGATATCGTTCACCACCATGAAACGGCACTCGTCGCGTCGGCTGTCGAGGGTGCGTATGCGATACGGCTCGCGCGAATATACGTCGCTCGCGGTCACCGTGCCCAACACGGGGATGGCTCCGCTGTCGTCGATGCCCTGCTGGTAGATGCGGTAGCGATACGTCGTGCCCGCCTGCAACCCCGCAACGCGCACGCGGTGCAACTTCGACACGACATGACGGCCCAGAAAATCTTCGTAATGGCGCGGACGCTCCTCGGCATAGAACGACGCCCCGTCGTCGGGAGCGATCTCGACCCATCCGATCGAACGGTCGGACGAGATCCACACCACGGTCATCGCATCGTCGGTCACGCCCGTCACCCACGGGCCGCACTCGGTGACGACCCTCGGTATGTCGGCCGCGAACGACGCCGCAGCCAAGAATGCGAGCGTCAAGGTCGCGATAATCTTCTTCATCATATCAAGTCGTTTTAGAATTTCCGTCACTCCGCCCTCTTCTCCGCGCCGCTATCCGTCTCCTCGACATCGCTCTGCGCCGCGCCCTTTTCTGAGGGCTCTTCGGCGCGTTCGCCGCCCGCCGAGAAGAGATCCTCGGGCAGCATGCTGCGGTATGTTCCGTAACCCATCGCCGTGAATACGACCACGGCCACGACGCCCAAAGCGGCTATTTTCCCAAATACTTTTTTAATCATATCGAATCTTCTGTCTCGTGTCGCTCGCCGTCGCCCTCCGACTCCTCGGCCAGAAGTTTCAAAGCCTCCTGCACCACGTTGTCGATAGGGAATATGTTATAATAGAATCCGTCGTCCTCCAACGGGGTGTTGCGGCCGATGTAGGCCCGCAGCTGCGCCTCCATGATTTTGCGCGAACGCGCTATCTCGCTCGGAACGGGCTTCACCCCCTTGGCCGCCGCATAGCGCACGAAGTCGTCGAACATACTCTTGTCGGCATCCAGCAGAACGGTAAGCTCGCCGAGGGTATGCACGCCGTTCAGAGCCTCGCGGTGAGCATCGGCGTACTCGATCGTATAACGGTAGAGTATGTTGCGGCCCGTCACCTCCACGTAATACTTCGTGATGTCGGTGGTGTCCATCGGAACGAACACGTCGGGCATGATGCCGCCCCCGCCGTACACCGTCTTGCCCGCGGGCGTGGTGAACTTCAGCGAGTCGGCGAAACGGATGCTGTCCTGCGAGAAGAACTCGTTGTTGCGGTAACGGCGCACCATATCCATCTCGTAATCCTCGTCGTCGCCGTTGACATAGGGTTTCTGGATCGAACGCCCCGTGGGGGTGTAGTACCGCGCGACGGTGAGACGCAGGGCCGATCCGTCGGCGTACGGCAGCTGGTGCTGCACGAGCCCCTTGCCGAACGAGCGGCGGCCGATGATGGTGCCGCGGTCGTTGTCCTGCACGGCGCCCGCCAGAATCTCGCTCGACGACGCGCTGCCCTCGTCGATGAGAACGGCCAGCGATATGTCGGCGGCGGTGCCCGTGCCGTCGCTGAACTCCTTCACCTGCCGACGGTCGCGATCCTCGGTGTAGACTATCAACCGCCCTGCGGGCAGGAATTCGTTGGCGATGAGGATCGCCTGATCCAGATAGCCGCCCGAATTGCCGCGCAAGTCGAATATCAACTTGCGCATGCCCTCGTCACGCAACTCTGCCAAGGCTTTCATCAGCTCGGCGTACGACGTGCGGGCGAATTGCGACAATCGGACATACCCCGTGTCGCCGTTGGCCATGAACGCCGATTCGATGCTCTCTATGGGGATGGCGTCGCGCACCACCGTCACCTCGACGGGATCGTCGATGCCTCGCCTCTGCAACGACAACCGCACTTCGGTGCCGCGCGGACCGCGCAGACGCTTCACGATGTCGTTCTGCGGCATCTTCACTCCCGCCACCGTATCGCCGTCGATCAGGATTATGCGGTCGCCCGCCGCGATGCCCGCCTTGGCGCTCGGGCCGTTGGGGATCACGCTGAGCACTATTACCGTATCGGTCGCGGCGTTGAACATGACGCCTATGCCGTCGAACTCGCCCTCTAAAGGTTCGTTCACCTCCTGCATCTCTCGCGCGGGGATGTAGACCGAATGGGGATCCAACTCGCGCATCATGAGCGGGATGACCAGCTCCGAGAGCGAATCCATCGATATGGAGTCGACGAAACGCCCCTCGACGAGCATGCAGGTCTGCACGAGTTTGTTGGCCGCGCCGAGTCCGCTGCGGCTCAGGATGGCGCGCATCTGCGTCTGGGCGCGGTTGCGGCCCAAGTATTGGCCGAACATTATTCCGAACAGCACTCCAGCCGCCAGCGCGAGCGGGAATAGGATATTATGTCTCGAGTTCTTCATCTTTCCTGCAAACATCGGGGGATGCGCCCGCTACCACTTCAAGAAATTGAACGAGCTTTTGTTCTTGAACGTATACGTCAGACCGAACGTGAGCATCGAATACATCTGCACCGACTTGTTCTGCGACTTGTCGTAATTGACCTGCACGTATATTTTGGTTTCGAGAAACTTGGTGGCCTTTACCGTGAAGGTGTTTTTCCACTCCACGGTGGGATCGAGCTTCAGAATGCGCGGCACGCCCGCGGGGGCGTCGCCGACCTGACCGCCCGCCTCCCACTTCTCGTAATCGGCCAAATAGTTCTTGTAAGCCTTGATCTTATCGGCGCGGCCGACGTTAGTTATCCAACCGTAATAGGTATAAACGTTGGTCTCGTAACGGAACCAGCTGCGCTTTCCCCACCAACGGTCGAAGCTGATGTTGATCGACGAACCGCCCGTGAACAGCGCATGTTTGTCAATGTCGACGCCGAAATACGACGACGCGTTGTTGTTTTCGTAATACCGCTGCACCTTGTCGTTGAATACCAGCGTTCCGCTGCTCGACAAGGGGTTGAGCGAAATTTTGATGGGGAACTTGTTGTTGGGCGAGGTGTAGGTCATACCGACCGAGAGGTCCAAATATCCGGGAGCCATGAAACTCGTGATCACATGGTCGTCGGTCTGCTCGGTTCGCGATTTGTAGCCGTTCAGGAACTGGCTGCGCAACATGAAGTTGGCGCTGTACGACCAGCTGCGGCTGATCTTTTTCTCGGGCAGCACCGACAACGAGAAATAGTCGCTGTTCTTGAACCATATTCCCTCGCGGCCGCCGTCCTCGACGTCGACTCTCAAACGGTTGTAACCCAATTGAGCCCCCACCGTGGTGGTCACCTGAAACGGATCCTTGCGGAAGACGTGTTTCATGTTGAAAGTGCCGTATACCGAAATGGTATTGTCGCCGCCGCGCGATTCGGTCCAAGCGTCGTTATAGGATGTGAGCGATCCGTGCAGTCCCAGTCGGATCTCCATCTCGTTCCGCTCCTTGCGGATGCGGGCGCGCTCGGCGCGGGCGCGGGCCTCGTTGTAGTAGGCGCTGCTCACGTCGATATTCTTCAACCGATCCTGAAACTTGACGTCCTCGTCCTTGGTTTTGGTCTTGTCCTCCACCGTAAACTGTGCGCGAACGTCGGTCGCGGCCACGACCGCGGCAATGGTCAATAAAGTCAAAAATCTCTTCATATCGGCAAAATTTCGATCCGCGCGCCCGAAGCGCGCGTCTGTTCATGACGCAAAGTTAAGACATTTATAAAAATATGGCTACATTTGTACGATTAGAATTGGACAATTAATACATTAATGCACCGGTATCGTTGCTGCAAATTCGATTCCGAAGGTCATAACCTGCGGCCTTTGGCCGCATTTGCAAATCTGACCCTCCTCTAAATCCCCTCCTCGGAGGGGACTTCGGTCGCTACGCTCCGATATCGATACATGCAGGTATAACAAACAGTTTTGCTTATGAAATATTTCGGCGCGCACGTAAGCGCTTCGGGCGGCGTGGAAAACGCTCCGCGCAACGCCCGCGACATAGGGGCTTCGGCATTCGCCCTTTTCACCAAAAACCAGCGCCAGTGGGCCGCTCCCGCACTCACCGAGGCGCAGATCGAAGCGTTCCGCGACGCCTGCCGCGAGTGCGGCTACGCGGCGGCGCAGATCCTGCCGCACGACAGCTACCTTATCAACTTGGGCCATCCCGAGGCCGAGGGACTCGCCAAATCGCGCGAGTCGTTCTTCGGCGAGATGGCGCGATGCGAGGCCCTCGGTCTCGACCGACTCAATTTCCATCCGGGCAGCCACCTGAAGAAGATCGGCGAGGAGGAGAGCCTGCGCCGTGTGGCCGAGTCGATCAACATGGCGCTCGACCGCACGCGCGGCGTTACGGCCGTCATCGAGAACACCGCGGGTCAGGGCTCCAATCTGGGATATTCGTTCGAGCATCTGGCCTACATGATCGACCGCGTGGAGGACAAGTCGCGCGTGGGCGTCTGCATCGACACCTGCCACGCCTTCGCCGCGGGTTACGACCTCGCGACGACCGAGGCGTGCGAGCGCACATTCGACGAGTTCGACCGCACGGTGGGATTCGCCTTCCTGCGGGGCATGCACCTCAACGACGCCATGAAACCCCTCGGCAGCCGCGTCGACCGCCACGCGCCCTTGGGCGAGGGCAGCATCGGACTCGACGCATTCCGCTACATAGCGCGCGACAGCCGTTTCGACGGCATCCCGCTCATCCTCGAAACGCCCGAAGAGGCGCGTTGGCCCGAAGAGATCGCCCTGCTGAAGAGTTTCGCCGAGGAATAGTGCCGCAATGTCGCGACAAATCCGTATATTTGTATAGAAAAAACCCGAACTTCATGACCCTCAAGCAACGATACGACGGCATCATAGAGTGGTTCTCGGCCAACATGCCGACGGCCGACAGCGAATTGCGCTACGACGACCCCTACCAACTTTTAGTGGCGGTGATTCTCTCGGCCCAGTGCACCGACAAACGCGTGAACATGACCACGCCCGCGCTTTTCGAGGCGTTCCCCACCCCGCAGGCGATGGCCGCGGCGACGGCCGAAGAGATCTACCCCTACATCCGCAGTATATCCTACCCCAACAACAAAGCCCGCAATCTGGCGGGTATGGCACGCATGCTGTGCGACGAGTTCGGCGGCGAGGTGCCGAGCGACCTCACGGCCCTGCAACGCCTCCCGGGCGTGGGGCGCAAGACGGCCAACGTGGTGGGCGCGGTGATCTGGAACAAGGAGGTGATGCCCGTCGACACCCACGTGTTCCGCGTCTCGGCACGCATAGGGTTGACGCGTGGAGCCAAGACGCCCCTGCAAACCGAATTGCAGCTGGAGAAGAATATCCCCTCGCACCTGCTGCCCGTGGCGCACCACTGGCTCATACTCCACGGCCGATACGTCTGCACGGCCCGTGCGCCGAAGTGCGGCGCGTGCGGAATAAAGGAGTGGTGCCGCGACTTTTCGACCCGCGAGGGCGGCAAATCGGAATAAAACGGTTATCTTTGGAATCGGAAACAAATTTTCGACTATGAAAAATCCCATAAAAAGATCTTTAGCCCGTCTCGGCGCCGCATCGGCCGAGGCGATCGCGGCGGCGATGCTGATCGCGACCGCGCCCATGCTCGGCGCCTGCTCGGAGGACAAGACGGGCGACGTGGACAAGAACTACATCGAAGGCGTGATTATTCCCGCCGAAAACACCGTCGACTGCAACGCCTCGGCGGCCAACGTAACCGTCACGTTCGAGACCGACGGCGCCTATTCGCTGGAGGTGGACGACGCGGATATGCTGAAGATCGCCTCGACGGGCAACGCCTCGCAGGCGGGCAAGCACTCGGCCAAGCTGCACGTCTCGTCGAACGGCACGGGCGAACAGCGCACGGGAACGCTCTACATAACAGTCGCGGGACACAACCGCACCAAACTTTACGAGATACGCCAGTCGGCGGGCGCCGACAACGAGGTGGTGGAGTGGATCGACAAACGCCTGAGCGAGGAGTATTACTGGCTCGACGAATATGTGCAAAAACGCGCGACGTTCGATTTCTCGCTCGAATACGACAAGTTCCTCTCGAGTTCGCTGCTCAGCCTGACGACCAACACGATGGACGGCGGCACGCAGATGTCGTCGTCGGGACTCCCCTCGCGCTATCTCTATTCCTACATAACCCGCTCGAACGCCCTCTCGGCGTCGGCCGAGCATACGCGCGCCGCCACTCCCGCGCAGGGCTGGGGCATCTCGCTCGCCTCGATGGTGTGGACGCTCAACGACGCGGGGACGCTTTACGGACTGGCCGTGGACAACGTATATCCCGACTCGCCCGCTGCCAAGGCGGGACTGCGCCGCGGCGACATCATATCGCAGATGAACGGCACCGACATTACGCGCAGCAATTACGCCGAAATGTGGAACACCATAACATACGACCGCGAGGCGTCGGCCGAACTCACCAAGATCGACCAGTCGACGGGACTGACCGCCAAGATATCCGTTTCGCGCGGCTCGTACTACCCGAATCCCGTGGCTTACAGCGCAATACTCGACCTGCCCGAGCATCTGAATCCCGAGGGTAAAAAGATCGGTTATCTGGTCTACACTTCGTTCGACAAAGATTACGACGACAAGTTGATCGAGGCCGTGACGGCCCTGAAAGCGGCGGGCGCGACCGAATTGATCCTCGATATGCGCAGCAACGGCGGCGGCTCGGTCGATTCGAGCATCAAGCTCACCAGCATGATCCTCGGCCGCGACCGTGCGGGCGAACTCTTCGCCGACCTGAAGCGCAACCCCGCCAACGAGTACGGCGACTCGCGCTGTCTGCTGGATGCGAATGTTCCCGTGAATCTCGGACTCAACCGATTGTATGTCATCGCCTCGGGAAGCACCGCTTCGGCCAGCGAGATGATCATAACGGGTCTTCGCGGACTCGACGTGCCCGTGACCATCGTCGGCACGCGCACCGAGGGCAAGAACTGCGGCATGGATGTGATGAAACGCACAATCGGGGGTTACGAATACACCTTCGCGCCCATCACATTCCTGATATACAACGCCAAGGGCGACAACGACTATTCGAACGGCATCGAGGCCGACGCCGACATGGAGATGTTCGCGGAAAGCGCCCCGAACGAAAGCGTACGGCAGATGGCCTACCTCTATCCCATGCCCATGACGCAGTGGGGCGACTTCGCGGGCGACATAGCCCTTTTGGAGACCGTGATGCGTATCGACGGCCGCACGCTGTTCGATCTGCCCGCCGACAGCGGCGACGAGCAGGGTCTGCTGCGCACGCAGCCCGTCACCCGAGGCACCGAGGCCGTACGCCGCGCGTCGCTCGAACCGCTTCGTCGCCCCTCGGGTGCGACGCTCACCGAGCGCGAACGCATGAAGTTGGAGGTTGCAGACGACAAATAGTATTTCGAAAGAGAAACAAAAGATAATAAAGCCATGTTTACATCAGACATCTATGCGAAGCGTCGCGCAGAGCTTCGCCGCAGAGTCGGTCACGGACTGATCCTGCTCCCGGGCAACTCGGAGTCGCCCATGAACTATCCGAACAACGCCTATCATTTCCGTCAGGACTCGACGTTCCTCTACTTTTTCGGCCACAACGTGCCGATGCTGACGGGCGTGATCGACGCCGACTCGGGCGCGGAGACGCTCTACGGCGACGACTTCACCGTGGACGACATAATATGGATGGGACCGCAGGCCACCGTCGCCGATCTGGCGGCTCGGGTTGGCGTGGCGAACGCCAAGCCTATGGCGGCTCTCGCCGCGGAC
Organism: uncultured Alistipes sp.; assembly: GCA_910587675.1. GTDB lineage: Bacteria > Bacteroidota > Bacteroidia > Bacteroidales > Rikenellaceae > Alistipes. Next base: position 50,989 of record CAJUMU010000005.1, on the reverse strand, counting down.
GTGCGACGCGCCATAGCGCAGGGCCGCGCGGTGCACTATCTGCCGCCCTACCGCGGCGAGACCAAACTGCAACTGGCGGATATGCTCGGCATGGCGGCGGGCATGCTCCACGACCGCAAGTCGCTCGACCTGCTCTTCGCCGTGGCGGAGATGCGCGAGAGCAAGGGCGCGGAGGAGATCGCGGCTCTGGAAGAGGCTTTCGACATAGGCTACCGCATGCACACCACCGCCATGCGCCTTACCCGCGCGGGACGCGGCGAGCATGAGATCGCGGGCGCGGTGGACGGCGTGGCGATGTCGTACGGCACGGGAGTATCGTTCTCGACCATCCTTTCGCAGCACGGCGAGGTGCTGCACAACCACGACCACACGGGTATTCTGGAGGACGGCCGTCTGCTGCTGTGCGACGCGGGCGGCGAGCACCTCAACAACTATGTGTCGGACCACACGCGAACCTTCCCCGTGAGCGGCCGATTCACGCAGAAACAAAAGGATATATATAATATAGTGCTGGCGGCACACGACAAAGCCGAGGCGGCTCTGCATGCCGACATGATGTATTCGGAGTATTCCGACGCCGCATTCCGCACCATCATCGAGGGTCTGCGCGATCTGGGGCTGGTGCGCGGTTCGGTCGACGACGCGTTGGCCGCGGGCGCGGGATTCCTCTTCATGCCCCATGGTCTGGGACACGGCATAGGTCTCGACGTGCACGACTGCGAGAACATAGGCGAGCGCAGCTTCGACTTCGGCGAGTTCGCCGAGCGCGCCAAGGCGTCGGCCTGCTGCATCACGCGCCAGTGGTGGCGTCTGCGCGAGGGCACGGTGCTGTCGGACGAGCCGGGTATCTACTTCGTGCCCGCTTTGATCGACAAGTTCCGCGCCGAGGGCAAATGCAAGGGCATAGTCGATTACGACAAATTGGACGAGTACCGCGACTTCGGCGGCATACGTCTGGAGGACGACCTGATCGTCACCGCCGACGGTTCGCGCCGCGTGGGCGGCGACCGCAAGATCCCCATCACCGTCGAGGAGGTGGAGGCCACGGTAGGTCGCGAGTAGATTCCGTCGGCGAGCACGAAGCTATGAAGGGCGGAACACTGTTTCTTTTTCCCACGAGTGCGGAGGTCGAGGGTTTCCGCACTCTGTGTCCCGACGCGGAGTGGCGCGAGATCGGAGTGGGCCCTGCCGAGGCGGGCGCCCGCGCGGCCCGCTTCATAGCCTCGACGGGTTGCGCCCGCGCGGTGCTGTGCGGCATCGCGGGGGCGTGCGACCGACGTACGGCAATCGGCGAGGCGGTGGAGGCCGTCGCCGACGGCGTGGCGGGATTGCCCGCGGCATACGCCACGACCTACCTCGCCGAGCGCGCGACCGATCTGCCTGCGGTGCGGTCGCTCACGGTATGCCGCACGGGCGATGCCTTGCGCGACTGCACACCGACGGGAGATCCGACGCTCGATGCGCTGCCTCTCGTCGAGCAGATGGAGGGCGCGGCGGTAGCGGCGGCGTGCAGGGCGTTCGGTGCGGAATTTGTACATCTTCGCGCGATATCGAACCGCGTGGGCGACCCGCGTTCGGAGTGGCGCGTGGCCGAGGCCGTGGAGGCGTTGGGACGCGCGGCGGCGAAGCTGGCCGAGGGTCGATGACTTTCGGGCCGCAGGGCAAGGATACGACTCGCAAGAGTCGTGCGGGCCGCAGCCTCGGCGCGCGGAGGCCCGCTATTCGCACAGCTCATTGCGCGAGCCCCGCAGGCTGCGTCCCGACGCGAATCCGATATCGTAACACGATACAACAACCGCTTATGAAAAACACCACCAAAATCGTCCTTCTGCTGCTGGCTGCGGTAGTGGCGATAACTCTGCTGTTCTACCTGCGCGACAACGTAAGTTTTTGGATATCGCGCATGGCCACCTACATAATCGTCATCGCCGCCACCTTCGCGGCGGGATGGCTGCTGGGGCGAAGCCTCCGCAACAGACGCAGGGAGCGCGACGACCGCCCGCAGCGGTAGATCCGCCCCGCAAAACGACTGTCGAAAAAACGCCTTAAACTGTTAACCCTGTACCTATGAATCCGAAAAGAGTGCCGATCGTCGCGCTGCTGTGCGCAGCGATCCTGTCCGTATCCGCGCTTCCCGCTTTCGGGAGACGCAGCTCCTCCGTCGCGCCCGCACGCCTCACGTGCGAATATGCCGCCGAACCGTTGATCGACGTGCCAGTGCCGCGCTTGTCGTGGATCGACACGAACCCCTCGGGCCGTCGGGGCGCGGCGCAGACGGCCTATCGCATCCGCGTAGCCGCGGCCGACGGCGGGTTCGACTCGCCGCTGTGGGACACGGGCCGCGTGGAGTCGGCAGAATCGACATTCATCCCTTACGGCGGCCCCGCCCTGCGATCGCGCGCCACCTATCTGTGGCAGGTGATGGTGTGGGACGAGGCGGGCCGCGCTTCGGAGTGGAGCGAGACGGCCCGCTGGCATACGGGCATACTCTCGCCCGAGGAGTGGCGCGGCGAGTGGATCGGCGCGCCGTGGCAGGGCGAGGAGTCTTACGACATAACGGGCACGCGCGAGGTGGAGCCCGCGCCGCTGCTGCGCCGCGAGTTCACGCTCTCAAAGCCCGTGCGCGAGGCTCGTTTTTACGGCACGGGGCTGGGCTGGTTCGAACTCTATGTCAACGGCCGGCGCGTGGGCGACGAATATCTGACGCCCAACCAGACCAATTACGACCGCCGCCCCAAGCTCTCCACGCGCGGCATCGTGGTGACCGATCCGTTCGAGGAGTATACCGTGATGTATGTGAGTTACGATCTGACGCCGATGCTCCGCGAGGGGACGAACGCCGTGGGAGCGATCCTCGGCAACGGCTTCTACGACGTGGTGGAGTACTGGCCTGCGATGGGTTACGGCACGCCGCGGTTCATGGGACAGATCGAGATAGAATACGAAGACGGCACGCGCGAGACGGTGGCGTCCGACAGTTCGTGGCGCGCCGAGCGCAGCGCCATAGTGAGCGATCAGGTCTTTCTGGGCGAGCATTACGACGCGCGGCGCGAACACGACGGCTGGGCCGAGGCGGGTTACGACGACTCGGCGTGGCCGCAGGCGGCTTCGAAGCGCGCCCCGTGCGGCAGGCTCATCGCGCAGAACGGTCCCGCCGACCGCATAACACGCCGTTACGCCCCCGTGAAGATCGAGAGGACCGACTCGGGCGCCATCCGCGTCGCTTTCCCCGAGGAGGTGTCGGGATGGGTGGCGTTGAAGAACATCGCCGCCGCCGAGGGGCAGCGCATAGACATAAAATATATCTGCGAATCGCCCGTGGGTTCCAACTCCTACACGGCGCGGGGCACTGGCGACGAGTCGTACCACGCCCGTTTCACGTGGTTCGTATTTTCGGAGGTAGAGATCACGGGGCTCGACGACCTGCGCCCCGAGCAGGTGGAGGCGCACGCCGTCAACTCCGACGTGGAGACCTCGGGCCGTTTCGTCACCTCCAACGAACTCATCAACCGCATAAACGCCATCTGGCAGCGCAGCCAGCTCGACAATATGCACGGCGGAGTGGCGAGCGACTGCCCGCACCGCGAGCGTTCGCCCTACACGGGCGACGGTCAGGTGGCGTGCGTCACCGTGATGCACAACTTCGCGGCGCAGACCTTCTACAACAAATGGTTGCGCGACATTCGCGGCGCGCAGACCTCGGGCGGATACGTGCCCAACTCGGCGCCGTGGCAGCCCGGGTGCGGCGGCGGAGTCGGCTGGGGCGCGGCGATGGAGATCATGCCGTGGGAGTTCTACCGTCATTACGGCGACCTGCGCGCGCTGGAGCAGAATTTCGACGCCATGCGCCGCCACGTGCGCTGGATGACCACGTGGGTCGACGACGAGACGGGAATCATGCTCTCGCACGACGAACAGCAGTGGAAAAATCTCGGCGACTGGCTGCCGCCCCGCGAGTTGCCGCGCGCCGATCTGGTGCACACCTTCTTTCTGTGGCAATGCGCCGACATAGCCTCGCGCGCGGCCGACATCTTGGGCCGCGAGGAGGAGACGGCCGAGTTCGCCGCGCTGCGCGACCGCACCGCCGAGGCGTTCCACCGCGCCTTTTACGACCCCGCGACGGGATCTTACGGCAAGCACGGCAGCAACGTGCTGGCGTTGCGCATCGGCGTGCCCGAGGAGCGTCGCGCCCGCACGGTGCAGGCTCTGCGCGACAACATAGCCGAGTGCGACGACCATCTCGACACGGGCATCGTGGGCACGCGCTATCTGTTCGAAGTGTTATGCGACAACGGCATGGCCGATTTGGCATACAAGCTCATCAACCGACGCGATTTCCCGAGTTTCGGTTGGTGGATCGAGCAGGGCGCGACCGTGACGTGGGAGAACTGGAACGGCAAGGATTCTCGCAACCACCCGATGTTCGGCGGCGGCATAGGCTGGTTCTACCGCGATCTGGCGGGTCTGCGGGCCGACGAGGCGGGATTCCGCACATTCGACGTGCGACCCGTGACGCCCGAGGGGCTCGATTGGGTCGACTACACCCACGACACCGCATACGGCCGCATAGGCATCCGCTGGGAGCGTCGCAAGGGCCGTTTCGAGATGCGTTGCGAGGTGCCCGTGGGGACTGTCGCGACGGTGTGGGTGCCCTTCTCGGACGCCGCGCCGAAAGTCGAGGAGGGACCGAACGTGCGCAACCGCGGCGTGCGCGACGGATATGCGCTCTACGAAGTCGACGCGGGGAAATACGTATTCAAATCGGAACTGAAATAACGCCATGGAACTGAAACTCAACATATCGCCCTGTCCGAACGACACTTTCATGTTCGACGCCATGCTGAACGGGCGCATCGACACCGAAGGGCTGACCTTCTCTGCGGAGTATCGCGACATCGAGGAGCTGAACCGCGAAGCGGCGGCGGGACTGCCCGACGCGAGCAAGATCAGCTGCGCCGCGCTGCCATCGATAGCGGGCGCCTATCGCCTATCGGACAGCGGCGCGGCTCTCGGACGCGGCAACGGGCCGTTGCTCGTGCGACGCGCGGGCGACGACGCGCCGATACGCCGCATAGCGGTCCCCGGGCTGCGCACCACGGCCAACGGTCTGGTCGAGCGGCTCTTTCCCGAGATCGGGGAGCGCGTGCCGATGCTCTTTTCCGAGATCGCCGCGGCCGTGGAGCGGGGCGAATTCGACGCGGGGGTATTGATCCACGAGGGGCGGTTCGTATACTCGCGACGCGGGCTGGAACTCGTCGCCGACCTCGGGATCGAGTGGGAGCGGCGCACGGGACTGCCGTTGCCGCTGGGCGGCATCGTCGTGCGGCGGTCGTTGCCCGACGAGGTGTTCCGCCGCTTCAAACGCGTGCTGCGCCGCAGCATCGAATACGCTTTCGCCCGACCGTCGGAGTCGCGCGACTACATAAAAGCTCATGCGCAGGAGCTCGAGGACGAGGTTATCGACAAACACATCGCTTTGTTCGTAAACGAATATTCGCTCTCGCTCGGTCCCGAGGGGCGCGCCGCGATCGAAGCCCTGACGGGCACGAACGCTTTTTAAGATTTATGCACGGTCCGACCGCGAGCCTCTAAACGCGGCCAAGGGCCGCGGGTAAGCGACCGTCGGAGCTGCTTTTACGACATTATGACATCGGTGCATTGAAATATATAATTGCCTGCCATTATTATTGCATTTTCGGCCGACACGCGCTAACTTTGTCGCATTATGACGGAACAAAACGCAATCTACCGACGCGAGGAGCGTTACGACGACGATCGGATCGGACGCCTCGCATACCACTATCGCGAAATCCTCTCGCTTCTGGGCGAGAATCCCGAGCGCGAGGGGCTGGCGAAGACCCCCGAACGCGTGGCCAAAGCCATGTCGTTCGTCACGAAGGGTTACGCCGAAGATCCCGTGCAGATAATCAATTCGGCCATCTTCCGCGAGGAGTACAAGCAGATGGTGCTGGTGAAGAACATCGAGCTCTTCTCGATGTGCGAGCACCATATGATGCCTTTCGTCGGCAAGGCGCACGTGGCCTACATTCCCGATGGCCGCATTACGGGGCTGTCGAAGATAGCCCGCGTGGTGGAGTGCTACGCCCGCCGCTTGCAGGTGCAGGAGCGTCTGACGGTACAGATCCGCGACTGCATACAGCAGGCTCTCGACCCCATAGGCGTGGCGGTGGTGATCGAGGCGAGCCACATGTGCATGCAGATGCGCGGCGTCGAGAAGCTGGGCTCGGCCACCACGACCTCGGCGTTCACGGGGGTATTCCTCAAGGACACCCGCACGCGCGAGGAGTTCCTCACGCTGATAAGCAACGGTTACAAATAAGGCAATTATGTATTTCAATGCACCGATGTCATATTGTCGTAAAAGCAGTTCCGACGGTCGCTTACCCGCGGCTCTTGGCCGCGTTTACAGGTCTGCCCCTCCCCTAAATCCCCTCCTCGGAGGGAACTTCGGTCGCTACGCTCCGAATATGGTATACTGAAGTATAATCGCTACAAATAAACATCCGATATGAAGAAACTTCTACTCTTTTCCGCATGCGTCGCCATGCTCTGCGCCGCCATCGGCTGCGCGAAAAAAGGCAAGAACGATACGATCAAGGTCGTATCCTACAACATCCGCATGAGCGGCTCGCCCGCCGCCGACGGCGACAACTTCTGGGCTAACCGCAAGCAGGCCTCGATCAACATGGTCAACGACGAGCAGCCCGACGTAATGGGCATTCAGGAGGGTTGCCCCGACCAGATCGCCTTTCTCGACGAGCATCTGCCTGAGTACGAGCACATCGGTGTCGGCCGCGAGGACGGCAAGGCCGAGGGCGAAATGATGGCGATATACTATCGCGCCGACCGCGTCGAACTGCTCGACAGCGGCACCTTCTGGCTCTCGGAGACCCCCGACGAGGTGTCGAAAGGCTGGGACGGAGCATGCAAGCGCACCTGCACGTGGGCGCTCATGCGCATGAAGGATTCGGGCAGGGAGTTCGCCTACTTCAACACCCACCTCGACCACGTAGGCCCCACGGCCCGCGCCGAGGCGTTGAAACTCATCGTGAAACGTATTGCCGAACTGGTGCCCGCAGGGATGCCGCTCTTTCTCACGGCCGACTTCAACTCCACCACCGACGAACCGATCTTCGAGCCGCTGAAAGCCGCGATGCGCGACGCCCGCGCCGAGGCTCCGCAGAGCGACCCGCGCGGCACGTTCAACGACTGGGGCCGCGAGAGCGACGTGGTGATCGACCACATCTTCTTCCGCGACGCCGACGCGCGCTCGTTCACCGTGCTGTGCGACAAGAATTACGGCGCGCCCTACATCTCGGACCACTATCCCGTGGCGCTGGTGGCGGAGATTTAATTCGGTGGCATGATGTCTCGAAAGAGCCGCGCGAGCCGTAGCCTCACCCCGCGGAGGCTCGCTATCGCTCGCTCCGCAGGCTACGACTCGAAAACCGCAGCCCCCCGAACTGCCAACCGCAGGACGGGACTACGACAAAAGACAAGGCAGTCGCTCCGCCGGCTGCCCTGTTTTCGTTCCATGGCGGAGGTTCGCGCGGCATTTGTGTTTCGAAAACGGCCGAAGCCGCCCCGCCCGTCCCTCGCGCCGAACGGGTCGAGGTTTCGGATCCGCCGCCGCAATACGCGGCGGCGCACCTCCAAACCCTCACGCAGGGCCTCCGAAGGCCTTTTTTCATTATGCAATATTTTTAATATCTGTCTGATTTTTGATATGTTGCATGTTTTGGAGCGCGAAAGGAATTTTTTCGATGAAATATTTGGATATATTTTGAAATATACATATTTTTGTTTCGAATTGAAAGCCCAACCTTTTGCAATACAACAGTGTTGCAACGATTAAAATGGTGATCGACCGTTCGATGCGCGCGCGACACGCCCGAAACGAACCCGATCATCGAAGTGAAATATAGTATGACTACTGACTGCGACATCCGCACCGTCGTCTTCGTATCGACGGCAAGCGGCTACCGACCTCTCTGCGAAAGAGAGCGCGGTGTCATACCCCCCCCCGCTAAAAAATCATTAACGGAAATATTCTCTCCCCGCTCGCGCGACGTGCCGCAAAGGACAACGCCGCCGCGTTTTCGTGCGCGCACACGAGACGCGGCGAACCGAACTCGTTCGGGTTGCGCCGAAGCGCGGATACGACCGTTGCCCCCCCCAAAAAAGCAGCAAAACATTTATTAATCATTCTTTAACTTTCAACCTATGAGGAATTTTTCCATTGAACGGATGTTTCGCCTTTCGGTTCGGCGTTTCGCGACGCTGATGCTGGGCGCGAGCATTCTGGTCGGACCGACGGCATTCGCTGCCGAAGCGAAAGATCGGGCCGCCAAGCCGTCGAAATCGACGACGGCAGATTCGAAGGACCAAAACGAAAAAGGTGTTCTGAAGGGTCTCATCATCGGATCGAGCGACAACAAACCTCTGGTAGGCGTTTCGGTCTATGTGAAGGAGAATCCCGCGGTCGGCGTCTCGTCGGACGTGAACGGAGCATACTCGATCAAGGTGCCTGCGGATGCCAAGACCATAGTATTCGAAATGATCGGTTACGACCCCAAGGAGATCTCGGTAGGCGATCCCTATCTGTTCACTCTGGTGACCATGATCGAGCAGCAGACCAAGATCGACGAAGTGGTCGTGGTGGGTTTCGGTACCCAGAAGAAGGAGTCGCTGGTGGGCGCCGTACAGTCGGTGAAGCCGAGCGAGCTGGTGGTGACTTCGAGTAACCTCACCACGGGCTTCGCGGGCAACATCGCGGGCGTGATCGCCACCCAGAGCTCGGGCGAGCCGGGTTACGACAGCGCCAACTTCTACGTGCGCGGTATCTCGACCTTCGGTTCGAACACGGGTGCGTTGCTGGTGTTGGACGGCGTGGAGATCACCTCTACCATGTTGGGCAACATCCCTCCCGAGTCGATCGAGTCGTTCTCGGTGCTGAAGGACGCCACCGCCACCGCACTGTACGGATCGCGCGGCGCCAACGGCGTAATCATAATAACCACCAAGGAGGGCCGCAACTCGGAGAAGCTGGCGGTGAACGTGAGCGTCGACAACACATTCTCGATGCCTACCAAGGTGCAGGACGTGGCCGACGCGGTGACCTACATGGAGCTTTTCAACGAGGCCAAGTACAACGAGGCGCGCGCCACGGGCACGCAGTACGTTCCGTTCTACTCGTCGGAGAAGATCGAGGGCACGCGCGCTCATCTGAACCCCTACGTTTTCCCCGATAACGACTGGTACGGCATGTTGTTTAAGAACTTCGCCGTCAACCAGCGTTTCAACGTGTCGATGCGCGGCGGCGGTCAGCGAGTGAACTACTTCCTCAACGCCTCGATCTTCAACGAGAACGGTATTCTGAAGAAGCCCAAGGAGACTCCGCTCGACATTACGATGAACAACCAGAAGTATCTGTTCCAGAGCAACGTGTCGGCCATGATGACCAAGACCACCAAGGTATCGCTCAAGCTCAACACCCAGTTGCAGTACAACAATGCTCCCTACGAGTCGACCAGCGACCTGTTCTACTGGGTCATGCGAGCCAATCCCGCGCGTTTCCCCGCGGTGCTGCCCGCCGAGGACGGCGACACGTTCGTGCGTTACGGTAACAACAACTCGTGGGATACGGGTTCGACGGAGCTCAACCCCTATGCCCGCATGAGCGCAGGTTACAAGAAGCGTTTCTACTCGTACATGACCGCGGCGTTCACCGTGGACCAGAACCTCGACATGGTAACCAAGGGTCTGTCGGCCAATGCGCTGGTGTCGTTCTACAACTACTCTTACGCGGCGACCAACCGCTACATGACGCCCTACTATTTCCGTGTGGACGACGACTGGGTGATGAACGACGACGGCACTTTCAACTACACCTCGTCGACCATCGGCACCGAGGGTAACACCTACCTCACCAGCAACGTGGGCCACAACGGTTACCACGAGTGGTCGTTGCAGGCTTCGGTGAAGTATTCGCGCAAGTTCGGCAAGCACGACGTAGGCGCCGACTTCGTATACCACATGAAGGAGAAGGTGAACAACGCCACCGGTTCGTCGGAGGAGCAGCTGCTGCCTTTCCGCGAGCAAGGTCTGGCGGGCCGCGTCACCTACAACTACGACCGCCGCTACTACATCGAGGGCAACTTCGGTTACAACGGTTCGGAGAACTTCGCTTCGGGCAAGCGCTTCGGATTCTTCCCCTCGGCGGCTTTGGGCTGGAACGTCTCGAACGAGAAGTTCTTCGCGCCGCTGAAAGAGGTGGTGAGCAACTTCAAGATCCGCGGATCGTACGGTCAGGTGGGTAACGACGCCCTGAGCATCCGTTTCCCCTATCTGACGACCGTGAACATGGGCAACCGCGGCTACTACTTCGGCAACAACTTCACCTTCAAGGGCGCGGGCTACATCAGCACTTACGGTAACGCCGACGCCACTTGGGAGATCGCCAACAAGATGAACGTGGGCGTCGATCTGGAGCTGTTCCACTCGCTCACTTTGGCCGTGGATTACTTCACCGAGCACCGCTACAACATCTTCATGCAGCGCAATTCGCTGGCCGCCACGGCAGGTATGGGCGCCACGGTGCCTTACGCCAACCTCGGCGAGGTGGATAACCGCGGAGTCGACATCTCGGCGAGCTACAACAAGGTCGTGAACGAGGATCTGACCGTCGGCGTGCGCGGTACGTTCACCTACGCCCACAACGAGGTGAAGGCCATGGACGAGCCGCAGTATCCCGACAAGAACAAGCACCTCTCGAAGATAGGCCACCCCATGCAGGCCCACAAGGTGCTCGTAGCCGAGGGTCTGTTCACCTCGCAGGAGGAGATCGACGGCAGCCCCGAGCAGCGTTTCGGCACCTACTCGGTCGGCGACATCAAGTACAAGGATATCAACGGCGACAACGTGATCGACGCCAACGACTATGTGTGGGACGACACGCCCTACATCCCCGAGATACAGTACGGCTTCGGCGGTAACATGAAGTACAAGGCTTGGGACTTCTCGTTCATGTTCCAAGGCACGGGCAACGTGCAGCTTCGCATGTACAACCACCACCCCTTCGCCACCTCGTCGAACTCGGGCTTCGGCATCACGCAGTACATCGCCGACAACCACTGGTCGTGGGACAACAACCGCGCCGACGCCGAGTATCCGCGTCTGACCTCCATCACGAGCGACAACAACACTCAGGCTTCGACCTACTATCTGCGCAAGTCGCACTACCTGCGTCTCAAGAGCGTCGAGCTGGGCTGGTCGATACGGAATTTCCGCATCTACGCCGCCGGCAGCAACCTCTTCACCATCTCGCCGTTCGACTGCTGGGATCCCGAGAAGGGCAACGGCAACGGTCTTTCGTACCCGCTCCAGCGCACGGTCAAGATAGGTCTTCAGTATCACTTCTAATATCGATCGGAAACTATGAAAAAATTATTTATATTGATCGCGTTGTCGCTCAGCCTCGCCTCGTGCAATTTCCTCGATGTGATTCCCGAGGGCAAGCCGACGACCGACGACCTCTACAAGACGCACATCCAGACCGACAAGTTCGCTTGCTCGCTCTACTGGTACATGCCCAACCGCTATCATTTCCAGTCGTCGCTCGAGATATGCAGCGGCGACATGATGTCGGGATTCTTCGGCTCGGTCCGCTACTTCAAGTGGAAGAGCATGGTATACAACAACTACGAGAGCCCGTCGAACACCTATGTGGCCATGTGGTCGCAGGGAGCCACGTCGTATCCCTCGGGCGCGCTGACCGACTACCGCATATGGGAAGGCATCCGCAACGCCTACAACCTCATCGACAACGCCGACAAGGTGCCCGACGCCACCGACGAGGAGAAGAGCATGTGGAAAGGCGAAGCCTACTGGGCCATCGCATACCTCCACCAGACTCTGCTGGAGTATTACGGTCCCGTCATTCTGGTGACGCACGAACTGTCGCAGGACGAGAACCTGAACGTTCCCCGCTCGACCTACCTTGAGTGCACGCAGTTCATTTCGGACATGTACGACAAGGCTGCCGAGTATCTGCCCGAGGTTCAGGATCCGCTCTATTACGGCCGCGCCACCAAGACTCTGGCCAAGTCGCTGAAGGCCCGCGCATGGCTCTTCGCGGCGTCGCCCCAGATGAACGGCAACACGGAGTGGTACAGCGACTTCACCAACCCCGACGGCACGCACCTCATCTCGCAGACCTACGACAAGGAGCTGTGGAAGAAGGCTATGGATGCAGCCGAGGATGCCATCGCGCAGGGCGAGGCCGACGGATTCAAACTCTTCGAGTCGAGCGACAAGGGCGAAAACGAGTTGGAGAGAGGCTACAATAACTATCGCGCAGCTTTCATCGGCAACGACGGTTCGTCGCAGTTCTACAACAACGAGGAGCACCTATTCTCGTACAACAACCAAGGCAACATCAGCTACAACGCCAAGAACATGGCGCCGCGCGTAGGCTATTCGTCTTACAGCGCGGACGGTTTCCGCGGATACTTCGTTCCCACGTTGGCCGCCGCGCAGATCTATCTCTCGAAGGACGGTCTGCCGATGGACGTCGACCCCGATACGAAGAATCTCGACCTCTATAAACTCGACGACGAGGGCGAGACGGTATTGCTGCACCACAACCGCGAGCCGCGTTTCTACGCCTCGATCGGTTACGACCGCGGCGAGTACGACATCAACGGCAAGACCATCGTCCTGAAATGTCGTCGCGGCGAGGAGCAGCAGAACGACGGCAACACCACCAACGAGTACCAGAGCTGCACGGGTTACTATGTGAAGAAGTGGATCTCGAAGTCGGATTCGTATACCGTATCGAGCAAATCGTTCACCTACAACAAGATCTCTTACCCCTACATCCGTTTCGCCGAGCCCTATCTCAACTATGCCGAGGCCGAGGCCGAGTACACGGGTACGCTCAGCGCAAAGGGACTCGCATACCTCAACAAGGTGCGCAACCGCGCGGGCCTGCCCAACTTCGAGGTGTCGTGGGCCAAGGTGGGCGGCATGCCCACGGGCGACGAGCTGGTGAAGGTGATCCGTCAGGAGCGCATGATCGAGTTCATGTTCGAGGGTCGCTGGTATCACGACCTGCGCCGCTGGAAGATCGCGGGCGACTACATGGGCAAGTCGGCTCAGGGCTGGAACCTCGCGGGCAAGACCGCCGAGGATTTCTACAAGGTGACCGACGTTTACGAGGGCGCGCAGGTTATTACCTTCGAGACGCCGCGCAACTACTGGCTCGCCATCCCGCAGGATCAGATCAACATCAACCCCAATCTGGTTCAGAACCCGGGTTATTAATATTCTAACGGCCCGACGGCCGCGGCGGCGTTCCCTTTCGAGGGGCGCCGCTTTTTTTGTCGAATTACGAAAAAACGCTACCTTTGTTCGAAATAGGAATCATTAAGCACAATCGATTATGGCAATTAAATGTATCGGAGTTCTTACCTCGGGCGGCGACGCGCCGGGTATGAATGCGGCCATCCGCGCGGTGACGCGAACCGCCATCTACAACGGATATCAAGTCAAGGGCATCATGCGCGGTTACCACGGTCTGGTGACCAACGAGATAGTGGAGTTCAAGTCGCAGAGCGTGAGCAACATCATACAGCAGGGCGGCACCATCCTCAAAACGGCGCGCAGCAAGGAGTTCCGCACCGAGGAGGGTCGTCGTCAGGCTTACGAGAACATGAAGGCCGCGGGCATCGACGCGCTGGTGGTCATCGGCGGCGACGGATCGCTGACGGGCGCGCAGATGTTCGCCGACGAGTTCGACGTGCCCATAGTGGGTCTCCCGGGCACCATCGACAACGATCTGGACGGCACCGACGAGACCATCGGTTACGATACCGCCCTGAACACCATAATCGAGGCCGTCGACAAACTGCGCGACACCGCCACCAGCCACGAACGCCTCTTCTTCGTCGAGGTGATGGGCCACACGGCGGGTTATCTGGCCCTCAACGGCGCCATAGCGTCGGGAGCCGAGGCCGCCATCATCCCCGAGCGCGAAACCGAGGTCGACCAGCTGGCCGATCTGATCCACAACGGATTCCGCAAGAGCAAGAATTCGGCTATCGTGCTCGTGGCCGAGAGTCCCGCCACGGGAGGCGCGTTGGGCTTGGCCGAGCGCATCAAGAAAGAGTTCCCCGAGTTCGACGCCCGCGTGACCATCCTCGGACACCTCCAGCGCGGAGGATCGCCCACGGCCAAGGACCGCATCCTCGCCTCGAAGATGGGTGCCACCGCCATCGAGGCGTTGACCGAGGGGCAGCGCAACGTCATGATCGGCATCAAGAACGGCGAGTTGGTATACGTGCCGTTCAAGAAGGCCGTGGCGCACACGTCGCAACTCGATCTGAAAGATCTCGATATAGTGAAGATATTGTCGATATAACCTTTGTAATCTAACCCCGACTATTCCGATGAAGAGAATCGCGGGCATGGGAAATGCCCTTACCGACATGTTGGTCAACCTGTCGGACGACGGCGTGTTGGCCCGATACGGGCTCGCCAAAGGTTCGATGAATCTGGTGAACGCCGATCTGCAAACCGAAGTGTCGAAAGCCGTGGCGGGACAGCCCTATTCGCTCTCGCTGGGCGGCTCGGCCGACAATACCATCCGCGCGCTGGCGTCGATGGGGTATCGGACGGGCTTTATCGGCGAGGTTGGACGCGACACCACGGGCGACTTTTTCGAGCGCGCGCTGCGCAACCTCGACATCGAGCCGCACATATTCCGCGGCGAGGGCCGCTCGGGCAAGTGCATATCGCTCGTCTCGCCCGACGGCGAACGCACGATGCTGACCCACCTCGGCGCGGCCTTGGAGATGATGCCCGACATGATCGACCGCACGCTTCTGAACGGTTACGACTGCCTTTATATCGAGGGTTATCTGGTGCAGAACCGCGAACTCATCCGCAAAGCCGCCGCCGAAGCCAAGGCCGCGGGGTTGCAGGTGGCCATCGACATGGCCAGCTTCAACGTGGTGGCGGAGAACCGCGATTTTCTGCGCGACCTCATCGCCGACCACGTGGACATGGTCTTCGCCAACGAAGACGAGGCCGTGGCGTTCACGGGCGAGAGCGAACCCGTCAACGCTTTGCAGGCGATATCGGAGATCTGCGATCTGGCCGTGGTGAAGATCGGAATGAAGGGCGCGCTGATAAAACGCGGCGGCGAGGTGGTGCACGTCGGCATCATGGCCGCCGCCAAACGGGTCGACACCACGGGTGCGGGCGACTTCTATGCGGCGGGATTCCTCGCGGGGTTGTGCGACGATCTGTCGCTCCGCCAATGCGGCACTCTGGGGGCCATCGCGGCGGGCAAGGTCATCGAGATCGTGGGCACGACGCTGGGCAGCGAGGCGTGGCGCGACATCCGCTCGCTCTTCACCCGCGTGAAGAACGACAAATATCTGTTTTAGGAACGCATGTCATATCCCCGCGCGGGATCGGGCTTACGATAAAACAAGCGACTCCTCGGAGTCGCTTTTGTTTTGCGGACGGGGCGTATTGATTTTTGCGGCAAAATGACTACCTTTGGCTTCGCCTTAGATACTTCGCCTCGGCAAAATCGCAAATAAATTTGCTTTTGCGCCCGACAGATACGTATCTTTGGCTTCGCCTTAGATACTTCGCCTCGGCAAAATCGCAAATAAATTTGCTTTTGCACTCGGCTTATACGTATCTTTGTGTATCTCCGCAAAGAGAAAAACCACAAAAATCAACTTAAAGACCTACAAAATGAAAGATCTATTCAGTGTTGACGGCAAAGTCGTCGTCATTACAGGCGCCGCGGGCATCCTCGGCACCTCGATGGTAAAACACTTCGCCGAGCAGGGCGCCAAGGTCGCTATCCTCGACCGCGCCAAGGAGGCGGGCGAGAAGCTGGCCGACGAAGTGAAGCAGGCGGGCGGCGAGGCCATGTTCCTCGTGTGCGACGTGCTGGACAAGAGCGTTCTGGAGCAGAACTACAACGACATAATGGCCGCATACGGCCGCATCGACGTGTTGATAAACGGCGCGGGCGGCAATATGGGCGCGGCGACGGTTCCGCCCGACAAGACGATATTCGACCTCGACCTCGACGCCGTGCGCAAGGTGGTGGAGCTCAATCTGTTCGGCACCATCATGCCCACGATGGTCTTCGTGAAGGCCATGGTGGAGCAGAAGCAGGGTTCGATAATCAACATCGCGTCGGAGTCGGCTTTGCGTCCCTTGACCCGTGTCGCGGGATACGGCGTGGCGAAGGCCGCCGTGGTGAACTGGACGAAGTATATGTGCGGCGAGCTGGCTATCAAGTTCGGCGAGGGGCTGCGCGTGAACGCCATCGCCCCGGGATTCCTGCTCACCAACCAGAACCGCGACCTGCTGACCAACCCCGACGGATCGCTTACGCCGCGTTCGCACACCATATTGGGACACACTCCGTTCAACCGCTTCGGCGAGCCCGAGGAGCTGCTCGGCACGTTGCAGTGGCTGGCTTCGGACGCGTCGAAATTCGTGAGCGGCACGCTGACCGTAATCGACGGCGGTTTCGACGCCTTCTCGATTTAGCGCTCGACGGATATTCGTTACATTACACCCATATAAAACAGACGACCTATGTTCTTATGCAAACAATCATGGCGTTGGTACGGGCCTGACGATCCCGTATCGCTCAGCGACATACGTCAGGCCGGTGCCACCGATATAGTTCATGCCCTCCACCACATCCCAAACGGCGAGGTGTGGAGCGTGGAGGAGATCCGCAAACGCCAACGTATCATCGCCGACGCGGGGTTGGTGTGGAGCGTGGTGGAGAGCGTTCCCGTCCACGAGCACATCAAGACCCAAACGGGCGATTTCCGAAAGTATATCGACAACTACAAGCAGTCGATCCGCAATCTGGCCGAGTGCGGCATACACTGCATCACCTACAACTTCATGCCCGTGCTCGACTGGACGCGCACCGACTTGGCTTTCGAAGTCGAGGACGGCTCGCGCGCATTGCGTTTCGAGCGCGCCGCGTTCATGGCATTCGACCTCTTCATCCTGCGCCGCCCGAACGCCGAGGCGGAGTATACCGACGAGGAGAAGGCCGCGGCCCGCGCCCGTTACGAGCGCATGACCGACGAGGATAAGGAACTGCTTACGCGCAACATGATCGCGGGCCTGCCCGGGTCGGAGGAGAGTTTCACCGTGGCGCAGTTCCAAGAGGCGCTCGACCGTTACGAGGATATCGACGCCGAGCGTCTGCGCGCCAACCTCATATATTTCCTCAAGGAGGTGTGCCCCGTGGCCGACGAGTGCGGTTCGGAGATGGTGATACACCCCGACGATCCTCCCTATCCCATACTGGGACTGCCGCGCATACTCTCGACGGCCGACGATTTCCGCCGTCTGGCGGAGGCCGTGCCTAACGCCTCGAACGGCTTGTGCCTCTGCACGGGGTCGTTCGGCGTACGGGCCGACAACGACCTGCCCGCCATGATGCGCGAGTTCGGCGACCGCGTGGGCTTCGTGCATCTGCGCTCGACGCGCCGCGATGCCGACGGCAACTTCCAAGAGGACAACCATCTGGAGGGCGACGTGCCGATGTACGAGGTGATGAAGGCATTACTCGAGATCCAGCAGCGCCGCAAGGTGCGCATCCCGATGCGTCCCGACCACGGGCACCAGATGTGCGACGACCTGAATCGCCGCTCGAATCCCGGGTATTCGTGCTACGGCCGCATGCGCGGTCTGGCCGAGCTGCGCGGTCTGGAGATGGGCATCGCCCGCACGCTGTACGGCGATTAGCCGCGCCGCGCGTGGGCGGAACGCCGTTTCGGGGTCGGGACTTTCAGGGTCTCGGCCCTTTTTCGTCCGCGGCGCGAGGTCGGCGGCGTCGGGATTTGAATTCGCCGCGCGACATTGGCGCGTTAATGTACATAATTGCCCCGAAAAATTAGTATATTTGCCACTCCGCCGTACGGCTGCGGCCGCATGTCGCGGCAACGACGGCGCATATTGCTGTATATTAACTATTAACTGATATTCGTATGTCCGGTTTTTTCGGTTGCGTCTCTCGCAAGGAGTGCGTTAACGACGTATTCTACGGTACCGACTACCACTCGCATCTGGGTACCAAAAGAGCGGGAATGGCCTTCGTGGCGAACAAAAAATTCATGAGATCCATACATTCGTTGGAGGACGGCTATTTCCGCAACAAGTTCGAGAGCGAACTGCCCAAGTTCGCCGCGGCGAAAATGGGCGTGGGCGTAATCTCCGACAGCGAGGCCCAGCCGATTACCATCACCTCGCACTTGGGACGCTATGCCGTGGTGACGGTGGCGCGCATCGACAACATCGACGAACTGGCCGAGGAGCTGTTGCGCGACGGCCACCACTTCGCCGAGTTGTCGGGGTCGGCCATCAACGCCACCGAACTGGTGGCCATGCTCATCGGACGGGGCGAATCGCTGCGCGCGGGCATCGAGGCCGCGCAGAAGAAGATAAAGGGCTCGTGCTCGATGCTGGTGCTCACCGACCACGCGATCTATGCCGCACGCGACCGTTTCGGCCGCACACCCATATCGATCGGCAAGAACGACAAGGGTTACGTGTGCGCGAGCGAGAGTTCGAGTTTCGACAATCTGGGTTACGAGTTCGTGCGCGACCTCGGCCCGGGCGAGATAGTGCAGCTCACGGCCGACGGCGTGCGTCAGGTGGCCCCCGCAGGCAAGCGCAAACAGGTGTGTTCGTTTCTGTGGGTATATTACGGTTACCCGTCGGCATGGTACGAAGGTATCAACGTCGAGGATTGCCGCTACCGTTGCGGTGCGGCGATGGCCAAGCGCGACGCCGACATCGATCCCGATTTCGCGGCGGGCATCCCCGACTCGGGCGTGGGCCACGCCATCGGCTACTCGAACGAGAAACGCATCCCCTACAAGCGTCCCTTCGTGAAATACACCCCCACGTGGCCGCGCAGCTTCATGCCGCAGGACCAGACCATGCGCGATCTGGTGGCCAAGATGAAGCTGTTGCCCAACAGCAAGTTCACCCACGACCAGAAGATAGTCTTCATGGACGACAGCATCGTGCGCGGCACGCAGCTCAAGGACAACGTGGTGAAGCTGCTCGACGCGGGCGTGAAGGAGATACACATGCGCATAGCCTGCCCGCCGTTGATCTTCCCGTGCCGGTTCCTCAACTTCTCGACCTCGCGCAGCACCTACGATCTCTATGCGCGCCGCGTGATCCGCGACATGGAGGGCACCGACGACATAGCCGATTCGGTATTCGCCGAGTATGCCGATCCCGACAGCGAGAAGCACAAGGAGATGGTGTCGATCATGTGCCGCCACCTGCAACTCACCTCGCTCAAGTTCCAGCGTCTGGACGATCTGGTGGAGGCCATCGGTCTGCCGAAGGAGGATTTGTGCACCCACTGCTGGGACAACAGCAGTTACGACGAGTAGCGATAAGGGCCGCAGACTGCGGAGACCGCGTGAATGAGCGAATGCGAATAGCGGGCCTCCGCGGGGCGAGGCTGCGGCCCGCGCGACTCTGCGAGTCGCAGACATAGCTGCGACGAATTGCAATTAAAATTCGAAAAATCATGAATCTCACCGAATATTCGCGTCGCAAGGCGCACGATGTGCGCATAGGCGGCGTTACGATAGGTTCGGCGCGCCCCATAGCGGTGCAGTCGATGACCAACACCCCCACGGCCGACACCGAGGCCAGCGTGGCGCAGACGGAGCGCATCGCCGATGCGGGCGCGGGTATCGTGCGCCTCACGGCGCAGGGCCGCAAGGAGGGCGAGAACCTCGAAAACATCGTCGCGCGCCTGCGCGCCGACGGTTACGACACCGCCGTGGTGGCCGACATACACTTCGTGCCCGAGGTGGCCTCCATCGCGGCGCGTTACGTCGACAAGGTGCGTATCAACCCGGGCAACTACCGCACGGCGCACGGCGAGTTGGAGGCGCTCATCGCCCAATGCCGCGAGCGCGGCGTGGCGCTGCGCATAGGCGTCAACCACGGTTCGCTCGCCAAACGCATCTTCGACGAGTGGGGCGACACCCCGCAGGGGATGGTGGTCTCGGCGATGGAGTTCTTGCGCGTGTGCCGCCGCGAAGGTTTCGATCAGGTGGTGGTGTCGATGAAGTCGAGCAATACGCGCGTTATGGTTCACGCCTATCGCCTCTTGGTCGAGGCGATGGATGCCGAGGGGATGACCTATCCCGTACATCTGGGCGTCACCGAGGCGGGCAACGGGATCGAAGGGCGCATCAAGAGCGCCGTTGGCATAGGCGCGCTGCTGGCCGACGGCATCGGCGACACGATCCGCGTGTCGCTCACCGAGGCTCCCGAGAACGAGGTGCCCGTGGCCCGCATGCTGGCCGACTATTTCACTCGCCGCGAGGGACGTTTCGAGGCTCGCCACCCCGAACGTTACCATCCGACGGAGTATGTGCGCCGATGCGCCGCGCCCCCCGTAGCACACGACGAGATCACTTCGGAATACCGAATAATAGAATCGGCGAGCGCGAACCCCACGGCCGAACTGCGCGCCGCGATACTCGACATGGACGACACCATGCCCGTCGTGGTGAAGCGTCGTTACGACGATCCCGACGCCGAGACGGTGGCGGTGAAGGCGGCGGCCGACCTCGGCGTGCTGTTCCTCGACGGTCTGGCCGACGGGATATGGATCGACGCGCCGCATCTGTCGCCGCGCGAAGTGCGCGATATGGAGCTTATGATCCTGCAAGCGGCGCGCGTGCGCTTCTCGCACACGGAGTACATAGCGTGCCCGAGCTGCGGCCGCACGCTGTACGACATAGAGAA
Organism: uncultured Alistipes sp.; assembly: GCA_910587675.1. Lineage (GTDB taxonomy): Bacteria > Bacteroidota > Bacteroidia > Bacteroidales > Rikenellaceae > Alistipes. The sequence continues at coordinate 30,124 of CAJUMU010000005.1, read as the reverse complement.
GACCTTGGCCGATATCAAGAGCCGCACGTCGCATCTCAAAAACCTGAAAATAGGCGTCATGGGCTGCATCGTCAACGGCCCGGGCGAGATGGCCGACGCCGATTACGGTTACGTGGGCGCGGCGGCGGGACGCATAACGCTCTACAAAGGACGCGAGGTGGTCGAGCGCAACATTCCGCAGGAGCAGGCGATCGAACGTCTGGTCGAACTAATAAAGGCGGGCGGCGACTGGGTGGAGCCGAGCGGCGAATGAGCGGCGGCGCGATGAAGCGTTACACCTCGCGAGGGGTGGTGCTCAGCACCCTCAAGTACGGCGACAAGGGGATGGTGGCCCATCTGCTCACCTCCGCGCACGGCCGTCAGAGCTACATGGTGCAGGGCCTCGGGTCGCGGCGCGGCCACGGATCGAAGCAGGCGTTGTTCCAGCCCATGTTCGCCTTGGAATTCGAGGGGCTGGAGTCGCCGCGCATGCAGATGCACCGCTTCGGCGAGGTGCACAGCGGCATAGTGTTCAGAACGATCCCTTTCGATGTCAGGAAGTCGACCATAGCCATGTTCATGGCCGAGGTTCTATACCGTCTGGTGCGCGAGAGCGAGGCCAACGCCATGTTGTTCGATTTCGTGTGGGGGTCGGTCGAGGCTCTGGACGAGGCTGCGGACGGGGTGGCCAATTTCCACTTGTGGTTTCTCTCGAATCTGTGCCGCTTCTTGGGCTTCTCGCCCGGGAACGACTATTCGCCCGACGCGTGGTTCGACATCGCCGAGGGCCATTTCACCTCCGCGCGACCTCCGCGCGAATACGCCGTATCGCAGGAAAATGCCTTGATCTTGCGCGACATGCTGGAATGCGACGTGCGCTACCTGAGCGAAATAGGACTCAACCGCGCGCAGAGGGTCGACTTTCTGGCGGCTCTGATGAGCTATTACGGCTATCATCTCGACACCATCAACTCCGTGCAGTCGATCCGCATCCTGCGCGAGGTCTTTTGATCGGCGACGACTCCTTTCCTTATCTATCGGAACAGCTCCGGCTGGTCGATTTCGTGGTTGAACGTCAGGCGATGGACGGGCGAGAGGCCGTGCTCGCGGATCGCGAGGCGGTGTTCGCGGGTGGGATAGCCCTTGTTGCGGTCCCATCCGTAGAAAGGATACTGCTCGTGCAAGCGCATCATGTATTCGTCGCGGTGGGTTTTGGCCAGCACCGACGCGGCCGCTATGTCGGCGTACTTGCCGTCGCCCTTGACGATGCAGGCGTAAGGATAGGACAGTCGGGTGCGAAAACGGTTGCCGTCGATGGCCAGAAACTGCGGTTCGACGCCCAGCGACATCACGGCGCGGTTCATACCCTCGAACGACGCGTTGAGGATGTTGATCTCGTCGATACGCTCGGCCTCGACCTCGGCGACGGCCCACGCCACCGCCTCGCGTTCTATGATGCCGCGCAGCAACTCGCGCCGCCGTTCGGTCATCTGCTTCGAGTCGTTGAGAAGCGGGTGGTGGAAATCGGGCGGCAATATCACGGCGGCGGCGAAGACGCTGCCCGCCAGACATCCGCGGCCCGCCTCGTCGCATCCCGCCTCCACCAGATCCCTACGATATGAATTTTCGAGCATAACTCTACAAAGTTAGGAATAATTTATCCGAGTCCTCGCTTTTTTCGTACTTTTGTGCTTCGGCGGGGCGGATCGCGAAGCGGTCGGCCCGCGCATCGAAACGATATGGCAAAGAGAAGGGCGATACATCACAGAATCTTCGAGGTCACGGCGACGTTGTTCGTAATCGCCGTGGTCGCCACGTTGCGTTCGGTCTTCGCGCCCGCCGACGACGAGACCATCCCCAACGTCGCGGCTCCGATAGGCATCCTGTTGCAGGGGCTTCAGGCGCGGTTTCCGCTATGGTCGGCGGCGATATGGTGCTCGACGCTCTTTCTCGCGGGACTCAACGCGGGCCGTTACGGGGTGAAATATTCACTCTATCCGGCCTATACTCTGATGTCCATCCCCCTGCTGGGAGCCGTCGCCGCGACGATTACGGTCAGCGGCGACTATCTCGTGACCTCCGCCGCGACGATCCTCACGCTGCTCGCCGTGAAGTATATCGTGCGCTGCATAATGCGTACGGGCAGCTACGGCGATCTGTCGCTCTCGATGCTATGCTTCGGCGCGCTGCCGCTCGTATTCGCTCCCGCCGCCGTGGTCTATGCCGCCATGCCGCTGCTCGTGCTCGCCGTGAAGGCCAAATGGCGCGATTGGACGGTGGCCGTCGTCAGTCTGGCGTTTCCGCTGTTCGCATGTTGTTATGTGTCGTGGTTTCGCGGCGAAGAATTTATCGCGCCCGCGCTGCGGCTTTGCGAATCGGTGACCGAGCCGAGCGGATACTCGTTCCTCCGCACGCTTAATCCCGCGGGCCTCGCTTTGATAGGGGTGATATTGACCATGGCGTTCTGCGCCGTGTCGCTCATAATATCCGACCGATATTCGCTGAAAGTGAAGTCGCGCGCCGCCATGCGTTTCAACGCGCTGCTCGCGCTGCTGCTGTGCGGGCTGTTTTTTCTGCCGAGCGGCACCGCCACGATCTTCGCGCTCGTCGCCGTGCCCGCGTCGATACTCATGCCGCTGATATTCGTGCGCATGGGTACGGGATTCACCGAGTTGCTCTATCGTCTGCTCCTGCTCTGCGCCGCGGCCAACATAGCCGTCATGGGCATGTGACCGTCACTCGGCCGCCAAGCGGCTCTGACGACGCCACTGGACGATGCCGTTGACCGCGTTGACCGTATAGAAAGCGTATTTCACCACCATCAGAGCCGCATGCGGCTCTCCCTTGACCGTTCCGACGGTCCACAAAGCCACGCTGAGCAAATTTATCATGAGCCACAGCACCCACTGCTCCCAGAACGCGCACGTCATGAGATATTGGGCCACCACGGCGATGACGGTAATGGCCGCATCCTTGAGCGGCTGCGAATCCTCGGTATAGCGGTCGAGCACGAAGGTGAGCGCGGCGATCGCGACGACCGACACGACGCTCCAGAACGCTATCTGTCTGCCGGTCATGCTGCGCGACTGCACGCGCGACTCGTCGTCGCTCTGGTGGCGGCGACGCCAAGCGAAGTAACCCACGAACTGCATCGGCACGTAATAGAGCGCGTGCAGGGCCGCGCCGCCGTAATACTGCGATTTATAGGCTATGTAGGCGTACACCCCCACGTTCACCAGACCGAACAGAAAGTTGAGAATGCTGCGTTTGGCGCTCAGCACCACGCCCATCACCCCCGCAACCAGCACGATGAATCCCAGCACGTCGAACTCGCCCGACAGGACGGAGTAGGCCCCCGCGGTCAGGATCGGGCCGATGATGAGAATGTAATCGAGCGGGCGCAACGTAGTGCGCGAAACGAGCTTTGCCATAGTTGTTGAAGATTATTCGGAGGTCAAAGGTACGAATTAGCGAGGGCAAAAGCAAGCTTGCTTGCATTTTGCCGAGGCGAAGTACCTAAGGCGCAGCCAAAGGCACGAAAAATCGGCCGAAACCATCCGTATCGGACTTGTAAAACAATTGCGGCGCTTCGGAGAGGCCGATTGTTAGGTATTTCCCTTTTTTTGGTTACTTTTGTAGAATGAACATGCGATCGCGCATCCGCGCGCATTGCCACGCCGTTCCGCACGCCGAAGCGGCAGGCAATATGCAACGCGACGACGGCGACCGCCCGCAAACAATCCCGTTATGCCGAAAACCGTAACCCTCGTACTCACGCCGAAGCAGGCCGCCGATGCGGAACTCTACACGTCGCTCGCCGCCCGCACGTTGGGCGTCAAACGCGACGACGTGGCCTTGGCGCGCGTATTGAAGCGGTCCATCGACGCGCGACGCAGCCCCGTGAAGGTCAACCTCACGCTGGAGATCTTCGTCGACCGCGAGCCGCAACCGTCGCCCGTGCACTTCGATTATCCCGACGTGAGCCGCGCGACCGAGGTGATCGTGGTCGGCTCGGGCCCCGCGGGACTCTTCGCCTCGCTGCGACTCATCGAACTGGGGCTCAAGCCCATCCTGCTCGAACGCGGCAAGAAGGTCCTGCCCCGCAAGCAGGACATAGCCCTCATAAACCGCAATCTGGACATCGACCCCGACTCGAACTATGCGTTCGGCGAGGGTGGCGCGGGCACCTTCTCCGACGGCAAACTGTTCACGCGCAGCAAGAAACGCGGCGACTACAACAAGGCGTTGCAGACGCTCGTGTTCCACGGCGCGACGCCCGAGATCCTCTTCGAGGCGCATCCCCATATCGGCACCGACCGCCTGCCGCGCATCATAAGCAACATCTGCCGCACCATCACCGCCGCGGGCGGAGAGATACGCTTCGGATGCAAGGTCACGGGCTTCAAGATCGAGCGCGGGCGTCTGCGCGGCGTGACGGCGAACGGCGATACGATCGAGGGCGCGGCCGTGGTGCTCGCCACGGGCCACTCGGCCAAGGATATCTACTACACGCTCGACCGCAGCGGCGTGCGTCTCGAAGCCAAGCCCTTCGCAATGGGCGTGCGCATCGAGCACCCGCAGAGTCTCATCGACTCCATACAATACCACACCCCGCACCGCGACGAATACCTGCCCGCGGCCTCATACTCGCTGGTCAACCAGATCGACGGCCGCGGCGTCTACTCGTTCTGCATGTGCCCGGGCGGCTTCATCGTGCCCGCCATGACCGATGCGGCGCAGTCGGTGGTGAACGGCATGTCGCCCAGCGGCCGAAACTCGCAATGGGCCAACTCGGGTCTGGTCACGGAGATCCGCCCCGACGACTACGCCGAACTCACGCTCCGCCACGGAGCCTTGGCGGGACTCGTGTTCCAGCAGCAGTTGGAGGAGGCGGCCCGCGCGAACGGCGGCGAGAAGCAGATCGCGCCCGCGCAGCGGGTGTCGGACTTCGTGGCGGGACGAGCTTCGGCCTCGTTGCCGCGCACCTCCTACATACCGGGACTCACCCCGTCGCGGCTGGACAAATGGATGCCCGACTTCATCGCCTCGGCGCTGCGCAAGGGCATAGCGTCGTTCGACCGCAAGATGAAGGGCTACCTTACGCCCGACGCCATCGTGGTGGGCGTGGAGTCGCGCACCTCGACCCCCGTACGCATACCGCGCGACCCCGACTCGCTCATGCACCCCGAACTCGAAGGGTTGTTCCCCGCGGGAGAGGGTGCGGGATACGCGGGCGGCATCGTCTCGGCAGCCCTCGACGGCGAACGCGTGGCCGACGCCGCGGCAAGATACATATTCACCAAACGAAACGACCGATAATGGAACTTTTCGGAGATACGAAAGATTTTATCCGCGCGCGGTGGTTCCACGCGCTGGAGCGGATCTGCCCCTCGAAGATCGAGGACCCGCGCGACATACCCATCATAATCAACAGTTTCAACCGACTGACCACGTTGCGCCGCCTGATCGCTTCGCTCGAGCAGCGCGGCCTTACGAACATACACATCCTCGACAATTGCAGCACCTACCCTCCGCTGCTGGAGTGGTATGCGACCGACGGGCGGAGGTACGACATAATCCGTCTGCCGAAAAATCTCGGATTCAAGGCCCTGTGGAAACATCGTCCGACGCGCAAACGTTTCTGCGGCGACTACTACATCTACACCGATCCTGACTTGGAACTGGACCCCGCATGCCCCGCCGACGTGGTGGCACGCATGTTCGACCTGCTCAAGAACCGCTACCAATACGCCTTCAAGATCGGGCCCTCGATACGCCTCGACGACCTGCCCGACTGCTACAAGCACAAGGCGGAGGTATTGAGGTGCGAGAGCAACAATTTCACCCGTCCCGTCGGCGACGGACTCTACCGCGCCAACATCGACACCACCTTCGCCCTCTACCGTCCGCGCATAGGACTCAGCCGACGCCCGTCGCTGGAGTCGTACCGCATGGCCGAACCCTACCGCATCCGCCACCTGCCGTGGTACGAGGATTCGGACAACGTCACCGACGAAGATCGTTACTACAAAGAACATTGCGCATGCGTCACGACGTGGAGCAAACGTTAACCCCCGAGGTCATGAAGATTCGCGTTCTGATACCGATATACCGCGCGCTCGATACCGACGAGGAGCGCGCGCTGAAGAACAATTGCCGCATGCTGGCGGCGCACGACATCGCCTTGCTCGTCCCCGAAGGGTTGGACGTCGAGGCTGCCGCGGCCCTCGCGCCGCAGGCGGAGGTCGTGCGCGTCACCGACGAATGGCTCGGCCGACGCAACGGCATCGCGGGATATAACCGCATGATGCTCGCGGGCGATTTCTACCGCATGCACGAGGCGTGGGATTACATACTGGTGTGCCACACCGACGCGTGGATCTTTCGCGACGAGCTGAACGCTTGGGTCGCGGCGGGTTACGACTGCGTGGCCGCGCCTTGGATACGTCGCGCGGTTTACGATTTGCCGCTCGTGAAACAGTACGTCGCTTGGCGTCAGCGGTCGAAACATCGCCGCGGGCTGCCGTGCAGAGCCGATCTTTACGGCCGCGTCGGCAACGGAGGATTGTCGCTGCGGCGTGTGGCGGCCTTCGTCGAGGCCTGCGACCGCCATGCCGACCGCATCGAAAAGTATCTGACGGCGAAGGACCACTTCCACAACGAAGACGTATTCTGGGCCACGGTGCCCGACGAGTTCCGATATCCGACGCCCGACGAGGCGTTGCGATTCGCGTTCGACACCAACCCCGCCTACTGTTACCGCCTCACGGGCAAGCACTTGCCCATGGGCTGCCATAGTTGGTCGAAGCCCCGCATGCGCCGATTCTGGGACGGAATAATACCCGACGAAGACAAAAACCGATAACGCATATGACGGACCGAAAAATTACAGTCATCATCAACGCCCGCAACGCGGCCGATTGCATAGAACCCACCCTGAAATCCGTGGGGAGGGGTATTTTCGACGAAGTGCTGGTGTGCGACATGGAGAGCGACGACGCGACGGTCGAAATCGCCCTGCGCTACGGCTGCCGCGTCGTGACATTTCCCAAGGCAGAACATACATGCGTGGAGCCCGCGCGAATGTTCGCCCTGCAAAACGCCTCGCACGACTATGTTCTGGTAGTCGACGCCGACGAGATCGTGCCGCGCGCGCTGCGCGACTATCTGTATGAGCGTCTGGCCGAACCCGAGCCGCCCGCGGGCATACGCATCCCGCGCCGCAACTATTTCCTCGGCCGCTTCATGCACGGCACCTACCCCGATCACATACTCCGTTTCCTGCGCCGCGAGGGTTGCCGCTGGGCGCCGCACGCCCACGCCATACCTCAGGTGGAGGGGCGCGTGGAGAGCATCCCCGCCTCGCGACACGACTTGGCGTTCATACATGTGCCGCGCGAAAACATGTCGGTGCTTCTGGCCAAGGCCGACGCCTACACCGAATCGGAGCGCATACGCCGTCGGGAGCGCGGCGAGAAGGCCACTCTGGGCAAGCTGATGGTGAAACCCGCGTTCGTATTCTTCAAACTCTACATTCTCAAAGGCGGATTCCGCGACGGCACGGCGGGATTCATCCGCGCGGCCTACAACAGCTTCTATAAATTCGTCTCGCTGAGCAAGATGTACGAGGACCGAATAGGCCTCTCCGACGGACGGCACCCCGATATCGACTCGCTCGCGAAAGAGTGAAACACAAGCGGCGACTCCCGTCCGAAGAGTCGCCGCTCGCGTTGTTGTCTTCAACCTCTTACAGCACCTCGGCCACCACGAAGTTGCTGCCCCCGACGAAGATCATGTCTTCGGCCGCGGCCAATTCGCGAGCATGCGCCAACGCGGCCGCCACGCCTTTCACCACCTCGCCGCGCAGACCCGCGGCCGCGGCCTTCGCGGCCAGCTCCTCGGCGGGCAACGCGCGCGACACCGACGCTTCGGTGAATATGTAGTGCGCCGACAGAGGCAGCAGAGGGAATATCTCGTCCAGATTCTTATCCTTGGCGAAACCCAACACGCAGAACTGACGGGCATAGCTCTCCGACATGCGGTTCAGCTCGGCGCCGATGTACCGCAGTCCGTGGGCGTTGTGCCCCGTGTCGCACACCACCATGGGCGAGCGGCCCAACACCTGCCAGCGACCCGACAGATGGGTCGTCTCGGCAGCCGAGGCCAAACCCTCGACGAAGGCGCGGCGGCTTATGGTGAGCGGCGTCGCCTCGTGCAGATAGTCGGCGACGGCGGCGGCGGTTACGACGTTGTTGAACTGGTAGTCGCCCAACAGATCGACCTCGAGGTCGTAAACGCGGCCGTCGCGCAGACGCTCCACGCGGATATGCTGCGCATCGCCCTCGATGCGGTGGTCGACGCAGCGGAACCGTTTCTGCGCATACACCACATGCGACTTCGCGGCAGCGGCATACTCCTCGAACACATCGTCGTAATCCTCGTTCGACTCGCCCAGCACCACGGGGATGCTCTTTTTGATGATGCCTGCTTTCTCGGCAGCGATCTTGCGCAGCGTATCGCCCAACAGCTGCGTATGCTCCATCCCCACGTTGGTCACCACGCTCAAAAGGGGCGTTATGATGTTGGTGGCGTCCAGACGGCCGCCCAGACCCGTCTCGATCACGGCCACCTCGACCTCGCTGTGGGCGAAGTGGTCGAACGCCATCGCCGTCGTCGTCTCGAAGAACGAAAGGTCGAGCTCGCGCATCTTGGCCTGATGCTTATCGACGAAATTCACCACCTTCTGTTTGGGGATCATCTCGCCGTCGACGCGTATGCGCTCGCGAAAATCCTTCAGGTGCGGCGACGTGTAGAGTCCCACGCGATAGCCCGCCTGCTGGAGCACCGAAGCCAGAATGTGCGACACCGACCCTTTGCCGTTGGTGCCCGCCACATGAATGGTGTAATAGTTACGCTGCGGATTGCCCAGATGACGACAAAACTCGATTATGCGCTCCGGCCCGGGTTTGTAGGCATCGGCCCCCACATGCTGGAACGAGGGCATGGACGAGAAGAGATACTCGATGGTCTGTGAGTAGTTCATAGAGTGTTATCAATTGACTAAATGATTTTTACGTCGTATTCTGTACGCCGAGTGGCAAAGCAGGCACAGCGCCGTGAGCAGCAGCGCCAGCCGCCCTACCCAGTCGCCGTAATCGACATAGGCCGTACGGCGCGACGACACCTCGACGTCGGAGGTCAGCACGCCACGCATATCCCAGTCCAGACGAGCCGTCACGTCGCCGCGCGAGGTGATGAACCCCGACACGCCCGTATTGGCGCTGCGGGCTATGCTGCGGCGTGTCTCGACGGCGCGCAGACGGCAGAAATCGAACAGCCGGCGGTGGCCCGCCGTGTCGCCCCACCATCCGTCGTTCGACATCACGATCATCGTCTCGGCGCCCGCGCGCACGAACTCGGCGAAGCTGTCGCCGTAAAGGCCCTCGTAACATATAGCGGGTCCCGCCTTTACGCCGCCCTTTTCGAATACCGAGGCGCGGTCGTTGCGGCCCAACTGGCCCGTCACGCCGCCCAGATCGACGAACCCGAGCAGACGGCGGAACGGCATCGCCTCGACGCCGATCACCAGACGCATCTTGTGATGCACGTCCGTGTCGGTGTCGCCGTTCACGGCCACGGCCGAGTTGTAGATATCGTAATAGAATCCGCTCCCCGCGCGCGCCGTCTCCGAACGAGGCTCGCTCGCGCCGTAGAGCTTCACCGTCGAGGCCCCCGCCACGATCATGGTCTCGGGGCGGAGCGAATCGATCATTTGGCGCAAGGCGCGCACGGTCGCTCCCGACTGAGGCGCGTCGTCGCGCAGCTGCTCGGGCAAAGCCGTCTCGGGCATGACGACGATGCGCGCGTCGAGGGGCGTCTCGTCGAGCAGATCGAGCAGGTTTTGCAATTGCTCGCGTTCGCTGCCGCTGAACTTCTCTTCGTAACAATCCACATTGGGCTGCACCACAGCGACCTCGACGCTCTGCGCCTCGGGCTCGTAATTAACATATATAATAAGCGACACGACGATCGGAACCGCCGCCGCGACCGCCGCCCGCACCGCATCGCGCACGCGTCGGCTTCGCGCGGCCTCGAAAACGGCGAGATTGCACGCCAGCGCCCACACCGATCCGCCCATGACGCCCGTCCACTCGTACCACTGCACCGCCCACGGCGAGCCGCTGAATCCGTTGCCGAGCGTAAGCCACGGGAACGAGATCACCTCGGCGTGAGTATAGAGATATTCGCCCGCAACCCATGCGGCGACAAAAAGAGTATACGCCACGGGCTTGGGAGAACGCTTCGACACGTAATGATAGAGCAGGAAAGCGGCGAGGCTCCAGAACCCCGAAAAGAATGTCGCAGCGAAGACGCCGACGGGAGCGGCGTTCCACACCCACCCTATCGTCGCTATGTTCCAAAGCACGAACGTCAGCGCGGCCCACCCCGCCATGCGAATCATGTCGCGAACCGAAGGCCCGTACGAGGCGCTTACGAAAAGCAGAGGCACGAAAGCGACGAGCAGCGTGAGGCCGCTGCCGCCCAGCCACCCCGCGGAGAGCAACGCCGCGGACAACGATACGCACAACAATTTTCGCAACATATTCGGCGGGTATTGCATTAAATACGCGGCAAAGATACGATTAAGCGAGCGCAAAAGCAAGCTCGCTTGCATTTTGCCGAGCGTGAGTATCTAAGGCGAAGCCAAAGATACGATTAAGCGAATGCAAAAGCAAGCTCGCTCGCATTTTGCCGAGACTCGAAAAAATTTCATGCCTCTTTTCGATATCGCTATGCGATATCGGCAGTTCGCCGCCGCCCCCCACGCGGCGGACTGCTACTCGCCCGAGGCTCGCGCAATCCTGCCGCCGTCGGCGAACCGCAACACCCCGCATATAACGATATGTTTTGCGCTCGAACATAATTTTACGGCCGAAAAAACAAAAAATGGGGAAATTTTTGCATTGTGCGTGCAATGTTTCCGCATTCCGCGATTTTACGGATAGAGACAAACAAAAAACAACTTTCAAAAAACAAAAACAAGATGAAAAAGATGAAATCACTCCTTTGGGGTCTGACTACCCTGCTCGCACTCGGCGGTTTCGTCGCGTGCGACGACGACAACGACGACGGATACTGGTATCTCTACCCCAACGCGCTGGTGACGGTCAAGCCCGTCGACTCGGAGTCGTTCTACATGCAGCTCAACGACGACATCACGCTCGAGCCCACCAACATGAAGGGATCGCCCTTCGGCGCCAAAGAGGTGCGTGCGCTGACCAATTACACCCGTTTGCAGGAGAAGAGCGAGAATTACGACCAACTGGTATACGTCAACTGGATCGACAGCATCCTGACCAAGCCCGCGATCACCGTCGCCGAGGCCGAAGCCGAGGGTCTGACCCGTCAGGATCCCGTCGAGATCGTTCGCGACTGGGTCACCATCGCCGAGGACGGCTACCTCACCCTGCGTTTCCGCGCGAAGTGGGAGGGCGACAACCGCACGCCCCATCTGGTGAACCTCGTTACGGGCGTCAACCCCGAGAATCCCTATGAGGTGCAGTTCCGTCACGACACCAACGGCGACGGCCAGCGTATCTGGGGCGACGGCCTCGTGGCGTTCCGACTCGACGGACTGCCCGACACCGAGGGCAAGACGGTGAAGCTCAAGCTCACATGGAAATCATTCTCGGGTCCCAAGTCGGCCGAGTTCGAATACCGCACGCGCGAGACCACGACCGAGGGAGGCGGCACGGCCGAGGTTCGTCCCGCGTTGATCCTGCAATAACCTAAGGTCCGCGCTACGAATAACAGCGTTTTGTCGCGGCGAATCGCGATAAACGATTAATTTTGCAGACATGCGCTTCGGTCGCCCGAGAAACCCGCGGCCGAAGCCTTGCGCGGCCGGAGGCGACGACCTCGCCGCGCACCCCGCCAAACTATGATGACCCGAACCGAAAACATCGACGAAACGGAACTCGTACAGCTCGTTCGCGCCGGCAACTCCGCCGCGATGAAGGAGCTGTACGTTCGTTATTCAGGCTGCCTCGCCGCCACCTGCTCGCGTTACATAACCGACCGCGAGCAGATGCGCGACGTGCTGCACGACAGCTTCGTCAAGATCTTTTCGGCCGTCGCGAAGTTCGAATACCGCGGCAAGGGGTCGCTTCGGGCATGGATGACCCGCATCACGGTCAACGAATCGCTCAAAAGCCTCAAGCGGCGCGAACGGTTCGAGCCGCTGCCCGCCGACCGCGACCTGCCCGACGCCGACGACGGCGACGCCCCGCCCTTGGCCGACATACCGCAATCGGTCATACACCGAATGATCCGCACCCTGCCGACGGGTTACCGAACCGTTTTCAACCTCTACGTCTTCGAGGAGCGAAGCCACCGAGAGATAGCCGGAATGTTGGGCATAGCCGAGAGTTCGTCGGCGTCGCAACTCCATCGAGCCAAAAACATGCTCATCAAACGCATCAGAGAATATGAACGCACAAACCCACGACGATATGAACGACAAATGGCTGAATGAGCTGCGCGACCGCATGGCCGATTACCGCGAGTCGGCCCCCGAGAATCTGTGGGACGACATAGCGCGCGAGCTGGAGCGCGACGCCGCGCCGATCGCGCCGCGCCGCAACGTCGTCGCGCTGTGGGTGCGCCGCTCAGCCGTGGCGGTGATGCTCGTTCTGGCTCTGACGCTCGGTTACGACCGACTGTCGCGCACCGACATGCCCGACCCCGCCGCCGATCCGCACATAGCCCCGACGGCCGTTCTCGCCGACGCCCTGCCGCTCTCGGCCGCCCCCACCGCCGCGACCGCCGACACGCCGCCGACCGCGCGCAAGGCGCAGTCCGCCCGTACAGAACGCGCGACGGAGCGAACCGCGAGCGTCGAAACGGCTGCTCCGAGAGTCGAAAAGCGCTCCGCCGAGGAGCCTCTGCCCGACCGAACGCCGACGCCGACCGAGAGCCTCGCGCAATTCCCGGCCGAGGAGCCGAAAGAGGAGCCGACGCCGCGCCGACGCACCGACGGATCGTCCGAACGCCGTCCGACAGCCAAGAAAGCGCTGCTCGCCGACGCCGCGCCCGCCGCTTCGGGACAGGCAAAGGCCAAAGCGAAGATCTCGGACAAAGGTCGCCTGACGGCCGACATCTACATGTCGGGGCTCGGGGGATCGTCCGACTCGCAACGTTCGTTCAACGGGGCGATGATGATAAGCGCCGACACGTACCGTCATATCGTCGAGCGCGCCGACCCGCCGGCCGACCCGCTCACCGTCGTCATGCTCTACAACCGCAACTCCCCCATCGACACCGAGATAAAGCACCGGCAGCCGCTCCGCTTCGGCTTCTCGCTGCGCTACATGATAACCCCCGCTTTCGGCATCGAGAGCGGAATTTCCTACACCCTGCTCATGTCGAACGTCAATTCGGGCGGCGAGGAGTGCTATTACGACGAGGATCGCACCCTCCACTACATGGGCGTCCCCGTCAATCTGGTGTGGAACGCTTGGTCGGGCAAACGGCTCTCGTTCTACCTCTCGGGCGGCGCGAGCGTCGAGAAATGCGTTTCGGGGCATGCCGCGACGCGTTACGTGCTGCGCGGCCGCCCCGTATCGTCCGAACGCCGCGACATATCCGTCGCACCGCTGCAATGGTCCGTCGCGGCCGCCGCGGGCCTGCAATACGACCTCTCGCCACGAACAGGACTCTACATCGAGCCCGGGGTGGGCTACTACTTCGACAACGGCAGCGAGACGGAGACCGCTTACAGCCGCCGCCCCCTGAACTTCAACCTCAACATGGGCATACGTATTTCGTTCAGATGATCCTCACCGCGACTCGAACGCGAATTCAAGGTTTAGGAAACCCTCGTCGCCCCGTCCGCGAAGAATTAACGCGCCGAGGGTTGAAATACGGGAAAAATTCTTACCTTTGTCGTTGCCGTACCCGACGGACGGCGGACAAGGCTCCATAGTTCAAGGGATAGAACGGAGGTTTCCTAAACCTTAAATTCGCGTTCGAGTCGCGGTGGAGCTACTGCCTTGAAGTGTGAGAAGGTAGCCCCGTGCGGGGTGAAGCGTGTATGGTGACGGCTGTATGCGCTTTTGTTTTTCGCGGCCGCCGCAACGCACTTCGACCGAACGACTCAAACGACAAAAACATACAGTCATGAAAATTTTCAGAAGCGTAAAGGACATCGGCAATCTCGACGCCGCGTTGAAAGAGGCCTTCGAGATCAAGGCCGACAGATTCAAATACCAAGAGCTGGGCCGCAACCGCACCGCGCTGCTCATATTCTTCAACAACAGCCTGCGCACGCGACTCAGCACCCAGAAAGCGGCCATGAACCTCGGCATGAACGTCATAGTGCTCGACGTGAACCAAGGCGCGTGGAAACTCGAGACCGAACGCGGCGTCATAATGGACGGCGACAAGGGCGAGCACCTGCTGGAGGCGATCCCCGTCATGGGCAGCTATTGCGACCTGATCGGCGTTCGTTCGTTCGCCCGCTTCGAGAGCCGCGAGGACGACTACAACGAAAAGATCCTCGACCAGTTCATCCGTTACTCGGGCCGTCCCGTCTTCTTCATGGAGAGCGCCACGGTGCACCCCTTGCAGAGCTTCGCCGACCTCATCACCATCGAGGAGTACAAGGAGCGCAAACGCCCCAAAGTCGTGCTGACATGGGCGCCCCACCCCAAGGCTTTGCCGCAGGCCGTGCCCAACTCGTTCGCCGAGTGGATGAACGCCGCCGACGTCGACTTCGTCATCACCCACCCCGAGGGTTACGAGCTGGATCCCTCGTTCGCGGGCGACGCGCGCGTGGAGTACGACCAGCTGAAGGCGTTCGAGGGGGCCGACTTCATCTATGCCAAGAACTGGAGCTGCCCGGGCGTGACGCGTCCCGACGATTACGGCAAGGTGCTGAGCAAAGATATGAGCTGGACGGTAAGCGACCGCCAGATGGCCGTGACGAACAAAGCCTACTTCATGCACTGCCTCCCCGTGCGACGCAACATGATCGTCACCGACGACGTTATCGAGAGTCCCCGCTCGATCGTGATCCCCGAAGCGGCCAACCGCGAGATCTCGGCCACGGTGGTGCTGAAACGCATGCTCGAAAATCTGTAAGCAACAAGTTGCGCGGAACCACGGCGAGTGCGCTGCGCGAAGATTAAAAACTATGGCCCGAACGAGAACTCGTTCGGGCCATAATTCGTTATCGCAAACCCCGAGGGCGTCAACGCATCGCCACGTCGGCCTGACCTATCAGGCGGCCTTCGGTGTAGAGCTCGACGCGGTAGGTGCCCGCGGTGAAACCGCTGCCGTTGTAGAAGATCTTCACGGGCAGGTCGTCGTTCTGATAGTCGACCTCGCGCTGCGCCGAATATATCTTGGGTTCGCCCTCGAACGAGAACGATGCCGCGTCGGGAGTCGAGAGGACGTAACCGTCGGGCGAGGTTATGCAGACATAGACCGTCTTGGCCCCGGGCTCGGCGAGTTCGTTGCCCGCCAGCACGAAGTTGACGCTCAGGCGCGCCGCATTCTTCACGCGGGTAATCTCCTTGCTCTTGGCGTTGAGCGCGGTCATGGTTATGTTGCGGGCGCGGATCACCGACCCCACGCGCACCTTGTTGTTGAGCTCCTCGGCGCGCTCCTCGGCCATCTCGGCGCGCAGCTGGGCGGTCGAGATCTCCTTCTTGTAGCTGATGTTCTCCTTTACGAGCTTCTTGTTGAGATTGTTGAGCGAGTCGATCTGGCGGATGTAACCCTGCATCACGGTGCGCAGCGTACCCACCTCCTTCTCGTAAGCGCGTATCTTGGCATAATTGAGGCGACGCTCGTTCTTGAGCTGGTCCATGAGCTGGTTGGCCTCCTCGAGGTTGGCCGCTATGGAGTCGTTCTTGATCTTCAGGTCGTCGAACGACACGATGAGGCTGTCCAGATCGCCCTGAATCTTCTCGCGGTCCTGCTCCAGAAGCACGTATTCGGCCTGCTGCTGACGATGTATGTTGAAGTAGAGCAACGACAATGCCACCAGTATGACTGCCAGAATGATGATTACTATGCGGTAGCCGCGCACGGCTTTGTTGTCCGTCTCCTGACGATCGTACTCGTCCTCGTACATCGACTCGTCGTAATCGTTATATTCGTCTCTCATAACTTGAAGTTTTTTGTGTTTTCGGTCAAATCTCGGGCCGACGCGGCCGTAACGCGCCGACTTCCACTCGCAAAGATAATTTATTTTTGCTTCACCGTATACAAATTCGCTCTTTTTTCAAGTCGCGCCGCCCGCGGAACGGGGCCTCGAATCGGGCAGATGATTACAGCGTGCGGTCCATTATCTCGCGGCCGTCGATGTCGGTGATGCGCACGTGGACTCCCTCGGCGTCGCAGCGGATGAGCATCGCGCTCTTGTTGTCGTTGACCACGATAGGGAAGTCGTGCACGCCCTTCAGCGCGGGCAGGAGATGAAAACTGTGCTGGTGAGCCGAAAAGAGCGCGTCGATCTTCACTCCGTTCAGCACGGGCAGCAGCAGCCGGCCCCAATGCTCGTTGCCGCGCCACTCGAGCATCTCCTTCACCGTCGCGGGATCCTGCTCGGCCATACGCTCGTCGACGGGCGGGATGTGGATCATCACGATGCGATGCCGCGCGCGACGAAACTCCTTGCTCTTCACCACCTCGCGCAGCCATGCCGCCTGCTGCTCGCGGTACTCGTCGAAGGCGGCGAATCCCGCATACACGTCGTGCGAATCGGGCTTGTCCTCACCGCAGTCGAGCATCACCACGGCCGTGTCGCCGAAGGTATAGAATCCGTAATAACGCCCCTCGGGGTTGTTGTGTATGTAACGGTCGTAAGTGCGAGCCAAAGCACCCCGAGTCTCGTGGTTGCCGCGCACCACGGCGAAGGGCTTATGTTTGGCGAAGCGGTCGACCGAGACGTCGATGAAACTCTCGTAAGGCTGCTCGGGGCGCACGAAGTAGTTCATCATGTCGCCCAGATAGAACACCATATCCGCCTCGTCGAGCGGCGAAGCGGCCAGCAGCGCGTCGCACTTGGCAGGGGTGTCGTGTATGTCGTTCATCACGAGGCACGTGAATTCGCGGGCCGCGGGATCGAACGTGCGGAACGTGTACCACGGGGTCTCGATCCGCTCGCCGAAGGTCACCTTGTAGGGTTGGAAATCGGCCACGCGGGTCGACACGATGCGGTATTCGTACTCGGTGGCGGGCAGCAGCCCCTCTATCGCGATGACGTTGGCCGTGTTGTCGGCCATGATAAGGCCGTCCTTGCGGCTGTCGCACACGCGCGCCTCCGCATCGCCCTTGCGACGTATCTCCACTTTAGAGAATCCTTTGTGCGAGGTGGTGAAGACCACCGTGGCGCGGTCGTACCCGACGCCCTGAAGATAGGGACCGTGGTCGACGCGATAACTCTCCTCGGCGGGCCCTGCGGCACGGGCCGAAAACGCCGCTACCAAGGCGGTGAGAATGACAATATGCAATCTTTTCATGGCAATATGCTTTATTATGTCTTATTCTTCGTACTCCGCGGGCACCATCTTGTAGAGCTTGTCGCCGCGGCGCAGCAACTGCGGCGTGCGGATCGAGCAGTAACGGCCCTGCGGCACCTCGCCTACCGTCCGCTCGTCGAGCGTCAACCCCTCGGCGCGCTGCTCGACCGCTCCCGTGGTCTCGCCCATCCACACTAACGAGTCGCCCTCGACGAGGGGAGCAGCCTCTACGAGCACCTCGGCCACGCTTATCTTCTTGAAGAAGTTGGTCACCTTGCCCACGTAAACCTTTCGTTCGGTGGCCGACGAGCCGTAACGCTCGCTATGCTCCGCCATCGGACGCCCCGCATAATAGCCCTCCCAGAAACCGCGGTTGAAGACCGTGGCGAGCCGCTCTTTCAGCGACGCCGCGTATTCGGGGGTATATTCGCCGCGCTCCATGGCGCGCAGGGCCGCATCGTAGCTCTCCACCACTCGCTTCACGTACTCCGCGCCGCGCGCGCGCCCCTCGATCTTTAGCACCCGCACGCCTGCCGCGATGAAGCGGTCGAGAAAGTCGATAGTGCACAGATCCTTGGGCGATAGGACGTAACGTCCGTCGACGGCCAGTTCGCGCCCCGACTGCATGTCGGTAATGGTGTATTTGCGGCGGCAGATCTGTCGGCACGCGCCGCGGTTGGCCGAGCAGCCCTCCTCGTGCTCGCTCAGGTAGCATTTGCCCGACACCGACATGCACAACGCGCCGTGGGCGAACATCTCGATCCGCACAGGCTCGCCCTTGGGGCCCGTTATGCCGTTCCGCGCGATCTCGCGCGAGATGCGTCCGATCTGTTCGAGGCTCAGTTCGCGCGCCAGCACCACCACGTCGGCCCACTGCGAGTAGAACTTCACCGCCTCGGAGTTCGATATGTTGCACTGCGTCGAGATATGCACCTCCATCCCCGTGCGGCGGGCATAGAGGATGGCCGCGATGTCGGACGCGATGACCGCGTCGACGCCCTCGTCGGCCGCACGGTCGATCACGGCGCACATGTCGCCCATCTCGTCGTCGTAAAGGATGGTGTTGACCGTAAGGTATGTCTTGACTCCCGCCGCACGCGCCGTGCGCACGATGCGCGACAGATCGTCCAAAGTGAAATTCACCGACGAGCGGGCCCGCATGTTGAGCGCCCCCACGCCGAAATATACGGCGTCGGCTCCCGCCGCGATGGCGGCGTGCAGAGATTCGTAACACCCCACGGGAGCCATGATCTCCACGTCGGAGCGATTGATATTTGTATTCATACGGATAATAATTGCGGTTCGAAGAACCGCGCGGGCCGCAGCCTCGCCCCGCGGAGGCCCGCTGTTCGCATTCGCTCATTCACGCGGTCTCCGCAGGCTGCCGCCCGAAATTCTACTTCTTGCGTCCCATAAGATTTCGGGCGAACACGCGCAGATGCTCCGTGCGCTCGGCGGCGATGTCGAGCGTGTCGAGTATCGACAACGCGCGCTCGAAACGCAGCGAGATCTGTTGGTTCACCGTGCGCGGGACGTCGTAACGGTCGTAAACCGCCTTAACGCGGGCGATCTTCTCGTCGTCGGCCAGCGTCGCGTCGCAATAGGTGTTGCGCAGTATCTCGCGGTCCTCCTCCACGGCTCGGCTCATGGCGTGCAGCATGAGGCAGGTCTTCTTGCCCTCGAGAATGTCGCCGCCGATCTTCTTGCCCAGCTCCTCTTCGGTGCCGTAACTGTCCAGCAGGTCGTCCTGCAACTGGAACGCGAGTCCCAGCTCCAGCGCATAGCGGTAGATCTTGCGGCAATCCTCCTCCGAGGCCTCGCCCAGCGTCGCGCCGATCATGGCCGCGCCGCCCAGCAGCACCGAGGTCTTGAGCTCGATCATGTTCATGTACTCCACCACCGACACCTTGCGGCGCATCTCGAAATCCATGTCGTACTGCTGTCCCTCGCACACCTGCAACGCCATCGAGGTGAATATCTCCATTATGCGGGCCAGCTTCGATTCGGGCACCTGACGCAGCAGCTGATAGGAGTATATCATCATGGCGTCGCCCGAGAGGATGGCCACGTTCTCGCCCCAGCGCGCAGGCACCGACGCCTTGCCGCGACGCACGGCGGCGTTGTCCATTATGTCGTCGTGCAGCAGGGTGAAGTTGTGGAACATCTCGACGGCGGCGGCGGCGGGCAGAGCGTCGTGCACCTCGCCTCCGAAAGCCTCGCAGCAGAGCAGCAGCAGCGCGGGACGGATGCGCTTGCCTCCCCCCGACATCGAGTAGATGATAGGTTCATATAGCCGCTGCGGCTCCTCGGGGAGCTGTATTTGGGCCAGATAGTTTTCGAAAACGGTCAATATCTCTTCGTTATTTTTCATCGGGCAGTCTTCGGATAAATTAACTCTCATGCCCCAAATTTAAGAAAAAGTTTGAAGAAAACGAATTTTATGTTTAACTTTGACCAAATTAACGACCACTGAAAGGTTCTTAACATTTGATAACCATAAACTACGAAACACTATGAAAAAATTGGCAATGGGTATCGACATCGGCGGTACCAACACGGCATTCGGACTCGTCGATGAAGAGGGTACGATATTCTGCGAATCGGCCATCTCGACCGAAAGATACAAGAAATTCGACGACTACAACGCCTATGTGGAGGCTCTGTGCGAGGCCATGCACGCCTTGATCGGCAGCGTGTCGTTCGATTTCGAACTCATAGGAATAGGTATCGGCGCGCCTAACGCCAACTTCCATACGGGCATGATCGAGGCCCCCGCCAACTTGTGGAAATTCCGCGACAACGAGGAGAATCCCGACGAGTCGCGCCGCATGTTCCACTTCGTGGACGACATCAAGGCGTCGTTCCCGGGCGTGGACGTGGCAATCACCAACGACGCCAACGCCGCGGCCATCGGCGAGATGGTCTTCGGCAACGCCAAAGGCATGAAGGACTTCGTCGTAATCACCCTCGGCACGGGTCTGGGCTCGGGCATCGTGAGCAACGGCGAACTGGTTTACGGCCATGACGGCTTCGCGGGCGAGTACGGCCACGTGGCCGTCGACAGCCGCGTGCACGGACGCGACTGCGGTTGCGGCCGCAAGGGCTGTCTGGAGGCTTACGCTTCGGCGACGGGCATCAAGCGCACGGCGTTCGAGCTGATGGCCAAGATGAGCTGCGACAGCGAGCTGCGCGACACCCCCTACTCGAAATTCGAGGCCGTGATGCTGTCGGTGGCCGCCGACAAGGGCGACGCCATCGCCAAGGAGGCGTTCCGCTACACGGGCGAGGTTCTGGGCAAGGCGCTGGCCGATCTGATGGCCACCACGTCGCCCGAGGCCATAATCCTCTTCGGCGGACTGGCCAAGGCGGGCAAGTACATATTCGAGCCCACCAAGTGGTACATGGAGGAGAATATGATGGCTACCTTCAAGAACAAGGTGAAGCTGCTCCCCTCGGGCATCGAGGGTAAGAACGCCGCCATCCTCGGATCGTCGGCGCTCATCTGGCAGAACCAGATAAAGTAGGCGTCGACCGAGCGGAGACACGTCGGCGGAGCGCGCTCCGCAGCCGCCGAAGACGTTTTTTTCGACGGAACGGACCGACTCGGAGTCCGCTCGAAGACATAATGAGCGTAATCGTCGCTGCGATTACGAACCGCGACACCGCAAATGCCCGCATTGGTCGGGCATTTGCATTATAATGCCGAATAAACTCCGTAACGATGGATCAAAGCATTCGCGCCAAGAAAATATATCGCGTCACGCTGGCGGGCGGCGTAATCAACGCCCTGCTCGTCACCCTGAAGTTCATAGCCGGTATTGCGGGGCACAGCGCCGCGATGGTGGCCGACGCGGTGCACTCGTTGTCGGACTTCATCACCGACGTCACCGTCCTGCTCTTCGTGAAGCTCTCCAACCGCCCGAAGGACAAGAAGTACGATTACGGTTACGGCAAGTACGAAACGGTGGCCACGGCGTTGATCGGTCTCGCGCTGCTCGCGGTGGGCGTCATCATCCTGCGCGACGGCATCGTGCGCATCGTGCGCGCCATGCGCGGCGACGAACCGCCCGCGCCGTCGATGATAGCTTTCTGGATGGCGATCGCATCCATCGTCGCCAAGGAGATTTGCTACCGCTTCACGATCCGCGTCGGCCGCAAGGTCGATTCGCAGGCCGTCATAGCCAACGCTTGGCACCACCGCAGCGACGCCTTCTCGTCCGTCGGCACGGCTCTGGGCATCGGCGGCGCCATAATGTTAGGCGACAAGTGGCGCGTGCTGGACCCCATAGCGGCCGCCGTGGTGAGCTTTTTCATCATAAAGATAGCGATCGACGTGCTGCGCGAGTCGTTCGGCGAGCTGACCGAGCGTTCGCTGCCCATAGAGGTCGAGGAGGAGATCGTGCGCATAGCCTCGTCGGTAGAGGGCGTGGGCGGCATCCACAACCTGCGCACGCGCCGCATCGGCAACTATTACGCCATCGAGCTGCACATCCGCCTCGACGGGTCGTCGACGCTCGATGAGGCGCACGACAAGGCGACGGAGATCGAAAACCTGCTGCGCGAACGTTACGGCGAGCGCACCTTCGTCGGGGTACACATGGAACCCGCCGCGAAGCGACGACACGAATAAACCGTTCGGCCGCGCTGCCGAACCCAACATTACAAACTCGAACTATGAAACGACTTTTCATTCAGGCGCTTCTGCTTCTCGCGCTGCCCGCGGCGGGCTTCGCGCAGAGCGCCCCGATCAAGAAGATCATGGAGACGGCGCGCGACGACAACCGCGCCATGCAGCATCTCGACATTCTCTGCAACCGCTTCGGCGGACGCCCCGTCGGCTCCGACGCATACGAAAACGCCGCCGAATGGGCCATGCGCCGCTTCCGCGAATGGGGTTACGACGTCGAGGCCGAAAAGGCGGGCGAGATGTCGGTGGGCTTCAACCGCGCGGGATGGTGGGGCCGCATGACGGGCGAGGAGAACATGACGCTACACTTCGCCACGCCGTCCTACACCTCGGGCACGCGCGGGCTGCAACGCGGCCACGCAGTGATCGAGCCGCGCACGCGGGAGGAGTTCGCCCGCATGAAGGGCACGCTGCGCGGGGCGTGGGTGCTCATCGACAGCAAGAGCCGAGGCTTCGCGCTGCCGCATGGCAAGTCGGCGACGCAGCACCGGCACGAGATTCTGGACCACAACGAGCAGGCCGAGAAACACAACCGTGAGCACGCGGGCGAGGACGGCGAGAAGATGGAGATATTGGACGCCACAGCCGCTTTATACGACGAAATGATCGAGGCCGGCGCGCTGGGCTTCATTCGTCCGGCCGCGGTGCCCATCACCGCGCTGTACGACGTCGAAGTGGTGCGGCAACGCATTCCGTTCGACAGCCTGCCCGCCACGCCCGACATTCTGCTCGACGAGGATCAGTACGGCCGCATACGCAAGATGGTCGAGGAGCGCCGCCGCGTGGAGCTGGAGTTCGACATCCGCAACCACTTCAAGATCGGACCCGTGCCCTATCACAACATCGTCGCCACGATGAAGGGCGCGAAGCATCCCGACGAATATGTGGTCGTGGGAGCGCACCTCGACGCCTTCGACGTGGCCACTGGAGGCGTCGACTGCGGCTCGGGCGTGGCGGCCGTGATGGAGGCGGCCCGCATGATCGCCCTCTCGGGAGCCAAGCCCGACCGCACGATAATATTCATCCTTTTCGCAGGCGAGGAGTTCGGCCTGTGGGGATCGCAGGCATGGACCCGCGACCACGAAGACATGCTGCCCCGCATATCGAACATGTTCAACCGCGACGGCGGCCCCATGCCCTACACCGCGTTCGCGGCCCCCGCGTCGCTCGTGAAAGCCTACGACAAGGCCGCCGAGCCGATCCGCACGCTCTATCCCGACTACGGATTCGAGGTCACGGAGCTGGCGCCGCGCGAGCAGCCCGCGCGCCTCGGCGGCAACGACGCCACCAGCTTCGCAGTGAAGGGCGTGCCGACGTTGCAGATGAACGAGTGGCGCGACGTGAAGGGCCACAACTTCTCCTACGGCGAGATATGGCACACCGAGCGCGACCGTTACGACAAGAGCATCCCCGAATATCAGGAACAGGCGGCGGCCGCGTTGGCGATAATGATCCTCGCCACGGCCGACATGCCCGTACAGCTGCCTCGCGACGAGATCTACAAAAGCGAACAATAGTCCCGTCGCTCCTCCTCTACCCCGCCCCGCATCTCCCGCGAGGCGGGGATTTTATTTCATACTATATTAAGTTAAGGTATTTGCAGTCCAGATAACAGCATTTCCGCGGCCGGCGGCCCGAATGAACGACGTTATTCCGCATTTTGCCGCACGTCGCGTCCGATGGGAATAATTCCGACTTTTTTACTTATATTTGCAATAATAATCGAATTCGACACGTTGCGTAAGGTACGCAAGTTGCAAATCGCAGACGGAGAGATCCGTTCGCGACGCTTCGCGGCGACGGCGAAAGGGCCGCGCCGACGATGAAAGGGAGAGGCTGACAATACGAAACAATAACGAAATAACGACGCTCCGCCGTCGCGCCGTCAGGCGCGGCGGGCGGGCAAAGCAAAAAATTATGTTATGAGCGAAGTAATCAACATCAAGGAGCTTAACGAACGCATCGAGCGCGAGAGTGTCTTCGTCGACACGCTCCGCACCGAGATGGGCAAGGTGATAGTGGGCCAGAGCCATCTGGTCGACACTCTTCTGATAGGTCTGCTGTCCAACGGCCACATCCTGCTGGAGGGCGTGCCGGGCCTCGCCAAGACGCTGGCCATAACCACGCTGGCCAAGGCCGTGGACGCCGATTTCGCCCGCGTGCAGTTCACCCCCGACCTGCTGCCCGCCGATCTGGTGGGTACGCTGATCTATTCGCAGAAGAACGAGGAGTTCGTGGTGCGCAAGGGTCCCGTATTCGCCAACTTCGTGCTGGCCGACGAGATCAACCGCTCGCCCGCCAAGGTGCAGAGCGCGCTGCTGGAGGCGATGCAGGAGCGTCAGGTGACTATCGGCGACGAGACCTACCGCCTGCCCGAGCCGTTCCTCGTGCTGGCCACGCAGAACCCGCTGGAGCAGGAGGGAACCTATCCCCTGCCCGAGGCGCAGGTCGACCGTTTCATGCTCAAGGCCAAGATATCGTACCCCAAGAAGCAGGAGGAGCGCGAGATCGTGCGCATGAACCTCGCGGGCGGCGGCATGCCCGAGGTGGCGAAAGTCATCTCGCCCGACGACATAGTGAAGGCCCGCCGCGTGGTGGAGGACGTATACATGGACGAGAAGATCGAGAAGTACATCATCGACATCATCTTCGCCACGCGCGAACCCGCCGAATACAGTCTCGACAAATTGCAGCCCCTGATCGCATACGGAGGTTCGCCGCGCGCCAGCATATCGCTCGCCAAAGCGGCACGCGCCTATGCCTTCATCCGCCGACGCGGCTATGTGATCCCCGAGGACGTGCGCGCCGTGTGCCACGACGTGCTGCGCCACCGCATAGGACTCACCTATGAGGCCGAGGCCGAGAACATCTCGACCGAGCAGATCATAACCGAGATACTGAACAACGTAATAGTTCCCTAATGGCGATGCAGGAGACCGAGAACGATATCCTGAGACGCGTTCGCAAGATCGAGATCAAGACCCGAGGCCTTTCGAACGAGATCTTCGCGGGAAAGTACCACACGGCTTTCCGCGGGCGGGGCATGTCGTTCTCCGAGGTGAGGGAGTATCGCGCGGGCGACGACGTGCGCGACATCGACTGGAACGTGACGGCGCGTTCGTCGAAGCCCCACATAAAGATATACGAGGAGGAGCGCGAATTGACGATGATGCTGTTGGTGGACGTGAGCGGCTCGCGCATGTTCGGCACCGCCGAGCGTCTGAAGAAGAGCGTCATGACCGAGATCGCGGCCGTGCTGGCCTTCTCCGCCGCGCAGAACAACGACAAGGTGGGGTGCATATTCTTCTCCGACCGCGTCGAGAAGTTCATCCCGCCCAAGAAGGGCCGCAGCCATATCCTCATGATAATCCGCGAGCTGGTGAAGTTCCGCCCCGAATCGCCGCGCACGGCCATATCGGAGGCGGTGCGATACCTCACCAACGTGAACAAGAAGCGTTGCACGGCCTTCATCCTCTCCGATTTCATGAACGCCCCCCGCGACCGCGCCGCGTTGGACGACGCGCTGAAGATCGCAGGCGGCAAGCACGATCTGGTGGGGATCCGCGTGTGGGATCCGCGCGAGGCCGCGATGCCCGATGTGGGAATCGTGGAGTTGCAGGATGCCGAAACGGGGCGCAAGGCGTGGGTCGACACCTCGTCGGCACGCGTAAGGGAGCACTATGCCGAGAGTTGGCGCGAACGCGACGAGGCGGTGGGCGACATGCTGCGCCGCAACCGTATCGACACGGCCATGATATCCACCGAGGGCGATTATGTGGCCGAACTCATTAAACTTTTCAAGCAGCGATGAGACACTTTACATATATGTCGGCGGCGGCACTGCTCGCATTAGGAGCGGCCGCGGCGCAGACCGAGCAGGGGGCCGAGAGGCCCGCACTGCCCGCCAACGCCCCCGTGGTGAGCGGCTCCATCGAGCCCGACTCGGTGGGCATAGGCGACAGATTCCTCTACTCGATCGAGGTGGAGAAGGATTTGGTGCAGAGCGTATTTTTTCCCTCGTTCGGCGGCGACGGCTCGGATTCGTACGAGCTCATAGAGGATCTGCCCATCGACACCCTTTCGCGCGAGGGGCGCAAGCTGAAGCTCCGCAAGAGCTATCGTCTGGCGGCTTTCGACGAGGGCATCCACCGCGTGGTGCCTCAGGTCATGTATGCCGACAAGAACATCGTGGACACCATCGGCGGCGCCGACACGCTCGAACTGCTGGTCACGACGATCGAGATCGACTCGACGTCGCACGCGATTTTCGACATCAAACCGCAAAAGACCCTGCCGTTCCGCTTGGGCGAGATCACGGGATATATAAAATGGACGCTCGTCGCGCTGCTCGCGCTGGCGGCGTTGGCCTATGCCGCGAAACGTATTTTGAAGCGTTACGGCAAGCGTTTCTCGGACATGTTCCGTCCCGCGCCGCCGTTGCCGCCCCATGAAGCGGCCCTCGCGGCGTTGGAGAAGCTGCGCGCGCAGAGGCTCTGGCAGGAGGGCAAGCACAAGCTCTACTACTCGGCCCTGACCGACATACTCCGCACCTACATCGCGGGCCGTTACGGCGTGAGCGCGATGGAGATGACCTCCGACGAGATCGTGGAGGCGATGCGCGGCGTCGATCTTCCGCGCAAGAGCGCGATGGATCTGGCGCAGATACTTCGCGAGGCCGATCTGGTGAAGTTCGCCAAGGCCGCGCCCGAGGCCGACGAGAACGAGGCGGCGTATCGCGCCGCGTGCGACTTCGTGGAGCAGACCAAGCCCGAGGAGCCCGCAGCGGACGAAGATGCCGACGATGCGTCGACCGACGCGAAGAGGATGGACGACACAAAGAGTTAACATCATGAGACGACATGCAATAAATACGTTGTTGTGCATCGCGGCGATCCTCTGCGTCGCGCAGGCCGCGGGGCAGAACATGCCCGAACGCTCGCTCGTGCGCAAGGGCAACCGCCACTTCGCCAAGGAGCGTTACGACCGAAGCGCCGACCTTTACAGGCGCGCTCTGGAGTGCGATTCGGCCTCGTTCGAGGCGGCGTACGATCTGGCGGGCGCGATGATCCGCACCGAGCGTTACGACGAGGCCGAACGGCTGCTCGCTTCGGCCGCCGCCGATTCGCTCCGCAGCGACGCCGACCGCGCCGAGGCCTACTACAACCTCGGAAACGCGCAGTTCGCGCAGCAGAAGTTGCAGGAGGCTCTGCGCAGCTACCGCCGTTCGCTGACCCTCAACCCCGACGACATGGAGGCGAAGTACAATTACGCCTACACCAAGAAGCTGCTGGAGAACCAAGACCGAAATCAGGATCAACAGCAGGATCAAAACCAAGATCAGGACCAAAACCAAGACGAGCAGAATCAAGGCGGAGGCGATAACGGCGGCGACCGAGACCAAAATCAAGACGAGGACAAGGATGGCGACGACGACAAGAACGACGGCGGAGCCGACGACAATGACGGGCAGGGCGACGACGACAAAGACGACAAAGGCGACGACTCCGAGGGTAAGGGCCGCCCGCGCAGCGGCATGAGCGAGCAGCAGCAACAGCAGTTGCTCGACGCCATACAGGCGCAGGAGGACAAGACGCAGGAGAAGCTCGACGAAAAAGCCAAGGGCGTCGTGGTCCGCGGCCGCAAGAACTGGTAGCCCGATTTAAGACAGCATACGATGAAATTCGCAAATCCATATCTTTTGTGGCTGCTGGCGCTTTTGGCGCCCATGACGGCCTACTACATCTACCGCGCGTTGCAGGGCGGCGCGGCGATCCGCATCTCGACCATCGAGGGGGTGCGGCGCGCCCCGCGCACGTTGCGTTACAGATTGCGCCATGCGCCGTTCGCGCTGCGCGCCGCGGCGTTCGCGCTGGCGGTGGTGGCTCTGGCCCGTCCGCAGGGCGTCGAGGAGCGGAGCCGCAGCGACGCCGAGGGTATCGACATCGTGCTGGCCGTCGACGTGTCGGGTTCGATGCTGGCGCGCGACTTCAAGCCCGACCGCATCACCGCCGCCAAGGAGGTGGCGGGGTCGTTCATCGCCGACCGCTTCGGCGACCGTATCGGCTTGGTGGCCTTCGCGGGCGAAGCCTTCACGCAGTCGCCTCTGACCACCGATCAAGGCACGTTGCAGACCATGCTGGGCCGCATACGCAGCGGCGTCATAGAGGACGGCACGGCCATCGGCAACGGTCTGGCCACGGCGATAAACCGCCTGCGCGAGAGCGACTCGAAGAGCAAGGTGATAATCCTGCTCACCGACGGCGTGAACAACCGCGGCGAGATGGCTCCCCTCATGGCGGCCGACATAGCCGCCGACATGGGCATCAAGGTCTACACCATAGGCGTGGGCACGCGCGGCAAGGCGCCCTATCCCGTGGTCGACATGTTCGGCAACATGTCGTTTCAGCCCATGGACGTCGAGATCGACGAACTGACGCTCGAAAGCATCGCCGAGCGCACGGGCGGAAAGTATTTCCGCGCCACCGACAAGGAGAAATTGCAGGCGATATACGACGAGATCAACACTCTGGAAAAGAGCAAGGTGGAGATTACCGACTTCACCGTCTATCACGAGGAGTTCCTCACGTGGCTGCTGGCCGCGATGGCGTTGTTGCTGCTGGAATTCCTAATGAGTAACGTAATACTAAAACGCATCCCCTGATATGTTCCGATTTGCAAACGGCGAATTGCTCTATCTGCTCATTCTGGCGCCCCTGCTGGCGGGCGTCTATGCCCTCGCGGCGCGGCGGCGCAGGCGTCTGGTGGCCCGTTTCGGCAACCCCGAACTCGTGCGGAGCCTCATGCCCGACTTTTCGCGGGGCCGCATCCGTCTGAAGGCCGCCATGTTCATTGCGGCGTTCGCGCTGCTGGCGCTGGCTGCAGCGCGTCCGCAATTCGGCTCCAAACTGCGCGAGGAGAAGTCGCGCGGCGTGGAGATGATGCTCGCGGTGGACGTGTCGAACTCGATGCTGGCCGAAGATTTCGAGCCCAACCGACTCGAACGCACCAAATACGCCATCGGCAAGCTCTTCGACGGCTTGCAGCAGGAACGCGTGGGCTTGGTGGTCTTCGCGGGAGAACCCAAGGTGCAGTTGCCCATAACCTCCGATTACCGCATGGCGCAGGCCTTTGCCAAACGCATCTCGACCTCGCTCGTGGGCGAGCAGGGCACGGCCGTGGGCAAGGCGTTGCAGCAGGCTATGCTGGCCTTTTCGAGCCAAAGCGAAAAGAGCCGCGTGATAGTGCTCATCACCGACGGCGAGAACCACGAAGACGACGCCTTGGAGGCCGCGCGCATGGCCAAGGAGCAGGGCATACGCATCTACACCATCGGAATCGGCACCCCCGAGGGCGCGCCGATACGCGTCGGCGGCGATTTCGTGAAGGACGAGAAAGGCGAGATGGTGGTGTCGAAGCTCGACGAACGCATGCTGGAGCAGATAGCCGCGATTACCGACGGCGCATATGTGCGCGCGACGAAGCAGTCGATAGGTCTGGACGAGATCGTGCGGAGCATCAATGACATGGAGAAGAGCGAACTCTCGACCGTACGTTTCGAGGAGTACAACGAGCAATACCAATACTTGGTGGCGGCGGCATTGCTGCTCCTGCTGCTCGAAACGGCGATTCTCGGCCGCCGCAATCCCCGCTTGCAGCGTTTCAACATTTTCCGCGAGGACCGCTCGCCCGACAACGCATAACCCCTCCGCGCAGACGCAACGTCTGTTTTACGAATATAGTATCGGCATTCGGGCCGCAGCCTGCGGGGGCTTGCGTGCGAGCATCGCGAACAACAGCGGGCCTCCGCGCGCGAGGCTGCGGCCCGCACGACTCTGCGAGTCGCAAAACTTTGCGGCTATAACCTAAACATCAACTTCATCAACTCCGTCGTCGTTTTGCCCTCGATCTCCTCTTCGAACTCCTCGTCGGT
>CAJUMU010000004.1 GCA_910587675.1 uncultured Alistipes sp. | reverse complement strand
GCACGTTGTCCACTGAAATCATTTCGGGGTAGCCTAATACCCCAACCGCCTTGCGTCGTTTGGAGAGTAGCCATTCAATCTGCAAGCAGAAACGATATGGTTGTCCGATAGTGCGACTGATCGGATCCGGCAGAACAAATTATCGCTCTTGAAATTTGAACGAGAAGAGGGAACTGAAAA
Source organism: uncultured Alistipes sp. (assembly GCA_910587675.1). GTDB lineage: Bacteria > Bacteroidota > Bacteroidia > Bacteroidales > Rikenellaceae > Alistipes. The sequence continues at coordinate 135,051 of CAJUMU010000004.1, read as the reverse complement.
AAAGAGTTCGCAGCGTGGTTATGAAAGCTATCCGGATCAAGGGAAGTAGTTGGATAAGCCCTGTAAGGTTGCGGAACGCCCTATTATAGCCGTCATATCATGAGGCGACATATCCTACCGATGGTCGTGGTCTCCAACAGGTACTCAGGATGAACAGGAAACACGAAGCCAACCTTTTATAGAGGAAATATTCATTTCTTCTCGGATGTATTCATGCGATTTAACGCCGTATTTGCAGGCTTTATTCAGGACTATATATTCAGCCCGCAAAAAAGGTTTACTTTCTTTTTCTTCTATACGCCCCCGTAGCAAAGTAAACCATTTTCCGAACCACGCTCGATTCCGAATCAATCGAACAATCCATTCACGAGATTGACCGCCTCGTCTTTCTTGCGATTGACGATTTTGGCGTACACCTGCGTCATCTTCACATCCGTATGGCCGAGCAGTTTCGAGGTCGTATATAAGTCCGCACCGAGCGTCAGCATCATCGTGGCGAAAGTGTGACGGAACCCGTGGAACGAAAACCGCTTGTCGATACCCGCCTCTTTCGCCCATGGCTTGAGCAGGATGTTGATATGCGTCGTGGAGGGCAGGTCGAACACCGCATCCTCCGCCGACTTCGCGCCCCGTTCGGGCATCCAACGCAGCGCTTCGGGCGAAAGCGGCAGGTAGATCGGTTCTTTCGTCTTCTGCATCACCACTTCCAACCGATACTGCCCGTTATCCACATGGACGTTTCCCCATTTCAGCCCGATTATATCGCTTATCCGTAGTCCGCAGAAGCAGGAGAACAGGTAAGCCTGTTTTACCGCCTCGTTCTTCATCGGAGTAGCGATCAATGCTCGCAGTTCCTCGATAATCATATACTCCCGTTTGCTTTCGGGGCGTCGTATCTTGTCCGAATTGCCGATTTTCGTAAAGGGATTCAACTTTATTACGTCAGTACGGACAGCGGCGTTCAACGCTCCGTTCAGCACCCGATAATAGTTCTGTGCCGTAAATTTCGAGACGGGCTTTCCTTGCGGGCGGTATTCTGTCAAAAGATAGTCGATATATCCCGATGCAATATGTGTTATGTATCTTTAATCTATTGATTATCAGTATGGTTTTGTGTACTAAAATAGCCTTGGGGGACAAACGGGGGACAAAAAATCGCATACAAAAAGAAAGAAAAACAATAAAACCATTTCAGAAAAGCCACACTGAAATGTCGGAGACAAAATTTGTCCCTTTGTCCCTCGGATTCTAATTTAGTTCCTGTATTGCTTCAGTGAACACTATTTTAAATCAGCCAATAGGGAATTTTTGCATACCAAAAGAAATAAAACTACTTAAAAACCTGCAGAAATTTGACCCTCGTCTTCTTATTGCATCTCCCTTGCTTGTTCCTTGTAATGCAATTAAATTCATTGTTTTTTCTGAAATACAAAAAGGTATAATAAATAGGTTTAGTTTGGTTTTTGTATATCTAATCAAGTTCTAAACTAAACTGCCTATAGCTTTAGAATGTCGAATGTTGGCGATGAATCTCTTTGTTTTCTTTTTGTCAGCATAAGGGAAGTTTAAGTAATTTTTCCTCTCTAGATAATTTTGCACATAATCATATCCGCATGATTATATGCAAAATTAATGATTATTCATTGATTTTCAGTATGTTGTTTTTTTTATCAGCAAATGTAATAGATATTACATGTTTGTATTTGAGAAAATATCTCAAATACAAACATTATATGAATTAAATTTTGTACCTTTGTACTCGAAAACAGTTATGAAAAATAATTGAAACACTTAAAAGTCATATATATGTTACTTGAATTTACAGTTGAGAATTACAGGTCGTTTTATGGGAAAAAGACCTTAGTATTGGGGGCCGATAAAGCTTTGAAAGAATGTACTGAAACGAACTTGTTTGACTGCAATAAATATACTCTGCTTCGTTCGCTTGCGCTGTATGGCGCCAATTCAAGTGGAAAATCCAATCTTGTCAGTGCGATGCACGCAATGGCGAGTTGCGTGTTGTTGTCGGTGAAGTTAAATGACAATGATCAATTGGAATATGACCCATTTCTTCTTTTGAAGGACAATCACCATCCAACTATGTTTGAGATTATATTTTTGAAAGGAGAGTATTGTTACAGATATGGATTCAGATATAATCTGGAGCGTATCGTTGAAGAATGGTTATTCCGGAAAACAACACCTCGTTCTAAAGAGCAGATGATGTTCGTAAGAAACGAAGATGGGATTTGTGTAGATGAGAATAATTTCCCGGAAGGAGTCGGATATGAAGAAAAGACCAATGACAACCGTTTGTTCCTGTCATTATGCCAACAGTTAGGCGGTGAAATATCTCGTCAGGTTATTTCTTGGTTTCAATCGGACTTTAATGTGATTTCTGGATTGAATAATCAACAATATAGAGCATATTCAAAATTATTTTTTCACAAAAAAGAATCTTTGAGTGTTGATGCTCTCAACTTCTTCCAGAAATTGAGACTTGGATTTAACAACATTCTTACTCATGAGGAAGAACCCAATATTCCTCAGGACTTGCCCATGGAATTACGAGCACTCTTCCAAAGAGAAACGCAAGGCAAGAAGAGTATTGAGTTGGATTCTATACATAACGTATATTCAGATAAAGGTAATATAGTAGGTACAATTAACTTCTCGTTTGAAGATAGGGAATCTTCCGGTACAAATAAGTTATTTGATCTTTCGGGACCGATATTCGAAACGCTTTATTCTGGGAGCGTGCTTGTCATCGATGAGCTGGATGCAAAAATGCACCCTCTGATTTCTCAGTATATTATTGAATTATTCAATAATCCGGAAACAAATCCGAAGAACGCCCAATTGATATTTACTACTCATGACACGCACTTACTTTCTCAGAAAATTTTAAGACGAGACCAAATATGGTTTACTGAGAAAGATTCTAAAGAACAGACGGATTTGTATAGTTTGATTGACATCGTACTCCCTGACGGGACCAAACCTCGTAATGATGCAAATTATGAGAAAAACTATATTGCCGGTCGTTATGGTGCCATTCCTTATATTTTAAATGATTAATAATGTAAGACTATGGCAGCAAAGAAAATAAAGATAGACAATGCTTCTTCAAAATTTAGGAGGCAATCGCAAAAAAGAGAACAGAAAGTCATACGCTGCTCTGTGTTGATTGTGTGCGAAGGTACAAAGACTGAACCTAATTACTTTGAAGCTTTTGCCGAAAAGCAGCAGGGGGTAATTGTATATGACATCGAGGTTAAAGGGCTTGGGCGTGGAACAAAAGATGTTGTAGAGAAGGCCATTGACCTTAAAAACAAGAATAACTATGACCGTGTTTGGGCTGTTTTCGATAAGGATGAATTTCCTGCAAAGGATTTCAACGAAGCTATTGTGATGGGACAAAAAAATGGCATTGAGATAGCCTGGAGTAATGAAGCATTCGAATTGTGGTATCTGTATCATTTTCAGAATGTGACAACAGGAGTGTCTCGAAAGGATTACGAAGAGAAGATTTCAGCAGCCGTAAATACTTCTCCCAAATATAAATCGAAGAAAAAGTACAGATACGCCAAAAAAGATCCTAACAATTATATGATAATGACTACCTATGGTTCAATGGATTACGCCATACGATATGCAGAGGCAAAGCACCTTCAATACGCTTCTGACACCCGTTATGCCAATCACAATCCCTGTACGACAGTTTATCGACTTGTAAGACAATTGTTAGGTAAGGATGAGGGTTTGAATAATGAGCTGATATCTAAAATAGATGAGAATTAACAATTTAATCAAATAAACAGTTAACTTTTTATTTTAGTTTAAGATATTGAAGTCCCTTCAAATGAAATAGTGAGAGGCATTTGGGAAAATTAAAGGTTAAAAAATAGAAGAAATATGAATCACGATCAAATAAGACATTTGAGAAGTTTGAGATTGTTATTGTCACAAGATAAGTCTCCACTTGGCTTTCTTCTTGCGGCAGGTTGTCCTTTGTCTGTTAGAATAACAGGAGCCCCCCTGTTACCAGATATGGCGGGTTTAACCAAGATTATCAACGACGCACATGCTACAGATACTCCTACCACACCATATAAGAGACTGATTGAAGAGTTGAAAAAGGCTGATAGAGATACTTCTAATTTGGAAGATATTCTTACTTATATTCGATCTATGAAAGAAGTTTCAACAGGTGGTGGCACAGTAAGAGGGTTTACGGAAAGTGAATTAAATAACTTAGAAACAGAAATCTGCAATACAATAGCAGATGCGGTGACAAAGGACTTACCTGATGGAGATAATTCGTATCGAAGACTTGCAAGGTGGGTGAGTTCTATCGATCGTGTTGTTCCAGTGGAAATATTTACAACCAACTATGATTTGTTGTTAGAGCAGGCTTTAGAAGAGCAAAATGTACCATTCTTTGATGGATTCTCTGGTTCAAGATACCCATTCTTTGATATTCATTCAGTAGAAGAAAATGAGTTACCCAATTATTGGGCAAGAGTGTGGAAATTGCACGGTTCAGTAAATTGGAAAACTATGTCGGGAAGAGTTTATAGAGTGTCTAAAGGCATAGCAGGCTCTCCAGAACTGATATACCCTTCCAAACTGAAATACGATCAAAGTAGAAAGATGCCATTCTTAGCTATGTCTGACAGATTGACAAGTTTTCTATTAAAACCTCATGCCGTATTATTTGTTTGTGGTTATTCATTTGGTGATGAACATATCAATGACACTATTATTAATGCTCTGAAAGTAAATCAGAGTGCAAATGTAGTGGCATTAATGTATGGGAAGATGAAAAAAGATGCTTCTGGTACATTGGTAGCACCAGAAGCTGTAAAAAAAGCATTGGAGCGTCCTAACCTCAGTATTTGGCATGATGAAGAGGCTGTGATTGGTGCTCAGCGCCGTGAATGGTCAAAGTTTATAGATGAAAAGAATGAATTTGTGAATTTTAACTTTAAGAAGGTTGATGATCGCGTATCTTTCGGGGATTTCGCCTCTTTTACTTCCTTCCTTTCAGAATTAATAGGAGATCATCCAGATGCAGACAAAAAGTAATCCTGCAATTATAGGAGCTGTTAGAAGTATTTCTGGCACAAATGTTTCTGTACAGTTATACCCGTCACTCAACTCAACTATTTCATATATTTACGGAAATGGTTATAAGGTTGGACAAGTAGGTGGTTTTGTGAAAATACCACAGGGCTTTGTTAACTTGTATGGCTCCATTGTACAGGTAGGGGCTGATGCAGTACCCAAGTCCATGAAAGACGATACCAATACGGGATTAAGGTGGATGACTGTACAACTCGTGGGAGAGGGCGCAAAAGGTCAGCCATTTGAAAGAGGTATATCACAATACCCTATGATAGATGATGAGGTACATATTGTTACAGAAGAAGACCTTGTGAATATATATGGTCGTGATAAAGGCGCCGAGTTTGTGCCTGTAGGCACTATTTCTGGAGCGGAGAATATTCCAGCTCTAATAGATATCAATAGGTTGGTGACTAGACATAGTTGTATTGTTGGTTCTACAGGAACCGGTAAATCAACAACTGTGGCAGGGCTTGTTAACACTCTAATAGATTCTACTGTTTTTCCCTCTTCTAGAATTATTCTTGTTGATATTCATGGTGAGTATGGTAAAACCTTTAAAAGTAGAGCTAATATATTTAGAACAATACCGGAAGATCGTACGGACAAGAAACTTGTTGTGCCATTTTGGGCCATGAGCTTTGATGAATTCGTAAGCTTTGCTTTTGGTGATATTCAAGATAATGACCGATTTCCGCTCTCAGAACTTATTCTCAAACTTAAGAAGCTTACAATAGAGAAGAACCCATGCTTGTTCTCATATCTTAATGCTGATAATATAACAGCAGATACACCTGTGCCTTTCAGTTTGCAACGTTTATTTCTTTATTTATATAGGTCGATGTTTGCAACACATTCCTGTACGGGAACAGGACAGAAAATATGTGCTATTGATAAGGATTTTGATGAGGTTGCGACAACAGAGGCTTTCGCGACGAAAGAAGACGGAAGTAAAATGACTGGATCAATAAACCCATTTGTACTGCCCCAATATAAGGAGCAACAGCAATCAAAGATATTCTTATCTGCAGCTACAATGAATTTGAGAAGGCAGTTGCTTGCATTACAGGCAAAAATGGCAGATCCTCGTTTTGATTTTGTCTTAAAACCGGAAGGTTTTATTCCAAGTTCAGATGGAAATATAACAAATGATATCCATTCACTGCTGAAGCTTTGGATGGGAGAGAAAACTCTTTCTGTTTTTGATGTTTCAGGAGTACCAAGTGGAATTTTGCATGATATTATAGGAATTCTTTTGCGTGTCATGTATGACTCTATGTTTTGGGCGCGCAATCTTAAACAAGGAGGCAGGAAACGTCCTCTATTGATAGTAATGGAAGAGGCTCACAATTATCTTGGAAGTGACAATAATAGCAGAGCATCCAAAGTAGTGCGTCGTTTGGTAAAGGAAGGACGTAAATATGGCATCAGCGCTATGATTGTAAGCCAGCGTCCTTCGGAGATTGACCCAACTATTTTATCTCAATGTGGTACAACGATAGCTTTGCGCTTGACAAACTCTAATGACAGAGGTATAATAGCAAATACTATTTCAGATAATCTTTCTAATTTGGTGAATATGCTTCCAATCCTGAAGACTGGTGAATCCATTATTGTTGGTGAAGCGGTAAGGATGCCTATGAGAACAATTATTACATTCCCTGACAAAAATAATAGGCCAGACAGTAATGACCCTATTGTGGCTTCAGACGAAAAAGGGAAAGGTGCTTGGAATAATAACTTAGATATTACAGATGACGAATTTCAGAACATTATAAAAGCATGGAGATTACAACAAATTAATTTATAATATTTTAAAGTATATGGAAAGACAATATGTATCATCTTCGAACATTGCTTCGATTGGTTATGACCCTGACAATCTGGTTTTAGAAATTGAGTTTTTAAGTGGCGCAGTTTATCAATATTATGATGTACCACAAAGTGTTTATGATGGATTGATGGCTGCTGATTCACATGGTAAATTCCTTAATGTTTATATAAAAAAAGGAGGCTACCGTTACACTAAAATATAAGGTATGCGTATAGATCACAAACTTCAGCGCATCCAAGTTGATAGCTTTGAGATATCGGATGAGCTTGTTTATCGTTTTTTTATCTCCCTTCCAGAGAATGAAAGAGAAACAGCTTTATTGCGTGCTATTCGTATAGGTGTACTAGCAACAATGGAGGATAGATTTTCGGCTTTTCTTTCTAAGACAACTGATGACCTTGGGGTACAACTGGAAAATTTAAAACTTCTATTTGATATGAAGCAAGAGATTTTCCATAAGACTGCAATTAAGGGCGTTGCCGCCGAGAATGATATCTTAGAGTTTCTTGAAACCTACATCGATAACTTCCATCTTGGAGATGTAGTTTCATTATCTGGAACATCGAAAGGTTTATTGAAGAATAACAAGACTGGTGATATTCTGGCTTATGTAGGTGGCGAAAATAGTGGAAAGAAAGTAGCTATAGAATGTAAGTTTGACAAAAGTATCAAATTGGGTGATGTTGATTCACTAGATATTGCATCTAATAAATATGATACTGCATGGAGCCAGTTGCTAGAGACTACAGTGAATCGTGGTGCTAATGCGAGTATTATTGTTTTTGATAAGACACTAGCAGATGCTTCTATTCAGCGGTCTGTGGATGGGGTTTCATACATTGATAATATCGGGTTTATTTGTATTATTGATTATGAGGCTTCAGATTATCATAATTTAGCTATTGCTTACAATTTTGCTCGTAGACTGGCTTTAAGAAAGGATGGGAAGAATATAGAGGTAGATTTTGTAAATATGCTAATACAGCGTTTGCTGAAAGACATCCGTGATATACAGAATATTGAAATGCTGGTAAAAAACAATATCAAGAATAATCTTCAGATACTGAAAAATATAGAGAAGAGCCTTTTGTCAATTGAATTTAATCAGCAGTACTTAATGAAATATTTAGAAGACGGCTACCTCAGTAAGGTAGATTTGTTGGATTTCTATCAACGAGAAGAGATACGGGCTAAGTATAAATTAATTTCAAAGGAGATAGAGAGTCTTGGAAACGAATAAAATAATTAAATGTTATCAAAATGACTAAATCAACGCTAACGATGAGTGTAAGCGTTCGAGAAGTACACATTGACAAAGTGAGATGCAACTGGCACGGATGAGATGTCAGTTGCATTTACAGAAATAGCAACAAGAATATTATTCGGATATTCTAAATAGAACTTCATCGTCGATAATTTGTGGTATAATGTAGTCTATTTGTATGTTGTTATATATCAATGTTATAGCCTAGGTGTATTTGCAAATGCAAAGTCTAATATGCCTTTGTAAAATACTCATTTCCTATGGTTTTGCCCGATTTTGCAGGGATGAATGTTCATACTTCACTGAGGGACAAGAATTTGTCCCCCGCCTGACCTTCAAGGAACAAACGGGGGACAAAACTATAGAAAACATCTGCAAATGCACGGAAAATGCGGTAAACAAAAGAAAGGAAGAGAAAATACCCTAACCTAATTATAGCCAATAATTTATGGCGTATCTTTATGTAATGTATTGATAATAAAACGATTAGGTTATTTACCGATGCAGAAATTCGAAAATATGGATTTCAGTATGTCGTCGGAGGTGATTTCGCCCGTAATCGTGCCGAGATGGTGCATGACTTGGCGAATGTCTTCGCTCAAAAGGTCGGTCGGTAATTGGGCATTCATTGCCGTGAGGGCGGAATCCAACGCTTCGCGCGCGTGGCATAAAGCGTCGTAGTGACGTTGGTTCGAGACTATTACGTTGCCGTTGTAGGCGGCGTCGGTGTCGACCGTCGACCTGAGCGCCGCGATGAGCATATCCATGCCTTCGCCCGTTTTGGCCGAGATGCGTATGGGAGCGGGGGAGTCGGTCGTCGAGGGGCTCGACGTGGTATCCGCGCCCGATGTGTCGCTGTTCAAGTCGGATTTGGTGATTATCCGATATATCTTTCTATCGTCGTCCGATCCCGAATCGATTATTCCGTCGTCCGCAAACACTCCGTCGTCGCTGAGCCAAAGGACGACGCGCGCTTTGCGCAACGCCTGCTCGGTGCGACGGATACCCATCTGCTCCAACCGATCGTCGGTGTGGCGTATTCCCGCGGTGTCGATGAATCGGTATATGAGTCCGTCGATGTTTATCTCGGCCTCGACGGTATCGCGCGTGGTGCCCGCTATGTCCGACACCATTGCCCGCTCTTCGCCCGACAAACGGTTGAGCAATGTGCTTTTGCCGACGTTCGGCCGTCCCGCTATGGCCACCGTAACGCCCTGCTTCATGACATTTCCCGCTTCGAACGAGTCGGCCAAAGCGGATACTTTGTCGCGTATGCGGCGCAACAGACCGAGGAGCTCGGCGCGGTCGGCGAACTCGACGTCCTCTTCCGAAAAATCGAGTTCCAACTCCAGAAGCGAGGTGATGTGCAGCAATTCGTCGCGCAATGCGCGCAACTCCTCCGAATATCCGCCGCGCATCTGCGTCGCGGCTATGGCGTGCGAAGCTCGCGAGTCCGAGGCTATTATGTCGGCGACAGCTTCGGCCTGCGAGAGATCCATTCGACTGTTCATGAACGCACGCCGCGTGAACTCGCCCGCTTCGGCAGCACGCGCTCCGTGCGATACCAGCAGCGAGAGTATGCGTCCCACGACGTAGGACGATCCGTGCGCCGAGATCTCTACCGAGTCCTCGCCCGTGTAGGAGTGCGGCGCGCGGAACACCGCGATCAAAACGTCGTCTATCGCCTCGTCGCCGTCGACTATGTTGCCGTAATGAACCGTCGCCGTCGCGGCGTTGGCCAATGTGCTGCGTCCGTCGAATATGCCGTCGCATAACTCTATGGCTCGCGGTCCGCTCAAGCGTATGATACAGATCGCGCCGCCCGTCGGGGTGGCGGGGGCCACTATGGTGTCGTCGGCGCCGAAGATTCTCTCCGCTTGCATGGCTCTATCGTTGTTCGATCCTCAAACGTCGGCCGATGCTGAGTCTGCGAGGATCGGTTATGTTGTTCCAACGCATGATCTGCGTTGTGGTGACGTGGTAGCGGCGCGCGATGGCACCCAGCGTGTCGCCCTTCTTGATCGTGTAGTACGTCGTGCCCGTCGTCGCGGCTTTTGCCTTGTCGATGTTGGCCGGATCGAGATACTCTTTGAGGTATAGCGAATCCTTGGCGAATATCGAATCCCGATTCATGACGTACTGCGATACGCGGTTGGCGGGCAATACGAGCGTGTAGCTCTTGTTGCCTGCGGGTATTATGTCGAGTTTGTATTGCGGATTGAGCAGTCGCAGCGCGGCCGAATCCACGTCGATGGTGGATGCCACCTGATCCAGATGCAGCAATCTGTCCACGTGCACCGTATCCACGGCTATGGGCATCGGCGGTTCGTCGCATGCTATGTCGTGAGCCCGATGATAGGCGTAAGCGTACGACGCGGCGATGAAGGCGGGAACGTAACCTCGCGTCTCGCGGGGCAGATGGTCGTAAACGTCCCAGAACGATCGGGGATTGCCTCCCGTGCGCGCTATGGCCTTGTTGACGTTGCCCGGGCCGCAGTTGTACGCCGCGATCGCCAGACTCCAGTCGTCGTACATGTCATAGAGGTTTTTCATGTAGCGGCAAGCCGCTTTGGTCGATTTTACGGCGTCGTAACGCTCGTCGACCATCGAGTTTATCTCCAATCCGTAGGCTTTCGCAGTGGTGGGTATGAATTGCCACAGCCCCGCCGCTCCCGCTCGCGAATATGCCTTTGCCTGCAATGCCGATTCGATTATCGCCATGGCGTGCAGTTCGACGGGCAGACCCGCCTTGAGCAACTCCTCGTCGATCATGGGGAAATAGTACTTCGATAGGGCGAGCACGCGGCTCATGAGGCCCGACGAATCGGTGTAACGTTTTATGTACGAGCGCACCAGCGGATTGTAGGGCAGGTGTATGGGCGACACCATCTTCTTCAGACGTTCGGCATACAACGAATCCAAATCCTCGTCGCCGATTACCTCGGCAGGTTCGCATATATAGTCGTCGAAGAAGCGTTGAAAGGCGTCGTCGGAGTGTTGCAGGTGCAGCAGTTCGGCCAGTGAGTCGGCGCGTTCGGGCGTGTAAGCGATGTATGTCGTTTCGTTTCGGATCGGCTTTTCGTTCGTCGCCTGTGCGGCTCGGCGGTTGTTCGCGAGTCGGTCTTCGCGATCGCGGTATTCGTCGACCAGCGCGGCGAGCGAATCGGCCCGCATACGCTCGATTGTCAACTGCTGTTTGACGCTCAGACGTTTGGGTTTCTTGGGTTTCGGGCTTTTTTGGGCATGTGCCGTCGGGATAGAGAAGATGATGAGCAGTAATGCGAGCAAAGTTTTGTTCACTATTGCGGTCATGGTCAGAATGTGATGTTAAGATTGAAGCCGAACACGGGGTACGTGCCGTTTGCATGCGAATATTGGTAGTCGAACATCGGTTGCAGATCCACCGTCAGATCGTCCGATACGTCGAAATCCTTCAAGTGCGCGTCCACGTGCGCGTCTATCGCCTGAAAGGCGTATACGGCGGCGGTGAGGATTATGCTCAGGTCGCGGTTGCGGCGATATGCGTCGCGAAGGTTCTTCAGGTATGTGGCCGAGTATCGCCCTTTGAACTCGTCGTGCGACACTCCGTCGGGATAGTTTCCCGGATTGGCGTCGAAGTCGGCGCGCAGGGCGTACGCCTTTTTGAAACGTTGGAATCCGCGGTTGTTCCAGTCGATGACGTAAACCATCGAGGCCATTCCGCCGATCACGATGGGCACTTTCCAATAGCTCTTGTTGTATATCTGGCCCGCTCCCGGGCAGATGATCGACAGGGTGGTGGCCTTTTTCACGCTCGACACCTCGTTGGTCGAGTAGTTCACGGCCGCGTCTCCGAGAAAGTATATGTACGAAGCGGCTGCCGTCATCCAAAATATCTGACGCTTTGTGTTGGTGCGTATCATGCGCCGTTGCAGCAGGTTGAGCTCCTCGGTGCGCGACATGCTCTCCGCCGTCAGCTCGTCGTATCGGCGTTTGAGGGGCCGATATTCGTTTCCTTCGTGTATCGCCATGCCTATCGAGGTTCCGAGGGTGGAGTAGAGCAAGGGCAGTTTCCAATATTGCTTGTTGTATATTTGTCCGTACCCGGGCAGCACGGCCGACGTCCAACAGACCTTGGCGAGCGACGACGAGTCGCTGAACAACGGCTGTCGTATCCTCTCGTTGCCGTCCTTGTCCAAACGGATTTTACGGCGACGTTTTGCGTCGGCACCCGATTCGATGCCCTCCGTCGCTGCGTCGATCGCCGTCGCTCGGGTCGCGGAGTCCATGCCGATCGCCTCGGCGAGCGAGTCCGCGCGCTCCGCGGCTAAGGAGTCGGCGGCGTTCCGCGCGAGGGAGTCGGTTCCTATCGATGTTGCGTCGTGCTTTTGCAGCACTCCGCCCGAAACCACCTGCTTGTTGCTTCGCTTGAGCGTCTGCGCCGCCGACGGAAACGCCGCGAACAACAACGTCAGCGATATCGCGACCCGAAGCAGGCGCGAGGCGCGAGGCTTGATATTCGGCAGCCAAAATACCGATGTCGACTGCTGTTCGCCGACGGCGGCGGGAGTGCGCGAGCCGAAGCGAGCAGCAGTCCGCCGCATGGGGCGGCGGCGAACTGCCGATATCGCACAGCGATATCGAAAAAAACACGGTGTATTTTTGCTGCCGGACATTCTACTTTCTTATATTGCGCAGCCGCTCTATCAATGTATCGATGTCGGCGTCGTTCGAGAAGTCGATCACGATCTTTCCTCCGCCGTTCTTGCCGCGCTTGATGTTGATGTTCTGCGAGAAGTATGGCTCCAGCAGCTCCACCAGCCGCGAGTACGATTCGGGATACTCCTCCTCGCCTTGGCGCGCCGCCTCGGGCTTGTCGGCCAACTTTCGGGCCAACTCTTCGACCTGACGCACCGACAACGCCTTTTTTATGCAGCGTTTCAGGGCGCGCAGCTGCTCCTCGGGGGCTATGCCCGCTATGGCCTTGGCGTGTCCCATCGTGATGAGGCCCTCTTTCAGGGCGAGTTGCACTTCGCTCGGCAGATTCAGCAGACGCATGTAGTTCGATACGGTGGAGCGCTTCTTTCCCACGCGGTCGGCCATCTGTTCCTGCGTGAGTCCGCATTCGTCGATCAGCCGCTGCATTCCGAGCGCGATCTCTATGGCGTTGAGGTCCTGACGCTGTATGTTCTCCACCAGAGCCATCGCGTGCAGGCTCTCGTCGTCGGCCTCGCGTATGTAGGCGGGCAGCGTTTCGAGTCCCACCATCTGCGACGCTCGCCAACGACGCTCGCCGCTTATTATCATGTAACGGCCCTCGCCGTCCTTCTTCACCGTAACGGGCTGTATCACGCCCAACTGACGGATCGAATCGGCCAGTTCGGCCAGCGCGTCGTCGTCGAACTTCGTTCGCGGCTGCGTGGGGTTGGGGTATATCTGCGCGACGGCTATCTCGGCCATGCGGCTCATGGGCGTGGCCTTCACCTCGATGTTCTCGGTGCCGAATATGGCATCCAATCCGCGTCCTAAACCTTTCTGTTTCATATTGTCGTTACTCTTTTTTATCCTTTTTTCGCGCGATTGCGCTTCAGCAACTCCTTTGCCAATGTCAGGTAGTTGACCGATCCCGTCGCGGCGGCGTCGTAAAGCATTACGGGTTTGCCGTGCGACGGAGCCTCGCCCAGACGTATGTTTCGCTGTATGACCGTGTCGAACGCCAGCGACCCGAAGTGTTCGCGCACCTCGGCGGCCACTTGGTTGTTGAGGCGGTTGCGCATGTACATCGTCAGCACGAAACCCTCTATTTCGAGCGACGGATTCAACCCGCTCTTCACTATCTTGATGGTGTTGAGCAGCTTGCTCAAACCCTCCAGCGCGAGGTATTCGCATTGCACGGGTATCAGCACCGAATCGGCCGCCGTGAGTATGTTCACGGTGGTGTATCCGAGCGAAGGCGAGCAGTCGATGAACACATAGTCGTAATCGTCGCGCACGCTGTCGACTATGCCCTTTATCACCCGATGGGCGTTCTCCATCTTGGGCAGCTCGGTATCGGCGGCCACGAGATCGATGCTCGAGGGCAGCAGCGACAGATTTTTGACGTCGGGACTGCGAAGTATCACCTCCTCGGCACGCTTTTCGCCCACGATACATTCGTAAATGCCGTCGAGGTCGATGTCGAAACCCAGTCCCGACGTGGCGTTGGCCTGCGGATCGGCGTCGAGCAGCAGCACCTTTTTTCCGAGCAGGGCGAGCGATGCCGCGAGATTGATGGCCGTGGTGGTCTTGCCCACGCCGCCTTTCTGATTTGCTAAAGCTATTACTTTCGACATAATTATCCGACTTCGGTGAGTGTTAAGTGTTTAATGCGATTCGTCCCGCTTCGGTTCATTGTGCGGCATGCGGCCGCAAGCAGGATATAATCGGACAAAATTAATGAATTTAAATCAAATAAAACAACGGTTGCCGAAAAATGATTAACTTTGTCAACCGGCCCCGACGGCCGCAAGGATCGTATTATGACGGAAAATATTAAGAAAGAGAGTGAAAATACCGACGTCGCCGCGACGGTTCCCCACGGTGCGAAAAGGATCCCCACGTGGTGGGACATCGTGGTCGTGCTGCTTGTTTTCGTGTTGTCTCAAGGGGCGGCGGTGGCCTTGTGCCATCTGTTCGGCGTCGAGGGGGCCGACATGAACGCGGCGTCGGACGACGATGCCGCCGAAGCTGCGGCTTACGTGCAGGGACGGTATGTGGCGATCATGTACTTCATCTCGATGTCGGTGTGCCTGCCGCTGCTGTGGTATTATAAAGGTCTGCGCGGGTGGAGCGTGCGATTGCCGTTCCGCGCCCCCGGGTGGGCGTCGCCTTTCCGCCTTCTGTGCGGTTACGTTCTGCTGTGGTGCGTGACGATCGCGGTCGAACCTCTGACTTCGAAACTCCCGGGAAATCAGTCCATGCTGGGCGGCGGAGGGTGGCTTTTGGTTTCGGCGGCGATCTTGGCGCCTATTTTCGAGGAGACGGTTTTCCGCGGCTATATCGCGGGCGCGCTGCGCAGCGCATACGGCGGCGTGGCGGCGTGGATCTGGTCGGCGTTGATCTTCGGCGCGGTGCACGTCGTCCCCTCGGTCGCGGTTAATGCCGCGCTGTGCGGTCTGGTGCTCGGATTCTACTACCTGCGCTACCGCTCGCTGGTGTTGGTCATACTCCTTCACGCCATGAACAACCTTACGGCTTGTTTCCTGCGCACGATGGGGCTCGGCGACATGACCATGCGCGAGGCCGTGGCGAACGAAGGTCTCTATACAGCGATATATGCTGCGTGCGTCACGGTCTGCGTGATGGCCGCGGCGCGTATGTTCCGACTTCTCAGACGCGTGAAAGGCGATAATTCTCCTGCGACCGAGTAATAATCTCGACGGGTTATACGTTAATTTGGCGTAAATTAACTATCTTTGTCGAATATTATGCGTCGATTTGTAAAAATATCGCTCCTTGCCGCCGCCGTGTCGGCCATCGCCTGCCGAGAGTTGCCCGACTATCTGGCGAGCGACGCGACGATTGCCCGTGTCGGCCGCAAAGAGCTTAAGTACAGCGATATCGCCGAGGCGATCCCTGCCAATCTGTCGGGCGCCGACAGCGTGTCGTTCGTGAAACTTTACGTCGATAAATGGTTCGTGCGCCAATTGAAGTTGGAGGAGGCCGACCGACTGTTCTCGGGTTCGGAGAAGGATATCGAGAAGTTGGTGGAGGACTACCGCCAGTCGCTGCTCATGCGCAAGGTCGACCAGTATTATGTCGACGAGCAGATGAACACCGACTTTACGGATAAGGATATAGCCGATTATTACAATACCCACAAGTCGGATTTCATCCTCGACCGTACGCTGGTGCGTGGACGCATACTGCGTTTCGACGCCTCGTATCGCCAGAGCAAGAAACTGATGGAGCAGATGCGCGCGGCCGCGTCGTCGCAGGCGGCGGCCAAGACATTCTCCGACGTTTGCGAGAAGAACGATTTTCTGCTCATCGACAATAGGGCCGAGTGGGTGAGTTTCGCCGACTTCCTGTCCAATCTGCCCACGACCCGCACGCAGGACTACACGTCGCTGCTCGACAAGTCGGGGATTCAGGAGATGAAGGCCAACGACGCCCGTTACTACTTCGATTTCACCTCGGTGTGTCGCAAGGGCAATGTGGCTCCGTTGGAGATGGTGTCGGACAACATACGCCGCATCCTGCTCACGCAGCGACGCAGCGAGATAATCAAGGCGCACGAGGAGCAGATCGTGTCGGAGGCCGTTGCCAGCGGGCATGCCCTTATCTATAAGGAGGATGCGGATGAGCCGACCGACGACGGCAGCAGCGCGGAGGAGTAAAACGAAAATATACAGGTAATTATATATTATGTTGAGGAATAAGTCTTTGGTTGCGGTGTTGACGGCGGGTATCCTGCTGGCGGCGGGTGCGCTTACGGCGCAGAAACGGCAAGTCATGCTCGATCGCGTGGTGGCGGTAGTGGGCGGATCGGCGATTCTCTACTCCGAAGTGGAGGATTACGCCAATCAACTCGTCGAACATCGGCGCGCGCAGGGGTTCACCTCCGATCGCGATCCGATGAACGAGGGTCTGGAGATGCTCATGAAGCAGAAGTTGCTTTACAGTCAGGCTCTTATAGATTCTATCCCGCTTAACGGCGACGTCAACTCGGGCGTCGAGGAGCAGTTGCAGATGATGATCGCCGAGGAGGGCTCGATCGCCGAACTGGAGGCCAAGCAGCATATGGCTATCTTCAATTTCCGCGAGCTTCTGCGTCAGCGCGTCACCGAGCAGGAGTATGCGCGTTCGATGCAGGGCGAGGTGGTGAGCGGTGTCACGGTCACCCCGGGCGAGGTCGAGCGTTACTATAAGGAGCTGTCGAAAGAGGAGCTGCCGCTGGTCCCCGAACAATACGTCTATGCTCAGATCGTGAAATATCCAACCTCGCAGGCCGAGGCCAAGCAGCGCGCCAAGGAGCGTCTGCTGGAGATGCGCGAGCGCATCATTTCGGGCAAGTCGACCCTGCCCGTGCTGGCTCGACTCTATTCGGTCGACCCGGGATCGGCCATGAACGGCGGCGAGTATCCCCCGGGACCTCTGTCGCAGTGGACCAAGCCTTTCGGCGACGCTTTGGCGACGCTGAAGCCCGGGCAGCTGTCGGAGGTGGTGGAGACCGAATACGGATTCCACATCATCGAACTTATCGACGAGCCCAAGAACGGCATGTATCACTGCCGCCATATCCTTATTAAGCCTACCTATACGACCGACGAGCTGTTGGAGCCTACCAAGTTCCTCGACAGCGTATCGATGTTGATTCGTTCCGATTCGATGACCTTCGAGCAGGCGGCGTTGCAGTTCTCGGACGACGATCTGACCAAGATGAACGGCGGTCTGGTGTCGAACCACGACGTGCTGATGAGCAATCCCAGCTACTCGAACGTGAAGTATACGGCCACGAAGTTCCGCCGCGAGGATTTCGGCGAGGGTAAGAGCCTCAAGGACTATATCACCATCTCGCAGATGAAGGTGGGCGACGTTTCGAACGCTTACCAGTCGGAGGACCTCAAGGGCGACGACCTTAGCAAGATCATCAAGCTGCTGGAGATCATTCCCACGCACCCCGCGTCGCTTACCGACGATTACCTGACCCTCGAGGAGATGGCTTTGGAGGCCAAGCAGGAGAAGGTGTTCGACGAGTGGATGCGAAAGAAGATCGACGGATTGTACGTCTATATCGATCCCGAGTTCCGCGACGGCGCATTCCAGTACGACAACTGGGTCAAATAACTTTTGAAGTAAAGATCTCGGCACGTGCGTCGCGTAATATCGATCATATCCGTTGCGCTGGTCTTCGGCGGCATTCTGTTCGCGCAGGAGGCGAGCGTCCGTAATGCCGCGGCGGCGGGCGAAGCCTCTGCGGTCGAGACGATCCGCGCTTCGCGCGACAGCGTGCGGCGAGGCGCCGACGGCGTTCCGCAGCGCCGCAAGATCGACTTTAGGGCCGACGTCGTGCGCAAGGGCGGCGGCGACAGCATAATCCACTTCGTGGGTAATTTCGCGGCGCATCATAACGGCGCCGTCATATCGTGCGACAGCTCGGTGCGTTACAGCGATACCCGCTGGGGATTCTTCGGCCGCGTGATAATTAATCAGGATTCGGTCTATATCTATGGCGACAGCGCGTTGTACGATGGCGAGAGCTGCCTCGCCGAAGTGTATGCGCCCATTGTGAAGGTGGTCGACGGCGACGCGTTGCTCTATACCTATAATTTCAGTTTCAACACAGCGGAGAAGATCGGCCGTTATACGGGCGGCGGCGTGTTGGTGCACGACGACGACATCATGGAGTCGTTGCGCGGATACTACTATGCCGATACGCACGAGGTGATTTGCGTCGACGAGGTGGAGCTTCACGGCGCCGATTACGACATGAAGAGCGATTCGGTGATATACAACTCCGAATCGGATGTGGCCCGATTTTTTGATAACAGCGAGATATGGAACTCCGACGGCGACTATCTTTGCGCCGACGAGGGCCTTTACGACAAGGCGCAGGATCTGTATACGGTCACGCGCAACGGTTACGTCCTCACGCCCGAGCGGGAGTTGTGGGGCGACACCCTCTCTTATTACCGTTCGCGGGGCCATGTCGTGGCTCGGCGAAATATCCAGATGGACGACTTCGGGAACAAGATGCTGGCCTTCGGCGACTTCGCCGAGTATTGGTCCGAGGCGGGCAACGCCGTGCTGACGCGCGATCCGTCAGTGGTGGGGTACGATACCGAGCAGGGCGATTCGGTCTTTCTGCGCGCCGACTCCATGTTGCTCTTTACCGTGTCGCGCTTCGAGCCTGCCGCAACCGCCGATTCCCTGACGGCGGATGCGCCCGCAGCCGAACGTTCGGATATCGTCCGTAACGAAACCACTCCCGTCCGTCCGACGGACGCGACTCATAATATCGCGCGGAGCAGCGACGAGGATGTCGACTATTATGACGAAGACGACGAGTCCGCCGACAGCGTGCGGCGCGATTCCGTCGCGCAGCCCACTGCGAAAGAGCTGAAAGCCTTGGAGCGGGATCGGATTCGCAAAGCGAAGGATTCGGTGAAGCGGGTGAAGGCCGCCGTGCGCAAGAAGCGTCTGGACTCCATCGCCGTGGTGCGTCAGGCCAAGGCAACGGCGCAGTTGGAGAGGGCGCGGGCCAAGGAGCTTGCGCGCGCGGCGAAAGATTCGGTGAAACGCGCCGCGTTGCGCGAACGCATGCTTCGCCGCGGCGGAGATGTTTCGGTTCTCGACTCGCTCGACAGCCTTGCTGCTGCGCGCAGCGAACTGTTGCGGCACGGCCATGCGGACGGCCGCGACAGCGTGGCGGCGAAGGAGAGGGAAGACAGCATCGCCCTTGCCGAGGCACGCGCCATGAATGAGGATTCTGTGCCGACGGCTGCCGATACTACGCGGACGGACAGCATATACCGTCTGGTTAAAGCCTATCGCAACGTCCGTATGTACCGCACCGACGCTCAGATGGCGTGCGATTCGATGGTGAGCGTATCGACCGATTCTATCATACATCTGTATATCGATCCCGTTTTGTGGAACAACTCCAACCAGATAGCCTCCGACGAGGTAGACATATTCACCCGTAACCGCCAAATCGAACGCGCCGAATTCATCGGTTCGCCCATCATGGTGTCGGAGATCGACTCCACCTATTACAATCAGGTGGCGGGCAAGGTGATGATAGCCTATTTCCGCAATAACGATATCTATCGCAACGACGTGAACGGCAATGTCCAGACCATCTATTTCCAGCGCGAGGACGAGGATCTGCCCGAGGTGACGCAGATGATATATCTCGAGAGCGCTTCGGCGTCGTTCTATATCGAGGACAAGGAGTTGGTCGGCATGACTTATCGCAACGACGTGCCGTTCAAGCTATATCCCATAGCGCAGATTCCGCCCACGCAGGATATGCGTTTGCGTAATTTCAAGTGGGTGCCGTCGCTGCGGCCGACGCGCGAATCGGTGTTCGACCGTACCATACGTCCCTCGGTCCGTGATGAGCGGCGATTGCGCGAACGCCCGACCTTCGATATCGTGGAGCGCATGGACCGATACAAGGAACGCTTGCTGCGCAGCGGCGAGTGGATCGATCGCGAAGACGAGCTTGCTCCCGAGTTGGTGGAGTGGCGCAATACCCGCGAGCTTTAATCGGCCTTTTCCGATGCGGATTTTGCCGCGTCGCGACCTTTCTTCTGCTTTTTTCCCGAATCGGCGTTTACGAAGTGGCGCGATATGGCTTGCGCGAGATTTTGGGGCGCGATGTCGCGTTCGATCTTGCCTCCGAATGCGACCGATATGCCTCCCGTCTCCTCGGAAACGACTACCACGATTGCATCCGACGTCTCGGTTATGCCTATGGCGGCGCGATGGCGCGTGCCGTACGACTTGGGTACGGGCGACTGCGTCACGGGCAGGATGCACTTGGCCGCTACGACACGGTTGTTCATGATGACCGCTGCGCCGTCGTGCAGAGGCGCGTTCTTGAAAAATATGTTCTCCAGCAACGCCACCGACAATTGCGCGTCGAGGGTTATGCCTCCGTCGATTATGTCGCGCAGGTCGCTCTCCTGCGCCAGCACCATGAGCGCGCCCGTCTTCGACGCTGCCATCTCGATGCTGGCCGTTATAACGGGCTGGAGCGTGGGTTCCGCGCCGTGCCGCGGGTTGAATATGTTGTTTATGAAGTTGAGTCCCTTGCGGCGCATTCCGATCATTTGCAGGAAGTTACGCAACTCGGGCTGGAACACTATTATGATAGCTATCACGCCCACGCTTACTATTTGGCTTAGGATGGTGGACAGCAACTCCATTCGAAGCGCGCGCGTGACCACCCACACTATATATATGACTATTATGCCCGAGAGTATGTAGGGGGCGTTCGTGCCGCGCGTCATGCGGTAGAGACCGAACATGAACAGAGCCACGAGCAGAATATCGATCAGGTCGATGAATGTGAAAGGTATGAAATCCATTTTCGATTCGGTTTGTGGGTCGCAAGATACGAAAACTCGGGCGCAGAAGCAAATTTCTCGTGCCGATATGTCTGTGGCGACGTTATGCGACAATGTGGAATCCTAACGGAACGTCTGCCGTAACGAAACGGCCGAAACTCCTTTCGAAAGGAATTTCGGCCGCTGTGCGTAGCAAGATCGCTGTTGACTATTTCTTGTCCGATTTGTCGTCGGTCTTCTTCTCGGCGGCGTACATTTCGTTCACCTTGGCCAGCACCGTTTCGCTGATGTCGAGAGCCTCGGCGGCGTCGAGCAGCGCCGTGGCGTTGAGTACGAGTTTGTATTTATGGTCGGCGTTTATCTCCTTGATGGCGCGCATGAGCAGATCCTGCGTGCGGTTGGTGAATACGTAATTCTCCTCGTCGAGAGTCTGAGCCTCTTTCTGCGCGTTGCTCTGGTAGTTGGCCACCTTTTTCTCGATAGCCTGCTGCTGCTTCTGCGCATCGGCCGTGGTCACGAGGCCCTTGCTGTATTTCTCCTGCAACTGCGCGGCCTCGTACTGAAGGTTCTTCTCCTTCTGCGCCCAAGCGTTCTGCGCCTTCTCGGTCTTCTCCTGAAGCGCGACGCCCTCGGTCTTGTATATTTCGCTCTGCGCGAGAACGTAATCGATTCTTACGAACGCTATGTCGCCGCCCGTGACGGTTTCGACGGCTTGGGGTTCGTTCTCTGCGGTGGCCGTCTTGTTATCGCACGCCGCAAACGAGAGCGAGGCTGCGAGCAATGTCCAAAAAACTTTTTTCATACTCTGTTATCCGTATTTTGAAGATTTCTTAAATTAAAAACGCAATTGATTCACAAAGGTAGAAAAAAATCTTTATTTTTGTCGTATTGGCAGTTAAAATTGCGCGATAGTATGATTTAATGTATTTCCCTTTGGAGCGCAGCGACCTAAGTCCCCTCCGAGGAGGGAATTTATGGGTGGGTCAGATTTGTAAACGCGGCCGCAGGCCGCGGGTAATTATGGCATATTCGATATTGGACCGTCACATTAATGTACGACCGCGATAAATGTTTTTAAGATTATGTACGAATATATTTCGGGAACCGTGGCCGATCTGGCCCCGACGTACGCCGTGATCGACGCGGGCGGCGTGGGATATTACATGAATATCTCGTTGCAGACCTTTTCCGCCATCGAGCACGAGTGCGCGGCGCGTCTTTACGTCCACTTCATCGTGCGCGAGGATGCGCAGGCGTTGTACGGTTTCGCCACGCCGTTGGAACGCGAATTGTTCCGCCACCTGATCAGCGTGTCGGGCGTGGGCGGCAACACGGCTCGCATGATACTCTCTACGTATACGGTCGACGAGTTGCGCAGTATAATCGCCACCGAGAACGCCGTTTTGTTGAAGAATGTCAAGGGTTTGGGACTCAAGACCGCGCAAAAGATAATCGTGGAGCTGAGCGGCAAGATGGTCGACGCCGTTCGCGGCAAAGCGACGGTGCCGGCGGCGGCCGACGGCGGGTCGTACGACGAGGCGTTGGCGGCGCTGGTGATGCTCGGGTTCCAGAAAAGCGCGTCGGAAAAGGTCCTGAAGGCCGTCGTGAAGGAGTCGCCCTCGATAAGCGTCGAGGAGGCCGTGCGGCAGGCGTTGCGACGTTTGTAGCCGCGCGGAGGTCTCCCGCGCGGAGCCGAAACGTATAAAAACGGGCGCGTAATTGGCCGAATGGATATTTTTTCATAAATTTGCACGATTGGAGGTTATGAAGTTGCGAATCGGAATAGCGGTGTTGATGGCGGCGTGCGTAATGCCGCTGGTCGCGTGTACCGACGATGACGATGCGATAGAGTCGCAGCGCAGCGACATCGTGCGATATCTCACCTCCACCCATGTGCCCCGACTCATTTCGGCCGAGGATGCCGAGTCGTCGCTCGAGGTCGATCCGCCGTTTTACGATGCCATCGACCGAGTGGTGTACCGCTACATATACAACTATTACGACGAGGGGCGCGACGAGCGGTCGCTCGTGGAGTGGGGCGACGAGGTGGAATTGACCTATACGGCCTATGTCTTTACGGGCGGCGTGCCGCGTATAGAGTCGATATACGCCTCGAACGACGCGGATGTTATCGAAGCGCTGGTCGAAGAGGGGTTGAACGCCAAGTATTGGAGTTCCGAGCCCCTTCGGGTGAAATTGGGCGCGACGAGTATAATAAAAGGTGTCGCATTGTCGTTAGATGGTTGTCGCGAGGGCGACGAGGTGGAGGCCTACATGACTTTCGACGCAGCGTACGGCGACGATGTCGTGGGCATCGTGCCCAAGGAATCGGCCGTGTTGTGGGTGTACTCCGTCGACAAGGTGAATAAGGGCCGCGCGTCGGTCGTTGCGCCTTAGGTGGCGCGATTTTGTGTTATGATTCAACGTTTATTTGATATGAAGTTTATAAATCGTTTATTCTGCATGGCGGCCGTGGCGTCGGCCTTGATTCCCGTTTCGTGCGTCGAGTCGACGGAGATGGGTTTCGATGAGGTGGAGAAGATCGCGTTGCAGTCGTGGATGGAGATCAACCGTCCCGATCTGTTGGATAATTTCCAGCCGTCGGGCGAATATTATGTCGAGCTTTTGGACGAAGGCGCAGCCGACAGTCTGCCCGTAAGGCACGATAACGCTTGGTTGTGGTTCAACGTCACCTGCCGCGATCTGGCGGGCAACGTGGTGCTGACGCGCAATTCCGAGCTCGCGCGGTTGCAGAACTCCTATACCGACCATACTCACTACACTCCGTTTTTCCTCTATTGCGGCGAGAACAACACCTCGATGCTCGAGGGAACCTATATGGCCATTCGCAACAAGCTGAAGATAGGCGACAAGGAATACTCGGTGCGTTACGGTACCAAGATGCGTCTCTATCTGCCCTCGTCGATCGCCGCGGGATCGGGCGGCATGGGTGGCGACGGCGGTTACGAAGGCCAGTACCGTTTGGACGCCAACCGTCCCACGATCGTGGATGTCGAGGTGTGGGGCCATGTGAACAATCCGCTGGCTTACGAGGATCAGTGGGTGAAGTCGTTCGCCGAGGCGAACGGAGGTCTGGCGCCCGAGAAGAAGGACGAGGAGGCCGCCGCGAAACGCCGTTCGTTCAAGCGCTCCGCGACGCGCGCCGACGGAGAGGAGCCCGAGAAGCCCGTTTACGACGACAAGTGGCATCTGGCGGTGGACTCTATCGCCGCGCTCTACATCAACTATCTCTACACTCCCGAGCGCGGATTGAATTTCGACTGCATAGGTCGCGACACGATGATGTTCGAGGCGCAGACCGATTACAAATACGGCAAGATATACGGCGCTAAAGGGTTGGCGCAGATCAACAAAGAGATCGACGAGGCTCTTCTAGAGCGTTTCGGCAAGGGGCTCGATCCCGCCGACGCCGAGCCTCTGGATTCGGTGTCGACGGCCAAGATCTGGTATGTGGCGCGTCTGCTGGACGGTTTCGTTGTGGATAGCAATATTCCCGAGGTCAAGAAGATCGTATACGAAGATGTGAAGGTCGACGATGAAGGCACTGCCGCCTCGTTCGTTACGGAGAAGAACAGCACCGCCAACGACTATGTCGACGCTTGGCTCTATGCCATTCCGCAGATGAAGCTGGGGGCGTGGAACGTCATCCTCTCTTCGTCGTCGAACGTTTACGGCGCGGTGGGTCGTTCGGGCACCAAGTCGACCTCCTCGTCGGGCGGATTCAATTATTACGACTACCTGAATTACTACAACTACTTCAACAGCTATTACGGCAACAACTATTACAACGGTTATTACAACGACTATTACGGCGGTTACGGGGGCTATGGCGGCTACGGCGGTTTTTATAATAACTATATGTACAGCCCCTATTACAACGGCTACAACACCGGTACGGATACCGACGACACCGAAACCACTACCACGGTGACTACCGAGGTGCTGCCCTATACGCCGCTGCTGTGGCAGGTATTCATCGAGGCGAAATCGGAGGACGAGTAGCGTCGTTTTCGGTCCGCGAGCGACGGATACGGGCTCCGATACGTAATAAAGAGGACCATCCTTTCGAGGATGGTTCTTTTTTTGTGTTTTTTGCGCTTAAATTTTGCGAAACCGAAAAATAGTCGTAACTTTATGTTGCAAAGGAAATGTTACTTGTACAAACCTAAAAATAGATTCATTATGATTATCACATTCAACGAACTGCGTCGCATTAAAGACAAGTTGCCCAGCGGAAGTTCACAGCGCATAGCCGATGAACTCGGGATCGATGTAGAGTCAGTACGCAACTATTTCGGCGGTAAGCATCTCGACGCCAAATCAGGTGTAGGTATACATATTGAACAAGGTCCCGACGGCGGTGTCGTCACTTTGGACGATACCACTATTCTCGATGCGGCTATGCGCATCCTGAACGAGAACAAATAACGCGTCGGCGAGCGTGCGGTCGCGTCGCGAGACTCGACCGCGAGCGGTTCGCGCGTATTCTTAAGGACTCTGCCGTTTTCCGCACGGGTTATTTTGGGGGTACTTCGGACGCGAGGTTTACGAGCGGACGAAAGGGTGTGAATGATGTCGACCGAGACATCGTGCAGAATTATGATTTAACGACCGTGCGGGACGGAGATTTCGAAACGGGTTGCCCGAAAAGGGGCGGCCCGTTATCGTTTTTGGGGGCGCCGCCGCCCTTTGTCAGTCGCGGGTCGGTCAAAATGGCAGACGTGACGCGGCCGTTGGCAGTATTTTACGCCATAATAGCTGTTTCTGAGTGCCAATTTTTTTTGGTATAGCCTTTGTTCGTATCCGTTACGACCGCCGCGTCGGCAAGGCGCGGGCGGTGTGAATTTAAGGATTGCAAAAGAATAAGAACAAATAAAGATTTACTATTATGGGAAAGATTATTGGTATTGACTTAGGTACGACTAATTCATGCGTAGCGGTAATGGAGGGCAACGAGCCCGTGGTTATCCCCAACTCGGAGGGACACCGCACCACACCTTCGGTAGTGGCATTTACCGACAACTCGGAGCGTAAGGTGGGCGACCCTGCCAAGAGACAGGCTATCACCAATCCCAAGAGAACAGTTTTCTCGATCAAGCGTTTCATGGGCGAGCAGTACGACAAGGTCACGGCTGACATCACGCGCGCTCCCTATTCGATCGTCAAGGGCGACAACAACACTCCCCGCGTGGATATCGACGGCCGTCAATATACCCCTCAGGAGATCTCGGCCATCATCCTCCAGAAGATGAAGAAGACTGCCGAGGATTATTTGGGTCAGGAGGTGAGCGAGGCGGTTATCACCGTGCCCGCCTATTTCTCGGATTCGCAGCGTCAGGCCACCAAGGAGGCGGGCGAGATCGCGGGTCTGAAGGTGCGCCGCATCATCAACGAGCCGACGGCCGCGGCTTTGGCTTATGGTCTGGACAAGAAGGATTCGGATATGAAGGTGGCCGTTTACGACTTGGGCGGCGGTACTTTCGATATCTCGATTCTCGAATTGGGCGACGGTGTGTTCGAGGTTAAGTCGACCAACGGCGACACCCATCTGGGCGGCGACGACTTCGACCATGTCTTGATCGACTATATGGCCGAGGCGTTCAAGGCCGAGCACCAGATCGATCTGCGTCAGGATCCTATGGCTTTGCAGCGTCTGAAGGAGGCTGCCGAGAAGGCCAAGATCGAGCTTTCGTCGTCGACCACCACGGAGATCAACCTGCCTTATATCATGCCCGTGAACGGCATCCCGCAGCACCTCGTAATGACGCTCACTCGCGCCAAGTTCGAGCAGTTGTGCGACCATCTGATTCAGAAGACCGTCGAGCCTTGCAAGGTCGCTCTGCGCGACGCGGGCCTTCAGGCGAGCGATATCGACGAAGTGATTCTCGTGGGCGGTTCTACCCGTATCCCCGCCATCCAGCAGATTGTCGAGAAGTTCTTCGGTAAGGCTCCCAACCGCTCGGTCAACCCCGACGAGGTGGTCGCTATCGGCGCCGCAATTCAGGGCGGTGTGCTCACGGGCGAGGTTAAGGATGTGCTGTTGCTCGACGTTACTCCGCTGTCGCTGGGTATAGAGACGCTGGGCGGTGTGATGACCAAGCTCATCGACGCAAACACCACCATCCCCACCCGCAAGAGCGAGGTGTTCTCGACGGCGGCCGACAACCAGCCTTCGGTGGAGATCAACGTATGTCAGGGCGAGCGTCCTATGGCGCGCGACAACAAATCGCTCGGCCATTTCCACCTCGACGGCATCCCCGCCGCTCCGCGCGGCGTGCCTCAGATCGAGGTTACCTTTGATATCGACGCCAACGGTATTCTGAACGTATCGGCCAAGGACAAGGGCACGGGCAAGGAGCAGAAGATCCGCATCGAGGCATCGAGCGGCCTTACCGAGCAGGAGATTCAGCGCATGCGCGACGAGGCCAAGGCCAACGAGGCCAAGGATAAGGCCGAGAAGGAGCGCGTGGACAAGATCAACGCCGCCGACTCGAATATCTTCGCTACCGAGAAGCAGCTCAAGGAGTACGGCGACAAGATTCCCGCCGACAAGAAGTCGGCCATCGAGGGCGCTTTGGCCAAGTTGAAGGAGGCGCACAAGAATCAGGACGTGGCTGCCATCGACGCTGCCATCGCCGAACTGAACAACGCATGGCAGGCCGCCTCGCAGGATATCTATTCTGCGCAGCAGGCTCAGCAGGGCGCGCAGCAAGGCGCTCAGCAGCAGGGCGCGGCTAACGGCGCGACCGATAACGGCGCCGCCCAGCAGCCCGAAGATGTCGAGTTCGAGGAGGTGAAGTAACGACTTTTAATCGATAACTAAATAGCGCGACTCAACGAGTCGCGCTATTTAGTTTTTACTTCTATGCTACCATACGTTCGTGTGTATTCTCTCATCGATGTCGATTCTCTCGTAACTTTGCGTTGTATTCTAATGCAATACGGTTATGGGTAAATCTAACTACATCGTTAGAAACGGCATCATAGAACCTATGGATGCTCTATATTATTGGGATTAGTTGAATATTTCATCTTTATCGTATCCTCTTATCGAATTTCGTTGGTTTGTCAAAAAGAATATGAAATGCACCAATAGGCCAATTCCCCAAAACAGTGATATAAACCCTATTGCTTTAAGATTTGTAGTGTTTAATCCAACATAATAAGCAATGATGTTGACTCCATTGTACAACATGTATGTTGTACAATGCCATCTAAATCCAATGTCATGAATTTCATTCTCTATAAAATCTTTCTTGCCGAAATGCCACCCTATAAAGAACATCAAACAAAAGTATGCTATTGCACACAGTGATATGATTATTCCATTCCCGGTGCTTATGCATTGGTTCAAAACCAAATGAAACAAAACAGTAAAAATCAATCCGAAAAATGCAAACTGTCCCAATCTGAATGTTAATGCTTTCATAACTTACTTATTTAGAAGGTTGATAATAAAATTATCATTAAATATCAATATATTGCGTTCTATAAAACGCCTAAATAACAGAGAACCGTTTGCTGTGAGGTAGTAATATTTTCTATCAGGCCCTTTGCTCACTTTCCTGTTTTCATAGGCTACAATAGCCAAGTTCTGGAATTTGCGTAAGGTTCTGTATAGGCTTTGTTCTTCGCATGACATTGACCCTTTAGAAGCTTTCTCTACGAAATATTTTATATCCTCAACGCATTTGTTGCTCTCTTTCAATGCAAGGAATACCCAAAAGGTAAGTTGCCCCTTTTTATAAGTTTCTTCCCAAGCATCAAGTAATTCATCCATCATAAAACTATCTCTCATAACATGGGTATTATCACTATTGTATTGAATATCTTGTATAATGCAAATATAATAATACTTCTTTATTCACACAATATTTTGATTGATTTTTTGTATGGGATTATTTCATTTTAAGTCCCACAAAAACACTTATCTTTATACCTTGCTTCAAATAGCTTGCTTTTTCTTGAAGTGTGGGAAATGTAATGTCGGCATAAAAAGTAGCATGTAATTTATTGCTTGTTCAAACAATTTTACTTTTTTGTAATCAGAAAGAGTTATTTGGCAGCATGCAACGTAAAACGCTGAAATTCGAATAGTTGCCAACTTGTTACCGCGATTGTCAAATAATTCGCTAAAAGTTTATTCCTCAATCGGTTAAGCCAAACCGAGAAAAATCTAAAATAAATAGGATTGTTCGGAAGCGTATTCGTATCTTGAGTTTTCTAACCTGAGATCGGTTAACAGATCGTTAACGGCATAAAACAGCGTTTTGCCGCAATTCGCCAACAAACAAAAGAAAAGAGGACTGATTTCTCAATCCTCTTGTTTTTGAGCGGAAAACGAGACTCGAACTCGCGACCCCAACCTTGGCAAGGTTGTGCTCTACCAACTGAGCTATTTCCGCAGTACTTCATTCTGCAACCGCCGCCTTGTGACCCGATTGCGAGTGCAAAGATATATCAAATTTTTCGTTATCCAAATTTTTTCGAGAGAAATTTCGGGGCGAATTTTGCGTTCCCGCGATAAATGCGTAATCGATAGTGTGTTGCGAGTGTCGGTCGAATGCCTGAATATCGTATCGCTGACCGCTCGCGCGACGAAGTCGGCATGGAACAAACGAAATCGGAGCGGCATCGCCGCTCCGATTGAGGGTTACTCCTCGACGATCGAGATCGATAGTATGAGGTCGCCCGGGCGAATGTCGTCTATGACGTCCAAACCCTCCGTCACGCATCCGAAGCAGGTGTGCACTCCGTCCAGATGTTGCGTGTTGCGGCGATTGTGGCAGATGAAGAACTGCGATCCGCCAGTGTCCTTGCCGCGATGTGCCATCGACAGCACGCCGCGGTCGTGATATTGGCGTTCGGCGTCGGTTTCGCATTTTATGGTGTAACCCGGGCCTCCCGTGCCGTCGCCTTTGGGGCATCCGCCCTGTATTACGAAGTCGGGAATGACGCGATGGAATGTCAGTCCGTCGTAAAAGCGGCTCTCGGCCAATTTGATGAAGTTGGCTACCGCTATCGGGGTCTCCTTTTCGTACAGTTCGGCTTTCATGTCGCCTTTTTCGGTAGAAATGATTGCGTATTTCATATCGTTTAATGAGTTGATAAAAATTTTTCGCGTGTAAGTATGAACGACAGCAGGTCGCGCAGCGTTCCGTGGCGGTCTTTGTCGGCCATGCGCAGAGTCCCTTCCGGCTCGAATCCCAATCGCAGCAACAGACCGTGCGAACGGTCGTTGTCGGGATAACACGTGGCCGTGACGGCCGGCATACGCAATGTGCGGAACGCGTGGTCGAGCGCGGCCACCGAGGCTTCGCGCATGAAACCGCGGCCCCAGTAGGGTTGGTCGAGCCAATATCCTATCATGCGTAATCCCGTGTTCTCGCGTTTGGGATCGGTGATGAGCCCGACGGTGCCGATAAGCAGATTGTTTTCACGCGACTCTATCGCCCAAGTGGTCTCTTTGCCGAGAAAAACTTCGTGAAGAATCGTCTCCGACTCCTCGCGGGTCTCGTGCGGTTTCCATCCCGCGCGGTCGCCGAGCACGG
This sequence comes from uncultured Alistipes sp., assembly GCA_910587675.1. GTDB lineage: Bacteria > Bacteroidota > Bacteroidia > Bacteroidales > Rikenellaceae > Alistipes. Next base: position 104,220 of record CAJUMU010000004.1, on the reverse strand, counting down.
GGTTGCGCGCGCATTCGAACAATCGGTCGAGATCCTCCTCGCGGAACGGTCTCAGTCGGAGTCGGGGAGTGTCGATAACGGGTGTTGCGTGCGGTTCGTTCATTGTTGTCAAAATCGGTTTGTTCTGCAAAGTAAGCGAATTATATTTTGTTTGCAAAATATTGCCGCCTATGCTCGTTCGAGACTCATTTTATGCTCAAAAGGTTTCGCGGTATTGTCGGAGAGCGGATATTCATTATTTTTGAAATTCCGTGACCGAACGATACGGATGCGGATGATGACCGAACGACGATTTGCATGAAACGTAACGATGCCGACAATATGTTTTCGAGGGTGTTCCGATTCTATCGCGACGGATTCCGCGCGATGGATGTCGGGCGCACGCTGTGGCTCGTGATCGTCATAAAATTGGTCGTGATATTCGTCGTGTTGCGATTGTTGTTCTTTGCGCCCGCGACGGGCGGCATGGACGATTCGGAACGCGCCTCGGCGGTTATGGAGAGAATGACGGAGAATATCGAGTAATTATTAAACTATAAAATCATGGTTGCGGATCTTATGTCGGTAGTCGATTGGTCGCGGGCGCAATTCGCCATGACGGCTGCCTACCATTGGCTTTTCGTGCCTCTGACGCTGGGATTGAGTATCCTGTGCGCCGTTATGGAGACAGCCTATGTGCGGACGGGAAATGAGGAGTGGTTGCGGACGACCAAGTTCTGGATGCGTCTGTTCGCCGTCAATTTCGCCATCGGCGTGGCGACGGGACTTATCCTCGAATTCGAATTCGGCACCAACTGGTCCAATTATTCCCATTTCGTAGGTGATATCTTCGGCGCGCCGCTGGCTATCGAGGGCATCATGGCCTTTTTCCTCGAAGCGACGTTCTTCGCCGTCATGTTTTTCGGCTGGGGGCGCGTGAGCCGCGGTTTCCACCTTGCCTCGACATGGCTGACGGCCATCGGCGCCAATCTGTCGGCGTTGTGGATTTTGGTGGCAAACGCGTGGATGCAGTATCCCATAGGGTGTACCTTTAATCCCGCGACGGTGCGTTACGAGATGACCTCTTTCTTCGACGTGTTGCTGTCGCCCGTGGCGATAAACAAATTCTCGCATACCGTCACTTCGTCGTTCGTGCTGTCCGCGGTGTTCGTGCTTGGCGTCTCGGCGTGGTATCTGTTGCGGGGGTGCGAGCGGTCGATGGCCGAGAGGAGCATCAAGGTCGCCGCCGTTTTCGGTCTGGTGTTTTCGCTCGTCGCGGCCCTCTCGGGCGACCGTTCGGGAGCCGTGGTCGCCGATGTGCAGCCCATGAAACTGGCGGCTATGGAGGCTTTGTACGACGGTAGGGAGCGTGCGCCGCTCACCTTGATCGGAGTGTTGCGCCCCGAGGCGGAGCGCGAGGCGGGCGATGTGTACAGATTCGATGTCGAGATTCCCGCGATGTTGTCTTTCATGAGTTATCGCGATGCCGACGCCTATGTGGCGGGCATAAACGATCTGGTCGACGGCAACGCCGAACGGGGCATAATGTCGGTGTCGGAGAAGATGGAGCGCGGCCGTCGGGCGATAGGGGAGTTGGCTCGCTATCGCGAGGCGTTGCGGCGCGGCGACGAGGCGGAGGCTGCGGCGATAGCAAGATCGTTCGACCCTGCCGCGAGCGAGGGCGCCGCGTTCCTGAAGGACTATTTCGCCTATTTGGGGTACGGTTATCTTACCTCGCCGCGCGAGAGCGTGCCGAACGTGCCGATGGTGTTTTACTCGTTCCGCATTATGGTTGGCGCGGGCGTTTTCTTCATCGCTTTGTTCGCTGCGGTGGCGTGGTTTCTGCGCCGTGGCATGTTGGCGCGCAGCAGGTGGTTGCTTCGGATCATGATATGGTCGGTGCCGCTGGCCTATCTGGCATCGGAGGCGGGATGGGTCGTTACCGAGATGGGGCGTCAGCCGTGGGCCATACAGAACCTCATGCCCGTGTCGGTGGCCATATCGAGCATGTCGATCGCTTCGGTCAAAACCACCTTCTTCGTTTTGCTCGCACTGTTCACCGCGCTGCTCGCGGCCGAGCTCAGCATCATGTTCAAACAGATAAGTATCGGACCCGATAAAAAATAGACGATTATGATTACATTATCTTTCCTTCAGCACTATTGGTGGTTCATCATATCGTTGCTCGGCGCGTTGTTCGTGTTCCTGATGTTCGTGCAGGGCGGTCAAAGCCTCCTCTATACGCTCGGGTGCACCGCCGACGGCCGCGAGCTCATCGCGAGCGCGCTGGGCCGCAAGTGGGAGTTGACGTTCACCACGCTCGTAACCTTCGGCGGCGCATTCTTCGCTTCGTTTCCGTTGTTCTATTCGACCAGCTTCGGCGGCGCCTATTACGTTTGGTTCGCCATTCTGTTTGTCTTCGTCATTCAGGCCGTGGCGTACGAGTACCGACGCAAACCCGCCAACCTTTTCGGCGAACGGACGTTCAACGCCTTTTTGATTATTAACGGCCTGCTCGGTCCGCTGCTGTCGGGCATAGCCGTCGGCACATTCTTTACGGGGGCGAATTTCACCGTCGACAGATCCAATATGGTGTTGCTCGGCGGCGATATGATCATCTCGCGCTGGATGTCGCCTTGGCACGGTCTGGAGGCCGTTGCCGACTACCGCAACGTCTGCCTCGGCGTGGCGGTCGTGCTGCTGTCTCAGTTGTTGGCGTTGCACTTCTTCATAAACAATATCGACGACGAGGGAATCCGTCGCCGCGCGTCGCGTCGCTCCGTGCCGACGGCCCTGCTGTTTCTGTGCTTTTTTTCGGTTTTCGTCGCGTCGATACTGCTCTCGACGGGATACGGTTACGATCCCGCGACGGGCGTCGTGTCGGCCGTGAAAGATAAGTATCTCAAGAACTTCATCGACATGCCTGCCGTGGCGGCAGTGTTTCTGGTCGGGGTGGTTGCGGTGCTTTGCGGGATCGTTCTCGGCGCCAAGCGCAGCCGCCGCGCCGTGTGGTTCAGCGGAGCGGGTAGCATCCTCGCGGTGCTGGGGTTGCTGCTCTGCGCGGGGTGGAACGACACGTGTTACTATCCGTCGCTGTCGGATCCCGCATCGTCGCTCACGATAGCCGATTCGTCGTCGAGCGAATTCACGCTTAAGGCGATGGGCGTGGTGTCGCTCTTCATCCCCGTCGTGGTGGCTTATATATGGTATGTGTGGCGTGCGCTGACCAAGCCCATTACGGTCTGCGATCTCGATTCCGACGGGCATTGAGGTCCCGTTTTGCGACTTTTTCGACCGATTCGCTCGCGGATCGGTCGATTTTCTTGCATAAAAATGTAAAAAACAGACTCATCGCTAACGGATTTTAATAAAAAACACTACCTTTACGGTCGATTTGTAAACGTTTCTTATGAAAAAGATACTTATTGTAGGTGCAGGAGGTCAGATCGGTTCCGAATTGGTAACCTATCTGCGTGGGATTTACGGCGGAGCCAACGTGATTGCCGCCGATTTGAAACCGTCGGAGAAGTTGGCTGCGGACGGTCCGTTCGAACAGCTCGATGCGCTCGACTCGGAGCGATACGCTTTGCTGGTGCATAAGTACGGCGTCGACGCGATTTTCAATCTGGTGGCGCTGCTGTCGGCCACGGGCGAGAAGAACCCCACGTTGGCGTGGAAGATCAACATCGGAGCGTTGACCAATTCGTTGGAGGTGGCGCGTCAGTACAATTGCTCGCTGTTCACTCCCAGCTCTATCGGAGCATTCGGCGGCGATTTCCCCCGCGACAACACCCCGCAGGATGTGGTGATGCAGCCCGATACGGTTTACGGAGTATGCAAGGTGACGGGCGAGCTGCTGTCGAACTACTACCATACCCGTTTCGGCGTCGATACCCGTTCAGTGCGATTCCCGGGTATTATTTCGAACGTGACCCTCCCGGGCGGCGGCACGACGGATTACGCCGTGGAGATCTACTATTCGGCAGTTAAGGGCGAGCGTTTCGTGTGCCCCGTTCGCGACGTTTACATGGATATGATGTATATGCCCGACGCATTGCGCGCGATGGTCGAGTTGATGGAGGCCGACCCCGTGAAGTTGCGCCACCGCAACAGCTTCAATATCGCCTCGATGAGCTTTACGCCCGACATGATATATGAGGAGATACGCAAGCGTATTCCCGAATTCGAGATGGTTTACAACATTGATCTGGTGAAGCAGTCGATAGCCGAGAGTTGGCCCAACAAACTGGACGACACCTGCGCCCGCGAGGAGTGGGGTTGGAAGCCGCAGTGGGATCTGTCGTCGATGACCGACGATATGCTGCGCGCCGTGAGAGCCAAGAATCTTGCGTAAAGGCAATAATAGTAATAGTTGAGAGCGAGCGCCGCCCGACAATTCGTCGGGCGGCGCTCTTTTTTGGGCGAATGCGACTCGCAGAGTCGCGCGGGCCGCAACCTCGCCCCGCGGAGGCCCGCTGTCGTTCGTGAATGCTCACGCGCGGTCTTCCGCAGTCTGCGGCCCGTGGCAACGAAACGCCGCGCCCGACAATCGGGCGCGGCGCGGGAGATAATCGCTGCGAGGAGCGATATGTTACTCCAGCTCGTAAGGCTTGCGATACTCGTAGTGGAGTTTCGAGTTGGCCTCGGCGTCGTTGTTCATGAACTTCTGAACTATGGGGTTCCACGACAGCGGACGGTTCAACTCGTAAGCGATGTTACCCAAGGTGCATACCGTGCACGAACTGTGGCCCACCTCGACGGGTACGCTCGGATCGCGACGCGAACGGATGCTGTTCACGAAGCTCTGGTAGTGGGGTACGTTGGTCTCGTAAACGGCCTTTTGATCCACATCGCTCGGCATGAGGTCGGGCGACGACGCGTTGAATCCGCCGCGGCGTACGGTGATCCATCCGTTCTCGCCCTGAATCTTCACGGCTTGTCCGTAGCCGAAATCTTTCTGTATCATCTCCACGCCGTTGTCGTAACGGTAGGTCAGGCAGCGGTGCAGGCTGGCCGAGGGCGGCAGAATCTCCACGGGACCCGAACCGTCTTTGCCCAGACACCATTGGGCGATGTCGAACATGTGCGCGCCCCAGTCGGTGGTGAACCCGCCGCCGAGACCTTGATACCAACGCCATGCGCCCCAGCACTCGTCGCCGCCGTTAGCGGTGATGAGGGGATTCAACTCATGGTTGTAGTGCCATGTGTCGGCCAAGGGACCGAGCCACAGATCCCAATCCAGACCCGCGGGCACCTCCTGCTTGGGCAGGGTATAGGGTTTCGGGCCTTCACCCACGTATGCGTGGATGAGCGATATCTTGCCCAGACGTCCCTCGCGAACGATGTTCGCGGCGTGGATGAACTCCGCCATCGAACGCTGCATGCTGCCCACCTGAAGTATGCGGTTGTTGGCGCGAACGGCCTCGATCAGGCGCTGACCCTCGTAAATGGTGAACGTGAGCGGCTTCTCGAGATATATATCCTTGCCCGCCTTGCAAGCTGCGATGGCGATGCGCGCATGCTGGTGGTCGGGAGTGGCTATCACCACGGCGTCGATGTCGGGACGCGCGAGCAAATCTTCGAACTTGATGTACATGTCCACCTTGTTCTTTATTCCCTGCTCGCCGTAATATTTGTTAACGCGGTTGACGAAACGGTCGCGCTTGATATCGTACACGTCGCAACCCGCTATCACGCGCACTTCGGGGATGGTGATGAATCCCGAAAGGAGGTGGATAGCCTGCTGGCCCAATCCGATGAAACCGATGTTGATCTTATCGTTTACGTCGCCTTTTTTCGGCTTCTTGGGTGCGACTGCCGCCGACACCGCGCGGGGCAGTATCATTGTAGATGCTCCGAGCGCCGAATAGCGCAGGAAGTCCAAGCGAGATAGTTTTGAGCTCATAATGCTTTAGTTTTACAGGTTAGTGAATTGTAGTGATTTTCAAATTACCGTAAAGTTATGCAAAAAATCGGTTAGGTGAAACAAAAAACTTCTAAAAATCGAATATTTCCGTAATTTTTGCCGACCGCCGCGTTATATGCCGACATCGCGTCGTTGAGTCGAAAAGCAGGGTGTACCAAAAAAGGTTGCCGTTTTCGGGCAACCTTTCTTTCGTGACTCGCGCTTTCGCGCCACGTCGTTATTTCTTCGAGCAGCATGCGCCGTCGCACTCGGCCTTCTTGCTCGCAGTCTTCTCGCACGCGGCGTTTTTGCACTCGGCCTCGTTGCCGTTGCAGCATGCGGTGATCGACTTCAGGTACTCCATGCTCATTGCCACGCACTCCATCGGAGTCTTGCCCATGCTGGGGTTGTCCTGCTCGACGATGAGCCACTTGCTGCCTGCCTGCTTGGCCGCCGCAACCAGCGAGGGCACATCCTGCAAGCCGCTGCCCAGAGGACGGAACTCGAATGCGGTGTTCTGCTTCTTCTCGCCCTCGTTCAGGCCGATGAGCGCATAGGGATCGCCGTCCTGCTCGCCCTCGGCGAAGTAGTCCTTGAGGTGAACGACGGGAGCGCGGCCCGCATACTTTTGCAGATATGCCACGGGATCCTGTCCCGAGTATTTCACCCAGCACTCGTCTAATTCGGTCTGCAACAGGTCGGCGGGAACCGAGCTGTAAAGGAAGTCGAGGCCGAACTCGCCGCTCTCGGTCTTCTGGAACTCGAAGTCGTGGTTGTGGTAGAGCAACGTGAGGCCCGCCGCCTTCGCCTTCTCGCCGATAGAACGGATCTCCTCGATCATCTGCATGAACTTATCGCCGCCCGGACGACGCTCCTCGGTAACGTAAGGCACCACGATGTATTGGCAACCGATGGCCTTGTAGTCGGCGATCACCTTGTCGATGTCGGCCAACATGTCGGCCAGAGGCACGTGAGCCGAAACGGGCTCCAGACCGATCTCCTTGCACCAAGCCTTGATCTGCTCGGGCGAGTTGTCGAACAGGCCGGCGAACTCCACGCCGTCGTAACCCATGTCCTTCACTTTCTGAAGAGTGCCTTTGAAATCCTTCGCCATGTCGTCGCGGATGCTGTAAAGCTGCAATCCGACGGGCAGATTGTCCTTGCATGCGCCGCAGCACTCGCTCTTCTTGGCTGCGTTGCCGCCGCACGATGCCAGTGTCACCACAGCCACGGCGGCCAGTAAGAGTTTGGTAATTTTGTTCATAATCTCGATTTTTTTATTTGGTTTTAATCGTGTCGCGATTTAATAATGGCAAATATATGTCTTTTTGCATAGTTTTCAAACTATCCGCGCCGAAATATGGAATCTTGTACCGCAATAAATCTTTCAATGCGACTCGCGAGAGTCGCGCGGGCCGCAGCCTCGCCCCGCGGAGGCCCGCAAATCTCGCGTGCGCTCGTTTTCGGTCTTCGCAGGCTGCCGCCCGAATTAACTGTATCTCGGCCGTTGCAGGATGATTGCAACCACGGCGCAGAGTCCCGTTATCATGGGGTAGTAGAGATACGATATTATGTCCACGGGCGATACGGATGCGAGTCCCGCCGCCATGAGCAGCTGCGCGCCATAGGGCAGTATGCCCTGCATGAAGCACGAGAAGGTATCGAGGAGGCTCGCCGTGCGCCGCGGCGATATCCCGAAACGCTCGGCGATGTTGCGCGCTATGGATCCCGAGGAGAGTATCGCCACGGTGTTGTTGGCCGTGCACACGTCGGCGAACATCACTATCGAGGCTATGGCCGCTTCGGCTCCGCGACGGGTTCGTATGCGCGCCGTGAGACGCGATATGATGTAGTCGATGCCGCCGTTGAGGCGTATCATCTCGAGCATTCCGCCCGCCATCATCGTAATGATTATCAGTTCTCCCATCGAACCTATTCCCTCTCCCGCCGTCGAGAGCCAGTCGAGCGGCGTCATCCTGCCGCAGGCGATTCCGATCAACCCTGCCGACGCGATTCCCGACACCAGCACGATAAGCACGTTCACGCCCGCCATCGCCGCAGCGAGAACGAGCAGATAGGGCAGCACGGTCACCCATTGCAGATCGGTCGCGGCATGGTCGTACGACAGCGCGTGGTTCTGCGAGAATATGTATATAAGGAGCGTTATCGCCGCCGCGGGGGCCACGATGAGCAGATTCGTGCGGAACTTGTCGCGCATGCTGCACCCCTGCGTGCGCGTGGCGGCTATGGTGGTGTCGGATATGAACGACAGGTTGTCGCCGAAGAACGCCCCTCCGACCACTATGGCCGTGATCCACGGCGCGCTGCATCCCGTCTGGTCGGCGATGGCCGAGGCTATGGGCGCGAGCGCGACGATGGTGCCTACCGACGTGCCTATCGATATCGAGGTGAAGCAGGCGGCGATGAATATCCCCGCGGGGAGGAACCGTTCGGGCACTATTCGCAGAGTGAGCGACACCGTGGCGTCGACGGCGCCCATCTGTTTGGTGGACGCGGCGAATGCTCCCGCCAGTACGAAGATCCAGATCATCAGCATGATGTTCATGTCGGTCGCGCCGCGCGTGTAGCGGCCGATACTCTCCGAGAGCGGCATGCGGGTCATGGCCACGGCGCATATCGAGGCGATCATCGCGGCCGTGACGATGGGGATCTTGTAGAAGTCGTTCGCGAGCAGCGATCCTATGAGATAGATGCCGAGAAATACGGCGAGCGGCAGCAGGGCGGCGATGTTTCCTTTCGAGCGGTTCATTGACGGTGTTTTGCGCGATCGTGCGTTGGTTGTCTTCGGCTGCGGGGGCGCGAAGCGCGAGCCGCCGGGGATAACAGTGCCCAAAGGCGTCGCGAAACGGATAATCGTGTGTTTTTTCGGTGTAAAATTAGTTTTTTATTTGTAATTTTACGGCAAAACATCATTCGAAATGAACGTCACAAGATTATTTCACTCGATCTGCATCGCGGCGGCCGCGTTTTCGGTCGGCTGCGCGCGCCACTTCATCTCGGACGGCGATTTGCGTCGCGAGATACACGACGAATTCGAGGCTCGTCGGGCCATGCTCTCCGACGGCGATCTGTTTACCGTCTTCGACGGCGAACTGTCGACCGAGGAGCGCGAGGCGATGGAGTTCCTTTACGGAGCCATGAGCACGACCGACGCGGGCGATTACGACGGCGAATTTTTTCTCGACAACGTGCGCATGTCGCTTCGCGCCCGTCGCGAGATGCCGTGGGGGCGCTACATCCCCGAGGAGCTGTTCCGTCACTTCGTGCTGCCCGTGCGGGTTAACAACGAGCGGTTGGACGAGTTCCGCATGATCTATTACGATACGCTCCGCAGCCGTGTCGCGGGCATGTCGCTGCACGACGCCGCGCTGGAGGTGAACCACTGGTGCCACGAGAAGGCCACCTATACCCCCTCCGACAGCCGCACTTCGTCGCCGCTGGCCGTGATGCGTACCGCCGAGGGGCGTTGCGGCGAGGAGTCGACCTTCACGGTGGCCGCCATGCGCGCCGTGGGTATTCCCGCGCGTCAGGTCTACACGCCGCGCTGGGCGCATACCGACGACAACCACGCTTGGGTCGAGGTGTGGGTGGACGGCAAGTGGTCGTTCCTCGGGGCGTGCGAACCCGAACCCGAGCTTAACGTGGCGTGGTTCAACCAGCCCGCCGCGCGCGCCATGCTGATGCACACCTGCGTCTTCGGTGACTATCGCGGTCCCGAGGATGTGATACGCCGCACGAAGTGTTTCACCGAAATAAACGTCGTGGGCAACTATGCCCCCGTGCGCCGCGCGACGGTGCGCGTCGAGGATGCCGACGGCAAGGCGGTATCGGGCGCGACGGTGGAGTTCAAGATCTACAATTACGGCGAGTTCTGCACCGTGGTCACCATGACGAGCGACGATCGCGGCGAAGTGGTCCTGCATACGGGCTTGGGCGATATGATGGTCTGGGCATCGCACGAAGGTCGTTTCGGCGTGGCGAAGCTCGATTCGGAAAGCCTTGCCGTTAGACTCGATCGCAAGGATGGCGACGCGATCGAGATGGTGGAGGATATAACCCCTCCCGCCGAGGGCGAGATACCTGCTCACGTGAGCGAGGAGGCCGCCGCGCTTAACAAGGTGCGGCTCGCGCGCGAGGATTCGATAAGAATGGCCTACACGGCTACCTTCATGACCGAGGATCCGACGGATTCGGTATACGAACCCGAGGTGCGCCGCCTGTTGGTCGCCGCCAAGGGCAACCACAGCGAAGTGAAGGAGTTTATCTACGGTGTGCCCGAGGCCGACCGCGCCCGCGCCGTGGCCATGCTGCGGTCGCTGTCGCAGAAGGATCTGCGCGATACGCCTTGCGAGGTGTTGAGCGACGCGCTTTCGTCTACGCCCGCTGCCGAACTTACCGACGAATACGTGCGCTACGTGCTCTGTCCGCGTATCGCGAGCGAGTTCCTGCGTCCCTACCGCACCGCGATCCGCGAGGCTCTCGCGCCCGAGACGGGCGATGCGCCGACGGCCGCCGATCTGATAAAGTGGACGCGCGACAATATCGACTCGGCCGACGAGTATAATCCCCGCCGCTTGCAGGGTACACCTGCGGGCGTGCTGCGCTGCCGTCGCGCCGACGGCGTGTCGCGCGGCATATTCTTCGTTGCCGCGTGCCGCTCGTTCGGTCTGCCCGCGCGCGTGGACGGCATGACGGGCAAGGTGCAGTATCTTGCGGACGGCGAGTGGATCGACGTGCTTCTGGACGGTCCCGTGGCCGAGCGCGAGCGTCGGGTGGGCTACATGCGCATGACATACGACAAGACGGCCGATCCGTCGCTTACCGACCCCGATTACTATCGTCACTTCACCTTGTCGAAGATCGAGGATGGACGTTGCCGTCTGCTCGGCTTCGACGGCGGCGACGCCACCGAGTTGGGGGCTGACGCCTCGGCGGGGCGTTTCAGCCGTTCGTTTACGCTGGACGAGGGCTATTATATGCTCACTTCGGGTCGCCGCATGGCGAGCGGCAAGGTGCTTTCGCGCGCCGTGACGTTCCGTATCGTCGAGGGTGAGACCACCGATGTGGAGCTCGTAATGCGCCGCGCCGACGACGATGTGAGCGTGTTGGGATTCATGGATGCCGAGAAACGATACATGCCCGACGGAGGCGAGGAGGAGGTGTCGCTGCTCTCAACCACCGGACGCGGCTATTTCCTTGTGGCCGTCATGGGTTCGGGCGACGAGCCGACCAACCATGCGCTGCGCGACTTGGCCTCGATGGCGGGCGCGTTGAAAGAGTGGGGGCGTCCCGTGGTGGTGCTGAGCCCTTCGGCCGAGGATGCCGCCAAATTCGACCGCAAGATGATGGGCGATGTCGAGGCGCATTACGGGGTCGATATCGACGGCAAGGTGCGCGGGATGATCTGCGACGGTTGCAACTCGCCGCAGCGGACGCTGCCCGTGGTGGCGGTGTGCGACAGCTTCGGCCGCATCGTCTACTTCTCGCAGGGTTACAACACCTCGCTCGGCGAGCAGCTAAACAGCGTCATTCACAAGCTGTGACACCACGCGGCGGTCGGTGCGGCGGACTATGGTTTCGTCCGCCTCGACCGCGAAGCTGACATCGGGATTTCTGTATGACATGCCGTCGGGCGCACTGCTTCGTGCCGTCGAGTGGAACTCTTCGGCGCGGGTGATGCGCTCGATGTCGGCTATGTTCGAGGGGCGTATGCCCGCCCCGGGCATAACGATTATGCGTCCGTCGGCCTGTCGGACGAGTTCGGCTATGAGCTTGGCGCCCTGCTCGGCCGCGGGCTGTTGTCCCGAGGTGAGCAGGCGGTCGCAACCCAAGTCTATGATCTGCTCCAGAGCGCGGCGGGGCGTTCGGCACACGTCGAATGCGCGGTGGAAAGTCACCGACATCTCTCCCGCGGCATCTATCATGCGGCGGCACATCTCCATATCTATATCGCCCTCGGTGGTCAGCGCGCCGATCACCACGCCGTGCACTCCCGCCTCGCGGCAGTAGGCTATGTCGCGGCGCATGATCTCCGCCTCCTCGGCCGTATAGAGGAAATTGCCTTCGCGCGGGCGGATTATGACATTAACGTCGAGGCCGAGATCCGCCTCGGCCGCCATGTCGATGAGCGCGCGGCTCGGGGTGACGCCTCCGCAGGCGATGGCGGCGCACAACTCTATTCTTACGGCGCCTCCCGCCTCGGCTTCGCGGGCTTCGGCGAGCGATGAGCAGCAGACTTCTATCTTTCGCATAGGGGGTAAATGTTTATACGATGCAAAATTAACAAATAATCCGATTGCGAAAGAACGATATTTGCAATCGCAACCGTAATTTACCAACCTTGCGGCGTCCGTTTGCGGCGCGCCGCGCAAAAGAGCATATATTATGAGAATCGAAAAGATCGTCGCGCGCGAAGTTCTGGATTCACGCGGCAATCCCACCGTGGAAACGGATGTAATTCTTGAGTCGGGCGTCATGGGACGCGCCTCGGTGCCGTCGGGGGCCTCGACGGGCGAGCACGAGGCGTTGGAGCTGCGCGACGGCGACGCGCTGCGTTACGGCGGCAAGGGCACGTTGAAAGCCGTGGCGAATGTGAACGAGGTGATATCTCCCGAACTGTGGGGCATGTCGGCGTTGGAGCAACGTCGCATCGACCGCAAGATGCTGGAGTTGGACGGCACGCCGACCAAATCGAAGCTGGGCGCGAACGCCATCCTCGGCGTGTCGCTGGCCGTGGCGAAGGCGGCGGCGAATTATCTGGGCATGCCGCTCTACCGTTATATCGGCGGCACGAATGCCTATGTGATGCCCGTGCCGATGATGAACATCATCAACGGAGGGTCGCACAGCGACGCGCCGATAGCATTTCAGGAGTTCATGATACGTCCCGTCGGCGCGACGTCGTTCCGCGAGGGGTTACGCATGGGCGCCGAGGTGTTCCATGCCTTGAAACGGGTGTTGCACGAACGCGGACTGAGCACCGCCGTGGGCGACGAGGGAGGTTTCGCGCCCGCGCTGAAGGGTACCGAGGATGCTTTGGATTCTATCCTCGCGGCAATCGAGGCGGCCGGTTACCGCCCCTCGGAGGATGTCACGATAGGCATGGATTGCGCTTCGTCGGAGTTCTACCGCGACGGCGTTTACGATTATACGTTATTCGAGGGCGAGAAAGGCGCGCGACGCACGGCCGACGAGCAGATAGCCTATCTGGAGGAGTTGGTTTCGAAGTATCCGATCGACTCTATCGAGGACGGCATGAGCGAAAACGACTGGGACGGCTGGCGCAAGCTGACCGAGCGCATCGGCGACCGCTGCCAGCTCGTGGGCGACGATCTGTTCGTGACCAACGTGGAGTTCTTGTCGAAAGGCATCGCCGAGAAGTGCGGAAACTCCATACTTATTAAGGTGAACCAGATCGGCTCGTTGAGCGAGACGCTCGACGCCATAGAGATGGCGCATCGCCACGGCTACACCACAGTGACGTCGCACCGCTCGGGCGAGACCGAGGACGCCACCATAGCCGACATAGCCGTCGCCGTGAACAGCGGTCAGATAAAGACGGGTTCGCTGAGCCGTTCGGACCGCATGGCGAAATACAACCAACTGCTCCGCATCGAGGAGGAGCTTGGCGATCTGGCGGTCTACGGATATCGGCGGATAAGATAATCGATGTAGTTTCTCTATGCGCAAATATGCGCGGGCGGTATGCTGTTCGCCGACGGCGGCAGGATTGCGCGAGTCGAAGACAAGCAGCAGTCCGCCGCGTGGGGCGGCGGCGAACTGCCGACATCGCACGGCGATGTCGGAATGTCCGATGTAAATTTTTGTGAAACGTGCCCCCCCCCTGCGAAATCGCCGCGGGAGGGGGATTCGTTATGTACGTCAGACTGTTATTCATTGTAAATTAATATGATGCGTAATATATTGATTCATAGATGATAACGCTAATGTGTAATATTTGTTGATAACTTTTGCCGAGAGCGGTTTGCGCTGTTGCGGCTAATCTTTAATTTTGTTCTCGCGATGGGTTCTCCTTTAGCGCGCTTCATGCCCCGCGACGGAGATTAAAAGGGAACGCCTGTGCGATTCAGGGACTATCCCCGTAGCTGTAAGCTCCCCCGAAACGCCGTACAATCTCGTGGTCACTGCCTTCGGGCGGGAAGACCGTGCGGCCGGAGCGAGTCAGAAGACCTGCCTGTCGGATATGCGAGCCGTATGTTTTCGGGCGAAGAGCGTATGGCAGGCCGAAATTTTCATCACTATCGGTTTTTGCATGCGGAGCGCGATGGTCGCGTTTCGTCTGCAACGGCGACGAATATTAAAGACTAAGTAAGATGATACAGACAGTAGTTAAACGTGACGGACGCGTGGTAGGCTTCAATCGCGAGAAGATAGCCGCCGCGATCCGCAAGGCCATGCTCACCACCGAGCGGGGCGAGGACGAGACGTTGGTGTACAAGATCACCGACCGTATAGAGTGCCGCGGCGCCGAGAAGACGTCGGTGGAGCAGATTCAGGACATGGTGGAGATGGAGTTGATGAACTCGCCCCGCAAGGAGGTCGCCAAGCGTTACATAGCCTATCGCGACAAGCGCAGCATCGCCCGCAAGGCCAAGACGCGAGACATATTTCTGGAGATAATCGAGGCCAAGAGCAACGACATCACCCGCGAGAACGCCAACATGAACGCCGACACTCCCGCGGGCATGATGATGAAGTTCGCCAGCGAGACCACCAAACCTTTCGTCGACGATTACCTGCTCGCCGAGCAGACCCGCACCGCGCTGCGCAACAACTATATCCACATCCACGACAAGGATTACTATCCCACCAAGTCGCTCACCTGCATACAGCATCCGCTCGACAAGATTCTGGAGCGCGGTTTTCAGGCGGGCCACGGCGAGTCGCGTCCCACCAAACGCATCGAGACGGCCAGCATCATAGGCTGTATCTCGATGGAGACGGTGCAGAACGAGATGCACGGCGGTCAGGCTATCCCCGCGTTCGATTTCTATCTGGCTCCGTACGTGCGCCGTTCGTTCGTCGAGGAGGTGAAGACTCTGGAGCGTTTCAGCGGCGAGGACTATTCGCATCTCTACGATGCGCAATTTCCCGACTATATCGAGCGCGATCTGGACGGTCTGAAGGGCGAGGAGCGCGTGTTGCAGCACGCCATCAACCGCACCGTCGGCCGCGTGCACCAGTCGATGGAGGCTTTTATCCACAACATGAACACCATCCACTCGCGCGGCGGCAATCAGGTGGTCTTTTCGTCGATCAATTACGGCACCGACACCTCGGCCGAGGGGCGTTGCATCATCCGCGAGCTGCTCACCTCGACTTACGAGGGCGTCGGCAACGGATCGACCGCTATATTTCCCATCCAGATATGGAAAAAGAAGCGTGGGGTGAGCTATCTGCCCGAGGATCCCAATTACGATCTCTACAAGCTGGCCTGCAAGGTTACGGCACGGAGGTTTTTCCCCAACTTCGTGAATCTCGACGCCCCGTTCAACCGCCACGAGAAGTGGCGCGCCGACGATCCGAACCGCTATCTTTACGAGGTGGCGACGATGGGATGCCGCACGCGCGTGTTCGAGAACCGTTTCGGCGAGAAGACCTCGGTAGGCCGCGGTAACCTGTCGTTCACCACGATGAATATCGTGCGACTGGCCATCGAGTGCATGGATATTGCCGACGAAAAGGCCCGTATCGAGAAGTTCTTCGAGAAGCTGGACGAGGTCATGGAGGTCACGGCGCGTCAGTTGTGCAATCGTTACGATTTTCAGAAGACCGCTTTGGCGAAGCAGTTCCCGCTGTTGATGTCGTCGTTGTGGGTGGGCAGCGAGAATCTCGGCCCGAACGACACCATCGAGAGCGTCATAAATCAAGGTACGCTCGGCATAGGTTTCATCGGTCTGGCCGAGTGCCTGATCGCCCTTGTGGGCAAGCATCACGGCGAGAGCGCCGAGGCTCAGAAGTTGGGACTCGAAATAGTAGGCCGCATGCGCGACCGCGCGAACGAGTTTTCGGAGCGTTACGGCCATAACTTCAGCGTGCTGGCCACTCCTGCCGAGGGGTTGTCGGGTAAGTTCACGGGCCGCGACCGCAAGGATTTCGGCGAGCTGAAAGGCATTACCGACAAGGTTTATTATACCAATTCGAACCACGTGCCCGTCTATTATCATTGCTCGCCCAAGCACAAGGCCGAGGTGGAGGCTCCCTATCATGCGCTCACGGGCGGCGGACACATATTCTATGTCGAGATCGACGGTGACGCGACGCACAATCCGCAGGCGATCATGGATATCGTCGATCTGATGGACAAGTACGACATAGGTTACAGTTCGGTGAACCATAACCGCAACCGCTGCATGGACTGCGGTTACGAGGACGCCGCCGAAAATCTGACCGCATGTCCGAAGTGCGGCAGCGGAAATATCGACAAGTTGCAGCGCATAACGGGGTATCTGGTCGGCACGACCGACCGCTGGAACAACGCCAAACTCGCCGAGTTGCGCGATCGCGTTATTCATAAATAGGATGGCGCGCAATTCGATCTCTTTCGGTAAGCAGGGTCCGCGTATGCGGACCTTTGCGTGCGACGGCGGCGCGTCGTCGGGCGGCGCGTCGTCGTTGAGGGTGCTGCGCATAGTCGAGGGGACGTCGGTCGACGGGGTAGGGCTGCGCACCTCGATTTACGGCGCGGGATGCGCCAACCGTTGCGAGGGGTGCCACAATCCGCAGTCGTGGGATCCCGCGGGCGGCGAGGAGATGAGTATCTCGGCCGTGCTGGAGCGGATAGTGGATGCCGATCTCGACGTGACCTTCTCGGGAGGCGATCCTATGTTTCAGGCCGAGGGGTTCGCGGCGTTGGCTCGGGCCGTGCGAGAGCGTACCGACAAGACGATATGGTGCTATACGGGCCTTACGTTCGAGGAGATCGCGGGGCGCGGAGGAGCTTGCGAGGAGCTGCTGCGCGCGGTGGACGTTTTGGTCGACGGGCGGTTCGTGCTGTCGGAGCGAGACACCTCGCTGCTGTTTCGCGGCAGCCGCAACCAACGTATAATCGATGTGGCGGCGTCGTTTGCCGCGGGCGAGGTCGTGGAGCTCGATCTGACGTTTTAACCGATTGTGCCAGAGGCGTTGTCGTGGCGCAAATCATGGGACGGCAATGAGGCGGCGATATTTTTTTGCATCGAAAGACGTAAAAAAGAGGCGAAATTTTTGGTCGATTCGATTTTGTTTCCTACTTTTGCATCGCCTTTTAGGGATGAATGCTGTTGTAGCTCAGTGGTAGAGCACTTCCTTGGTAAGGAAGAGGTCACGAGTTCAAGCCTCGTCAACAGCTCGAAGAACGGAAAGCGCCGCAGGCGCGGGACCGAAATGAAACGACCGCTCGAATTTATTCGAAGCGGTCGTTTTGCTTCGTGTCGGTAGTCGCGGATGCGCGAGTCCGAAGCAGATAATCGTGTAAAAGAACGCGGCCCGCTTATGTTGAGCGGGCCGCGTTTTCATAATATGATAGACGTTAGATTATTCCCTGCTCCAACATGGCGTGAGCCACCTTCATGAAGCCGGCGATATTGGCGCCCTTCACATAATTGATACAGCCGTCGGGCTGCTCGCCGTAACGCACGCACGCCTCGTGGATCTGCGACATGATGTAGTGCAGTTTGTTGTCCACCTCCTCGGCCGACCACGACAGATGCTGGGCGTTCTGGGTCATCTCCAATCCCGAAGTCGCCACGCCGCCCGCGTTCACCGCCTTGCCCGGGGCGAAGAGGATGCCCGCGCGCTGGAACTCGGCGATAGCCTCGGGGGTGCAACCCATGTTCGACACCTCGGCCGCGCACCACGTGCCGTTCGCGAGAAGCTCTTTGGCGTCGTCGCCGTTAAGCTCGTTCTGGAATGCGCAGGGCAGGGCTATGTCGCACTTTATGCTCCATGCTTTCTTGCCCGCTATGAACTGCGCGTCGGGGAAACGCTCGGCGAACGGAGCCACTATGTCGCGGTTCGACGCGCGAAGCTCCAGCATGTAGTCGATCTTCTCGGGAGTCATTCCGTTGGGATTGTATATCACGCCGTCGGGTCCCGATATAGCGATCACCTTGGCGCCCAACTCTGTCGCCTTGGTCGCTGCGCCCCAAGCCACGTTGCCGAAGCCCGACAACGCCACCGTCTTGCCCTCGATCGACTTGCCCGCCTGATGCAGCATGTGCTGAACGAAGTAGAGCGCGCCGAATCCCGTTGCCTCGGGACGTATGAGCGATCCGCCCCACGTTATGCCCTTGCCCGTCAGCACGCCCGTGTTGTATTCGCGCGCCAGTTTCTTGTACATGCCGTAAAGATAGCCGATCTCGCGGCCGCCCACACCCACGTCGCCTGCGGGAACGTCGGTGTCAGGGCCGATGTTCTTCCACAATTCGAGCATGAATGCCTGACAGAAACGCATGATCTCGGCGTCGGACTTGCCCTTGGGGCTGAAATCCGAACCACCCTTCGCGCCGCCCATCGGCAGAGTGGTGAGCGCGTTTTTGAACGTCTGCTCGAAGCCGAGGAACTTCAGCATCGAGGGGTTCACCGCGCTGTGGAATCGCAGGCCGCCTTTGTAGGGGCCTATGGCGCTGTTGAACTGCACGCGGTAACCGATGTTGGTCTGTATCTCGCCGCTGTCGTCCACCCACGTCACGCGGAAGGTGATGATGCGGTCGGGCTCGACCATACGCTCGACGATTTTAGCCTTTTCGAACTCGGGATGTTCGTTGTAAACCTCCTCGACCGACTCGAGGACTTCGCGTACTGCTTGCAGATACTCGCTTTCACCCGGATGCTTCCGTTCGAGATCTGCCATCAAATTATTAACGTTCATAATACGTATGTTTGGTTGTTGGTTTTATCTTATTACAAATATAGCGATATTTTCTTATGATTGTTAATCGCGATGCAAAAAAATCGGATAAAATCGTCGTCCGTCGGCATCTGACGACGGTTCTGTCCTCGATGCGGAGCGCGGAATTAACGGCATGCGCATTTGCAATCCGACGAAATTGTGTGTATATTTGCGTGTTATCAATAATCAATACAATTATGAAACGACTATTACTTATCGCCGTGGCACTCCTCGTGGGGGGTATGGCGATGACGGCGCAGGCGCAGGTCGATCGCATGAAGCCCATCGAGGCCGATAAGGAGATTCGCACGGGCGTGCTCCCCAACGGGCTGACCTACTACGTCCGTCACAACGAGAAGCCGAAGAACATGGCCAACTTCTATATCGTACACGACGTAGGAGCTATTCAGGAGGATGATTCGCAGCAGGGTCTGGCTCACTTTCTGGAGCACATGGCCTTCAACGGCACCAAGAATTTCCCCGACAAGACCCTGATCGAGTATTTGGAGAAGATCGGTGTGAAGTTCGGAGCCAACCTTAATGCGTTCACCTCGTGGGACCTGACGCAATACTACATGAGCGATGTTCCCGTGCAGCGCGAGGGAGTCATCGACTCGGCGTTGCTCATCCTGCACGACTGGTCGCACTTCATCGCTCTGGAGCCCGAGGAGATCGATTCGGAGCGCGGAGTGATTATGGAGGAGTTGCGCACGCGCGACGGCGCTTCGTGGCGTTCGACCATCGACATGCTGAAGGCGGCGGGCAAGGGCACTAAGTATGCCGAGCGCAATCTTATCGGTTATCTCGACGGCCTGAAGAGCTTCTCGCACGACGATTTGCAGTCGTTCTACAATAAGTGGTATCGTCCCGACTATCAGGCTGTGGTCGTGGTCGGCGATATCGACGTCGACGCCATCGAGCAGAAGATCAAGAGCGTGATGGCCGACATTCCCGCTCCCGCGGCCGACGCCGCCAAGAAGGAGGTGATAACCGTGCCCGACAACGACGAGCCTATCGTGAGTGTCTTCGTCGATCCCGAAATGCAGAGCACGTATCTGCAAATCCTCTACAAGCAGCAGGCCATGCCCAAGCAGTACAAGGGTCTGGTGGCTGCCGAAATGGTCGATATCGTTTCGAGCTACATATCGATAATGATGAACGAGCGTCTGAACGACATTTCGCGCAAGCCCGACGCTCCTTTCCTCGGCGCGTCGTTCGACCCCGTGAGCAGCTTCGGAATCTGTCCCACGCTCGACGTCACGGGCGGATACGTGCGTACGGCCGACGGCAAGCTGGCCGAGGGTTACAAGGCCCTGCTTACCGAGATGGAGCGCATGCGCCGTTACGGATTCACCGAGGGCGAGTACGAGCGCGCCAAGAACAATCTGCTGTCGAGCATCGAGACGCAGTACAACAGCCGCGACGACCGTCGTCACGACTCGTTCGCCGAGCGTTGCATCAATAATTTCCGTCTGGGCGAGCCCATGCCCGACGCGCAGACCGAGCACGATCTGGACAAGCAGTTGGTGGAGATGATCGATCTCGACATGATTAACAAAACGGTGCAAGGTCTCTACGATCCCTTGAAGAACGCCGTTATCATGGCTCGTTCGCCCAAGAAGGATGGCGTCGAGGTTCCGACCGAGCAGGAGCTGGTCGAGATGCTGAAGGCTTCGGTCGCCGCCGATGTGGAGGCGTTCGAGGACAACGTCGTGAAGGAGCCTTTGATCGGCGAGGATGTCGTTTTGAAGGGTTCGCCCGTGAAGAAGACCGTCGTGAACGAGAACCTCGGCACGACCGAGTGGACGCTCAAGAACGGCATAAAGGTAGTAGTCAAGCAGACCCCTTACGAGGCCGACCGAGTATCGGTTACGGCTATGTCGGACGGCGGCGCGGCCATATTCGGCGACGAGGATTACTACTCGGCGCAGATGTTGTCGGCCGTTATGAACATGTCGGGTATATCGAAGTTCTCGGCTTCGGATCTGCGCAAGCAGCTCTCGGGCAAGGTGGCTTCGGCCGGCGTGACCGTCGGACAGTACAAGCACACGGCGAGCGGTTCTTCGTCGCTGAAGGATCTGGAGACCATGTTGCAGCTCCTCTATCTGCAATTCACCGCGCCGCGCTTCTCGGAGGACGACTTCGCGACCCTCATGAAGCGTTACGAGTCGATGCTGGCCAACCAGATGAGCGACCCCGATTTCATCTTCAGTGACAATGTCACGAAGACTCTTTACGGCGATAATCCCCGCCGTCGCAACCTCACTCCCGAGTTGTTGCAGACGGTGAAGCTCGACCGCATGGCCGACATCCACAAGGCGCTCTACTCCAACGCCGCCGATTTCCGCTTCACCTTTATCGGCAACATCGATCCCGAGACGCTGAAACCTCTTGTCGAGAAGTATATCGGTTCGCTGCCCGCGGCCAAGAAGCATACGAACGGAATTACCGACGACAAGGTGCGTCCCGTAAGCGGCGGCGTCGATAATGATTTCACCGCCAAGATGGAACAGCCCAAAGTTTCGGTATGCTATAACTTCACTGGCGACGCGGACTACAATCTGAAGAACCGCATGACCATGATATTCCTCACGCAGGCGCTCAGCAACCGTTACCTCCGCTCGATCCGCGAGGAGAAGGGCGGCACGTACGGAGTGCAGGTCGTGGGCGGTATTCAGGACAGACCCGCGGAGATGTATATCATGCAGATCATTTTCGATACCAACGAGGAGATGGCCGACGAGCTTTGCGAGATCGTGATGGCCGAGATCGAGAAGATCGCCGCCGAGGGACCTCTGGCCGAGGATATGGACAAGACCCGCGAATACCAGCTCAAGAACCTCAAGGCGTCGATGGAGCGTAACGGATGGTGGTCGCAGGCCATAACGCATTGGTACGACCATAAGATCGACTATACGAAGGAGTACGAGGCGGCGATCAACGCCGTTACCGCCGACGACGTGAAGGCTTTCATGAGCAAGATGCTCGACGACGGCAACCTCGTGAAGGTCGTCATGCGCCCCGAGAAGTAGCCGCGCGGCTGCGGACGCGACGAATATTATTCCCCGCCTTATCGGTAAGGCGGGGAATTTTCGTACATTTGCGCCGAGGCGCGGAGTTCTCGATCTGAAATAAGTGTAATCGGATAGTAATTATTTTGTCGTATGGATAGGGCAGTTGCGGACCGAACGGAGCCGATGAAGTTGATATTCAACTACAACGATGTGTTTTTCAGTTTCTTTTACGACGATGCGGAGGCGTGCACGCATCGCTCGCGCGAATATGCCCTCAATTACGTGTATTCGGGCGAAATGATTCTCGACAACGGACGCGAGCGTATCCGCGTCGGCAAGGGCGAGTGCGTCTTCATTCCGCGCGACCACCACATAACCATGTACAAGAGGCCGTGCGAGGGGGAACGTTACTGCGGCATCTTCATGATGTTCACGCGTCGTTTCCTGCGCGAGATGTACGGCAAGCCGGAGTTTCGCAAGGTGTCGGCCGCGACGCCGAAGCTCGCCGCCGAGGTTGCGAAGCTGCCGAAGACGGTCGAGCTGGCGAGCCTCTTCGCCTCCATGACGCCCTATTTCGATCCCGAGGTGAAGCCGAAGGAGGATTTGATGAATCTCAAGTTGCAGGAGGGGCTGCTCGCGCTGCTGCATATCGACGAGCGGTTCGCGCCGACGCTGTTCGACTTCAACGAGCCGTGGAAGATCGACATCATGGAGTTCATGAACGAGAACTACATGTACGAGTTCTCGATGGAGGAGCTGGCGCACTACACGGGCCGCAGTTTGGCCACATTCAAACGCGACTTCAAGAAGATAAGCGACCTCCCGCCCGAAAAGTGGCTCATCCGCAAACGCCTCGAGGCGGCATACGCCATGATGAAGAACGGCGGCAAAAAAGTGGTCGACGTATATGCCGAGGTCGGTTTCAAGAATCCGTCGCATTTCTCGACAGCATTCAAGAGGCAGTACGGCGTATCGCCGACGGCCGCTTTTGTCTGAACGCGACGCGAATTTCGGTTGAGCTTTTGGGCAATGTTTTTTGAGCCTCACGGTAATGTCGCCGCGGGGCTTTCTCTTTAATTTTGCGCTCGTGAATCTTAAACGGATACGATGATGAAGACGATGAATTTCAAACTCGCCGCGGCTGTTGCGCTGGGCCTCGCCGCATCGGCGGGCTGCACGAGCGGCGAACCGAACCGAAAAAACGAATACGACATGGAAAAACTGAATCTTACGAGCGAGTGGGACAAGACGTTTCCCGCGAGCGACGTTGTGCGGCACCGTAAAGTGACCTTCGAAAACCGATACGGCGTGACTCTCGCCGCCGATCTTTACGAGCCTTCGAATGCCGAGGGGCCGTTGCCCGCCATCGCCGTCAGCGGCCCGTTCGGCGCCGTGAAGGAGCAGGCGTCGGGACTCTATGCGCAGACTATGGCCGAGCGGGGCTTCGTCGCGCTGGCCTTCGATCCCTCGTTTACTGGCGAGAGCGGCGGCGAACCGCGCCATGTGGCCTCGCCCGACATCAACACCGAGGATTTCAGCGCGGCGGTGGATCTCCTGACGACGCTGCCCGAGGTCGACGGCGAGCGCATAGGCATCATAGGCATCTGCGGATTCGGCGGTTTCGCGATCAACGCCGCCGCCATCGACACGCGCATCAAGGCGACCGTGGCGTCCACCATGTACGACATTAGCCGATGCACGGCAAACGGCTATTTCGACTCGATGGATGCCGATGCGCGTTACGAGCTCCGCAAGCGGTTGAACGCCCGACGCACCGAGGATGCGAGGAGCGGCGCCTATGCCCGCGCGGGCGGCGTGGTAGATCCTCTGCCCGACGACGCGCCGCAGTTCGTGAGGGATTATTACGACTATTACAAGACCCCGCGCGGCTATCACGCGCGTTCGCTCAACTCCAACGACGGCTGGAACGCCACGTCGTCGCTCTCGTTCCTTAATGCGCCGATTATGGCTTACAGCGACGAGATTCGCAGCGCGGTACTTGTTATCCACGGCGAAAATGCCCATTCACGCTACTTCGGCGAGGATGCTTTCAAACGGCTTACGGGCGACAACAAGGAACTTTTGATCGTCCCCGATGCGAGTCACGTCGATCTGTACGACAACATGCGGGTCATCCCGTTCGATCGTATGGAGAGCTTTTTCAAGAGCTGTCTCAAGTAATCGGGCGCGCCCGACGTCGCGGCGGCCGCTTCCTTCACGGGAGCGGCTGCCGTCGTCGTATGAGGCCGAGATACATAATTGCCTCTGAAAATTGTCGGTTTTCCGAAAAAAATCCTATTTTTGTATTTCACGTTGCTTATGGCGCGTGCATAAACGATTGCGAAATATGAAAGGCATAGTTTTGGCGGGCGGGAGCGGAACCCGTCTCTATCCCATAACCAAAGGCGTTAGCAAGCAGCTTTTGCCGATCTATGATAAACCTATGGTTTATTATCCGATATCGGTGCTTATGCTGGCGGGCATCCGCGACATACTCATAATATCCACTCCGCAGGATCTGGGCGGTTTCCGCCGTCTGCTGGGCGACGGATCCGATTACGGCGTGCGGTTCGAGTATGCCGAGCAGCCGAGTCCCGACGGTCTGGCGCAGGCGTTCATCATCGGCGAGAAGTTTATCGGCGACGACAGCGTGTGTCTGGTTCTGGGCGACAACATATTCCACGGCGCAGGGTTCTCTGCCCATCTGAAAGAGGCGGTCCGCACGGCCGAGCTGGAGCGCAAGGCGACGGTGTTCGGTTACCGCGTCGACGACCCCGAGCGTTACGGCGTGGCGGAGTTCGACGGGGATGGCAACTGCCTTTCGATAGAGGAGAAGCCGGCCGATCCCAAGTCGAATTACGCCGTGGTGGGGCTCTATTTCTATCCCAACGAGGTGGTCGGCATCGCCGGCCGCATCGAGCCGTCGGCCCGCGGCGAGCTGGAGATTACGACGGTTAATCAGGAGTTCCTGCGCAACGGCCGATTGAAGGTCCGACGACTCGAACGCGGTTTCGCGTGGCTCGACACGGGCACTCACGACTCGCTGGCCGAGGCGTCGATCTTCGTGGAGGTGATCGAGAAGCGTCAGGGGCTTAAGATCGCCTGCTTGGAGGGCATAGCTTTCCGTAACGGATGGATCTCGGAGGAGAAGATGGTGTCGTTGGCGCAGCCGATGATAAAGAACCAGTACGGCCGCTATCTGTTGAAAGTGGTGGATGAGGTGAAGCGTTCGGGAAAGGAGGGCGCGCGATGAGGGTGATCGGTACGTCGATCCCCGACGTGGCGATCGTCGAACCCGAGGTGTTCGGCGATGTGCGGGGATATTTTTTCGAGAGCTATTCGCAGCGGCGATTCGACGAGGCGGTCCGCCCCGTCCGATTCGTGCAGGACAACGAGAGCAAGTCGCGGTACGGCGTTTTGCGGGGCCTGCATTTCCAGAAGGGCGAGTATGCGCAATCGAAACTGGTGCGTGTGGTCGCGGGCCGCGTGCTGGATGTCGCGGTGGACATACGCCGAGGCTCTCCCACGTTCGGAAAATATGTCGCGGTGGAGCTTACAGCCGAGAACCGTCGCCAGTTGTTCATCCCGCGCGGTTTCGCCCACGGTTTTTCGGTGTTGAGCGAGGAGGCCGTGTTCCAGTACAAGTGCGACAATCCCTATGCTCCGCAGGCGGAGGGCGCTGTGGCGTGGGACGACCCTGATATCGGCATCGATTGGCGTTTGCCCGCCGAGGCGATTCTGCTCTCGGCCAAAGACGCCGCCAACCCGCGGTTAAGGGACGCCGCGGATTTGTTCGATTACAACAAAGATTATTATGCAGAGTAAACGAATCCTCGTAACAGGCTCGAACGGACAGTTGGGCTGCGAGATGCGCCGTTTGGGGGCCGTGTCGCCCAACGAGTACTTTTTTACCGATATAGCCGAGCTGGATATCACCGACAAGGCGGCGGTTGCGGCTTTCGTCGCCGAACACGGCATAGAAATAATCGTCAACTGCGCGGCCTATACCGATGTCGACCGAGCCGAGGAGGACGAGCCGACGGCGGAGCGCATAAATTCGGATGCCGTCCGCAATCTCGCCGAGGCGATGAAAGCGGTCGACGGGACATTGTTCCACATCTCGACCGATTACGTCTTCGGTCTCGACGGCAACGTTCCCCGCACGGAGGATATGCCGCTCGATCCTTTGGGGGCTTACGGTCGAACCAAACTTCACGGCGAACAGGCCATAGCGGCATCGGGATGCAAACATATAATTGTGAGAACGGCGTGGCTCTACTCCGAGCACGGGCATAATTTCCTGAAAACGATGCTGCGCCTCACGGCCGAGCGGGAGAGCCTGAACGTGGTGTTTGACCAGACGGGAACCCCCACCTATGCGGGCGATCTGGCTCTGGCGCTTTTCTCCGTAATCGAGGGCGGCACGTACGAGGGCAACGAGGGCGTATACCACTTCTCGAACGAGGGTGTGTGTTCGTGGTACGATTTCGCGCGCGAGATCGCGACGGCGACGGGCCGCGACTGCAAAATCGTGCCGTGCCACAGCAGCGAGTTTCCGTCGAAGGTCGCGCGGCCTCCGTATTCGGTTCTGGACAAGACCAAGATAAAGACAACTTTCGGCATCGAGATCCCTCACTGGCGCGACTCGATGATCTACTGCCTGCGGCGCATGTTCGCCCGAGAATAATGCTTTGAACGAAAAATCGAATGGCGATCCGTAAAAGCTCTTGGCCGATATTTCGATATCGCTGTGCGATATCGGCAGTTCGCCGCCGCCCCACGCGGCGGACTGCTGCTCGCCCGAGGCTCGCGCACTCCTGCCGCCGACGGCGAACAGCGGGCGAGGCGGGGCGTTTTTGCGGATAAACATAAAATATCAAGCGATGAAGAACATACTTATTACGGGCGGCGCGGGGTTCATAGGCAGCCATGTGGTCCGTCTTTTCGTTAACGAATATCCCGAATATCGTATCGTGAACCTCGACAAACTGACCTATGCGGGCAATCTCGCCAATTTGAAGGACATCGAGGATCGGCCGAACTACACCTTCGTGAGGGCCGATATCTGCGATTACGACCGAATGTGCGAATTGTTCGCCGAGTACGATATCGACGGGGTGATCCACCTCGCGGCCGAGAGCCACGTGGACCGTTCGATCAAGGATCCGTTCACCTTCGCCCGCACTAACGTGATGGGCACGCTGTCGCTGTTGCAGGCCGCCAAGAATCGCTGGAACGGCGAGTGGGAGGGCAAGCGTTTCTATCATATCTCGACCGACGAGGTGTACGGAGCGTTGGAGCTTACGCGTCCCGACGGCGCGGCGCCTTACGGCGACGAGTTCTTCACCGAAACCACGAAATACGACCCGCACTCTCCCTACTCGGCCAGCAAGGCGTCGAGCGACCATTTCGTGCGGGCTTTCCACGATACGTACGGCATGCCGACCATAGTCACCAACTGCTCGAACAATTACGGTCCCTACCAGTTTCCCGAGAAGTTGATACCCCTCTTTATCAACAATATCCGCCGCGGCAAGCCGCTGCCCGTATACGGTCGGGGCGAGAATGTGCGCGACTGGCTCTATGTGGAGGATCATGCGCGGGCCATCGACGTCATCTTCCATCGCGGCCGTATCGCCGAGACGTACAATATCGGCGGATTCAACGAGTGGAAAAACATCGATCTCATAAAGGTTATCGTGAAGACCGTCGACCGCTTGTCGGGCAATCCCGAGGGGCATTCGGCGGGATTGAT
The DNA here is from genome assembly GCA_910587675.1 of uncultured Alistipes sp. GTDB lineage: Bacteria > Bacteroidota > Bacteroidia > Bacteroidales > Rikenellaceae > Alistipes. The sequence goes on along the minus strand of CAJUMU010000004.1, from coordinate 76,654 downwards.
AACCTACGTCGCCGACCGCGCGGGACACGACGCGAGGTATGCCATCGACTCGAACAAGCTCAAGCGGGAGTTGGGCTGGGAGCCGTCGCTTCAGTTCGAGGAGGGAATCGAAAAGACGGTTCGCTGGTATCTCGACAACGAGGAGTGGATGGACAGCATCACCTCGGGCGAGTACGAAAAGTATTATACCGAAATGTACGGCGGGCGATGAATCTGCGGAGTCGTCTCCTCTCCTTGTTGTCGTCCGCACCGTCGGATCCTGCGGTTTTCGAGTCGATGAGCGATGCGGATTGGCGCGAGCTTTACTCTGTGTCTTGCGACCAAGGCGTCTCGGCTATCGTTCGCGACGCCGTCGAACGGGCCGCGGCGGAGGGCGTTTTGCCTCCCGACGGCCGGCCGCCCAAGGATTTGAGGATACGATGGGCGTTGAATGCCGAATCGGTCGAGGCGGTATATTCCCGTCAGAGAGCGGTCGTGGCGAAACTCGCGCGATTTTTCGCCGACCACGGCATCGGGATGATGGTCCTCAAGGGGTACGGTTTGAGCCTCTGTTATCCTCGCCCGAACCATCGTCCGTGCGGCGACGTCGATATCTGGCTTTTCGAGGAGCGGCGAACGCCCGCGGGAGGCGCTGTCCGAGTGTGCGCGCAGCGGCGCGGCGACGCCCTTTTGCGCGAGCGCATGAACATATCCGTCGACGAGGGGAAGCACCGCCATACGACGTTTTACGTCGACGGCGTTCCCGTGGAGAACCATTACGATTTTCTGAATGTGCACGCCCATCGCTCCAACCGCATAATCGAGAGCCGTTTGAAAGAGTCGCTGCGCGGCGGTCTGCGGCGAGTCGAGATCGACGGCGCGGTCGTGTGGCTGCCGCCGTCGGATTTTCACGCTCTGTTTCTGCTGCGCCACTCGGCGGAGCACTTCGCCGCGGACCGAATAGCGTTGCGGCATCTGCTCGATTGGGGCTACTTCGCGGCGAGACACGGCGACGAGATCGATTGGCATGCGCTGGAGACCCTTGCCGAGGAGATGAACATGCACCGTTTTCTTCATAGCGTTCACTCGATATGCGTCGGTCGTTTCGCGATGCCTTTGACGCGGTTCCCGTTGTCGGAGCCGCGCGCGGAGGACGAGCGACGGGTGCTCGACGAAATTCTGCGCCCCGAGTTTTCGGAGGCCAAGCCCCGCGGAGCGGGGTATCTGGTGTCGTGGAGCTATATGCTGCGCCGTTGGCTGGCCAATCGTCGGAAACACGGCATGGTATATCGCGAAAGTTCCTTCGCGACGTTTTTCACCCAGCTTTACAGCCATCTGCTGAAACCCGAGTCGTTGAAGATGTAGGGCAGGGCGTGGCTCTGTCGGCATTGACGGACGGTATGAACTTTGCACCGATCGGGCGAAAATGCAGTTTATTTATGGAATACTCTGAAGACAACAACCGATTTCGCCGCGAGGATCGCGAGCGCGAAGCGGAAAGAACCGAGAAACGTTTGGAAAAATCGATGCAGATACCCGTCGTTACGCAGATCAGGCCCGACAGCGGGCGTATAAAACCGACCGCGAAAGGGGAGGCCGTCTCGCAACAGCAGTTGGAGCAGGATGTGACGAAGACCAATCCCTCAGTCGAGAGCATGGAGAGTCGCGGGTAGAGTTTTTATATGACAAAGGCTGTCCGAATCTTTCGGGCAGCCTTTTGTTTATCGGAATTATCTGCTTCGGGCTTGCGTGTTTCGAGTCGTAGCCTGCGGAGAGAGCGATAGCGAGCCTCCGCGGGGCGAGGCTACGGCTCGCGCGGCTCTTGCGAGCCGCAATCATATTGCAAGCCTAAAAGCAAGTCAAGTTGCAGCCGCCACCCAGCCCATGCGATGGCGAATTTTACTTGTTTATTTTAGCCCACGAATCCTTCAGTGTGACCGTGCGGTTGAACACGGGGCGTTCGGCCGACGAATCGGTGTCGGCGCAGAAGTAACCCACGCGCTCGAACTGGTAGGGTTTGCCTACGGGCGCGTCTTTCAGCGAAGGCTCGAGGTATCCCGTGACCTTCACCATCGACTCGGGGTTGAGGTTATCCTCCCACGACTGCTGTCCGTTCGAGGTGTCGAAAGGATCCTCGGTCAGGAACAGAGGGTTGAACAGACGCACTTCGGCCTCGACGGCGTGCGCTGCCGACACCCAGTGTATCACGCCCTTCACGCGGCGGCCGTCGCTCGACGAGCCTTCGCCCGAGAGGGGATCGTACGTGCATCGCAGTTCGATCACGTTGCCCTCCGAATCCTTTACGACCTCCTCGCACTTTATGAGATACGAGTAGCGCAGACGCACCTCGGCGCCCGGGCTCAGACGGAAATACTTCTTGGGCGGATTCTCCATGAAGTCGTCGCGGTCGATGTATATCTCGCGGCCGAACGGCACCTCGCGCATACCCGCTTCGGCATCCTCGGGGTTGTTGACGGCTTTGCGCATCTCCACCTTGCCCTCGTCCCAGTTGGTAATGACCACCTTCAAAGGATTCAATACGGCCATGCGTCGCTCGGCCACCTTGTTGAGGTCCTCGCGCACGCAATACTCCATCTTGCCGAGGTCGATCACGTTGTCGCGCTTGGCGACGCCCACCATCTCGGCGAATGCGCGCACCGAAGCGGGGGTGTAACCCTTGCGGCGCAGGGCGCAGATCGTCGGCATGCGCGGGTCGTCCCAGCCCATCACGGCGCCCTCCTTGACCAGTTTCAGAAGGTTGCGCTTCGACATCATGGTGTAGGTGAGGTTCAGGCGCGCGAACTCGTACTGGTGCGACGGGTATATCTCCAGCGCCTCGATGAACCAGTCGTACAGCGGGCGGTGCACGTCGAACTCCAAAGTGCATATCGAGTGGGTTATCCGCTCGATCGAGTCGCTCTGTCCGTGCGCATAGTCGTACATGGGGTAGATGCACCACTTGTCGCCCGTGCGGTGATGCTCGGCGTGGATGATGCGATACATTATGGGGTCGCGGAAGAGCATGTTGGGATGCGCCATGTCGATCTTGGCGCGCAGCACCTTCGCGCCGTCGGGGAACTCGCCGTTCTTCATGCGCACGAACAGATCGAGATTCTCCTCGACCGAACGGTTGCGCCACGGCGACTCCTTGCCCGCCTCCGATATGGTGCCTCGCGTGAGGCGTATCTCTTCCTGCGTCTGGTCGTCGACGTACGCCAAACCCTTTTTGACGAGCTCCACGGCCCAGTCGTAAAGCTGGTCGAAATAGTCCGATGCGTAACGCTCCACGGCCCAGTCGAATCCCAACCACTTGATATCGCGTTTGATCGAATCCACGTACTCGACATCCTCCTTCACGGGGTTGGTGTCGTCGAAACGCAGATTGCATTTGCCTCCGTATTTTTGTGCGAGGCCGAAATTTATGCAGATGCTCTTGGCGTGACCTATGTGCAGATAGCCGTTCGGTTCGGGCGGGAAACGGGTCTGAACTCGTTTTTCGCCTTTGGCTATCGCCTCTTCGATGATCTCCTCCAAAAAGTTGAGCTTCTCTTTCGGCTCGTTCGTCTCCATGATATTCATGACTTGTCGCTGTTATGTTTTGGGTTTTATCGTCTTTTGTTCAACGGTATGTCTTTCAGCAGACGCACCGACAACTGCACCACCTGCTGCGTACCCCCCCCCGTGCCGTCGTACTTGAATGCCAGATAGCAGTTCACGCGCAACGTGTCGTCGAAGAATCGGCGGTCGTATCCTATTTTGGTGCTGTTGTATATGTGTTTGTCGGTTCCGAAAAATCTCTCGCCCGAATACAGCTCGCCGCCGTAACCGTGGGGGAAAGCCTCGCTTCGGAACGACGAGTAGTAGGGTTGCAGATTCTGCCCCGCATATAGCTGCTCGTCGATGTAGAGTCCCCATTTCGACATTCGCGCCTGCAACATGCCGCCTTTGGGCGTGCGGTACTTGGCGTCGTTGGCGCGGTCGCGTTGCAGGGTCTGTATGTAGCGCAGCTTTATGTCGAAATCGAAAAATGCCTCGAATCGCGCTCCCACGTAGGGGGCTATCGTGATGTTGTCGTTCACGCAACCCGTGATGCGCTTGCTGCCCGCGAAGTGGAACATCATGAGGGCGTAACCGCCGTAAAATCGCCTGCGGTAGTTGTCGAACGCGTATTCTCCGGCCGAGAGGATTCGGAACTTCTCGCGCGAATTCTCCGAGTACATGCCGCACCAGTCCACCGACAGCTCCACGAATCCGCGGCGGCCGCGGTATTGACCCATGAAGCCCTGAATGCGATTGTCGTAAAAGCGCATCGAGTCGCTCATGATCGCCTCTGTGTAGTCGCCCATCATGCGTTCGCGGGGGAATATTCCCGCGTATGCCGACACTTTCTCGTTCCGGAACCGATAGTAGATCTGCGGCCGCACCTTTTCGAACGTCACGTCGCTGTTGCCGAAGTCGGAGCGCAGATCCATGCCGACCATAAGGCTGTTCGAGGCGTTCCACCCGAATCCGATCCACGGCGTGAGGCGCGAACTGAATAGCGTCTGCGACTCGCCGAACTCGCAACCCGAATATTCGCGATTGTCGAAATAGGTATCGAAATCGGCTCCCGCGATCAACTTCGGATCCTTTTGCGCGCGCGCCGAGGCGGCGGCGGACAGAACGGCCGAGGCGACTAGCAGGATGCGTATTATGCGATTCATTTTGCGAAACGGTGATTTATGCTCGGCAAAGTTAATCTATTTCCTCGATTTATGTTACATTTGTCATCGGAAACAGTGTATAAAATGAGAAAAATTACCAACGAAGAGTTGCATCGTCCGTCGGCGTCGGAGTTCGCCGCGATGCCCCGCATACCCGTCGCCGTGGTGCTCGACAACGTGCGTTCGGCCCAGAACGTCGGAGCCTTTTTCCGCACATGCGACGCCTTCGCCGTCGAGCGCGTGATTTTGTGCGGCATAACGCCTGCGCCGCCGTCTCGCGACATACACAAAACCGCTCTCGGCGCGGAGCTTACGGTGGAGTGGAGCGTTTGCGAGTCGGCCGCCGCGTGCGTCGCCGAGCTCACAGAGCGAGGATATACGGCGCTCGCCGTGGAGCAGGTGGAGGGCGCCGTCATGCTCGATCGATTCGAAGTCGACGCGTCGAAGCGTTACGCCTTGGTTTTCGGCAACGAGGTGGAGGGTGTCGGTCAGGCCGCGGTCGATCTGTGCGACGGCGCGCTGGAGATCCCGCAGGCGGGAACCAAACATTCGGTGAATGTGTCGGTGGCGGGCGGCATCGTGCTGTGGCCCTTCTTCGTCGGATTCAAAACGTTGCTCGGTTCGTAAAGCATTATTTCGATGAAAACTCGTTATGATTGCGGCATCGTCCGCAGGATCAAGGACTTTGTTGCGGCTCCGTTCCATAGCCCGAGCACCCGCCTCGTCGCCCGTCTGCGACGCAGCGGGGTGAAGGTGGGGCGCGGCGTGGTCTTCCGCGACCCCTCGTCGGTGACGATAGACCTCACCCGCCCGAGTCTGGTGGAGATCGGGGATCGGGTGGATATAAACGTCAACTTCACCATCATGACCCACGATTTCGCCTCGGGCGTGTTTCTGCATAAGTACGGCGAGCTGGTGAATTCGTCGGGCGCAGTCAGGCTCGGCAACAATATCTATATAGGTCGCGACGTGACGATCCTCAAGGGCGTCACGGTGGGCGACAATTGCGTTATCGGGCTCGGATCGGTGGTCATGCACGACGTGCCCGCCGACTCGGTGGCGGCTGGGTGCCCCGCTCGGGTGATCTCTACCCTCGACGACTATTTCGCCAAACGTAAGCGTCGCAGCGAGGCCGAGGCGTTCGAATACGCGCGCAGCATCCGTGAGCGTTTCGGTCGCGATCCGCGTCCAGAGGATTTTTGGGAGGAGTTTCCCTTGTTCGTGAGCGGAGACAGGATCGACGAGTATCCCGAGTTGCCGATACGTCGACAACTGGGCGGGGCGTACGAGGTTTTTTGTCGGTCGCATCGCGCTCCGTACGACGGCTTCGACGAATTTCTGGCGCGTGCGTTGTCCGACAGCGGCGAAGCGTCGGCTGCCTGCGGCGAGTGAAATATTCTCGGCGGCATAATACGGGCGGCGAAATTTGCTTAACCCGCAAATCTTGTCTACATTTGCGCCCAACATATCAAAACGTAAAAACAGTTATGTCAGTTGCAGGTAAGGTCAGAGCCGTTACGACTCTGCGTTTGACCGAGATGAAACAGCGCGGCGAGAAGATCGCCATGCTTACCTCTTACGATTATTCCATGGCCAAGATCGTCGACGCCGCGGGCGTCGACGTGATTCTGGTGGGCGATTCGGCCGCTAACGTGATGGCGGGATACGAAACCACCCTCCCCATAACACTCGATATGATGATCTACCATGCCCGCTCGGTGGTGCGCGCCGTGTCGCGAGCGTTGGTGGTGGTCGATCTGCCTTTCGGCACCTATCAGGGTAATTCCAAGGTCGCGCTCGAATCGGCCATACGTATAATGAAAGAGACCGAGGCCGACGCGGTGAAGATCGAGGGCGGCGAGGAGATCCTCGAATCTGTCAACCGCATTCTCTCGGCGGGAATACCCGTCATGGGACATTTGGGGCTTACCCCGCAGTCGATCCACAAGTTCGGCACGTATAATGTCAGGGCCAAGGAGGAGGCCGAGGCCGAGAAACTCGTTCGTGATGCCCGTCTGTTGGAGGCGGCGGGTTGTTTCGGCATCGTGCTGGAGAAGATCCCCGCGGCGTTGGCCGAGCGCGTGTCGAAGGAGCTCAAGGTGCCGACCATCGGCATAGGCGCGGGCGGCGGTGTGGACGGTCAGGTGCTGGTCATCCACGACATGTTGGGTATATCTAACGACTTCTCGCCGCGTTTTCTGCGTCGTTACGCCGATCTTCACGGAGTGATGAGCGAGGCGGTGGGCAATTACGTGAGCGATGTAAAGAGTTGCGATTTCCCCAACGAGAAAGAGCAATATTGATAAAAAGAGTATTCGGCTTTGCGGAAATTAGTTATCATACCTACCTATAACGAGATCGCCAACATCTCGCCGATGATCGACAAGGTAATGTCGCTCGACGGCGGATTCGATCTGCTCGTGATCGACGACGGCTCGCCCGACGGCACGGCCTCGGTGGTCGAGCGGCGGCGGGCGGAGTTTCCCGAGCGGCTGTTCATGATCGAACGCGCCGGCAAACTCGGGCTCGGGACCGCTTACCTGACGGGATTCAAGTGGGCTTTGGAGCGTGGTTACGACTATGTTTTCGAGATGGATTGCGACTTCTCGCACGACCCCGACGACCTGATCCGACTTTACGAGGCGGCCGAGAAGGGCGGCGATGTGGTGGTGGGATCGCGTTACGTGAGCGGCGTGAACGTGGTCAACTGGCCCATGTCGCGCCTCTTGATGTCCTATTTCGCGTCGGTGTACGTGCGGACGATAACCCGCATGCCCGTGCGCGACGCCACGGCGGGATTCGTATGCTATTCGCGCCGCGCGCTGGAGACTATCGATCTCGATGCCGTGAAGATGAAGGGTTACGGGTTTCAGGTCGAGATGAAATACTCGGCTTGGCGGCTCGGTTTGCGCGTCAGCGAGGTGTCGATCATATTCACAGAGCGTCAGCAAGGGGCCTCGAAGATGAGCGGAGGCATATTCGGCGAGGCGTTTTTCGGCGTGATGAAACTGCCGTGGCGCAGGATTCGGCGCAAGGGGTGATATCAGGCTGTTCGCCGACGGCGGCAGGAATGCACGAGACGACGGCGAGTTGCAGTCCGCCGCATGGGGGCGGCGGCGAACTGCCCGCATCGCATCGCGATGTCGATTGAATTAAATATATACAACAATCCCCTCCTTTGCGGGAGGGGATTTGCTTTTACTTGTTTTTCACTGCGGTGAGTTCCATTACGGCTTTCACCATGCCGTTCATCGAATCGGTCTCTTGCTTCACCGTTCCTATGCCCTTCGCTATCCACGTCGTGGTCTGCGTCTTGATCTCCTGTCCCATGACTTTCGCGATTGTGGTCTCCTCGAATTTCAGGCAGTCGAATTTGCCCGCGGGCACCTCTATGGTCTCCTTGGCCGTTATCTTGCGGTCCTTCACCTCCACGCTTATGTTGAAGGCGTTGCCCTGTATGTTCGCGCCGAGCGTCATCGTTATGTTGTCGTAACTCTGACCCACGCTCGGATTCTTAGGATAGACCGCGTCGCCCGAATACTCCTCCACCTTCAGGTCGCCCAATGCGGCGAACGATGACTTGAGCGTTTCGCGCATGTCGAGCTCGTAACCGCCCTGAACGGTTTTGTACACGGCCGAGACGGATTGCATCGGATTGGTGTCGTTCTCGTTTTGGAAAACCGTCGATTGAACGGTATAGGCGCCGTTGTCCGCGCTTTTCACGTACACTGAAGTGTAGAGCGTCGTTTTCTCGGTGAGGGCCGTCGCCGTGGTGCTGTAACGGTTTACCTTTCCCTCGTCGGGAAAGAACCAGCTCCCCTGCGCCGACGATACGAGCGCCGCGAGAACCAATGCGAGAGTCAAGATAGATTTTTTCATACGTTTTATATTTTACAGTGTCATAATATTCCGCCGCTCGGATCGGTTTTGCATTTCCTTATGCAAATATAGTATTTTTACCGTAATATGTATTGTGTTTGCATTATTATGCGGATAAATCGGTTTTTATTCATCTTTTTTGCATTCCGCGAGTCGGATGTTGCGTATTAGTCGTTATATTTGCGGCAAGCAACGGGGCGAAAACGTTTCCGCCCGTTAATGAAAGAGACGAAATGATACGTTCGAACAATATGCGCCATCATCACCATATCTTGCGAAAGATACGGTAGGTCGTGTATTGCAGCGATGTAATTTTATATGAGGCTTACCGAACGCGGTAAGCCTTTTTTCGTTAACGGCCCGCGACGAGTGTGAAAACATAAATTATATTGTACCATGTTAAGAATAGCTATTCAAACCAAAGGCCGGCTCAACGAACAGAGCGTTGCACTGCTGCGTGAAATAGGTATCGAGGTGGACGACGCCAAACGCAAATTCTTGTCCAAAGCGTCGAATTTCCCCATCGAGGTGCTCTATCTGCGCGACGACGACATCCCGCAGGTGGTGGCCAACGGAACGGCGCAGTTGGGAATAGTGGGCCTGAACGAGGTGGCCGAGCGCGGTTTCGACGTCGAAGTGGTGACGAAGCTGGGCTTCGGCGGCTGCCGCATCTCGCTCGCCGTGCCCAAGGGCGACGAGTATACGGGAGTGGAGTATTTCCGCGGAAAACGCATCGCGACGTCGTATCCCGCCATCCTCGGCCGCTTTCTGGCCGAACGGGGAGTCGAGGCCGAGTTGGAGGTGATTACGGGTTCGGTGGAGATCGCTCCCGCGGCGGGCATTGCCGACGCCATATTCGATATCGTGTCGTCGGGCGGTACGCTGGTTTCCAACGGCCTGAAGGAGGTGGAACGCGTATTCGAGTCGGAGGCCGCGCTTATCGCGTGTCGCGACCTCTCGGCCGAGGACCGTGCGTTGTTGGACGAATTGCTGTTCCGCATCGAGTCGGAGCGTGTCAGCCGAGGCAAAAAGTATCTGTTGATGAATATCCCCACCTCCGCGCTCGACGAGGCGGTTAAGATCCTGCCCGCCATGCGCAGCCCGACCGTCATGCCGTTGGCGGCCGAGGGGTGGTGCTCGTTGCATTCGGTGGTGGAAGCCTCCGATCTGTGGGACAAGGTGCGGCAGTTGAAAGCCATCGGCGCCGAGGGAATACTGGTGCTTACGTTGGATAAGATAATACCTTGATCGTTATGAAAGTATATGTGAATCCGCCCCGCGGCGAGTGGCCGTCGCTGTTCCGCCGCGCCGAGCAGGACAACGGAGCGATAACCGAGCGCGTGAAAGAGATCGTCGCTCGCGTGGAGCGCGAGGGCGATGCCGCGTTGTTCGATCTGGCGGAGCGAATCGACGGCGTGCGTCTGTCGTCGCTCGCTGTGTCGGACGCGGAGTTCGCCGAGGCCGAAAAGCGCGTCGGCGACGGGGTGAAGGCGGCCGTGGAGGTCGCGGTGAATAACATCTCGGCGTTCCACCGCGCCCAGATGCCGCGCGAGGTGCGCGTGGAGACCATGCGCGGCGTGGTGTGCGTGCAGCGTCCCGTGCCGCTGCGCAGCGTGGGAATATATGTCCCGGGCGGTACGGCTCCGCTCTTTTCGACGGTGCTCATGCTCGCTTTGCCCGCCTCTATCGCGGGTTGCGCCGAGATCACGATGTGTACCCCCTGCGACCGCGAGAGTCGCGTGGCCGCCGAGGTGCTCTATGCGGCTCGCCGCTGCGGCGTGATGCGGGTGTTCAAGACGGGCGGCGCGCAGGCCGTAGCGGCTATGGCTTACGGTACGGAGAGCATCCCCAAGACCGACAAGATCTTCGGCCCGGGTAACCGTTACGTCACCATCGCCAAGCAGATCGTGAGCGGCCGATGCGTCTCGATCGACATGCCCGCGGGACCGTCGGAGGTGATGGTTCTGGCCGACGCTTCGGCGCGCGCGGAGTTCATCGCGGCCGATCTGCTGTCGCAGGCCGAGCACGGGCGTGACAGTCAGGCCGTCGCGGTGTGCGACAGCGAGGAGCTGGCCGCGGCGGTTTCGGCCGAGGTCGAGCGTCAGGCAGCCCGCCTCGCGCGTGGTGAGTTCGTCGGCGAGTCGCTTGCCAACAGCCGCATCGTGGTGCTGCCGAGTCGCGCCGACATGATCGACTTCGCCAACGGATATGCCGCCGAGCACCTTATAATATCGCTTCGCGACGCGTGGGGCGCGGCCGATGCGATCACCGCAGCGGGCAGCGTATTCGTTGGCGACTACTCGCCCGAGAGCGCGGGCGATTACGCCTCGGGAACGAACCACACCCTGCCCACCTCGGGCTGGGCGCGTTCGTGCAGCGGCGTGAACATCGACAGCTTCATGCGCAAGATGACCCTTCAGGAGATTACCCGCGAGGGGCTGGCGTCGCTGGCTCCCGCCATCGTGGCTATGGCTGAGGCCGAGGGGTTGCAGGCGCACGCCGAAGCCGTCAGGATAAGAATGTCGAAACAGCAGGAGTATGAAAAATAACATGATAGATTCGCTCGTTCGCGGCTGCATAGCCGATCTTACGCCTTATTCCACGGCACGCGACGAGTACGGCGGCGAGTTGGGGGTGTTTCTCGACGCCAACGAAAGTCCGTACGACAACGGTTGCAACCGCTATCCCGATCCGCACCAGCGTCGCCTGAAAGAGCGTTTGTCGGCGGTGAAGGGGGTTCCCGCGGAGAATATCTTCGTCGGCAACGGCAGCGACGAGGCCATCGATCTGCTGTTCCGCGTATTCTGCGAGCCGCGCGAGGACAATGCGCTGGCCATAGCCCCGAGTTACGGGATGTACAGGGTCGCGGCGGCGATAAACGACATCGAGATGCGCGAGGTGCGGCTCGGCGAGGATTTCGCGCTCCCCGTCGACGAGCTGCTGCGCCGCGCCGATGCCCGCACCAAACTGCTGTTTCTCTGCTCGCCGAACAATCCCACGGGCAACTCGTTCCCGCGGGCCGACATGCTTCGGCTCGCCGACGGGTTCGGAGGTATCGTCGTGGTCGACGAGGCCTATATCGACTTCTCGGAGGAGGAAGGGCTGTGCCGCGAGATATTCGCCCGCCCCAATTTAGTGGTGTTGCAAACGCTCTCGAAGGCGTGGGCGATGGCGGGGTTGCGCGTGGGACTGGCTTTGGCCGACAGACGCGTGGTGGAACTAATGTCTATGGTGAAGTATCCCTACAATATCGACGTGGCGGCCATGCGCATGGCGGAAAGGCTGCTCGACGACCCCATCGACGAAAAGGTGGCGGCGCTGCGTGAGCAGCGCGACGCGGTGGCGGCGGTTCTGTCGCGATTCCGATTCGTCGAGCGCGTCTATCCGAGCGACGCCAATTTCCTGCTGGTGCGCGTCGACGATGCCGACGCCGTTTACGACCGTTTGATAGGCGAGGGGATCATCGTGCGCAACCGCAGCCGAATCGAAGGGTGCGAAGGCTGCCTGCGTATAACGATAGGACTCGAGGAGGAGAACATGAAATTGCTGAAAACGCTTGAACGCTATGAAAAAGAGAGTATTGTTCGTTGATCGCGACGGAACGATCATCGTCGAGCCGCCTGAGGATTATCAGGTCGATTCGCTCGAAAAATTAGAGTTCGTCGCGGGCGCCATATCGGCGTTGCGATCGATCGCGGAGCTCGATTACGAGTTGGTTTTGGCGTCCAATCAGGACGGATTGGGTACGTCGTCGTTTCCCGAGGAGACCTTTTGGCCCGCGCACGCCAAGATGCTGCGCACGTTGGAGGGCGAGGGCGTGCGTTTCGCCGATCAGCTCATCGACCGCTCGATGCCCGAGGACGACGCCCCCACGCGCAAGCCGCGGACGGGGATGTTCGGAAAGTATCTCGGCGGCGATTACGATCTTGCGGGGAGCTATGTTATAGGTGACCGCGCCACCGATGTGGAGCTGGCGTTCAACCTCGGCGCGAAAGCCGTTTTGTTGCAGAGTCCCGAGCACGGCAGCAAGATGCTGGCGGGGAAACATTATGCCGCGAGCTGCGTGCTCATGACCGTGAACTGGAGCGACGTGGCGGAGTTCCTGCGGCAGACCGAACGTCGCGCGGAGACGGTCCGCAAAACGGCCGAGACCGACATCCGCATCGTGGTCGATCTCGACGGTGCGGGCGGTTCGCATATCGATACGGGTCTGAAGTTTTTCGATCACATGCTCGACCAGATCGCGCACCACTCGGGCATGTCGCTCGTGGCGGAGTGCCGAGGCGATTTGCAGGTGGACGAGCACCACACCGTCGAGGATACGGCCATAGCTCTCGGAGAGTCGATTCACAAGGCTCTCGGCTCGAAACGCGGCATCGACCGTTACGGATTCGTGCTGCCGATGGACGAGTGCCGCGCCATGGTGCTGCTCGATTTCGGCGGGCGGGCCGATTTCGTTTGGGACGTGCCCTTTACGCGCGAGTATGTGGGCGACGTGCCGACCGAGATGTTCCGCCACTTCTTCAAGTCGCTGTGCGTGGCGATGCGCTGCAACCTCCATATCGAGGCGCGCGGCGAGAACAACCACCACCTGATCGAAGGGGTGTTCAAAGCCTTCGCCCGCGCGTTGAAGATGGCGGTGCGGCGCGACGTTTTCGCCTGCGACCTGCCGTCGAGCAAGGGGGTATTATGAATTTGGCATTGCAGTCGCAGGCTGCGGCCGAACCGTATTTAATAATGAAGATAGAACGATGATAGCTGTAATAGATTATAAGACGGGCAATCTCCGATCGGTGGAGAATGCTTTGCGGCGGTTGGGTGCCGAGTTCGTCGTAACGGCCGATCCCGACGTCATACGTTCGGCCGACCGCGTGTTGCTTCCGGGTGTGGGCAACGCCGCCGAGGCTATGGCCAATTTACGGGCGGCGTCGCTTCCCGAGGTCATCCGCTCGCTGCGCCGTCCCGTGCTCGGCATATGCGTCGGGATGCAGGTCATGTGCCGCCGCAGCGAGGAGGGCGACACCGACTGTCTCGGGCTGTTCGACGCGCGTGTTCGACGCTTCGAGGCAGCCCCCGACGCCAAGGTGCCGCACATGGGGTGGAACCGTATCGGCAATCTCGAATCGAAACTCTTCAAGGGCATCGAGGGCGGCGAGTACGTCTATTTCGTCCACTCCTATTATCCCGAACTGTGTCCCGACACCATCGCCACCGCGCGCCACGGCGTGATGTTCAGCGCGGCGCTCAAGTACGAGAATTTTTACGGCGCGCAGTTCCACCCCGAGAAGAGCGGCGACGCCGGCGAGAGGATAATCGATAACTTTTTGAAATTATGAGAACACAGATAATTCCCGCGATAGATATTATCGACGGCCGTTGCGTGCGGTTGTCGCAGGGCGATTACGACCGCCGTCGCGTATACGACGCCTCGCCCGAGGATATGGCCAAACGCTATGCCGACTGCGGCGTGCGGCGCATCCACGTGGTCGACCTCGACGGTGCCAAATCGTCTTCGCCCAAGAATCTCAAGACGCTGGAGCGCATGGCCGTGGGGGCCTCGGTCGAGATAGAGTGGGGCGGCGGCATAAAGAGCGAGGACGCGCTTCGCGCACTTTTCGATTACGGGGCCGATTGCGCCATCGTGGGCAGCGTCGCGGCCCGCGAACCCGAGTTGTTCATCGAGTGGCTGCTGCGTTTCGGCGGCGAGAGGATGATACTCGGCGTCGACGTGCGCGACGGCCGCGTCTCGGTGAACGGCTGGCGTGAGGATCTGAACCTCGGCGTCGACGACATGGTGGGGGAGTTTCTGCCGCACGGCGTGAAGCAGGTGGTTTGCACCGACATATCGAAGGACGGCATGTTGCAAGGTCCGTCGTTCGACCTCTACACCGTTTTGCAGCGGCGTTACGACGGGGTGGACTTCACCGTGTCGGGCGGCATAGGCTCCATGTCGGATATCGTGCGGCTCGATGAACTCGGGCTGCGCAAGGTGATTGTCGGCAAGGCCGTGTATGAGAATCGCATAACGTTGAAAGATATTGAGAGATGGTCGCTAAACGAATAATTCCGTGCCTCGACGTCAAGGACGGACGCACGGTCAAGGGGGTGAATTTCGAGGGGCTGCGCGACGTGGGCGATGCCGTGGAGTTGGGACGCCACTATGCGCGCGGCGGCGCTGACGAGCTGGTATACCTCGACATCAGCGCCACCCGCGACGGCCGCAACACATTCACCCGACTGGTGGAGCGCATCGCCGACGGCATCGACATACCTTTTACCGTCGGCGGAGGCATATCCTCTATGGACGACGCCTCGCGGCTTCTCGATGCGGGGGCCGACAAGATCTCGATCAACAGCGCGGCGATAGCCGATCCGTCGCTCGTCGACCGTCTGGCGTCGCGATATGGCAGCCAGTTCGTGGTGGTGGCCGTCGACGCCCGCCGTATGGACGACGGGGTATGGCGCGTCGTGACGCATGGCGGCACCCGAGCCACGCAGAGGGAGCTGTTCGAGTGGACGCGCGAGGCGCAGGAGCGGGGCGCGGGCGAGATACTGTTCACCTCGATGAACCACGACGGCACCCGCTCGGGGTATCCGTGCGATACCTTCGCCCGCTTGGCCGACGATCTGTCGATTCCGATAATCGCCTCGGGCGGCGCGGGCTCGGCGGATGATATAGCCGAGGTGCTGACGGCGGGGAGGGCCGACGCCGCGTTGGCCGCCAGCATATTCCACTTCGGCGAAATTACCGTCCGAGAGCTTAAAACCGAGTTGAAAAAACGTAATATAGATGTAAGATTATGACATTCGATGAACTGAACCTCTCCAAGCAGGCCGACGGTCTGCTGCCCGTAATCGTGCAGGATGCCGTCACGCTCAAGGTGTTGATGCTGGGTTACATGAATCGCGAGGCTTTCGACCGCAGCATGGCCGAGGGGCGCGTCACCTTCTTTTCGCGCACGCGCGGTTGTTTGTGGACCAAGGGCGAGACGAGCGGCAACTACCTCGCGATAGAGTCGGTGTATGCCGACTGCGACGGCGACACTCTGTTGATCAAGGCCTCTCCCGCGGGACCCGTGTGCCATCGAGGCACGACGAGCTGTTTCGACACTCCCGATGCCGAGGGCTTTATCCGCCGCCTGCAAAGCGTCGTGCAGAAGCGTCACCGCGACATGCCCGAGGGCTCGTACACCACCAAACTGTTTATAAAAGGTGTGAAGAAGATCGCGCAGAAGGTGGGCGAGGAGGCTGTGGAGAGCGTCGTGGAGGCTGTCGACGGCAATCGCGACCGTTTCGTTTACGAAGCCTCGGATTTGATCTATCATCTTCTGGTGTTGATGGAGCAGATGGGGTGTTCGATAGAGGATATGGAGCGCGAACTCGCTTTGAGGCATAAGGTTTAATTCGTACCTTTGTATTCACGCCGCCCTGCGCGGCGGACTGCCGATGGATGCGAGTCGCAGACTGCGGAGCGAGCATCGGCGAGCCTCCGCGGGGCGAGGCTGCGGCTCGCGCGGCTCTGAAGAGCCGCAATTATAACAGACAGTTACTTTTAAATTTACCTAAATTTGAAACCATGAAAAAATTTCTGTTTTTGATCGTATCGCTCGTGTTGGCGATTTCCGTATCGGCTCAGAATTGGCGCAAGCTGCCGATTCCCGAAGCTGACCGCGATTTGATCTGCAATCTGGTGCGGATAATGAACTTGCCGGAGGGCACGCACAAGATCTACAACGGCAAAGGCAATACGGTCTTCGACGTGCTCTATACCATACGTTGCAAGAAGGACGAGTGGACGGTGTACAAGGGCGGGACGACGTCGGTGTTCGATGCGCTCTATACCATTACGCTCTCCGACAAGGGATCGTATACGTACCGAATCTACAAGGGTGGGACCAAGAGCGTGTTCGACATTCTCTATTCTATCGAGTACGGCCGCGACGGGATGAAGATCTACAAGGGCGATTCGTTCAGCGTCAACCTCTTGTACTCCTATACGCGGGATTAGCAGGGCGCGGTCTTTTCGGTCGACGACAAAAAAAGATGCCGCAAGACATGATATCTTGCGGCATCGAGTACATCTGCACCGAGCGGAAGGAGGGGGATTCGAACCCCCGGTACCCAAATTCGAGTACGTCAGTTTAGCAAACTGGTGGTTTCAGCCACTCACCCATCCTTCCTGACTGAATATCGCTCCGTAAAAGAGCAGTGCAAAGGTAGATATAAAAAATCATATTGCAAAATAATCGATACGATTTTTTGCGTAAAATGCTTCGGGATCCCTCCCTGCCGATGTCGGCCGTTCGCCCTAAGGAGGCCGAAACTCTCCACGATATAGTATGATATGTCGAAAATAATGAGTACTTTTGTAATGATGTCGGCCGCTGGGCGGCGCATCAGGTGTGCCTATGAACTTTAACCTTTATATAAAATGAAGAACGATCGTTTGATGTCGCTCGACGCGTTGCGCGGGTTCGACATGTTTTTTATCATGGGACTTTCGTCGGTGGTCGCGGCCCTCTGCGCCTTGTGGCCCGGGGAGGTTACCGACGCCGTGGCTCGCTCGATGGGGCACGTGTCGTGGGACGGACTGCGCCACCACGATACCATCTTTCCTCTGTTCCTGTTCCTCGCGGGCGTTTCGTTTCCCTTCTCCTATGCCAAGCAGCGCGAAAAGGGGCGTTCGACGATGGAGATACACTTGAAAATCATCCGCCGCGCCGCGATTCTCATCCTGCTGGGACTCATTTACAACGGCCTTTTCAAACTCGACTTCGCCAATCTGCGTTGCGCCAGCGTGTTGGCGCGTATCGGCATCGCGTGGATGTTCGCTGCCATACTCTACGTCAACTGCGGCCTGCGTACCCGAATCGGGGTGTCGATCTTTATCCTCGCGGGTTATGCGCTGTTGTCGAAATATGTCGGCGCGCCGGATGTGGCGGGTGCCGATCCGCTGAGTCGCGAAGGGTGCTTCGTCGGCTATTTCGACCGTTGTTTCCTGCCCGGGCAACTCTATTTCGACGGCCGTTTCGATCCCGAGGGGCTGTTGTCGGCCCTGCCCGCCGTCGTCACGGCGATGCTCGGAATGTTCACGGGCGAGCTGATTCGTCTGCCCGAGGAGCGCATGTCGGGCAACCGCAAGACTCTGTGGATGTTGGGCGGCGCCGTCGCGCTGGCCGCCGTCGCGGTGGTAGGCAACGGATTCGTCCCCGTCAACAAAATGCTGTGGTCGAGCACGTTCGTATGCGCCGTGGGGTCCTATTCGCTGGCCATGATGGCGTTGTTCTATTACGTTATCGATGTGCGCGGCTTCAACGGTCGATGGACGTTGCTGTTCCGCGTGGTGGGCATGAACTCGATTACGATCTACATGGCGCAGCGTATCGTCAATTTCGGCGGAATATCCAATTTCTTCGTCGGCGGTCTGGCGGGTCTGTGCCCCGAAAATATCGCGGCGGTAATCACCTCGGTCGGCTACGTGGTCGTATGCTGGCTGTTCCTGTGGTTCCTCTATCGCAAGCAGACATTCCTGAAGATATAGAGGTCGGCGGAGATAGTTGGCGACTATTTGCATTTTTTTTGTAATTTTGCGGACTATTACCGCTTATTATGGCAGAGAAGGAGAGAGAAATTATCGATAATATCGAGCAGGGCGAATATAAGTACGGCTTCACCTCCGACATCGAGACCGAGACCATCGGCCGTGGTCTGGACGAGGAGGTCATCCGTACCATATCCGCCAAGAAAGGGGAACCCGAGTGGATGCTCGAACGCCGTCTGAAAGCCTACCGCCATTGGCTTACGATGAAGCGTCCCGAGTGGGCGCATCTCACCATCCCCGATATCGATTTTCAGGATATAATCTATTACGCCGCCCCCAAGCCCCGCAAGGCTTTGGGCTCGATGGACGAGGTGGATCCCGAACTCAAACGCACGTTCGACCGTCTGGGCATCCCTCTGGAGGAGCAGATGGCTTTGGCGGGCGTGGCGGTCGACGCCGTCATGGATTCGGTGTCGGTGAAGACGACGTTTCGCGAGACGCTGGCCGAGAAGGGGATAATATTCTGCTCGATAGCCGAAGCGGTGCGCGAGTATCCCGAGCTGGTGCGCAAGTATCTGGGGTCGGTGGTGCCTTACACCGATAATTTCTATGCGGCTCTCAACGCGGCCGTATTCTCCGACGGTTCGTTCTGCTATGTCCCCAAGGGGGTGCGCTGCCCGATGGAGCTTTCGACCTATTTCCGCATAAACGCCGAGGGCACGGGGCAGTTCGAACGCACGCTGCTCGTGGCCGACGAGGGCTCTTACGTCAGCTATCTCGAGGGTTGCACGGCACCGCGCCGCGACGAGAACCAGTTGCACGCGGCGGTGGTGGAGATCATCGTCGAGCGCGACGCCGAGGTGAAGTACTCCACGGTGCAGAACTGGTACCCGGGAGACAAGGAGGGGCGCGGCGGAATATACAATTTCGTCACCAAGCGCGGCATTTGCCGCGACAACGCGCGTCTGTCGTGGACGCAGGTGGAGACGGGTTCGGCCATCACGTGGAAATACCCGAGCTGCGTGCTCGCGGGCGACAACTCCGTCGGCGAGTTCTATTCGGTGGCCATGACCAACAATTTCCAGCAGGCCGACACGGGCACCAAGATGATACACATAGGCCGCAACACCCGCAGCCGCATCGTGTCGAAAGGCATCTCGGCGGGCCGCAGCCAGAACGCCTACCGCGGTCTGGTGCGCGTGGCCAAGGGCGCCGAGAACGCGCGCAACTATTCGCAGTGCGATTCGCTTCTCATCGGCGACAAGTGCGGAGCCCATACGTTCCCCGTAATCGATTCGCGCAACCCGTCGGCCGTGGTCGAACACGAGGCCACCACTTCGAAGATATCCGAGGAGCAGCTGTTCTACTGCAACCAGCGCGGCCTCTCGACCGAGGATGCCGTGGGGTTGATCGTAAACGGATATGCGCGCGAGGTGCTGGCGAAGCTGCCCATGGAATTCGCCGTCGAGGCCCAGAAGCTGCTGTCGATAAGTCTCGAAGGTTCGGTCGGATAGTTTAAGGATAAAAAAGAATCATATATATGTTAAAAGTAAAGAATCTGCATGCGTCGGTGGCGGGCAAGGAGATCCTGCGAGGGATCGATTTCGAGGTCCGCGCGGGCGAGGTGCATGCCATCATGGGGCCCAACGGCTCGGGAAAGAGCACTTTCGCTTCGGTGCTGGCGGGCAACGAGAAATATACGGTGACCGAAGGGTCGGTCGAGTTCATGGGACGCGACCTGCTGTCGATGCCCATCGAGGATCGGGCGCGCATGGGGCTGTTCCTCGGGTTCCAGTATCCCGTGGAGATACCCGGCGTGACGATGGCCAACTTCATGAAGTTGGCCGTGAACGAGCAGCGCAAATTCCGCGGCGAGGAGCCTTTGACCGCCGGCGAGTTCCTGCGCCTGATGCGCGAGAAGAGCGCGGTGGTGGAGCTGGACTCCAAGCTGACGGGCCGCGCCGTGAACGAGGGTTTCTCGGGCGGCGAGAAGAAGAAGAACGAGATATTCCAGATGGCGATGCTCGAACCGAAACTGGCCGTTCTGGACGAGACCGATTCGGGTCTCGATATCGACGCTCTGCGCATCGTGGCCACGGGCGTGACCAAGCTCCATACGGCGGAGAACGCCACGGTGGTGATTACCCACTACCAGCGTCTGCTCGATTACATCGTGCCCGATTACGTGCATGTGCTCTATCGCGGCCGCATAATACACTCGGGCGACAAGAGCCTTGCGCTCAAGCTCGAAAAGGAGGGTTACGACTGGCTCATTAACGATTATAAGGATTAGCGCATGAGGTTGCTCGAATATATCGAAAGCAAGGCGTCGGACGGACGGATAGTCGATGCCGACGGCCGCGGCACCGAGGTGCTGGTGGATCCGTCGGAGGTGCGCCGCGCCGTCACGGGCGAGGAGTCGGTTATGATCGTCCGCACCCGCGCGGAGGCCGCGTCGTCGGTTTTCGAGATCGCCGACGGCGGACATCTGCGCCTGACGGAGGTGTTTCTCGCCGAGAGCTCCTCGAAGTGCGTCATACGTCAGAGCGGCGCCGCCCGTTGCGACGCGACATGCGTCGTCGTCGCGGCGGCTTCGGCCGCGTACGAGATCGATCTCGACGGTCGCGACGCCGAAAATACCCTTCGCGGCGCGTTCATCGTCGGCGGCGAGGAGCGCGCCGAGATCGATGTTCGCGTGAACCATAACAGCTCGGATTGCCGTAGCGACTCGTTGATAAAGGGTGTCGCGGGCGGCCGCTCGACAGGCGAGTTCACGGGACTGGTCTATGTCGCGCCCGACGCGCAACGCACCGACGCGCGCCAGACGAGCCGCAACATCGAACTCGGCGGCGAAGCGCGCATCGTCGCCAAGCCGCAGCTCGAAATATATGCCGACGACGTGAAGTGTTCGCACGGCGCGACGGTGGGGCAGCTCGATGCCGACGCCGTGATGTACATGCGTCAGCGTGGTCTGTCGGAGGCGCAGGCCCGACGGTTGCAGATCGAGGGCTTCGTATGCGACATAGTGTCGGCGGAGGATGTGATCGGCGGCGCGCTGGCCGAAGTGTTGACCGATAAACTGGAGCGGTTGTAGCCATGTTCGACGTAAACGACATACGCAGGGATTTTCCCATTCTCGACCGCGAGGTGAACGGCAAGCCGCTGGCGTATCTCGACAGCGGGGCCACTGCGCAGAAGCCCTTGCGCGTTATCGAGCGGGTGAACGAGCTTCACCGCGATATCAACGCCAACATCCATCGCGGAGTGCATCGCCTCTCGGAGGAGATGACCGATTTCTACGAGCAGGCGCGCGAGGATATACGCCGCTTCATCGGGGCGGAGCATCGCGAGGAGATAATATTCACGGCGGGAGCCACGGCCTCGCTCAACACTGTGGCCTATGCGTGGGGCGAGAGGTTCCTGCGCGCGGGCGACAATATCGTGGTGAGCGAGATGGAACATCATTCGAATATCGTTCCGTGGCAGCTCGTCGCCGAGCGCAAGGGGGCGGAGATAAGGGTGCTACCGTTCGACGACGACGGTCGTTTGATGACCGAACGGTTGGATGCTCTGTTGGACAGCCGTACCCGTATGGTGGCGGTCACACAGGCGTCGAACACGCTCGGCACGCGTCCCGACCTGCGCGAGATCGTGCGCAAGGCCCATGCTGCGGGCGCAGCGGTTACGGTCGACGGATGTCAGGGCGCGGTGCACGGCGGCGCGGACGTGAAGGGGCTCGATTGCGACTTTTACGCTTTTTCGGGACATAAGCTGTACGGTCCGACGGGCATAGGCGTGCTTTACGGCAAACGCGAGCTGCTGGATGCCATGCCGCCTTTCCTGTGCGGCGGCGATATGGTCGATCGGGTGTCGTTCGAGAAGACCACCTATGCGCCTCTGCCCCTGAAGTTCGAGGCGGGAACGGCTAATTTCATAGGAGCGGTGGGATTGGGCGAGGCGGTGCGGTATGTCGAGAGTCTGGATCGCGAAGCCGTCGAGAGGTACGAGCGCGAACTGACCTCGTACGCCGAGGAGCGGTTGAGCCGCGTCGACGGACTCGAAATATACGGCCGCACGGCCGACAAATGTTCCATCGTGTCGTTCAATGTCGGGGGAGCGCACCATTACGACGTGGGCATGATCCTCGACAAGTTGGGGGTGGCCATCCGCACGGGGCAGCACTGCGCCGAACCCGTGATGACGCATTACGGCGTGACGGGAATGTGCCGCGCCTCGCTGGCGATGTACAATACCCGCGAGGAGATCGACCGTCTGTGCGACGGCGTGGAGCGCGCGGCGAGGATGCTGCGATGATTGCGGCCCGAAAGGTCGCGGCGGCCGAAAAATATAACAAGGAAAAAAGGTAAAGTTATGTTCATAGTACTCGAGGGGGTCGACGGCTCTGGCAAGTCGACGCAGATAGCCAATTTGCGCCGTATGTTCGCCGAGCGGAACATCCCCACGGAATATCTCCACTTTCCGCGTTTCGACGCGCCTTTCTTCGGCGAGTTGATAGCGCGTTTCCTGCGCGGCGAACTGGGAGGAGTCGACGCCGTCGATCCCTATCTGGTGGCCATGCTCTATGCGGGCGACCGTCGCGACGCCGCCTCGAAGATCCGCCGCTGGCTCGATACGGGGCGCGTGGTCATAGTCGACAGATACGTATACTCCAATATAGGCTACCAGTGCGCCAAGATCGCCGACGAGAAGGAGCGCGAGCGGCTGCGCGATTGGATCATGGCTCTGGAATACGACTATTTCGCCATTCCGCAACCCGACGTCTCGATCTTTCTCGACGTGCCCTTCGCGTTCACGTGCAGCAAACTGGGCGAGACGCGTACGGGCGACGACCGCGAATACCTGCATGGGTGCAGCGACATCCACGAATCGTCGCTCGACTTGCAGCGCGCCGTGCGCAACGTCTATCTCGACGCCGCCGAGCGCGACGCCGACATGCACGTGGTGGATTGCAGCCTTGCGGGCGATCGCATGGCTCCGCCCGAGGAGATCTTCGGCCGGATAGAGAGCATCGTGAAACGATATATGATAGGGTAGGCATGGCGTCGCGCAGATTGAAAAACATATCGCATGCGTGTCGCATCGTCGTGGGTGCGATATTCGTCTTTTCGGGTTTCGTCAAGTCCGTCGACCCGTGGGGCACCGCGCTCAAGGTGAACGAGTATCTGTCGATATACGGATTCGAGGAGCTGTTGCCATACAGCATGATATTCTCCATCTGGCTGTGCGGAGCCGAGCTCATGATGGGTCTCATGCTGGTGTTCAAGGTCCGCACGCGCCTTATATCCATATTCGCGCTGGTGTCGATGATCTTCTTCACGGCGCTGACCTTCCTCAGCGCCACATGGATCCCTGTGGAGGACTGCGGCTGCTTCGGCGATGCGCTGAAACTCACTCCGTGGCAGACTTTCCTGAAGAATCTGGTGATTCTGCCCATGGTGTTCGTCGTATGGTACCGCTACCGCAAATATCGGGTGATGGAGCTGCATCGCTCGGAGGTGGCGCTGACGTGCCTGTTCTGCATCTTCGCGATGGGCGTGGGCGCCTATTGCTATTTCAATTTGCCGTTGATAGATTTCCTGCCTTATAAAAGGGGCGCGAATATATACGAGATGATCGAGGCGCAGCACGATACGGGCAGCGACGTGATGGCCGTCGAGGAGTATGTTCTGGTATACCGCAACCGCCGTACGGGCAAGCTGCGCGAGTTCGCGATCGACGACGAGGAGTGGCAGGACGAGGATAAGTGGGAGTGGGTGGAGACCCGCGTGGATAACGAAGCTCCCGCCGTGCAGACCCTCATAAGCGAGTTCTCGATCTCCGATCCCGAGGGTAATTTCACACGCGACATCCTCACTCGCCGCGGCAGGGTATATATGATATGCGTGACGAATCTGAACGACATCGGCGAGGGGTGCCGCAGCCGTTTGCGGAGCGTGGTGGAGCGCGCCGAGGCCGAGGATGCCGCGGTGGTGTGCCTCACTCCCCAGCCCCTGCGCACGGTGACCTATTACCGTTTCGACGGCAGCGTCGAGGTGCGGTGCTACAATATCGACGCCACGGTGATGAAGACCATGCTGCGCGCGAAAAACGGGCTTGTGGTGCTCGACGACGGCGTAATCGAGGCCAAATACAACTGCCGCAACATAAAGCCGACGGGCGATCTGTAACGCGCGGACGCGATTGGTATAAAAATTGACCTCCCGACGGGTAAGGTCAATTTTTTTTTGTCTATGTGCAAACTGTATCCCTATTTGTTTGCGGTCGCGTGCGGCTTCGCGTCGTGCGGTCGCAGGGCCGAGGTCACGCAATCGATACGCCCCGTCAAAGTGACCGCCGTGCACGCCGTCGACTACATCGACCGTGATTTCGCGGGCATGTCCACGGCCGACGACGCCACCACTCTGGCGTTCAAGATCGCGGGGCAGGTGGCGAGCGTCGATGTTTCGAAGGGCGAATTCGTGGAGAAGGGGGCTTTGCTGGCGCAGCTCGACCCGCGCGACGTGGAACTTCAGGCGGCCTCCGACAAGGCGCAATACGACAAGGCGTCGTCGCAGCTTTCGCGCATGAAACGTCTGCTCGACCACGAGGCCGTGTCGCGTCAGGAGTACGAGACGGCGCAGACGTCGTTCGTGCAGGCGCGTTCCATGTACGAGAATTCGAAAGATCTGCTTTCGCAGACCAAGCTGCGCGCTCCGTTCGCGGGCGTGATCGAACGCACCTATGTCGATACGTACGAGCGCGTGCAGGCGGGGCAGACCATCTTGCGACTGGTCAACCCCGTGAGCAGCACCGTGGAGTTCACCATACCCGAAAAGAGTCTGCCGCTGCTGGCCGACTCGGCCACCCGTTTTTATGTGACGTTCGACAACTTTCCCGAGCGGCGTTTCTCGGCGCGGCTCGACTCCTATGCCAAAACCTCGTCCGACGCGTCGGGATTCCCCGTGTCGCTGAAGCTCGACCGCGACGCCGCTGTCGAGGCGCGTATCTCGCCGGGTATGACATGTCAGGTGACGATGCGCACGGCCGACGATGCGACGCGGAGCATGGCCGTACCGCTCACGGCCGTCTATGCGCCCGCCGAGGGCGGCACCTATGTGTGGGTGGTCGGCGCCGACGATTGTGTGGAGCGTCGCAGCGTGGCGCTGGGCGACATATTCGGCCGCGACATGGTGAGCGTTCTCTCGGGCGTGGAGTCGGGCGAGGTGGTGGTGACCGCGGGAGTCTATCGGCTCCGCGAGGGCGAACGTGTGAAAATTCTAAATCGTTAGGCGATGTCGATTTCCGAATATTCGATTCGTAACCGCAGCATCGTGTGGTTCGTGCTGGCTCTCTTCGTGGCGGGCGGTATATGGGCGTTCTCGGCTATGGGCAAGAAGGAGGACTCCACCTTCGTGCTCAAGAGCGCGGTGGTGACTTGCGACTATGCGGGAGCCACGCCCGAGGAGGTGGAGCGGCTCATTACGGAGCCCGTTTCGCGTGAGTTGCAGTCGATGCGCGGCGTGCATAAGATCACGTCGGAGTCCTATTACGGATTCTCGAAGATAATGGTGGAGCTCGACCCGGGCACCCGCGCGCGGGAGATACCCCAATTGTGGGACGAGCTGCGCCGCAAGGTGATGAATATCGGGCCGCAGCTCCCGACGGGGGCGGGCGCGATACGCGTGAACGACGATTTCAGCGATGTCTACGGACTCTATTACGGTCTGGCGGCCGACGAGGGCTTCTCGTGGAGCGAGATCCGCGACGTCGCGCAACGCATAAAGACCGCCGTGGTGACAATCGACGGAGTGCAGAAGGTGGCGGTGTTCGCCGAGCAGACGCCCGTCATAAACCTCTATATAACCCGCTCGACCCTCGCCAATCTGGCCATTGCGCCCGAGGCGATAGTGTCGATGATCTCGCAGCAGAACAGCGTGGTGAACAGCGGCGAGATCACGGCGGGCGAGATACAGGTGCGAATCCTCGAAACGGGTGTCTACAACACGATCGACGACATAGCCGACCAGTTGCTCATAGCGGCCGACGGCAAGCAGTACCGTTTGGGCGACGTTGCGCGTATCGAGGAGGGGTATCGCGAGCCGCCGTCGGTGGTGATGCACGTCGACGGCCGTCGCGCCGTTGGCATAGGCGTTTCGTCGGAGGCGGACGCCGACGTGGTCGCGTTGGGCCGAAAGGTGAGGCGCTCGCTGTCGCAGATCGAGGGCGAGATGCCCGTGGGCATGGATATCGTGACGCTCTATCCCGAAGATATCATCGCGCGCAAGGCCAATTTCTCGTTCCTGCTCAATCTGTTGGAGTCGGTGTTGATCGTCATAGCGGTCATTATGGCGGCGATGGGCATGCGGAGCGGTTCGCTTATCGGATCGTCGCTTTTGTTCACCATAGGCGGCACCATGCTGTTCATGTATATGGTCGGCGAGGGCATCAACCGCACCTCGCTGGCGGGTTTCATCATCGCGATGGGCATGTTGGTCGATAACGCCATAGTCGTGACGGACAATGCCCGCAAATCGGCGGCGGGCGGTACGCCGCTCGGCAAGGCGTTGACGAGCGGCGCAGAGGGGCCGAAGTGGGGCCTTCTCGGCGCGACGCTGATAGCCATCTTCTCGTTCCTGCCTCTCTATCTGGCCCCTTCGTCGGTGGCCGAGATCGTCAAGCCGCTTTTCGTGGTCATAGCCTTGTCGTTGCTGCTCAGCTGGGTGCTGGCCCTCACGCAGGTGCCCGTCTTCGGAATGTTCATGTTGCGCAACGACAAAGGCGATGCGGGCGCGAGCCGTCTCGCATGGTTCGACAGGTTGCTGGAGACCATGCTCCGCCGACGTCGTGCCGTGGTGCTGGGCGCCGTGGCGTTGCTTGTCGCGTCGGTGTTCGTCATGGGCTTGATGCCGCAGAACTTTTTCCCGCAGCTGGACAAGCCCTATTTTCGGGCCGATGTCATATTGCCCGAGGGGTATGACATAGACGCCACGCAACGCAATCTGGCCATGATGTCCGATTGGCTGCGCGAACAACCCGAGGTGGTGCATGTCTCTACCACGGCGGGATCGACTCCGTTGCGCTACTATCTGGCGAGCGGCAGCGTCTCGATGCGTCCCAATTACGGTAATGTGTTGATCGAGGTGGACGACAAACGCTCGACGCGCCCTGTCAAGGAGCGTTTCGACGCTTTCGTCGCCGAGTCGTGCCCCGACGTGTGGTTGCGCTCGTCGCTGTTCAAGCTCTCGCCCGTGCCCGACGCCACCATCGAGATCGGTTTCGTCGGTCCCGATGCAGACACTCTGCTGCGTCTCGCCTCGCAGGCTGAGGAGATAATGTGGCGTACCCCCGAGGCGGTGAACATCCGCAACAGCTGGGGCAACCGCATCCCGACGTGGCTGCCCGTATACTCGCAGATCAGGGGCCAGCGCATAGGCGTGAGCCGCAGCCGCATGGCGCAGTGGATCACCCTCGCCACGCAAGGCTATCCGATGGGTGAATTCCGCCGCGGCGACGAGCTTCTGCCCATACTGTTCAAGGACGAGGATATCGAGGCTTACAACCTCTCCAATCTGCAATCGATGCCCGTGTTCTCGCAGAGCGGAAACGTCTACTCCATCGAGCAGGCGAGCAACCGTTTCGATTTCGGCTATTCGGGCGGGGTAATCAAACGTTACAACCGTCAGCGCGTCATGAAGGCGCAGTGCGACCCCGCGGCGGGAGTGAACGCCAAGATGCTGTTCGACCGTTTGCTGGCCGAGGTGAGGAGCGAGGTAGAGGTTCCCGAAGGATATTCGATGCGCGTCTTCGGCGAGCAGGAGTCGCAGGCCGAGTCGAACGCTGCTTTGGGCAAGAACATGCCTCTGGCGTTGGTGCTCATATTCATCGTGTTGCTGCTGCTCTTCGGCAATTATCGCGATCCGGTAGTCATACTGCTCATGACTCCCTTGATATTCATCGGCGTGGTGTTGGGACTGCTCGCCACGGGTAACCGCTTCGATTTCTTCTCGCTGCTGGGTCTGCTCGGACTGGTGGGCATGAACGTGAAGAACGCCGTGATCCTCGTCTCGTCGATCAACGATCTGCGCGCCGAGGGCGTCGATCCTTACGAAGCCGTGGTGCGCGCGGCGCGCAGCCGTCTGGTGCCCGTGTGCGTGGCTTCGGTCACCACCATCTTGGCGCTCATCCCGTTGCTGTTCGATTCGCTGTTCGCAAGCATGGCCTCGACGATAATGGGCGGATTGCTGGTCGCCACCATACTCACGATGGTGGTGTTGCCCGTGGTGTACGCGATATTTTACAATATTAAAAAAGCGAAATGATTATGCGGCGTATCGTGTTGTTACTATCGGCGCTGTCGCTCGGCGTTTCGGCGGCCGAGGCGCAGATCACCCTTACAGCCTATCGCGACAGCGTGGCGGGGTACGACTGGCGGGTGAAGAACGCGGCGGTCGAGGTGGACCGAAACTATGAGATCATGCGGCGGGAGTATACCTCCTTTCTGCCCCGCGTTTCGGCTTCGGGATCCTTCGCCAAGACCTTTCACCATATAGGCGACAACGAGTTGTGGAGTTTCTCGATGCAGCCGCAGCTCGTGCAGACCGTCTATGGCGGCGGAGGCGTCAGGGCGGCCTATCGTCAGGCCGAGAGCGGTTACGAGGGGGCGTTGTTCGACGAGGAGTACACGCGGCTCGAAGTGCGTTACATGGCCGACTATGCCTACTGGAGCGTGTCGGCGCAGGCGTTGTTCCTGCGCGCCGTCGAGGAGTACGTGAATATCATCGAATCGCTCTACGGCGTGGTCGAGCGGCGTTTCGACGAGGGGTATATCGCCAAGAGCGATCTGTTGCAGGTGGAGACCCGCCTGAGCGAGGCGCGGTTCGATCTGATTACGGTCCGCCGCAATTACGACGAGGCGGTGCATGCGTTCAATATCCTGCGAGGAGTGTCGGGCGATGAGCGGGTGTCGCTGTCGCAGTCTATCGTCGACTCCATCGCGATGCCCGAGCGCGTCCCTCTGTCGGCGATCGCCGCCCGACGCCCCGATCTGCTCTCGGCCGAGACGGCGGTGCGTACGGCCCGCTACGGAGTGGAGCGAACGCGCGCCTCCTACAATCCGCAGCTCACCGTCGGCGTGGGAGGGTCGTGGCAGACGTACGTGCCCAATGCGACGGGGCGCACCTACTTGGACGCCGCCCTGACGGTGGGGTTGAGCGTGCCCATATTCCACTGGGGCGAACGCCGTTACGCCGTGGCGGCGGCGACGGCCGACGTGCGTCGGAGCATCAACGCCACGGGACAGATTTACGACGGCATAGCCCGCGAGGAGGCCGACGGATGGAGCGCGCTGGCCACGAGTTATTCGCAGGTGCAGTCGTCGATGTATAACCTTAAGATTGCGGGCGAGAACCTCTCGATCAGCACCTACTCCTACAAGGAGGGGCAGGCCACGGTGCTCGACGTGTTGCAGGCGCAGATAAGCTGGCTGCAAATATACACCAACGCCATCACCGCGCGCTACAACTATGCGGTGGCCGTGTCGGCGTACGAGAGGATAACGGCTGCCGAGTGACGGCGTGCGCGCCGCGAGCTGCCGCCCGACGAGGGGCGCGGAAAACAGATTTCCGATTTACGATCGAGGCGACGAACCTTGTCGTAAATCGGAAAAACTCTATTCGGCAGGCAGTATCAGACCTTCATCGTTTCGGTGCTGACGATCGATATCTCGTGAGCGACGGGAGCTATCTTGCGCAGCATGTCGACGGTGCCGCAATACTTCTCCTGCGCCTGCGTGACGGCGCGGCCGACGATACTCTGTTCCTCGATGGTGTCGCACTCCAAGTTGTAGATGACGTTGAAGCTGCGGAAGTGGCTGCCGGGCTGGAGAGTGGGCGTGTCGAGTATTCCTTCGACCGTGATTTCCAGCGTCTTGGGTGTGATCTTCTCCTTTTTGAGCAGGCTCATTACGGTGAAACCGGCGCACTTGGCCGCGCCGCACAGAATGAGCGCCTTGGGGTTGAGATCGTCGGCCGAGCCACCTTTGACCTGAAATTTGCCCTCGTCGATGAGTTCGACGGTAACTGATTGTTTGTTGTCGTTCATGATGTTGAAAGTGTTATGTTGGTTTTAGGTTCGCGGGCGGCGGGGCGCACGTCCGCGCATTCAGCCAAGCGGTGGCAATAATCGTTCCCCTCGCGGCGCGTTCGCGACCGCCGGGGCTCGCCGCGCGTAAATTATACGGTCGTTTTATCGACTTTTAGGTTCACGCGTTGCGTTATTTGCGCCGAAATGACTATCTTTGTAGTTGATATAATTGAATCGAGACTTATGCAGAGGAAAGTACTGATATTGGCTCTGTTGCTGCTCGCGGGCGGAACGTTGCCGCTGCGGGCGCAGACCCCCTCCGTCGACGAGGGTATCGAACGCGGCATTTCGCTGTACGACTTCGGCCATTGGGTCGAGGCGCGTACCGAACTCAAGAACATTCGCGACGGCTTGTCGCCCGTGACCGATCGCTTGCGTATCGAGCGTATCGATTACTATTTGGCATTGTGCGACGCCGAGTTGAAGATGAGGGATGTCGAAGGCCGTCTGAAACGTTTTCTGGCCGAGTATCACGGATCGTCGTACGCCAACGACGTACAGTTCGCGTTGGGAGCCTACTATTGCATGCAGGACGACACCGCGCTCGCCGAGGAGGAGCTGGCCAAGGTGCATTACGAAGCTCTCGATCCGCAGAATAAGGACAAGTACGATCTGCGCATGGGTTACATGGCCTTCATGCGCGGCGATTTCGATTCGGCCGAGAGGTATTTCGGCCGAATAAAGGCGGGCAGCGACTATGCCGACCATGCCACCTATTACAAATCCTACATGGCGTATGCACACGGCGATTACGAGCGCGCCCGCAACGGGTTCAACTCGTTGCTCCGCAGTCCGCTCTATCGCGACCTGATGCCCTATTATCTGTTGCAGATCGATTTCAAGAGCGGCGACTACCGCGCCGTGGTCGACAAGGGCGACGCCCTGATCGAGCGCACAACGGCCGAGCAGGGTTCGCAGATACGCCGCATGATGGCCGAATCGTGGTTCCAGATAGGGGATTACGACGCCGCTACCCGATACATGAACGCGTACAAGAGCGCGGGCGGCGAGATGAAGCGCGTGGAGAACTACATCATGGGTTATTCGCTCTATCGGCAGTCGCTTTACGCCGAGGCGGCCGATTATCTGCGTCAGGCGTGCGGCGCCGACGACATGCTTACGCAGAACGCGTCGTACCATTTGGCCGACTGCTATCTGCGTTCGGGCGACAAGGCCGACGCCATGCGGTCGTTCGCCATGGCGTCGAGCGCGCAATTCGACCGCGACATAGCCGAGGACGCTTTGTTCAATTACGGCAAGTTGCAGTACGAGCTCGGCGGAGGCGTGTTCAACGAGGCTATCAACGTGTTGAGCCGTTACATCGAGCTTTACCCCTCGTCGCCGCGCGTGCCCGAGGCGCGCACGCTGCTCATAGCCGCTTACTACAATTCGCACAACTACGCCGAGGCGTACGATGCCATCAAGAGTCTGCCGAATCCCGATAACGACGCCTTGCAGGCGTTGCAGAAGATAGCCTATTTCAACGGTTTGGAGGCCTATACGGCAGGAGAGCTGGACGAAGCGGAGAGTTCGCTCGCCGAGTCGTTGGGCGTGGGTCTCAACGCCAAGTACAACGCTTTGGCGTCGTTCTGGCTGGGCGAGATAGCATACGCCAAGGGCGACAGCAGCCGCGCCTTGCAGCGTTATCGCAGCTTCATGGGACGCGCTCCCCGCGGCGGCGAGGAGTACGCCATGGCGCAGTACAACATCGGTTACTGTCACTTCAACAACGGCGAGATGGATGCCGCGTCCGATGCTTTCGCCAAGTTCCTCGCGTTGCGTCCGCGTCGCGACTCCTATCGCGCCGACGCGTTCAACCGTCGCGGCGACGCATATTACTCGGCGCGCAAGTTCGACGAGGCGATAGAGTGTTACGACAATGCCGCCGCGATCGATACGGCGGAGAAATACTATGCCGAATACCGCCGCGCCGTGACGCTCGGCGTGCAGAATAAGACTGATCGCAAGATCGAGAGCCTGCGCCGTATCGTGCAGGCCGACCGCGGCGATTATGTCGATGCCGCCACATACGAGTTGGGCCGCACCTACATCGCCGACGAACGTTACTCCGACGGGGTGAAGATATTGGAGGATTTCATAGCGCAGTATCCCAATTCGAGCTATCATGCGCAGGCGTTGTCGGATCTGGGGCTGGCCTACATGAATCTGGGCGATAAGAACAAGGCCTTGAAATATTATGACATGGTGGTCAAGTCGGCTCCCCGTTCGGCGCAGTCGAAGAGCGCCATGCAGGGCATACGCGAAATATATATGGCGCAGGGCGATGCCGACGCCTATTTCGACTATGCGCAGAAGTTGGGTATGGAGGGCAACGTGAGCCAAATGACGCGCGATTCGATGTCGTACGCCGCGGCGCAGAAACTCTATCTCGACAACAAGACCGCGGAGGCCGCCACGAGCTTCACGGCATATCTGTCGCACTATCCCAACGGATACTACCGCAACGATGCTCTCTTCTTCCTCAGCGACTGCCACATACGCGACGGACGCGACGAGGATGCCATGAATACTCTCACGGAGTTGGCGGCGCAGGGACATACGCAATATTCGGAGCGCGTACTCGACCGTCTCTCGTCGATGTGCTACAAGGCCGAGCGCTTCGAGCAGGCCGCGTCGGCGTATCGCGCGCTTTACGACGAGGCGTCGGCCACGGCGGCCAAGACGAGCGCCGCATCGGGTTACGTGGCCTCCACGCTCAAGTATGCCGACGATGCGGGTATAGCGGCTATGGCCGACGACGTGGAGAAGATGACCGACGTCAACGACGTGGCGCGTCGCAAGGCGCGGTACGCCAAGGCGGGCGTGCTCACGCGTCAGGGACGCGAGGCCGATGCCATGAAGCTCTACACCCTTTTGAGCGCCGAGGTCAAGAGCGCCGAGGGCGCCGAGGCCCGCTATCGTTTGATCGAGGCCGAGTTCAAGGCAGGCAACAACGACAAGGCCGAGAAGATGGTTTACGAACTCTCCGACAGCAAGACGCCGCAAAACTACTGGCTCGCCAAGGCGTTCATTCTGTTGGGCGACATATACATGAGTCGCGGCGACGCATTTCAGGCGCGCGCCACCTACCAGAGCGTGGCCGACGGATATTCGCCCGCGGACGACGGCATAGTCGAGGAGGCTAAGAGTAAGATTGCTAAAATGAATTGACGATGAAGAGATTGACATATATCATAACGTTGCTCTGCCTGCCTGCCGCCGTATCGGCGCAGGTGGCCAAGCAGGTCGAGGTGTCGAAGGATTACACCCCGAGCGTCGGCACGGCGCAGAAACTCTCGTTGGTGCCCGATATGACCGATACGGTCACCATGCAGCCCGATATCGACTATACGATCACGCCGCGTTCGTATCAGACGTCGTTGCTCACCGAGAATTTCAAGCCCGCCACCATAACCTATTGGGACTATAACCGTTCGCGTCCGTTCTATGCCAAGGGCGCTTTCGGCGCGCCGCTCACGAGCGAGGGCGACATCTATGTGTCGACCTACAACAAGGATCGCGGATACGCTATGGCCTATGCCAACCATTGGGGCGACTACCGCAACCGCAAGAATTTCGCGGGCGAGAAGGTGACGTCGCACACCACTGAGATGAGCAACCGTCTGGGCGGCCGCGCGGGGTTGATCTTGGGACGGCATATCTTGGAGTTCGACGTTTACGGCGACCGACAGCTGCGTC
The DNA here is from genome assembly GCA_910587675.1 of uncultured Alistipes sp. GTDB lineage: Bacteria > Bacteroidota > Bacteroidia > Bacteroidales > Rikenellaceae > Alistipes. The sequence goes on along the minus strand of CAJUMU010000004.1, from coordinate 42,712 downwards.
ACCGCTATCCCACCACGGGCGACCGCATACGTTTCGGCAACGTGGCGGGTAAGATCCGCATCGGCGACGACTTCACCGACTTGAGCCGTTGGAACTTCAATATCGAGGTCGGCGGCGACATGTTCGGCGACAGCTATGCTCCCGAGGATGGCGAGAAACGTCGCCAGTCGAGCCTTTCGGCGCGTTTGGCGGTGGGCAAGATGCTCGGCGGACGACATATATTGAAGGTGCATGCGGGATATACGGGCGTGTTCGGCGCGAAAGCGTTGGCCGACTACGAGGACAACACCCTGATGGCGGGATTGCGTTACGGCATCAGCGGCCGCAGGCTGGAGTTTTTGATCGGAGCGGACTATTATCACGATCGCGTGGAGCTCTCGACGGACAGTCCCCATTACGTGTTCCCCTATATGCGCATGACGTGGAAAAACACGTCGGAGGGATTCGTTCCCTATGTCGAGGTGGACGGCGGTCTGCGCCGGCACGATTACGGTTCACTTATGTACGAGAACCCCTATATGCTGTTGGCGGACGGAGATCTGCTCGGCGCGGCGTCGTTGCCCAACGAGTCCTATTATAACGGTCGCGCGGGCATAAGCGGTCGCTTGGCGCGGGGACGTTTCTCGTATAATATTTCGGCCGAAGTGACGTTCGCCGACGACCACTATTACTGGTATTGCCGCGATTATGCCGATTACTTTTTCGCTCCCGCCTACCAGCACAGCCTGCGTATCGACGGCAGCATCAAGTTCCGTCCCGTGGGGCAGTTCGAAGCCGAACTCTATGCGGGAGTCTATGCGTGGGAGAATTACAAATCCTATTACAGCAGCCGTCCGAGCGCGCAGGGCGCGTTGAAACTGCGTTATCTGGGACGCAAGGTTACGGCAGGCGTGTCGCTGGATTACAATAACCGTATCAAGTGGATGAGCATGACGCCGACGGGCGATTTCGAGGTCGTGCGCACTCCTTCGACATTCCGTTTGGGCGTCAGTGTCGAGTGGCGCGTGTCGGATCGCTGGGCAGTATTCGCCGAGGGGCGAAACCTGACGGGCAGCAAGGTGTATGAGTGGGCGTACTACTATTACGACACGCCGCAAGGTGTGCTGGGCGCGAAGATCACTTTCTGATGTCGGGGTAATGGAATTTAAATGTCCGTTCTCATTTCGAGAGCGGACATTGTTTGTTTATCGATATCACGCAGCGATATCGGCAGTTCGCCGCCGTTCCACGCAGCGGACTGCAATTCTCGCTTTACGCTCACTTGCGTCCTCCGCCGTCGGCGAACCGCAGGTCGCTACCCGAATGTGTTGCTGTATGCGGTTTTACTCCGCCTGAGAATAGATCTTTCCGAGTCGCGCCGAGAGGAAGTATTGCAGCACTCCGCGCAGGAACATATAGAGCGAGAAGGCCATCCACAACGCGTTGTTGCCGATGAGCGGGCGCATGGTGAAGAATATCGCGAAATAGGCTGCGGTCGAGAGCAGCATCGAGTCGCGCATGATGCGCGATTGCGTGGCGCCCACCATTATTCCGTCCATGACGAAGGGCATGGCCGCCGCCAGCGGGATGGCTATGATCCAACCTATGAAGCGACCCGCGTAATCGATTATCTCGTGCGCGTCCGTCACCTCGCTGTCGATGAACAGCTCCAGCAGATCGCGCCACCAGCCGATGTAGATGCCCACGTACAGTACGGCGACAATGACGCACCATATCATGCACTTGCGTATGCAGTCGCGCAGCGAACGGGGATCACGCGCTCCGATGAAACGTCCCGTGAGAGCCTCGGCGGCGTATGCGAAGCCGTCGTTCATGTAGGAGAAAAGCGTGAAGAGCTGCAACAGTATGGTGTTCACCGCCAGTATTACGTCATTGCCCATGCGGGCCGAAGCGGCCGTGAAGAATGTGTACGTCGCCACGATGCAGAGCGTGCGGACGATGATGTCGCGGTTGATTACGAAGAACTCCTTCATGGCCCGCATGTCGGTCACTTCGCTCATGGTTATGGCGACGAAACGTTTGCGGTAATGTATCCTGACGATGAGCGCCGTGATGACCACTCCCGTCCATTGCGCCACCACCGAGGCGTACGCTATGCCCGTTATGCCCATCCCGAAGTCGAACGCGAACCAGAAGCTGAACGCTATGTGTATGACGTTCACCGCGACGGCCACTATCATCGGAATCACGGCGTTCTGCATTCCCGTCAGCCAGCCGTTGAGTCCGAACAGCAGCACCCCCGCGGGCACGGCCCATATTCGGGCGAAGAAGTAGTCGGCCACCATGTCGTTGCCGTTCATTACCTTCAACGCCGCCGAGCCGATGGGATATTGGAATACGATCATCGCCAGACCGACCACGAGCGATACCGCCACGGCGCGCGCCAGCATGAGGGTGGTGGTCTTCACGTCGCCCGCGCCGTATGCCTGAGCCGTTATGCCGCTGGTGCCCATGCGGATGAAGCTGCAATTCCAGTATATGAAGTTGAATATCGATACGCCTATGGCCAGCGCGCCTATGGTGGCCGACGAGTTGCCGTTAAGGTGACCGGCGATCATGGTGCCGACGATACCCATTATCGGCACCGTGATGTTCGATATGATATTAGGTACGGCTATGCGCAATATTTCGCGGTTCATTCTCATGATTGGAACACTTTTGTCGTAAAACGTTGCAAAGATAGCAAGAATCCCGCAACGGCGGACGCCTCGGACCGCGCGGAATGTTTTTTGAACTCGAAAAGGCGACATGGTTGCGACATGTTGGAAAAATTAGATTACCTTTGCCCACGTAAATTCAAAATCATTATGAGAAACACAAAACAGGACTCGACTGCCGCCGTGTCGCGATTCGGTCGCGACAAGCGCGTGCGCACGGTATCGGCGGAGCGTGTCGAGCGCAGTCCCCGTCCTCGGCGTGAGGCCGCCGACGAGGGACGCACGATGCGTCGCGAGCGTTACGATGCAGGCGCGAACAGAGCGTCGTTCAACCCCAATTTTACAGAAGACAACCGCTTGCGCGGACGCGGCGACGGATATGCCGAGAAGAGCTACTCACGCGGCGGAGAGTCGCGCGAGGATGGCGGCCGCAGCGGGTTCAAGCCTAAGTTCGGCGGGCCTAAATATGCCGATCGTCCGAAGTCGAACGGCGGTTTCGGCGGCCGCGCCAAGCAGGGCGGATATAAGCAGAGCGGATACAAGCAGGGCGGTTATTCGAAACCGTCGTACGACCGCAGCGAAAACGACGGCGAGTTCCGTCGCGATTCGGGAGCGCGCGGCGGCTACAAAGGCCGGAGCGACAATCGCGCCGAGGGAGGCGAGTTCGGGCCGCGCAAAGAGTTCGGCGGACGTAACGAGTTCGGCGGACGCGGAGGTTTCAAGGGCCGTGGAGAGTATAAGCCGAAGGGCGGTTTCAAGGACAAGCGATCGTATCGCGGCGACGAACGCCCCAAGAGTTATCCCAAATACAACCCCGCCAAGCAGGTGGGCGAGATGCGTTTGAACCGTTTCTTGGCGCAGTCGGGTTTGTGCTCGCGTCGCGAGGCGGACGATTATATCCAAGCGGGTCTGGTGACCGTGAACGGCGTGATCGTGTCGGAACTCGGCACGAAGGTGTTGCCCACCGACGAGGTGAAGTTCAACGACGAGCGCGTGCAGGGCGAGAAGAAGGTCTATTTGGTGCTGAACAAGCCCAAGGGTTACGTGACCTCGTTGGAGGATCCGCACGCGGATAAGACCGTGATGGATCTGGTGAAGAATGCCTGCTCGGAGCGTATATATCCCGTGGGACGTCTGGACAAAAACAGTCTCGGTCTGTTGATATTCACCAACGACGGCGATGTTACGCGTCAGCTTACGCACCCCTCGTTGGAGAAGAAGAAGGTCTATCAGGTGACGCTCGACAAGCCGCTTACGCGCGCCGACATGGAGCGGATTACCGAGGGCCTGACGCTGGAGGACGGCGAGATTTTCGCCGACGAGGTGGCATACGCGAGCGAGAACAAGAAAGAGGTGGGCATCGAGATCCACTCGGGCCGCAACCGTATCGTGCGACGCATATTCGAGCATCTGGGCTATGCGGTGCTGAAGCTCGACCGCGTATATTATGCGGGAATCACCAAGAAGAACCTCAAGCGCGGCGCGTGGCGTTTTCTGACCAACGAAGAGGTCGACCGACTCAAGAGCGGACGTTACGAGTAGAGGTTTCGACACATACATAAAAACAGAGGCGATTCATCGGTGAATCGCCTCTGTTTTTATGCTTTATCGCGTGACTCGGTCCCATGCCGTTTCGGCATAGCTGTCGCGATATACCGACGCGGGCGCCGAGGTGCTGAGTCCCGAGAATGCCGTTATGGGGTAGATGCCCGATTCTGTTCCGTAATTCGACCAGAACGAGCCGAGGGTGTATTTGCACGGCACCGTTCGGGCCATCTGCGCGTCGAACTCGGCCTTGAGGGCGGGATCGCCGCACATCTTGTCGATGTAATCCCCTAGATCGTAAAAGACATGGGGCGATTGTCCCTCGAAAGTCTGTATCTCGTCGTGGTCGTAATCCTTCTTCGCGCCTGCGTTTATCTTTTTCACGATGGCCGCGAGGACGTCGATCTGCGTGCAGTCGATAAGCGCGACGGAACCTGAATAGCCGTATTTCGAAGCGTATTGGTCGTGGAACGTCTTGCAGGCCTGCGGCAGGTCGTGCGAGCGGCCTCCGTTGCGAAGCAGGCAGGGCAGCGTGTTTTGATAGGGGAAGCCGTCGCCGAGAATCTCGCATGGCGCGCCTATTATATAGTCGGCGTTGTCGCGCAGGTCGTAAACGGATTCGATGTTGGCCATGAAACATGCGTCGAACAGTATGTAGTCGAACTTGACACCCGTCGAGGTCAGGGCCGATGACAGAGTCGCGATATCGAATCGGTTGGAGTGGGTGTCGGAATACTTCTCGCCGAAGTGGCGCGTCACGATATCGCTCGGAGCCTTGCGCCAGAAGTCCTCCTCCGCGGGCGCGGGCGAACCCTTCGCCGAGGCGCGTCGCGCGGCCCGATCGGGCGACGCGTCTATGGGAATCCACGCCAGAGCGTGACCCGCCATCACGAGCCCGTAAGTCTCGGCGGGCGCCGAACGGATTATCTCGTTGAAAAAGTAACTCAGATGCTCCTCGTCCATCTGCTGCGGCAGGTCGTACGTGGCTAGAACCTTCTCCACGCACGCCCCGTCGGAGTATACCAACTCTATGAGGTCGGCTTCGGTCTTGTCGTTATGCTGAAAGAAGCAGACCACGCGGCTGTTGCCCTTGATATTCTGCCGCACGGCCTCTTTCGCGGCCGAAATATTGCGGTAGAAGTAGTAAGAGAGTTGCGTTCCCGTGAAATAGAATATCAGCGTATGGGGCGTGGCGATCTCCTCTTGCGCGGGCGTTTTTTCGCATGCCGGCGCGAGAAGCAATGCCGCCGCCAACAGCGGCGCCACTGTAAGTCGGGCCCATAGTTTCGTCTTCTTCATAGTGTGTTTTAAGGTCGTCTACTTGTATTCGCGCGGCTTGAGGTTGTTGAACTGCCACGTGCGTTTCTTCTTGAACGTCACGTCGTCGGGCTTGTTACGGTAGATGCGGCTGTAATCGAAATAGAAGCCGCGGATCTTTCCGTCGGGAGTCTTTTTGGGCTGCTCCAACGGGATGTACTCCACGTTGCGGCTCACGATCTCGGCGCGCTTGCCCGCGTATCCCATCGACGAGACGACATCCACGGCGTGCGAGAACATCAATATGTGCATCGGATCCTTCTCGTTGCGGCCGTCGCCCGACGACTTGATGGTTTCGAGAATGCCGTTCAGGTGGCGGAAATAGGCCTCCTCCTTCTCCTTGTCACCCAGAGCCCCGTATGCGAACACCAGCATGTTGAGCGCCGTGGGATTGAAAGGATCGCTCTTCAGGGCCTCCTCGCACATCGATATCACGTAACGCATCTCCTCGGGATCGGGCGAGGAGGTGTCGAGCCGCATGAGGGTCTCGTACAGCCGTTCGATGGCTGGGTTCGACGCCAGAGGCTTGTATTCGTCCTGATAGGCGTAACCGTAATAGAGATAGTGGTAATCCTCCTCCGACAACTTTTCGAGGTTGTTGTAACGCATCATGAGTCCCGTGTAGTAATAAGGCGACGAGATATTCATGATGTTGTTGAGAATATCCTCCTCGTCAGGCACCTTCGACCAACCCGCGAGCGGCAGCAGGAGCAATGCGGCGATAATGTATCGTTTCATAAAGCGGTGTTTTTCATAAAACGACATATCAACGCAAATCGTATTCCTTAATCGATTTTTCCAACTTTTTCATCAATTGATCGGTCGCGGGCACCAGCGGCAGACGCAATATGTTCTCGATGCGGCCCATAACCGCGAGGGCGGCTTTCACGCCCGTCGGATTGCCCTGTTCGAACAGCGCGCACACGGCGTCGCGCAGGGGCTCGTAAGCCTCCTCGGCGCGGTCGAACAACCCCTGCCGCGCCAAGCCGACCACGTGCGCGAACCGCGACGGAAAAGCGTTGGCTGCCACCGATATCACTCCGTCGCCGCCCTTGCGCATGACGTCGACGGCCATGCTGTCGTCGCCCGAGAGCACGATGAATCCCGACGGACGGTTCTTTATGATCTGTTCTATTTGGTCGATCTTGCCCGAGGCCTCTTTCACGGCTATGATGCGCGGCTCGTCGGCCGCCAGTCGGCATGTGGTCTCCGCCGTCATGTTCACGCCCGTGCGTCCCGGGACGTTATATAATATGACGGGCAGCGGCGACGCCTCGGCCACCGCGCGATAGTGGCGGTAGAGTCCCTCTTGCGAGGGCTTGTTGTAGTAGGGGGTGACGCTCAGCAGGGCGTCGACTCCCGTGAGGTCCATTTGCCCGATGTGGCGGATCAGTTCGGCCGTCGAGTTGCCGCCTGCGCCCACGATCAACGGCACGCGTCCGGCTATGCGCTCGCGCGTGAATCGCAATATTTCGGTTCTCTCTTCCTCGGTCAGGGTCGGCGTCTCGGCCGTGGTTCCCAAACATACCATATAGTCGATTCCGCCGTCGATGACGTAATCTATCATGCGGCCCAAAGCCGCGAAGTCGCAAGCGCCGTCGCTCGCGAAAGGGGTTATCATGGCGGCGCCCAAGCCGCCGAGTCTCGCTGTATATCTGTTCATAAGTCGAAAGTAACTTCAAATGTCAAATTTAGCGTCGCGCCGACGGTCAAAACAACGATCCCTGAATCTGTCGCGGCTTCTCGTCCGTCGTTCGGTCGCAGTTAGCGTCGTCGTCCTCCGCGCTTTTGCGCGCCGTCGCCCGCGGCGTCTCGTCGGTGCCGATCATGGCGATGAACTCCTCTTCGGAGATGATCTTTATGCCGAGTTTTGTCGCTTTTTGCAGTTTCGTCGGTCCGATCTTGCTGCCCGCCAGCAGATACGATGTGTTGGACGACACCGCCGCGAGGTTCTTGCCGCCGTGCGCCTCGATCATGGCCTTCAGTTCGTCGCGCGAGTGGTCGGCGAAGGTTCCCGAAATGACGAATGTAAGTCCGTCGAGAATCTCGGATGCCGCTTCGCGCTGCTCGGCCTCGAATTGCAGTCCCGCTTCGCGCAGCCGTTCGATTATGGCGCGATTGCGTTCGTCGGCGAAGTATTCGATTATCGAGTCGGCGATCTTTTCGCCCACCTCCTCGGCTTCGATAAGCTCCTCGCGCGTGGCGGCCATGACGGCGTCGAGCGAACGGAAATGCGAGGCGAGATATTTGGCTGTCGTCTCGCCCACGAAGCGTACGCCCAGCGCGAAGAGCACGCGATGGAACGGCACTTCGACGGAGCGGCGGATGCTTCGGATGATATTCTCGGCCGACTTCTCGCCCAGTCGCGGCAGCGGCGCGAGCTGCTCGGCGCGCAGGTCGTAAAGATCGGCCGCGCAGTTCACGAGCCCGTTTTCGTAGAGCAATTCCACGGTCTCCTCGCCCAATCCGTCGATATCCATCGCCTTGCGGCGGATGAAGTGTATTATGCGTCCGATGATCTGCGGGCGGCAGTCGCTCTGGTTGGGGCAGTAGTGTTTGGCCTCGCCCTCGTAACGCACCAGCGTCGCACCGCATTCGGGACATTCGGTTATATACTCCAGCGGGCGGCTGTCCGACGGTCGTTGCGCGAGGTCGACTCCCGTTATCTTGGGGATGATCTCGCCCCCCTTCTCGACGTATACCGTGTCGCCCTCGCGTATGTCGAGCGCGGCGATCTGGTCGGCGTTGTGGAGCGTGGCGCGCTTCACGGTGGTGCCCGCCAGAAGCACGGGTTCGAGATTGGCGACGGGCGTCACGGCTCCCGTGCGCCCCACCTGATAGGTCACTTTCAACAGCTTGGTGAGGGCCTGCTCGGCCTTGAACTTATAGGCCACGGCCCATTTGGGAGCCTTCGACGTCGCGCCCAAGGCGCGGCGGTCGGCGTAACGGTTGACCTTGACGACCACGCCGTCGGTGGGGAACGGCAGAGCCTTGCGCTCCGAGTCCCAATACTCTATATATTCGGTTATCTGCTCGCGGTTGCGGCAGATGCGCATGTTGTCCGATATCTTGAATCCCCATTCGCGCGCCGCCTCCATGTTCTCCCAGTGCGAGGCGTGGGGCAGGGCGTCGCCCGCCAGCTGGTACAGCGTGCAGTCGAGTCCTCGTCGGGCCACCACCTGCGACTGCTGCTGCTTGAGCGTTCCTGCCGCAGCGTTGCGCGGATTGGCGAACGGAGGCTCTCCCGCGGCCTCCCGCTCGGCGTTCAGGCGGTCGAACGAGGCGTAGGGCATGAGTATCTCGCCGCGTATTTCGAAAAAGTCGGGATACCCTTCGCCCGTCAGCACCAAAGGCACGCTGCGTATGGTACGCACGTTCTCTGTCACCTCGTCGCCGCGCGTGCCGTCGCCGCGCGTCACGGCGCGGAGCAGACGTCCCTGCTCGTAAGTGAGCGATATGGCGGTGCCGTCGAATTTCAGCTCGCAGACGAATTCGGGTTCGTCGATCTCCTTCTCCACGCGGTCGATCCACTCGTGAAGTTCCTCGGTCGAATAGGTGTTGCTGAGCGACAGCATGGGAAACGAATGTTCGACGCTGCGGAACTCGTTGGTGATGTCGCTCCCCACGCGCACTGTCGGCGAGTTGGGGTCGGCATACTCGGGGTGCTCCGCTTCGAGGTCCTGCAATTCGCGCAGAAGCGTGTCGAATTCGAAATCGGATACGACTGGCGCGGTCTCAATATAGTATTTGTAATTGTAATAGTTGAGACGTTCGCGCAGGAATATTATTCGTTGCCGTGCAGTCATAATACGGGTGCAATTGAGTCGTAAAGGTACATAATTTGTTCGGATCAAGGTCCGAAAACAAAAAAAATGCAAAAAAAAATATCAAAATCCGTCGCAGTATACAAATTTTGCCTATACTTGCGGAAAATTTTTGGGATTATATGACATCAAATATCACGAAGAAGCGATTAGTCGCTAATTTTCACAACCTTACGGCCGAGCAACAAGAGGCCGTGAAGAATCTCTATCCGCACGGTTTCACCGAGTTCATGACCCGAATCGACAAGCCTAACGGCGATTTTTTCTATGTCGTTCCCTATGAGACCGACGACACCTCTTATCTTGTGAAGATCGACGTCAAGATCGACGATTCGGCCGACGAGGCCGTCGAGGACGATTTTTACGGCGACGACGAGATCAAAGGCGCCGACGATATTCAGGACGACGGCGGATCGGGCGGCGAGGACGACGACAATATGGATTGATCGTCGATCGGGATTGTTGAATTATGGAGGACTGCGCGGGCAGTCCTTTTGTTTTTCTATGCGATTATAGCGTGCGGTTCGCCGACGACGCGGGCGTAACGCCCGTTTTATTATGTCATGCCACCGAACGTAAGTGAGGAATGGCATCCCAAACGGGAGTCTTGTCGGTTGGGATGCCAATCAATTTTCCTTTCGGAAAATTGTGGAATGACATGGGTGTATTCGGGCAGCAGCCTGCGGAGACCGCGAACGAGTGTAAAACGAGTTGCGGGCCTCCGCGGGGCGAGGCTGCGGCCCGCGCGACTCTGACGAGTCGCATTTATATATTAAACACATGCCTCAGCAAAAACCCGCGGCAGAAAGGATTTCGGACAAAGGGCGGTCGCGGCGACGAAGCGTTAAAAATCGGAGAACGTTTTCGATAAGCCGAGAGCAGAGCCGAACTTGTTCGAACTATGCCGAGGCGAGAAAACGTTTGCGAAGCGAACTTTTGATCCTCAAAAATGCGAAGCATCCGATTTAGCGCAGTCGCGAGACCGACCCCGAAATCGTTTCACCGCGGCGGATTTTCACCGCGCTGCGCTTGTTTTCCTCCTTCGCGCCTCGGCAATTCATGCAAGCATGATTGCCCTCGGCTTGGCGTCGGTTAGTGTTACCTTTTGGCCGAACAAAAGGTAACGTATATCTTAATTATAGTAGAAATGATTTTGTCATTAGAGATTCCAATCAATTTCCCTTGTAGAAAATTGCGGAATGACGGGAGAGGTATTTTGTGGTCGGCGAACTGCCGCCATCGCCTCGCGATGGCGATATGATGCTCCCCGACGGCAAAAGATGTTGATAAAATATGTCGGGCGGGTTGACACGGTTGGAAAAAAATGGTTATCTTTGGATGCAAAAAATGTCTTTTGCATAAATTGCTAACGGATAATGAAAAAAGTAGACGTAGTTCTTGGATTACAATGGGGCGACGAAGGCAAAGGTAAAGTCGTGGATGTTCTGACCCCGAATTACAAGGTCATCGCTCGTTTTCAGGGCGGACCCAATGCCGGTCACTCGTTGCATTTCGGCGATAAGAGTTTCGTATTGCGCACCGTGCCCTCGGGTATCTTCCGCGAAGGATCGGTCAATATAATAGGTAACGGCGTCGTGGTGGATCCCGTGAGCCTCGCGGAGGAGCTCCGCAACATAGCGGCGCAGGGCATCGACGTGAAGAGCAAGTTGATGATCTCTAAAAAGGCGCATATCATTCTGCCCACGCACCGCATTCTCGACGCCGCGAGCGAAGCGGCCAAAGGCAAGTCGAAGATCGGTTCGACGCTGAAGGGCATAGGCCCCACCTATATGGACAAGACGGGCCGCAACGGTCTGCGCTTCGGCGACGTACTGGCGGCCGATTTCACGGCTCGTTACGAGAAACTGAAGAACAAGCACGTCGAGATGCTCAAGCAGTACGATTACGAGTACGACGTGACCGAGTACGAGAAGACTTGGATGGAGGGCATCGAATACCTCCGCGAGTTCCGCTTCATCGACAGCGAGCACGTGGTGAACGAATATATAAAGGAGGGTGTGCCCGTGCTGGCCGAGGGAGCGCAAGGCTCGATGCTCGATGTCGATTTCGGTACCTATCCCTTCGTCACTTCGTCCAACACGGTGTGCGCGGGCGTATGTACGGGTCTGGGCGTCGCTCCCGCCAACATAGGCGACGTTTACGGAATATTCAAGGCCTATTGCACCCGCGTGGGCAGCGGTCCGTTCCCCACGGAGTTGTTCGACGAGACGGGCGAGGAGTTGCGTCGCATAGGTCACGAGTTCGGCGCCGTAACGGGTCGTCCGCGTCGTTGCGGCTGGCTCGATCTGGTGGCGTTGAAATACGTGGTGATGCTCAACGGCGTTACGGGTCTCATAATGATGAAGTCGGACGTGATGAACGATTTCGACACGGTGAAAGTCGCCACGGCATACCGTATCGGCGGCGAGACGGTGGCCCATTTCCCCTATGAGGTCACCGACGATCTGGAACCCGTATACACGGAGTTCAAGGGTTGGAAGTGCGACATCTGCAAGGTGAAGCGTTACGAGGATTTCCCCGCCGAGTTCAAGGCTTACGTGGAGTTCATCGAGCGCGAAACGGGCGTTCCCGTCAAGATCATCTCGGTGGGTCCCGACCGCAGCGAGACGATCGTAAGGTAGGCCGCCGCGCGTAAATTACCAAGACAAACCTAAAACTCAATAAATTACAACCAATGAACAAAGCTTTGAAAATCGTTGTTTTGGCGAAGCAGGTGCCCGATACCCGCAACGTGGGTAAGGATGCCATGACCCCCGAGGGTACGGTGAATCGTGCCGCTCTGCCCGCCATTTTCAACCCCGAGGATCTGAATGCGCTCGAATTGGCCCTGCGCCTGAAAGAGGAGTGCGAGGGATCGACGGTACACATTCTGACGATGGGCCCGTTCCGCGCGGCCGATATCATCCGCGAAGCCATGTTCCGCGGCGCCGACGGCGGCTATCTGCTTACCGACCGCAAATTCGCGGGCGCCGATACGCTGGCTACCTCGTATGCCATTTCGTGCGCGCTGAAGAAGATAGGTTACGACGTCATCATCGCGGGCCGTCAGGCCATCGACGGCGATACGGCGCAGGTGGGACCTCAGGTCGCCGAGAAGCTGGGGCTGCCGCAGGTGACATACGCCGAGTGCGTGGAGCAGGTGAAGGATTCGTCGCTGGTGATCCGTCGTCGTCTTGAGCGCGGTGTGGAGGTGGTGGAGTGCCCCATCCCTGCGGTCGTCACGGTCAACGCTTCGGCTCCCGCCGTACGTCCCATGAATGCCCGCCGCATCATGAAGTACAAATACGCCATGACTCCGAGCGAGACGGCGGCCGATCCCGAGTCGGCTCGCGCCGCTATGGTGGCGTCGCGCGACTATCTCAAGATCGCGGAGCTTACCGTTGCCGACATCGATACGGACGAGAACCAGCTTGGTTTCGCGGGTTCGCCTACCAAGGTGAAGAAGATCGAGAACGTGGTGTTCCAAGCCAAGGAGGCGAAGTGCATGACCTCGGCCGACGAGAATATTAATGAACTGATGGTTGAACTCATTGCGAGCCATACGCTCGGTTAATCGGAAAAGTTGCAGAGATGAATAATATATTTGTATATATAGAACTCGAAGACGGCGCGATTGCCGACGTGAGTTTGGAATTGCTTACCAAGGGCCGCGAATTGGCCGACAGCCTCGGCGTGAAGCTCGAAGCGGTGGCTATGGGCGTCGGTTTGACGGGTATCGAGAAGGAGTTGGCCAAGTATGGAGCCGACACGGTGTGGGTGGCCGATGACGAGGTGTTCGCGCCGTTCCGCACGCTGCCCCATACTTCGGTGTTGTGTGGTTTGATCGAAGCCGAGCAGCCGCAGATCGTTCTGTTTGGCGCCACTCCCGTGGGCCGCGACTTCGCCCCGCGCGTGTCGTCGGCGTTGCACAGCGGTCTTACGGCCGACTGCACGCAGCTCGAGATCGGCAACCACAAGGATGCCAAGACGGGCACCGAATACAAGGACCTGCTCTATCAGATCCGTCCCGCTTTCGGCGGCAACATCATCGCGACGATCGTCAACCCCGACCATCGTCCGCAGATGGCTACCGTCCGCGAGGGCGTGATGCGCAAGGAGGAGGCCGCCGTGCCTGCCGCGGGCGAGGTGAAGCCTATCGCATGGCGCGACTATCTGAAGGATGCCGATTTGGCCGTTACGATCATCGACCGTCAGATCGAGGAGCGTAAGATCAATATAAAAGGTGCGAGCGTAATAGTGGCCGGCGGTTACGGCATGGGCTCGAAAGAGAATTTCCGTTTGGTTCACGAGTTGGCCGAAGTGCTGGGCGCCGAGGTAGGCGCGAGCCGCGCCGCCGTGGATGCGGGTTTCACCGAGCATGAGCGTCAGGTAGGCCAGACGGGCGTGACGGTTCGTCCCAAACTCTATATCGCATGCGGTATTTCGGGACAGATCCAGCATACGGCGGGTATGGACCAGTCGTCGATGATAATATCGATCAACACCGATCCCGAGGCGCCGATCAACAAGATCGCCGACTATGCCATCACGGGCGACGTGAACGACGTGATACCCAAAATGATTAAGTATTATAAGCAAAATTCGAAGTAATGGCCAATTTCTTTTCAGATAATAAGGATTTGCAGTTTCACTTGGAGCATCCGTTGATGCGCAAGATCGTGGAACTGAAGGAACGCGGATTCGCCGAGAAGGATCTGTACGATTTCGCTCCGCAGAATTTCGAGGATGCGATGGACTCATACCGCCGCGTGATGGAGATCGCGGGCGGCGTGTGCGGCGACGTTATAGCTCCCAACGCCGAGGGTGTCGACCATGAGGGGCCGCGCGTGGTGAACGACCACGTGGAGTACGCTTCGGGTACGGTGGAGAATATGAAGGCCGTGGTCGACGCGGGTTTGAGCGGCCTTACGTTGCCCCGCAAGTACGACGGTTTGAACTTCCCGTTGATATGCTTCGTGATGGCCAACGAGATGGTGTCGCGCGCCGATGCCAGTTTCGAGAATATCTGGGGCTTGCAGGATTGCGCCGAGACGCTCAACGAGTTCGCTTCGGAGGAGTTGAAACAGAAGTATCTGCCGTGGGTGTCGGCGGGCGCGACGTGCGCGATGGACCTCACCGAGCCTGATGCGGGATCGGATCTCGGAGCCGTTATGCTCAAGGCCACTTGGTCGGAGGAGAAGGGCACGTGGCTCCTGAACGGCGTGAAGCGATTCATCACCAACGGCGACGGCGACATTTCGCTGGTGCTGGCGCGTACCGAGGAGGGCACTACCGACGCCCGCGGTCTGTCGATGCTGGTTTACGACAAGCGCGACGGAGGAGTCAAGGTGCGCCGCATAGAGAACAAGTTGGGTATCAAGGGTTCTCCTACCTGCGAGCTGGTCTTCACCAACGCCCCCGCGCAGTTGGTGGGCGACCGCAAGATGGGCCTTATCAAATATGTGATGTCGCTCATGAACGCCGCACGTTTGGGTATCGGCGCGCAGTCGGTGGGATTGTGCGAGGCCGCATATCGCGAGGCGTTGAAGTACGCTCACGAGCGCGAGCAGTTCGGCAAGGCTATCATCAAGTTCCCCGCCATCGCCGAGATGTTGTCGAACATGCGCGCCAAGTTGCACGGCGCACGCGCGCTGCTCTATGAGACGACCCGTTTCGTGGAGATCTACAAGCAGTATACCCACATCTCGCACGAGCGTTCGTTGGAGGCGGAGGAGCGTCAGGAGATGAAGTTCTACAACCGTCTGGCCGACGGGTATACTCCGTTGGTGAAGCTCTTTTCGTCGGAGTACGCCAATTCGCTGGCATACGACGCCATACAGATCCACGGCGGCTCGGGATTCATGAAGGATTATCCTTGCGAGCGTCTCTATCGCGACGCGCGTATCATGAATATCTACGAGGGCACTTCGCAGTTGCAGGTCGTGGCCGCCATCAACGGAATCACCAAGGGCACCTTCATAGAGCAGATCGCCCGCTATGCCGAGGCCGAGTATTGCGATGCCGTGAAGCCCGCGGTAGAGAAGCTGGCGGCGCTTACCGAGCGCGTGAAGGCTATGGTGGAGCGCGTGGAGACTATCAACCGCGATTTCCCAGCATACAAGGATTTCCACGCACGTCGTCTGGTGGAGAGCGTAGGTTATATCGTGATGACTTATTTGCTGGCGCGTCAGAGCGGCGAGGCGGCTGAGTATGTGTCGGATACCCGTTTGATGCTCAAGATGACGGAGGCCTACATAGCCGCTGCCGAGACGTATATCGCCAACTCGGAGGGCAGCGACGTGGCTCTTATCAACGAGGTCGGAGAGCAATATTGATTGCGGTTCGGCCGATCGAGGCTAACAGCGACGGCCGGCCTGAAAGGGTCGGCCGTCGGTTTTTGGTGAATTTAATATCTATCGACTATGAACAGATTGTTTATAACGGTTTGCGCCGCCGCGGCGATCGTTCCGTGCCTCTTTTCGGGATGCGCGGATCGCGGCTTGTCGGAGAGCGAGGCCGCAGCCTTGGCTGCGGAGGCGTGGTCGGAGTGTCGGCAGCGCGTTAGGGAGGAGTGCGGCCCCATGTGGGAGAATCGCGAATTGGTTTGCAACGACGCGCGCATGAAATTCTGGTACAAGGTTTTCGGCGAGAAGCCGTCCGACGGCCGCAGCCTCTACATATCGCTGCACGGCGGCGGCAATGTGCCCGCCGAGGTGAACGACGGCCAGTGGGAGAACCAGAAGGTGCTGTACGCTCCCGCCGAGGGAGTCTATTTCGTGCCTCGCGCTGCGGTGAACGACTGGAACATGTGGCTGCGTCCGCATATCGACACTCTTTTCGACATGGCGATACGTACGGCTGTGACGGAATTGGACGTGAACCCCGACAAGGTGTATCTGCTGGGTTACTCCGCGGGCGGCGACGGTGTATACCGCATGGCGCCCCGCATGGCCGACTCGTGGGCTGCGGCGTCGATGATGGCGGGCCACTCGGGCGAGGCGTCGCCCCTGAATCTGCGCAACATAGGTTACATGACATGGATGGGGGAGTTGGATGCCGCATACGACCGCAACAGACTCGCCGTCGAGTACGGCGAGCGGATGGACTCGCTGCGCAGGGCCGACCCCGAGGGGTATGTGCACGAGACGCATATCATGAAGGGTATGGGGCACTGGATGTTGCGGGCCGATACGGTGGCTATCGACTGGATGTCGAAATTCCGTCGCAATCCCTATCCCGACAAGGTGGTGTGGCGTCAAGAGGAGAGCAACCAACGTCCGTCGTTCTACTGGCTGTCGGTGCCTTCGGAGGATGCCGCGGCGGGACTCGAAGCGCGCGCGGAGCTCGACGGCAACTGCATTACGATTCTTAAGAACGACTATCCGACGCTGTACGTGAATCTCAACGACGACATGATCGACCTCGACGAACCCGTGGCTGTAGTGCTCGACGGCAAGGAGATATTCCGCGGCAGGGTGAAGCGTCGCGCTTCGCATATCGCGGCGACGGCCGAGGAGCGTTGCGATCCGCGGTATATCTTCAGCGCGAGATTAGAGATCCGCGGCGACAAGGCGCGGGCGTTGTAATTTCTTATGATCCGTTCGCCGTACGGGCGGCGAACGGATTACTTTTATTATCGCTCCGAGTAGAACTCTTTCTGTCGGCGGGCGATTATGCGGGCGAGACGGTCGTAAAGAGCGCGGTCTCGCTCGCTGCCGTTTTTCAGCATGTGGAAAGCGTCGTTGCCTTGATAATATGCCAGATTGCGGGTGTCGAATATGCCGTTGCGCTCGTATGCGTCGATGTAGGCCGTCATGCGCGCTCCGCGTCCGCGGGTCTCGGCGGCGTTCTCGTCGAACTCCATTTCGAGCGACATATCGGCCTGCTCGGCCAGACGGCACGTTTCGTCCAAGCGCGAATCGGGTATCGAATTGTTGAAAAAGTGGTTGGGCTGCAAATAGGCATGGTCGAATCCGAGCTGTTTCCATTGGTCGTAACCGTCGGATTTGAAGTAGGGAATCCAGTAAAAGTCCAATCCCTTCTCGTGTATGTAGTCCGACACCTGCGCGACGAACGTGCGTGTGTTGGTGGCCTCCTCGGCGAGCCAGTAGAAGCCGCAGAGTTGCAGGTTGTCGAGCCCCGCGCCGCGGAAACGCTCGATGAGCAGGTCGATGTACCATTTGCAGGCGTTCACTCGGTCGGCATCGTCGTTGAAATCGAGTCGGCGGCCATCGATCTCGCCCCAGTCGGTCTGCTTGGGCAGCGGCTCGGGCAGCGAGAGCACGATCTTGCGGCGGTGGAACTCGCCGCCGATCTTTTCGCGCATTTCGCCCACGCAATCGTTCAGTGCGGCTATGTCGCGCTCGGGCGACAGATATTTGTCGATAAGCCCGATCCAATCCTCCTTCGTGGCGCCGTGCGGGCGGTAGCCCGAGGCGAAACCGCGGTCGGCCGTGCAGAATATTTCGAGGAACAGATAACCGTCGAAGAGCCATTCGGGGCGGCTGCCGTCGGCGGGGTCGGTGGCGACGTATGTCGCGAAATGCTCTTTGTTCCAGTCGACCGTGCGGTGGTCGCCGCCGTCGTATATGAGCACCAAGTCGCGGATCTCGGCGCGCTCGACTTTAGAGCCTCCGCAGGCCGTGCACGCGGCGACGGCGAGCAGGATGGCCGATTTGATGACGGTTCGGATGTTTTTCATGTCGTTGGGGTATTAATTGGTATATGAAACAAAGGTATGGAAAATAATGTATATTAAAAAAAATAGTTGTTGAAATAGATGACGCGGATGTCGATGCACGATCTGAGAAAATGCGATTCGAAGAATCGCGCGGGCCGCAGCCTCGCCCCGCGGAGGCCCGCTGTCATTCGCTTGCGCTCACACGCGGTCTCCGCAGGCTGTGACCCGAAAAAACAGAGTTGCGTATGTTGTATAAATTATATTATTTTATATACTTTTGCATATCGAGAATATCCTTACTATGAAACGAGCGTTGATATATGTCTGCGTGTCGATAGCGGCCGCGTGCGCCGTATGCTGCGGACCTCGCAGGGGCGGCAATAACGTTGCCGCGACCGACGATGAGGCGGCGCGGCATGAGCAGGGACGGGTGTTTTTGCCCGCCTTGGCCCCCTCGATGCTCTCCCCCGAAGATAAGGCGGCGTATCTGAACGAACACTATTGGGATCGTTTCGATTTCGCCGACACGCTCTTTATCGCCGAGGCGGACACTGCCCATATGGCGACGGCGTTCGCGGTGTATGCGGGGAGATACGTTCCCGACTCGCTGGCGTCGGAGTCGATGTCGAGGTTGATGGCCAAGGCGTCGGAGTCGAAACGCATGTTCGATTATTTCATGATGCTTGCCGAGGTGGTTTTGCACGACCCCAACTCGCCATTGCGCAATGACGAGTTGTATATTCCCGTTTTGGAGGCGGCGCTGCGGAGCGATCTGCTCGATGAATACGAGAAGATGCCGTACGAATACGATCTGGATATGGCGCTTCGCAACAGAGTGGGGCGCGCCGCGACCGATTTCGAGTATACGTCGGAGTCGGGGCGGTCGGGACGCATGTACGACATCGAGGCCGATTATCTGTTGATATTC
This sequence comes from uncultured Alistipes sp., assembly GCA_910587675.1. GTDB lineage: Bacteria > Bacteroidota > Bacteroidia > Bacteroidales > Rikenellaceae > Alistipes. Next base: position 23,761 of record CAJUMU010000004.1, on the reverse strand, counting down.
GTAAGCAACCCCGGGTGCCCGATGTGCCGCGACGTGCGCGAGCAGATCGTGGCGTCGCCCATGCTCAACGAACTGATCGAACGCGGCACGCTGAAGGTGTTGGTGATATATCCCGACGAGGATCTGGAGGCGTGGCGCGAACATTTGTCGGATTACCCGTCGTCTTGGATCAACGCGTACGATAGGGGTATGACGATATCGAAGGAGCGGCTGTACGATCTCAAAGCCATACCTTCGCTCTATCTGCTCGATGCGGATAAGAGGGTGATGGCGAAGGATTGCACCGATGTGGAGTATATCGAACGGGCGATCTCCGCGGCCGAGGAGTCATAAGCGCAGCTTATGATTATATAAGAAAATGTTATGGAATAATGTATGCAAGATTGAAAAAAGGACTTATCTTTGCATCACTAACTTTTAACAGAAGATAAATTATGGCTAAGAAATTTCGTTGTACGGTGTGTGGTTATATCCACGAGGGCGACTCTGCTCCCGAGCAGTGCCCCCTTTGCAAGGTAGGTAAAGATAAGTTCGTGGAGATCGAGGAGAACGAAGGCGATCTCGAGTTCGTAACAGTACACAACCTCGGCGACGGCAAGGGCGCGAGCGAGGAGCTGTGGAAGGGCCTGAACGACCACTTCATGGGCGAGTGCACCGAGGTGGGAATGTATCTGGCTATGAGCCGTCAGGCCGATCGCGAGGGTTATCCCGAGGTGGCCGAGGCTTTCAAGCGTTACGCCATCGAGGAGGCCGAGCACGCTTCGAAGTTCGCGGAGTTGATCGGCGAGGTCGTTTGGGATACCAAGACCAATCTTTACAAGCGCATGAACGCCGAGAGCGGAGCTTGCGAGGACAAGATGCGTTTGGCTCGTCTGGCCAAAGAGCAGAACCTCGATGCCGTTCACGACACGGTTCATGAGATGGCCAAGGACGAGGCGCGCCACGGCGCAGGATTCCAAGGTCTTTACAAGCGTTACTTCGGTAAATAAGGGATTTATAAACTGGGAAGGTGACCCTCGCGACGATTCTTCGTTCGCGAGGGTCCGTATTTTGAGGGGGAGGGATTTGCACCGCGCAGCGGTGCTATCTTCGGCTGCTCGCACCTTCGGTGCGACCCCCCCCCGCAGCAGCCGAAGATAATTTTGAATTATATGTTGTTTCTCTCCTCCGACCTGCGCAGATCGTCTATGCGCCGTTCTATCTCGCGTATGTCGCGCGCGTCGCGTCGATTTTTGATCGTATAGATCACCATGACGGCGGGGACCGTCATCAGTACCGTCGTTAATGCCGCCCGCTCGTCGACGAGTATATTCATCGCTATGTAGAGCAATATTATCTGTAAAGCGATCATGGGAGGTTTCAGGTTTCGTTTCAGTCGGTTGTAGCGTTGCAGCGCGCGGCTCATGCGCAGCAGATTGTCGGCTGCGGATATGTCGCGATAGGCGCGGTAGAGTCGGGTTATGCCAGCGACGGCGAGCAGATATTGCGCGACTATCGTTGCGTATCCGACGAGAACCGCAGGTCGGCAGCGTTCAAGCCCCCCCCCGAAGTCGCTAACAAACAGATCGATATACGGTATGGCGGCAGCCAGCAGCATGGCGAATCCCGCCGCGAATAAGATTCCCGCTATTTTGAATCCCTGCCCCAGCCGCTCCACGCGGTCGTTTATGACCGAACGGATGAGCTCGTCGGTGACGATTTTTTGTTTGCGGGTCTCCTCCCGCAGATCGAGCCAACTCTGTTTCAAATCTTCGATATTCATTGTTTCGGGGTTTTATCTGTCGGACATCTTTTGCAGTTTCTCCTTTATGCGCATCAGCTTCACGGCCACGTTCGATCGGGTCAGACCCGTGATCTGCGCTATTTCTTCGTAACTGTGCTCCTCCAGCCACAACAGTATCAACGCCTTGTCGGCGGGTGCGAGCCTCGACACCAAAGCGTACATTTCGCGGATGCGTCCGTTGCGTCCGTCGTCCTCGTAAAGGTCGGTGTCCAACGCGAGAGGCACGTGCACGGGGCGTCGGCGACGTTTGCGGACGAACGAGAGACACGTGTAGAGCGCGATGCGGTAGATCCACGTGCCCTCCGAGCTGTCGCCGCGAAACGAATCGCGACTGCTCCACAAGTTGGCCAGAACCTCTTGGTAGTAGTCGGCCAAAGTCTGGTTGTCGGAGGCATAGATGTAGCATATACGGTATATGACGCCTTTGTAGCGTTCGGCGACCTCCAAGAATCGTTGTTCGTTCATGCGAGATTTTTTCATTTGCGCAGCCGCGGTGCGGTCACCGTTCGGCTTGCGGGTTACGAGTCTTCGTTATTATTATAGTGTCTTCAGACAGGATAAAGTTACGATGGGAGGATAAAAATTGTGATATTTCGATATCGCACCGCGATATCGGCAGTTCGCCGCCGCCCCACGCGGCGGACTGCTGCTCGCCGAGGCTCGCGCATTCCTGCCGCCGACGGCGAACCGCCGCGTGTTGGGATAGGATGGATACGAAAAACGGGTCGGCGCGACCGACCCGTTTACGATTACTTGACTAAAGCTAGTAACAGCGAACGCAGGAACCTTATTACCAGCTTATACCAGTTTCGCACCGCATAAGCCACTTCGTAAACCGTCTCCATGCGGTCGTTTATGTACCGTATGGATTGTCGTACCGATACGGAGTAGATGATCCAAGCCGTCAGTGCGAACGCGGCTCCGACGATGACGGCGGCCAAAGCGCCCGAGTCGAGCAATTCGGCCAGCCATATTACGAGCGCCGCGACGAACAGCACGACCGCCGCCACCGCGGCGATGATGAAAAATACTATCGATACCAACATTTTACAGTAAGCAGGTTAATGTCGTTCGAGTTTCATCGTTGACCGACGATTACTTGTCGTCGTCGCACTGGCAACGGATCTTGTCGGCCTCGCGCTCGACGTAGTTGCTGATTCGTCTGCGCAAATCGGGACCCGACTGCGGAGTTACGAGCATCGTTACGACCGAGCCGACCAATGCGCCGCCCAGAAAAGAGATCAAAGAGCAAATACCATTGTTTTTCATAAAGACTAAAATTAATAAATTCGCTCCGAAAAGTTGCAAAATTCGGGCCATAGGGATATATTCGCGTATGTCGAAAATCGAAAAAACGGGATGCGTCGCCTTTACGGGCCATCGCGGTTACGGCGGCGAGGCCGACGCCGAGTTGCGGCGCGTGACGGAGCGGCTTTACGCCGAGGGATACCGATGTTTTATAACGGGCATGTCGTGGGGATTCGACCTCGCGGCGGGGCTGGCCGTTGCCGAATCGAAACGCCTGCACGACGATGTGCGTCTCGTGGCGGCGGAGCCTTTTGCGGGGTTCCGCGATCTGTTCGAGGGGCGTTGGGCCGAGGCTTACGATGCGGTGCTGGCTGCGGCCGACGAGCGGGTATGCGTTTGCGATTCGAAATCGCCGTCAAGCTATATGCGGCGAAACGATTATCTGGTCGACAATTCGGCTCTGCTGGTGGCGTGGTACGACGGTTCGCCGCGCGGCGGCACCGCATATACCGTGAAACGCGCGAGACGTATGCGCATGACGGTAATCAATCTGAAGCCGTCGCCGCAGTTGGAGTTGTTTTGACGCAGATGGCTGTTCGCTGTTCGCCGACAGCGGAGGACGCAAGCGAGCGTAAAGCGAGTTGCAGTCCGCCGCGCGGGGTGGCGGCGAACTGCGCGACTCGCAGAGTCGCATTTGTAATTAGCGGAACTGTGCATGCCGCAACCCGCCATAAAACAAGGGCTGCCCGATATTCGGACAGCCCTTGCGGTAATATTCGATAGGTAACGCTTTACCAGTTGAGAATTTTCTTGAAATCGTAAGCCTCGGGGTTCGCCACGTAAGCCTTGGCGCCCTCGTAATCCTCGGGGGTGATGTAGTTCATCAGGTTGTTTATCACCTGCTGGATCTTGTCCGACTCGATGTTTACGAGGCGGGGCGGAATTTTGCCCGTCTCGGGATCCTGCAAATCCTTCAGGTAGAGCGGCGATACGAAGCCGTCTTGGCTGATGTATACCATGCAGCCCGTCTTGCCCTCCGAGAAGAGCTTGTAGACGCCCATGCCCAGCTCCGAGCAGTAAACCAGATCATAAGCGATGGGAGTCTGGCAGCGAACCTCGTAACCGATCTCTACGGGGCGCGACTTAACCTTGATCTTCAGCTCCTTGAGCTTGTTCTCCAACAGCTCGTTGAAGATGTTGGCCTTCGACACCTTGCCCAGCTCGGGGTGACCGTGGTCGTCATAGGTGAAGTGTATTCCCGAGTTGCGGATCTCCTCGTCGCTCAACGCGTGGAACACGCCCTCCGAGATCATGGCCACGCCGTACTCGATACCCATCAACTTGCGCTTGATGATCGACGAAACCACCAAGTTCACGATCTTCTCGATGGTGATCTCGGTTTTGTTGAACATCTCGGGGATGACGATCATAGGGTAGTGGCAAGCCGAGCCGATACCGAAGGCGAGGTGACCTGCCGAACGGCCCATCGCCGCTACCACGAACCAGTTGGCCGAAGTGCGGGCGTCGTTGTAAACGGCGCGGCCGATAACAGTGCCGCCCTCCTTAGCCGACTGGTAACCGAAAGTCGGGGTGCCTGCGGGCAGCGGGAGGTCGTTGTCGATGGTCTTGGGAACGTGGATGTTGGCTATGGGGTAGTGCTTCGCCTCGAGGAATTTGGCGATGCGGTTGGCCGTCGAAGCGGTGTCGTCGCCGCCCACGGTTACGAGCAGCTTCACGTTGTTGTCCTGAAAGAACGAGAGGTTGAAATTCTCCTCGAAATCCTTGTCGGTCGGCTTGAAACGGCTCATGGTGAGGTACGATCCGCCTTGATTGAAGATGTAGTCGGCCTTTACGAAGTCGAGATCCTCGTGACGGGGATTTGAGTTGAAAAGACCCGAATAACCGTAGTGCAGACCGATTACGCGGTAACCTTTGGCGAGGAACGTCTTGGCGACGCTGCCGACGACGGTGTTCATGCCCGGTGCGGGACCGCCACCTGTGAGAATTGCAATAGCCTCTTTCATAGTGTTTTGTAAATATTAAAAAGTTTAGGTACTACTCTGTCGATCGTCCGAATCGAAGTCGTCTCCCGCGGGAGCGGATTCGGCGCGGCGCGCATCGTATCGCAACCGACTGCCGACGCGCGACCTTTAAGTATTTTCGTGCAAAAATAATAAAAATAAGTTTTACGCGGTCGTTCCGACGAGCTATTTTTTGCCATTCGCGCCGCATGCCGCATTTCGGGGCTTCACGAGAGATAGGGGTAATTATTTGCTGCGAACGTATTTTTCGCGGCATTTGTTGGCTCGAAAGCGATATTTTGCGTACATTTGCGATACACTACCAATTTTCGTAAACTCTAATTCAAATTTCAAGCGTATGAAAAAATTGTTTACCATGGCGGCTCTCTTGACAGCCGCATTGTCGATGGCATGCTTCACGGGCTGCGCGCCCAAGCCGAAGCAGATCGGTCTCCAGCTCTATTCGGTCAATCAGGATATGGGCGATGTCGAGGCTTCGTTGCAGAAGGTGGCCGATGCGGGCTACAACGTGGTGGAGACTTTGGGCAGCCCCGAGTGTTTCGGATTGCCAGCCGCCGAGTTCAAGGCGCTGTGCGATTCGAAAGGTATCAAGATCGTGTCGACCCACACCGCCATCGGCATGGATCCCAACGACGAGGAGGGCGTTATGAACAAGTGGCGCGCCGTGTTCGATGGCCTGAAGACCATGGGCGCCAAGTATTGCGTTATCCCGGGCTTCGGTTTGGGCAGTAACTTGGAGGAGTTGCAGGGCGTATGCGACTATTTCAATAAGGTGGGCAAGTTGGCCAAGGAGTACGGTCTGCTGCTGGGTTACCACAACCACTCGCACGAGTACAACGTGATGGACGGTCAGGTTATCTGGGAGTATATGATCGAGCACACCGATCCCGAGTGCGTATTTTTCCAGATGGATGTGTTCTGGACGACCAAGGGCGGCAAGAACCCCGTGGAGTATCTGAAGAAGTACCCCGAGCGTATCAAGATGCTGCATATCAAGGACGAGATGGTGATCGGCGATAGCGGCGAGATCGATTTCGAGGCCATCTTCAAGCAGTTCTATGCCAACGGCTACTCGGATTTCGTGGTGGAGCAGGAGATGCCCCGCGGTCCCGAGGGCGAGAGCCGCGAGGATCGTCTGGCCCGCATGTGGGACGGCGTGGCCAAGAGCGCGGCTTATCTCGATGCGGCTTCGTTCGTGAAATAGCGACTGCGGCATTTATCCCGTTTTATCGGCAGGCCGATCCTTGCGATCGGTCTGTCGATTTTTTATCTCCCGCGGCGCCGCTTCTGAAAATTTCGCGCCCGAACGATACATTATTTGTACGTATTTTGCATGAATGCGATATCGGTAACCATAAAATATTTATGACTATGGATAAGATTAACAAAAATTACGGCGAGAATCGGGATAAGATGACCGGTACGCCCAACGGTTCGAAGTCGCAGAATTACGGACAGACCACGAACCAAGAGTCGTGGAAGGATCGCGTGGCCGACAAGGTCGACAACGCAGCTTCGAAAGTGGCCGACAAGGTCGATAATGCAGCCAATAAGATGGCCGACAAGGTACATGAGAAGGTAGCTCAGCACAAGAGCGGTACCACCGACTCTTCGAGCCGCATGGATCATAACGGCATGAAGAAGCATTCGGAGAACTGCGGTTGCAGCGCTTCGGAGAAGGGTAACAACATGTCGGGCGGCCAAAAGCCCGAGCAGGGAAAGACTTCGTACTGATAAAGTAACGGGTGCAACCGTTCAGCGGGCCGTCCGATCGTCGGGCGGCCCGCATTGCGTTTTCGCGGTCGCGGGGTGCGGTATTTCGGCATTCGGACTTTTTTTGGCAAGTGTTTTGCTCTGCAATACTGCGTTGCGAACCTTTCGGAGGATCGCCCCGCTCGTTCCGAGCGCCGCAATGCCGACCGTTCGCAGCGTTTAACCGAAAATTGAAGCGTATGTTTTACCACTCCAAAGAACTCCAGTACAATGCTCGCGTATCGCGTCCCGATCCGCGTTTCGCCCGTCTGCTGCTCGAACAGTTCGGCGGCGGCAACGGCGAGCTCAAAGCTGCCATGCAGTATTTCGTTCAGGCTTTCGCATGCCACAACCCCTATCCCGACAAATACGACATGTTGATGGATATAGCCACCGAGGAGCTCGGCCACCTCGAGATCGTCGGCGCCACGATTCAGATGCTGCTCTCGGGCGTGAACGGCGACCTGAAGAACGTGGCCGAGGAGAACGATATCTTCGGCGACGGCTTCTCGAAAGACGATTTTATACATTCGGCCTTTGCGGTCAATCCCCAGTTCGGCGTGCTGACGGGCGGCGGCCCCGCGCTCACCGACAGCAACGGTATGCCGTGGCAGGGCACCTACGTGAATGCCAACGGCGATCTGACGGTCGATCTGCGTTCGAACATAGCGGCCGAGTCGCGAGCCAAGATCGTTTACGAATACCTGATGGAATTTACCGACGACAAGTATGTGTTGGCGACCCTCAACTTCTTGATGGCCCGCGAAATAGCTCATTTCCAGCAATTCGAGGCCGCGTTGGGCACCATCGCGCCCAATTTCCCGCCGGGCGTGCGTCAGGGCGACCCCCGCTACTGCAACCTCTACTCCAACCACTCTGCGGGCGGCGACGCTTACGGACCTTGGAACGAAGGCCGCAGCGCGGGACTCGACGAGGAGTGGCGTTATGTCGACGATCCTCACGAGCAGGCGATGTCGACCGACGGACTCACCGCCCTGAAGCCCGAGGGTACCGAGCGCACCGAGGCTTCGGTCCGCAATGCCGACAAGAAGTTGGGCAAAGAGCGCAGCGGCGAGGTGCGCCGCGCGACCGAGAGCCAAAACCAACAGTGGTGCGAATACGGTGCGGGCAAGGCCGCGACTCGCAAGCGCGAGCCGGTAGGGCAGAGCCGATAAACGATCCGCTGTTATACGTACAGTCGGCACGCTGCGCGTATGATTGCTTCAAACCGACGTCAAACGTCCGCATTATGCGGTAACGAGACTATAACAATGTTTAATAAAATTTTTTGAGTTATGAAAGAATCTAACACTAAGACGACCGGCCGTTCGCAGAGCGGTTCAAGCAAGTCAACAACGGCGAAGAGCTCGAACTCGACTTCGGGTCGCTCGAACTCTTCAACGTCGAATTCGTCAAGCTCGCGCGGCACCTCGCGTTCACAGTCGACGGGTACCGCTTCGCGCAGCAACAATCCCACGGGTCGCAACCAGTATTCGAAGAAATAGGGTTGATATTCTGACTGCTGAGGGGTACGGAGTTTTTTCCGTGCCCCGTTTTTTTACGACTGTATCGACATTGCGTCGCAATGTCGGCAGTTCGCCGCCACCCCGCGCGGCGGACTGCAACTCGCCCGAAGGCTCGTGCACTCCTCCGCTGTCGGCGAACAGCATTTATCGGTGCGCATTTTCCCGAAATATGTCCTGAATAGGAAATCCTTTCGCCGCGAAGCGCCGTTTTGCCGTATTTTTAGTATATTTACCCGATTTTAACTTTGCGCTTCGAACTCATCGCCTGCGGATCGCGGCGGGTGTTCGGAGTGCCGCAACTTCTCGCGGATGGAAAATTATTCGACTCTGTACGATACGTTTCTTATCGTAATGTCCCTGACGGCTGCGGGCGTGTTCGTCGCCCTGCAATTCTTCGAGGCGGGTTACGGCTATCTCTTCGACCGCCGTTACGGTCCGCCCGTGCCGAACAAAGCGGGGTGGGTGCTGATGGAATCGCCCGTCTTCGTCATGATGTGCGTGTTGTGGGCATGCTCTCCGAGAAAGTGGGAGGCTGCGCCGCTCGCTTTGGCGGCGATGTTCCAGTTGCACTATTTCCAGCGTTCGTTCATATTCCCGTTGCTCATGCGCGGGAAGTCGAAGATGCCGTTGGGAATCGTCGTCATGGGGATGGTGTTCAACACCCTCAACGCCTTCATGCAGGGCGGATGGATATTCTATGTCGCCCCCGCCGACTACTACGACGGTTGGTTCGGCAAGCCGTTCTTCTATGTCGGCGCGCTGCTCTTCTTCGCGGGCATGTTCATCAACTGGCAGTCGGATCATATAATCCGCCACTTGCGCAAGGAGGGCGATACGCGCCACTACATCCCCCGCGGCGGCATGTTCCGTTACGTATCTTCGGCCAACTACTTCGGCGAACTGTTGGAGTGGACGGGCTTCGCCGTGGCGTCGTGGTCGTGGGCGGGCGCGGTCTTCGTGCTGTGGACTTTCGCCAATCTGGCGCCGCGCTCGGCGTCGCTCTACAAGCGTTACGAAGCCGAGTTCGGCGAGGAGTTCACCTCGCTGCGCCGCAAACGCATACTGCCCTTTATCTATTAGAAGAAACCCGAAAGATATGGAAAAAGATTTGAAGGATTCCAAGCTCTTCACCCCTTATAAATTGGGTCCCGTCACGTTGCGCAACCGCACCATCCGCTCGGCGGCTTTCGAGTCGATGGGCAAGGATTTCGGACCCACGCAGAAGTTGAAGGATTACCACGTAAGCGTGGCCCGCGGCGGTATCGGCATGACCACTCTGGCCTATGCGTCGATCAACCGCAGCGGCGTGTCGTTCAACAGCCAATTGTGGCTTCGCGACGAGATCGTGCCCGCGCTCAAGGACATAACCGACGACATACACCGTGAGGGCGCTGCCGCGGGAATCCAAATCGGCCATTGCGGCAATATGACCCACTGGTCGACCGCGGGATGTTTCCCCGTGTCGGCCTCGACTGGTTTCAACCTCTATTCCCCGACGTTCCATCGCAAGCTGCGCCGTTCGGAGATCGCCGACATGGCGCGCGACTTCGGGCGCGCCGTGGCGACGGCCCACGAAGCGGGTTTCGACAGCGTGGAGGTGCACGCGGGGCACGGTTATCTGATCTCGCAATTCCTGTCGCCGTATACCAATCATCGCCGCGACGAATTCGGCGGTTCGCTGACCAACCGCATGCGGTTCATGGATATGTGTCTCGAGGAGGTGATGGAGGCGGCCGCGAGGACGAATACCGCCGTGCTGGTGAAGCACAACATGGAGGACGGGTTCAAGGGCGGAATCGAGATCCCCGAGTCGATCGAGATCGCCAAGCGCATAGAGTCGTTCGGCGTGCACGGCATAGTGCTCTCGTCGGGATTCGTATCGAAGGCTCCGATGGCCGTCATGCGCGGGCGCATACCGACCAAGACGATGGGGTACTACATGCCGTGGACGCAGTGGCCGCAGAAGATCGTGGTGTCGCTGTTCGGTAACCAGATGATCAAACAATACGATTTCGAGGAGTGCTTCTTTCTGGAGAATGCCCTCAAATTCCGCCGCGAGCTGAAGGGTCCGCTGGTATACGTGGGCGGCGTCGTGTCGCGCGAGGGTATCGAACGGGTGTTGGATTCGGGCTTCGAGATGGTGCAGATGGCGCGTGCGCTGGTGAACGATCCCGCGTTCGTCGCCAAGATGCGCGAGGGCGATATCTCCACCCGTTCGGGCTGCGACCACAAGGATTATTGCATCGCCCGAATGTACTCTATCGACATGCAGTGTTGCCACAATTGCGTCGATCTGCCCGATGTGGTCAAACGCGAACTCAAACTCAAATAGATCTATGAAACAGGGAGAGGTTGCGCCCGCGTCGAAAACGGCTTTGGTTACGGGTGCATCGAAAGGCATCGGTCGATGTTATGCGTTGCAGCTTGCCGCGGCGGGTTACAACGTGGTTATGGTTGCCATGAACGAGGCGGAGTTAGTTGCCGCGGCCGAGGAGGTGCGGGCGGCGAATCCCGCCGTCGCGGTCCGCGCGTTGGCGAAGGATCTGGCGACGCCCGAAGCGGGCGAGGAGCTCTTCGCGTGGACCGAAGCGGAGGGCATCAAAGTGGATGTGTTGATAAACAACGCGGGGATATTCTCGTTCCGCGATATACTGGATACTCCCGTGGAGCGCATCGAGCGGATAATATTCCTCCACGATCTGACTGCGACCAAGACTTGCCGGCTTTACGCGGCCGATATGATCGCGCGCGGCGGCGGGCGCATACTCAACATGTCGTCGTATTCGATCTGGATGCCATACCCGGGGTTGTCGCTTTACAGCGCGAGCAAGGCCTACCTGAAGAGTTTCTCGGTCGCTTTCTCCAAGGAGGTCGAGGATCGGGGCGTCACCGTCACGGCCATCTGCCCCGCGGGCATCGCGACCGATTTGTACGGACTCTCGCCTCGCTGGCAGCGCATAGGCGTGAAGATCGGCGTGCTGATGACCCCCGAGAGCTGCGCGCGGCGTTCGCTGCGAGCCATGTGGCGCGGCCGCCGATGCAAGGTGCCCGACTGGTGGTTTCGACTCTTCATCCCGTTCTGCCGCATGCTGTCGGGACCTGCGATGCGAGGGTTGAGGAGCTATACGATGAAATTTCAGAAATAAAATCCGCGCGGGAGGAGTCCCCGCGCGGATTCGCGTTTTATGCGGCCGCAGCCTCGTTATTTGTCGTTGTGGACCACCTTTACGTTTATCGCCTGATCCCCCTTTTCGGTGCTGCCTATTTCGAATTCGACTTTCTGCCCCTCGGATAACGATTTATAGCCGTCGGCCACGATACCCGTGTAGTGGACGAACAATTCGCGACCGTCTTCGCACATGATGAAGCCGTATCCTTTTTTGCCTTCGAACCATTTTACCTTGCCAATCATAAGTAATCTCCTTTCCCTTGTCTTTAAGTTGTTGTAATGAGTTTAGGTTATACCAAAGTTAGCGATAACTTGTCGGTAATCCAAATATTTCGGGGAGATTTTTAATGTCGGGTCTTAAAAAAACGTCGTTCGGCGAACGGACGTGTAAACGTACATTATCGGGAATAAAAAAGGGTAAGCTACTTATATCGCACCGCTACAACCACATACCCTTGCTTGCTTCCACACCTGGGGGATTCTGTAGGAGCTGGTCGTATAAGACTTACCCGAGTGCAAAGGTAGAAAAAAAAATGTAATCGGCAATAGCCGACCGATAAATTATTGTCTTTATTTGCGCGGCCGCTTTTGCGATTTGGCGCGTAAATAGTATATTTGCAGGATATAATGCAATTTAGAATGAAAAAGATAATCATTCCTCTGCTCGTGGTTGCGGCCGTGGTCGCTGGCGTCGCGATATGGTGTTACGACGCGTTTTACGGCAATTGTGTCCGCGAGCGTCACAGCCTTTTCGTTCGGTCGTCGGACCCTTACGATTCGGTGGCCGATTCGGTCGACCTCTACATTAAGCACCGTTGGGCGTACGACGTCTATGCCGAACGTCTGAATCTTGCGGATACCTTCAAGGCGGGCCATTATGTGCTGGAGGAGGGTATGAGCGTTATCGACGTGGTGCGTATGCTGAAATTGGGGCTGCAAACTCCCGTCAAGGTGACGATGAACAACGTGAAGACTCCCGCGCAGCTGGCGGGCAAGTTAGCGCGCCAGCTCGAAGCCGACTCGGTGCAGTTGGTGTCGACCTTCACTGACAACGCTCTGGCCGAGCGTCTCGGGTTCTCGAATCCGCTCACCATGTTTTCGATCTTTCTGCCCGACACGTACGAGTTCTACTGGACGGTGAAGCCCGAAGATTTCGTCGAGCGTATGTATAAGGAGTATAAAAAGTTCTGGAGCGCGTCGGGGCGCGACGAGAAGCGCAAGCGCAGCGGTCTGAATCGCGTCGAGGTCGCCACGCTGGCCTCTATCGTCTACGAGGAGACCCGCAAGACGGACGAGATGCCGCGCATAGCGGGCGTATATATCAACCGCTTGCGTCAGGGAATCCCGTTGCAGGCCGACCCTACGATAAAGTACGCCATGCAGGATTTCGGTTTGCGCCGCATACTCTATCGCCACTTGAAGTACGAATCGCCCTACAATACCTATCTGCATCGCGGCCTGCCGCCCTCGCCGATCTGTATGCCGAGCACGGCCGCCATCGACGCGGTGTTGAATTATGAGGACCACGACTACATATTTTTCTGCGCGCGTCCCACGTTCGACGGCTACCACAACTTCGCGCGCAATCTGTCGGAGCACAATGCCAACGCGCGCGCCTACCAGAGCGAGTTGAACAAGCGCAAGATCAAGTGACACGCGGCCGAACGCTTGTCGAAACGATGTATTATTCGTACATTTGCGGTGCGGCGCATGGAGATGCGGTCGCGTATATTGAGTGCATATAAATTCAGAAATAAAACGAGTTATGGCAAAAAACGCTTTTTGGAACGAGGCTTCGCGATGCGGCGCCATCGTCGGTTTGGTGAACGTGGCTTTCGAGTTGGGTAAAATGTCCGTCCCTTCGATCGCATTCGTATTGGGACTGGCCAATTTCGTGGTCACGATCTATCTGTTGTGGCGCTTCGCGAGCCGCCGCGCCAAGAGTTTCGGCAACGAGGGCTTCACTTACGGTCAGAGCCTCGGATTCATCGTCGCCATGGGAATCTTCGCGGGCATCATTACGGGCGCTTATCAGATTCTGGCGAGCAACTTCCTCTTCGTCGACAAGTACGAGGAGGTGTACAACACCTTGATCGCCACCTATTCGCAAATGGGCATGATCGACAACGCCACGATGGCGAGCATGAGCAAGATCTATCGCGCCATGTTCTTCTCGCCCATTTGGGTGCTGATAACCAACATCGCGAGCGGCGCGCTCGGTTACGGTTTTTACGGCCTGTTCATTTCGATAGGCGCCAAGCGCGATCCCGACATGTTCGATTCGTCGGACGAGGAGTAATGCCGATATCGGGATGGAGTCTGTTTTGGACATATCGGTGGTGGTGCCGCTCTACAACGAGCGGGAGTCGCTCGGCGAGTTGACGGTGTGGATCGATCGGGTCGCCCGCGAGAACGGCTTGTCGTACGAGATAGTGATGGTCGACGACGGCTCGTCCGACGGTTCGTGGGAGGAGATCGAGCGGTTGAGCGCGGAGTATCCGTCGCTCAGGGCCATCCGTTTCGCGCGCAATTACGGCAAGTCGGCCGCGTTGTATTGCGGTTTCGCCGAGGCGCGGGGCGAGGTGGTCTTCACGATGGACGCCGATTTGCAGGATTCGCCCGACGAGATTCCGCCTATGCGCCGCATGATCGTCGACGATGGTTACGATCTGGTGTCGGGATGGAAACGGAAACGGTACGACCCTGCGGGCAAGCGTTTGCCGAGCAAGTTTTTCAACCGCACGGCGCGTTTGGTGTCGGGCATTAAGCTGCACGACTTCAATTGCGGCCTGAAAGCCTATCGCCGCCGAGTTGTCAAGTCCATCGAAGTGTACGGCGAGATGCACCGTTATATCCCGATTCTGGCCAAACATGCGGGCTTTGGCCGCATAGGCGAGAAGGAGGTGCATCATCACGAGCGTAAGTACGGAGTGTCGAAGTTCGGCATGGAGCGTATGGTGAAAGGGTATCTCGACCTCATTACCGTGTCGTTCATGTCGCACTTCGGACGTTCGCCGATGTACTTTTTCGGCAGTCTGGGCACGGCGATGTTCCTGTTGGGCGGTTTCACGACCGTGTGGGTGATCGCCGCGAAGCTCTACAAGCAGGCTCACGGGCTGCCTATACGCGCCGTTACCGACCAACCGCTCTTTTTCGTGGCCATATTGGCTGTCGTGTTGGGCGTGCAACTGTTTCTGGCGGGATTCTTGGGCGAGCTTATCAACCGCCGTTCGCCCGATCGGAACAGCTATATGATCGACAAGACGATAAGATAGTATGGTAATGCCCTATGGGGCATTACTATCTTCGGCGGCTCGCACCTTCGGTGCGCCCCCCCCCAGCCGCCGAAGATAAATCACACGCATTGGGCCATATGAAATGACACAATCGCAACGATAAAAACAATTAATTATGATACAACGTATTCAGTCGCTTTATCTTTTGGCTGTGGCCGCCTTGATGCTCACGGCTACGCTCACGCCCTTGGCCTATTTCGTCGGCGGGGTCGACGAGTATCTGCTTTATGCTTTCGCGCTCAAGGGAGGCGGCATAGAGCACTCCACGATCTATATGGGTATCGTCGTCGCGCTGGCCGCGGCGTTGCCTTTGGTGACGATATTCCTCTATAAGAATCGTATGCTTCAGATCCGTCTCTGCGCGGTGGAGTTGGTTTTGCTGGTCGGTTCGGCCGTGTTCATGGCTATATATTACTACCTCAGCAACCGCCTTTTTTCGCAGTTCGAGTTCCATACGCAGGGTTTCCGCATCGCAATCGTGTTTCCCGTGGTGGGCATTATCCTCGACTACTTTGCGATTCGAGCCATTTTCAAAGATGAAATGCTCGTCAAATCATTAGATCGTATTAGATAGTTGTAATATAATATTGAAAGCGAAGTGTCTGCACCTCGGTGCGGACACTTTTTTTATTGAATTATCGGTCGCTGCAATCCGTTTTAGGCCTAAAATATTTATATTTGTCGTAGGGAGATGCTATCGTAAATACTTAAGATGTCTGACGTTATACCTGCTGACCATGAAGAGACTCTATTTTTATTCTGTTATTGCCGCCGCCGCGTTGTCGGTTCTGTTCGGCTGTTCGAAGAAAACGGATTTTCTGCCGCGACTCGACATTGCGTTCGCCGACGGCTCGACGCTGTCGGGTTCGTCCGTGAACTGTTCGGAGGAGGGCGGCGGCGCGACTATCCGCATCGCATGCAACGACGCATGGAAAATCGGTTGCGACGCGTCGTGGATAACCTTTTCCGCAACGGAGGGGAGCGGCGACGCCGAGGTGATTCTCTCCGTCGGAGCGGCCGAAGGTGCGCGCAGCGCGGTGGTCGCGGTCTATATGCCCGCCTTTCCGCAGATGCGCCGGTCGTTCGATGTGGTGCAGCGCGTGAATACCGAGCCCGACGACCCCGAGGAACCCGATACTCCCGATAACCCCGACAATCCCGATGTTCCGCAGGTTCGCGAGGCGACGATAGCGGAGTTGAATGCCTCCATGCCCGCTTCGGAAGGGAGTGTGGCGGCCGACGAGCGGCGCGACGTTCGTTTCGAAGGCGTCGTGCAAAATGATACCCGAGTAGGTAATTATCCTTCGCAGACACTTTTTCTGGCGGATGCCGAAGCGTCCGATGCGGGTAACGGACTGTGCCTCGTCGGCGATACGGTCGATCCGCTCGCGTGCGGATTGGAGTGCGGCGACAGGGTGGCGGTTACGCTTCGGGCGGGCGAAGCCATGCTCGTGAATCGCGGCGGGATGCGCTATGCGACAGGTGACGGAGAGTGGGCGACGGTCGAAAAGCAGGGTAGCGGTGAGAGCGTCGCGCGCGTCGTGGCCACCCCCTCTCGCGCGGCCGATTATTGCGGTATGACAGTGACGATACGTGCCGCGCGGCCGACCGCGGGCGGCGTGTGGTGCTCGACGACGGACGGGTTGCACGAGTTTTCGGCTTCGGGAGCGACGTTCGATGTCGGCGTCCGCGCCGCGGCGAACGTCTTCGTCGATAGGAGGTTCGATGCGAGCGAGGGCGCGGTAACGGGAATCGTGACGGTGCGCGGCGGACGCGTGAGGATATATCCGCGCAATCCTGCTGATGTCGCCGATTTCGATGCGGAGGAGACTCCCGATCCTGCCCACGAATACGGGTGGGTGGCTTCGACCGCGAATCTCTCTGCGGGCCGCTACTATATGGGAGGCTATCGAAACGGCGTTCTGCATTTGGCGGCGGGCGGAATCACGTCGGCAGGGCACGGCGATACCGTCGGGTACGAATCCGACGACGACGGTTCCATATCTCCGACGGGTGAAGCTGCGGCCGAAGTTACGCTGGAGGCCGCGGCCGAACGTAACGGCTATTACATACGTTTCGGCGGCGAAGGTTATCTTACGGCCACGGCCGCAGGCCCGGGAAAACTCGAGTTGTCCCCCGACCGCGATCGTTACTGGATCTTTACGGATCGCGATGGCGGATTCGACGTGCGGCAGGCGGGCGACATAGCGGTGAAGCTCGTTATCTCCGAACGTGCGACGAGCGCGCTTCTGCGCAGCGTCGCGGTCGATGAGGAGGGCAATCCCGTGGTGCTGTTCCGCCTCGGCAGGAACGATTGATCATACCCCCCCCCTATGCTCCGCCTCTTGATACTCCTCGCCTTCGCGATTCCGTCTCTCGCCGCGGTCGTGATTCCGCGCGACCGCTATGTGGTGGCGTTTTACAATGTCGAGAATCTTTTCGATACGATAAACGATCCGCATACGGCCGACGAAGATATGTTGCCGCTCTCCGACCGACGATGGAACACCGCGAAGTATCGCGCGAAACTGTCGGGACTCGCGCGCGTCGTGGCCGATATGTCCGAAGCGGAGGGCTTTCCAGCCGTTATCGGTATCGCCGAGGCGGAGACCCGCGCCGTCCTTGAAGATCTGGCGGCGGAACCGTCCTTAGCGGCGGCGGGATATGCCGTATGCCATTACGATTCGCCCGACGACCGAGGTATGGATGTAGGATTTTTGTATCGTCCCGATCTTTTCGAGACGGAGGGTAGCCGCGCTTACCGTGCGACGGACGATGACGACATACGTACGCGCGATCATGTGGCCTTGTGGGGCAGGCTCGGCGGCGAACGGTTCTTCTTTTTGGTCGTCCACTGGCCCTCGCGACGCGGCGGGGTGCGATTCACCGCTCCGCTGCGCGAGGCATGCGCCCGTCGGGTGCGCGCCATAGTCGATTCGGTGCGGCGAGCCGACGGCGGCGTGAAGATAGTCGTGATGGGCGACATGAACGACAACGCCTCCGACCGTTCCATCGCCGAGGTGTTGGGTGCGGTCGGGCGGGAACGGAGATTGCGCGACGGTTCGATTTACAATCCTTTCGCGGCGGTGAAGAGATCGGGACGGGGAACGACCGTTTACGACCGTCGGTGGAACCTTTACGACAATATCGTCGTCTCCGATAATCTGGTGCGCTGCGACGACGGCGCGTTGCGGCTCGTCCGCGTCGACGGATCCGCGCGCAAAGGGGCCGTATTTCGCCGCGATTACATGACGGTGCGCCGCCTCGGACCGCGACCCACGTTCCGAGGCGCGGAGTACGTGGGCGGTTGCAGCGACCATCTGCCCATATATATCGTCCTCGGCCGCGAGTGACGTTCGACGGTTATCGGATTTTGTCCACAGCCCTTTTCAAACGACTCATCGCCTCGGCCACCACCGAACGTTGGGTGCCGACATTCATACGCATGTGCTGCTCGCCTTCGCGTCCGAACATCGCGCCGTCGTTCACGGCCAGCCGCGCGTCGTCGACGAGCATGCCGACCAGACGTTCGTGCGTGAGCCCCAACCGCGAAAAATCCATCCACACGAGAAACGAAGCCTGCGGTTTTACGATGCTCACCTCGGGAATTTCGCGGCGCAGGAAGTCGTCGACGAAATCGATGTTTCCCTCCACGTAACGCAGCATCTGCCGACGCCACTCGTCGCCCTCGTTGAATGCCGCTTCGGTGGCCGTCATGGCGAATATCGTCGCCATGTCGAACTCATTGGCCGCGAGCCACGAGAAGAACCGTTCGCGGAGTCGGGCATCGGGGACTATGGCGTACGAACTGACTATGCCCGCGATGTTAAACGTCTTGGAGGGCGAGCCGAAGGTTATGCTGCATCGCGCGGCGTTGTCCGACACCGTCGCGAACGGGGTGTGGCTGTTGCCGTAAAGCGCCATGTCGCAATGTATCTCGTCCGAGATCACCACGATGTCGTGTTTCACGGCGATATCGGCCAGATGACGCAGCGTCGCAGCGTCCCACGTGATTCCGACAGGGTTGTGGGGGTTGGCCAGAATCAACACCTTGCATTTGTCGTCCAAGACGCGTTCCAGATCGTCGAAATCCATTTCGTATCCTCCGCTCGCCGTCCTTTTCAACGGATTGAAAACCACCTCGCGGCCGTTGGCCTGCGGCACCAGACGGAACGGATGATAGACGGGAGGCTGAATTACGATCTTGTCGCCCGCCCGAGTGAAAGCGTTGATAACCATGCCGATTCCCTTTACGATTCCCGGGATGTAGCGTATGTGGTCGCGCTCGACGTGCCAGCCGTGATGCCGAGCCAACCAGTCGGTTATGCTCCACCAATATCCGTCGTATTCCGTCGTATATCCGAATACGGGGTGGTCCAGACGCCGCTTCATGGCGTCTATAACGAAATCGGGGGTCTCGAAATCCATATCGGCCACCCACATCGGCAGCAGATCGTCGCGACCGTAGTTGTCTTTCAGTCCGTCGTGCTTCACGCAATGCGTGCCGCGCCGTTCAGTCGGTTTGTCGAAATCGTATCGTTTCATCATATTTTTCGGGCTTTGAGAAATTCCATTACATCTATGCCGTCGGCATAATCCGACAAGGCGGGGTATTGCGCGCGTCCGAACTCCGCGCGGCGAGGGTGGGCGAGGCAGCGTGTTACGACGCACTGTATCTCCTCGTCGTGAACGCGTAGCCACTCTTCGACCTCCGCGAGATCGTCGTATCGTCTAAAATTCACCTTGCTGAGCGAATCCGAGAATCCCTGCGCCTCGGCTGCGACGTAAGTGCCGCGATCGATGAACGGCATGCCGTTCATGGTCATCATGGCCTTGGTGTATACGTAGTTGTCGCGGTACATGGGGGTAATCGCGTCGGGGCCTTCGATATCTATCGGGTGATTCCGCGGCGCGAAAACGAGGGATACGTTGCGACAGCCCAAACCGAAATAGGTGAAGATATCCTTTTTCAGTCCCTGCAAATCCTCGTCCGTTTCGTCGCCCGCCAGCACGGCGACCGAATGGCGGCTGCCGCGTATCAGCGCGGGAACATCCGAGAAGCGGCTGCGGAAATATTTTGCGGCATTGTCGCCGCCCGTCGCTATTACCAAATCCGCCCGCGCGTCGTCGTTGTATCGGCGCAGAGGGATGTCGCGCCAAATGTCGCGGAGCGTATCGACTATGTATTCGATTGTCGCACTGTCCTTTCGCGACGGCTTTATCCACGCCTCGTGACCGCATGACAGAGCGCACATCATGTCGAACATTCCCACGAACGGGATGTTTCCCGCCATTATGATTGCCACGCTGCATGGCTCGGTCGCGCGTAAATCGTATTTCGACAGCCAGTCCTTCAGCTTCGATTCGTCGAGAAATTCATCGCGAACGGCATTCGCGGCCGTCTTCACATCCGCCGCCGTGAACCACTCGTTGGCCGCCACGGCGTCGGCGATGCAACGGGCCGAACGCTCGTCGCTGCCGAAATCGCGCATGCGACGCCCCAGCTCGACGAATATTTCCGTAATGTTCTTCATTCGGAGGGTTGAATATAATTCCTCAAAGGTAAGAAAAAAACATGATTGTGCATCTTTGAAGTAGTGCTTGTGGCTATGGCTGTGATTTTTTTCGCCGAAAAATTTGGATAACGAAAAATTTGATATATCTTTGCACTCGCAATCGGGTCACAAGACGGCGGTTGCAGAATAAAGTACTGCGGAAATAGCTCAGTTGGTAGAGCACAACCTTGCCAAGGTTGGGGTCGCGAGTTCGAGTCTCGTTTTCCGCTCAAAAAGGAGGATCGATCATTCGATCCTCTTTTCTTTTGCCGGTCAGCGAGTTACGGCATTATCGCCTTTTAGCGTGTTAACGATCTGTTAACCGATCTTCTGCTCTGTATTGCAGTAATTTTCAGCTTGAAAAAGAACTCGATACAAAGATACGAATTTTTATTTACACATTAAATATTTTTCCATAGGCAGTACTGCAAGTACGTATTTTGTGCCACAATTAAATCTATCACTACTAGAGCGCTGTGATGATGTCCCAAAGGATGCCTAACGCCCTGAAGACGATGCACAATGTCAAGCCAAAAGTCTGCGTTGCTTGTCTAATGTTTGCTGTTGCTGTCATATCCTCATTTTTGTTCCCATTTATATACTTTGTATTAAAAAGAAAACAGACAACTGAAAAGTTGTCTGTTTTTTTCAGTTATGCTATTTAACAATTATGAATTTACGCTCTTCTCGGATCAAATTGCCACTTTATATCAAAAAGTATTTGTTGATTACACAACAACGCATAAGGAATAATACAGCAGATAACTAACCAAACTGCGACCTATTAAAAATATGAGCGAAGCCTATGCTCATTCCTAACACTATTTCGTAACTTATTATTGCAATTCAAGTTATCTTATCAAAGGTATGCGTCCCGATATTGTAAGTTCTTCTTCAAATTTGCGTATTTGTTCTCTTGCTTGTTTCAGGTTTTCTACCTGTAAAGTTGCCCATGTACTTACTTCTGGTAATTGATGGTTGACCAATGTTTCCACAAGTTTGATTCGTGAATCATAGATTGGTAAAGCAGAACCTGTTGATGCAAACGAATTGAGTTTATCTCCAAGTGCTGTAAGCACAAAATTTCTGTTACCATAGAGATTAATTATCTGAAGTACTATATCAGAAAAATTATCACCATTTAGCATTGGCGCAATTGACATAAGTCGATATGCATTGACATCTGGATTCTTTGCACACCAATCAAGCAAAGTCTGTTCATGTTCTTTCGTAAAAATTAGGCTTGGGAATTTGTTATATATTGACATACTACCAAGTACCCAATATAGTTCAGAGAACTTATTTTCTTCATCGTTCTCTGAGGACATGGCATTTGCCAAAAACTCCCATGTTACATCAAAATATTTTTCAAGTAAGACTGCAAGAATTTCCTCCACGTTGTAGTTTACAGAAACATTTTGATTTGCTATAATATAATTGATGATACCTGTCATCACGGTTTTTGCTAACTGGTCACGTTTGCCATTTGCAAGCAGTGAAATAAGTACTTGAGTATAATGCGAATTTCGCATCAATTCCTGTATTTTGTCTATCGACTTAATTGCTTCTTGCTCAAACTTTTCATCAAGCTTCGGATTGTTTTTGTTTCCGCCCCCAAGATACAGCATCGACACCATATGTAGTGCAGTTTCATATGAATTCGGTAAGTCCAACAAACGAGTGAGGAATGCAACGGCTTCGTCGGATGTTAGCGTTTTCATTGGTAAATTAGTCCAAAAGCTCACAAAGTTTGAAATATCAGCATCATGGTTGTGTACCAAGTCAAACAAAATGTCAATATATTTACCTTGGAATTTGTAATCTCTGATAGCTACAATCGGAAAAAGAAGATCGTAACGTCCTTGTTGTTTGACTATATCAAACGTTTGCGCAAAGACATCTTCACCCACCTTTGCTATAAAATCAATAATGATACTGGTGCATTTTTTAGGCAGAACTTCTAACGAATTCTTTATAAACTCAATTTGCTCTTCTTCGCTCAGTAAAGTAGCAAGCTTACTACCAAATTGCTGAGCCTGATAGGTATCGCAGTTATAAATAACCCGCAAAGTATCCTTGGTGAAGAGTTTCTTCTCTG
The DNA here is from genome assembly GCA_910587675.1 of uncultured Alistipes sp. GTDB lineage: Bacteria > Bacteroidota > Bacteroidia > Bacteroidales > Rikenellaceae > Alistipes. The sequence goes on along the minus strand of CAJUMU010000004.1, from coordinate 1,292 downwards.
CCATTTCAATTGCTAATGCTTCATATTGAGCATTCTTTTTTTCATACTCTAATTGAGTATTTATATCCTTAAAGTCGAAATCAGAAGCATAGAACTTCTCAACCATCGAAAACCTTGCTTCGAATGTATCCTTTGTAAAATTATCAATCAAGGCATTCAGTTCATATTTTATCTCGTCATTGTATGCTATCTTCTGGTCTTTTAAAGCTAAGTACAAGTTCTTCTTCATATTCTCCCATTCGTAGTCACACATTTCAGCGACCATCTTGACATAAGGTATTACTATATTAAACTTGTCAAAAGCACTTAACGATCTGAAATTATTGCTAAGAACATCCATGCAATAGTCGCGATACTCCGTACCTTGTTCTATCTCGTGATAAATAATATCAAGACAGCCACGAAGGTATTCTTCCACTTCATTGCGAGATATAGGCCTATAATTCTCAAGTTTACGTTGACCTTGTATTTCTGCACCACTAAAGTAAATGAAGCTGCTAGTATTGAGTGCGCGATCAACAGCTCGCAAAACAAGCTTTTTCTGTTCTTCATCTTTAATTTCTCGTTGCAAAAAAATGATGCGCTCTTTTAGCGAGGCCGCTGTTGCAGGCAGATATATTGGAAACAATGCCACAAACTCACCAGTTGCATTGTTCGATATATCCTCAATCTCAGCACAACCGAGACGCAGCATAAGTTTCGCTCCTTTTTGGAATGTAATCGGATCGAAGCAAAGTTTCTCGATAGTCCAAACAAGATTGCGTCTGCTTTCAACAATGTTATACAGATCAATAATTTTTTTATTACCTAAATATGGGCATGAAAACGAAGCGTACAACAATATGAAGAACGTTTGAATGTGTAAACCTTTGATAATTCGGTAAGTAGGTGAGGGTAGTAGGGTAGAGGACAGGAAAACGAAACGCACAACAGGTTTAAGTTAGTTTAGTTTTGCTTTAAGAACGAGGGCAAAGTGTTTAAGCAGGTGTTTAATGCGGCTTTGCATCAGGTTTAATTTGCTTTAATCGCATGGGCGGTCAGATGGCTTTGGGGGCTTTCTGGCCGCTTTCTTTTGTCTGGTGAGTACACCACTGCAAACGAGCAATAACGGCGTGAAATGGGGCTTTTAGCCGTGTCTCCTGTTGTTTTTGGGGCGTTGGGGAGGGGAGGGTCGTGGCGAGGCAGCAAAGCGGAAAAATACCCTTTAACGGGCGTTTTATCACCAGTTAAAGGGACTTTTGGAAATGGTAGAATTGAGGTGTAAATGGTCGGGTAGGGTAGGAGGTAAAACG
>CAJUMU010000003.1 GCA_910587675.1 uncultured Alistipes sp. | reverse complement strand
GTCGAATACGACTTTTCTATTCGCATCGACGAGGCGGTCGTGTTAGTGAATAGTGTTTCCTATATCGACGGCGAGTCGTTCCGTGTCGATTATTCCGAATCCGATTTCGATGGCGACGACGAGCATTCTGCGGCCAACATCGGCCGCTTGATCGGCCGCAATCATTCTCTTGTGGTTCGTCAGGGCGATTGGGACAGCGCGTTTCGCTTTCCGATAGAGAGTTTGATTCACCTTCGTTTCTTGGTCGAGTTCGTCGCCCGCGTGGGCGACTCGGATTTCACCGACGAGGAATTCGAAAAGGAGATCAAAAGCAAGTCTTTGATGGAGTTGATGAGAGTGATGTTCAGGTTGCAACCTTGATTTTTCTCGGGCCGCAGCCTTCGCCCCGCGGAGGCCCGCAACTCGTTCTACACTCGTTCGCGTTCTCTGCAGGCTGCGACACGAATATCGATACTACATTAGTAAAGCAGACGTTACGCCTGCGCACAGTTCTGCGAACCGCAAAACAAAACGGTGCGGCGGGGATCCGTCGCACCGTTGTTGCAAAGTCGCGGGGGGGGTTACTCCTCGCCCTCCTCGTCTTCGGGTTCGCGCATGGTGGTGTATACGTTCACCACGTCGTCGTCCTCCTCCAGCTTCTCCTGAAGTTTCTCGACCGATTCGCGCTCCTCGGCAGTGAGTTCCTTGGTGTCGGTCGGGATGCGCACCGACTCGCCCGAGATCAGCTCGTAACCCTTGTCCTCGATCCACTTCTGGATGGCTCCGAACGACTCGTAAGGCGCATATACCGTCACGGACTCCTCCTCGGGGTAGAACTCGTCGACGCCCAAGTCGATCATCTCCAACTCCATCTCCTCCAGATCGGCCTCGGCCGTCGGCTTGAACTTGAAGACGCATTTGTGCTCGAACATGAAGGCCACGCTGCCCGAGTTGCCCAGCGTGCCGCCGCATTTGTTGAAGTACATGCGTACGCTCGCCACGGTGCGGTTGGTGTTGTCGGTAGCGGTCTCGACGAGGAACGCCACTCCGTGAGGGCCGTATCCTTCGTAAATGACCTCCTTATAGTCGGCCGCGTCCTTGTCGGTGGCGCGCTTGATGGCGCGTTCGATATTCTCTTTGGGCATGTTCTCGGCCTTGGCGTTCTGGATCAGAATGCGCAGACGCGTATTGCCCGAGGGGTCGGCACCGCCCGCCTTGACGGCGATTTCGATCTCCTTGCCTATTTTGGTGAACACGCGGGCCATGTGTCCCCAACGCTTCATTTTCCTCGCTTTGCGATACTCAAAAGCTCTTCCCATAGTGCGTTATGTTTCTTTGTTTTTTTCGTTGGTCGCAAAATTAATAAAATAATACTCAACGAACAACCTCCGAAGTCAAAATTCCTGCTCGCGGCGAGACCCTATCCGCCGAAAAATGACTATTTTTGTGCCGAAATTATACGTAAGATTATGGAAAAGGAGTTGGAAGCGGCGCTCGACACGCTCAAACGCGGGGGACTGATCCTCTATCCCACCGACACGGTGTGGGGCATAGGTTGCGACGCGACGGACGAAAAGGCCGTCGAACGGATTTACGAACTCAAACGCAGCGAGAACAAACACTCGATGCTGGTGTTGTGCCGCGACGCCGACATGATAGTGCGTTACGTCGACAAGGCCCCGGGCATAGCGTTCGAGGTGATGGAGATGGCCGACAAACCGCTGACGCTCATCCTCGACGGCGCCGTGGGGGTAGCGCCTAACCTCATCCCCGAGGAGGGGACGCTCGGCGTGCGCGTGCCCGACCACGAGTTCTGCCGTCAGCTGCTCCGCCGCTTCGGCAAGCCGATAGTGTCGACGTCGGCCAACGTCTCGGGCGAGGCGACGCCGATGAAGGGCCTCGCGGAGGTGAGCCGCGAGATAATCGACGGGGTAGATTTCGTCGTCAACCCCCGTTTTCAGGGGCGTCCCACATGCAAACCGAGTTCGATCATCGCTTTCGGACCGCGGGGCGAAGTGAAAATAATACGCAAATAACCGACGGCGATGACGATCACGACTCCCATCCAGATGCGATTCTTCGATATGGACTCTTTCGGTCACGTAAGCAACGTGGCCCAGCAGATGTATTTCGATCAGGGTAAGACCGATCTGTTCCGCGAACTGTGGAGCCGCACCGAGATTCTGGCGCGCGTGCCCGCGGTCACGGTGTCGGTCAAAACCGATTTCTTCAGCCAGATACGATTCGGCGACGAGATATGCGTGGTGACCGAGGCGGAGAAGATAGGACACAAGAGCTTCACCCTCCTGCAACGCATCATGCGCGGAGAGCAGGAGTGCAGCCGCAGCCGAACCGTGATGGTAGTCTTCGACAAGGAGCGGCAGCTGTCGTTGGAGGTGCCCGAAGAGTGGCGGCGGATACTCGATCCGATAGAGAAATAGCGTCGCGGGCCGCGGCCTGCGGAGACCGCGTGAATGAGCGTATGCGAATAGCGGGCCTCCGCGAGGGGAGGCTGCGGCCCGCGCGACTCTGACGAGTCGCATTCGATTTGGCGCATAAGCTATATTTGATTATCTTTACATAAAACAAAACCTTACAGACCGTATGGCCGTATTCAGAGTAGAGGGCGGAACCCGCCTCCGAGGCAGCGTGAAACCGCAGGGAGCCAAAAACGAAGCGTTGCAGATATTGTGTGCCGTGCTGCTCACGCCCGAGCGGGTGGTGGTGCACAACGTGCCGCAGATCCTCGATGTGCTGCAACTCATCGAGCTGCTGGCGGCCATGGGCGTCGAGGTGGAGCGTCTCGGCGGCGACAGTTACGCGTTTCGCGCCGAGCATATCGATCTCGACTATCTGCGCAGCGACGATTATCACAAACGCTGCCGCCGCCTGCGCGGTTCGGTGATGATGATCGGACCTCTGCTGGCGCGCTTCGGAGTGGGGTATATCCCCAAGCCCGGGGGCGACAAGATAGGCCGCCGCCGACTCGACACCCACTTCCTCGGATTCCAGAAATTGGGTGCGAAGTTCGACTTCGATCAAGCCGAGGAGTTCTTTTCGGTCGAGGCGAAAAGGTTGCGCGGATGCTACATGCTGCTGGACGAGGCGTCGGTGACGGGCACGGCCAACATAATCATGGCCTCGGTCTTCGCCGAGGGCACCACCACGATATACAATGCCGCCTGCGAGCCGTACGTGCAGCAGTTGTGCCGCATGCTCAACCGCATGGGCGCGCGGATCTCGGGCATCGCCTCGAACCTGCTGACCATCGAGGGCGTGCGCGAGCTGGGAGGTACGGAGCACACCCTGCTGCCCGACATGATCGAGGTGGGCAGTTTCATCGGCATGGCAGCCATGACGCGTTCGGAGCTTACGATAAAGGATGTGTCGTACGACAATCTCGGAATCATCCCCGCGCAGTTCTCGCGCATGGGCATCAGGTTCGAGCAGCGCGGCGACGATATCTACATTCCGCAACAGGACCATTACAGCATCGAGAGCTTTATCGACGGATCGATAATGAACATCGCCGACGCTCCGTGGCCGGGGCTCACGCCCGACCTGCTGTCGATATTCCTCGTGGTGGCCACGCAGGCCAAGGGCGCCGTGCTCATCCACCAGAAGATGTTCGAGAGCCGTCTGTTCTTCGTCGACAAGCTCATCGACATGGGTGCGCAGATCATTCTGTGCGACCCGCATCGAGCCACCGTCATAGGTCACGACCACCGCATACGTCTGCGCGCCACGAAGATGACCTCGCCCGACATACGCGCGGGCGTCGCGCTGCTTATCGCGGCCATGAGCGCCGAGGGGGTGAGCGTGATCCAGAACATCGAGCAGATCGACCGCGGATATCGCGATATCGACGGCCGCCTGAACGCTTTAGGCGCGAAGATCACCCGTTCGGAGGAGTAAATTTATAAGTGAGTTGTCCGTTTCGGGCATGTCGGAGCGAGTCGTAGCCTGCGGAGAGAGCGATAGCGAGCCTCCGCGGGGCGAGGCTACGGCTCGCGCGGCTCTAACGAGCCACATTAAATAAGTGTTCCGAATGCTTAATTATCGCTTTTAATTATGTTTTTCGAAAACCCCAAACAACGCGGTTGGATCGAGGTGGTGTGCGGTTCGATGTTCTCGGGCAAGACCGAGGAGTTGATCCGTCGTCTGCGCCGCGCCGAATTCGCCAACCAAAAGGTCGAGATATTCAAGCCGAGCGTCGACGTTCGCTATTCGCGCGAGGAGGTGGTGTCGCACGAGGGGCACTCCATACGCTCCACGCCCGTTGACTCGCCGCAGACCATCCTGCTACTGTGCGGCGACGTGGATGTGGTGGGGATCGACGAGGCGCAATTCTTCGACGACGGCATCGTGGACGTGTGCCGCCGCCTCGCGTCGCAGGGCGTGAGGGTCATAGTCGCGGGACTCGACATGGATTATGCGGGCAAACCTTTCGGACCCATGCCCGCGTTGATGGCCACGGCCGAATATGTGACCAAGGTGCACGCCGTCTGCATGCGTTGCGGCGACCCTGCCAACCATTCGCACCGCCTCAGCGGCGGCGATGGTCTGGTGGTGTTGGGCGAGAAGGATGCTTACGAACCGCTGTGCCGCCACTGCTTCGAGAGGGCCATGGCGGAGCGACGCAAGGAGTAAGACCTGTTATTCGCTCCAGCGGGCGGAGGCGACCGAACGCGCGGGCAGCACGAGGTCGAACGTGCGTTTCGGCCCGACCACGGCGACGGTTCGTTCCGTTTCGGTGCGGTTCACGCCCACGGCGGCGAAGGAGCCGTCGGGATTGACGAACGCGACCATCTCCACGCCGCGCGGCAGCTGTCGGTCGCTCTCGATGCGCGCGGCGTCGGGATCGATCACCTTCGAGCAGTGGGCTATGTCGTAATAGTGGCTCTTGCGCAGGAGCGAATCGTACGAGTAGTCGGCGGCCGAGATCTCTATCGCGCCGTAGCACGTGCGGCACCCCTTGGGGCGGTTGGGCGCGCCCTTGTCGTCGAGCACCAGATTCCACAGCGTCACGCCGCGTCCGCCGCGGTCGAGGGTTCCGATGAATATCGACGCGAAATCCTCCACCACGCACTTTCCGAAATCGTAATTCCATGTTCCGATCGAAGCCTCGGTGAAGAAGATCTCCTTGTCGGGGTAGGCCTCGCGCACGCCGTCGAGAGTCGAGGGGCGGCCTCCGTAATTGTGCCATGCCGTGCCCGCCACGTACTTCGCGGCCTCGGGGTCGGCGAGGATGTGCAGCGGGTAGTCCTGCTCGGCGGCTACGTCGTCGTAATTGTAGTTGTGGTCGAAAAGCCATATCTTGGTGTCGATGCCGTCGGCGGCGAACTGCGGACCCAAGTGGTCGCGGATGAAGTCGCGCTGCTGTTCCCATCCCATGTAGAGCGACATCGAGTTGCCGCGGTTCAGAGGTTCGTTCTGCACGGTGACGGCGTAAATCGGAATGCCCTCCGACTCCATCTCGCCGATCCAGCGCACGAAATACTCGGCGTAATCGTCGTAATACTTCGGGTTCAGGCGGCCGTCGGTCCAACTGTCCAGCGGTTCGTCGTTGTCGTAACCTATCTTCATCCACTTGGGGCACGACCACGGCGAACCCACGATGCGCACCTTGGGATTGATCTCCAGAATGCGGCGCAGCACTGGCAGCAGGTCGCGACGGTCGTATTCGTGCAGTTCGAAGAACTCGATGCCTTCGCGGTCGCAGCAGGTGTATTCGTCCAACGAGAAATCCGAGGCTCCGATCGAGACGCGGATGAAACTGAAGTTCATCCCCTCGGGCGAGAAGCACTCCTGCAAGAGCCGTTCGCGGTCTTCGTCGGTCATCTTCAGCAGATTGTAGCATGTCGATCCCGTTATCGCCGCGCCGAAGCCGTAAACGGGCTGCAACCTCTTTTCGGGGTGCAGTACCATGCGCTCTTTCGTCGGCTCGGCATCCGTCGTCGTTCGAAGCTCGGCTTCGACGTGTTCGAAGAGTTTGTCGCCCGAGGCGGTGGTGGTGTATACGTCGGCGCGGCCGCCGCAGGCGGCGAGCAACAGGGCGCAGAGACCCGAGAGTACGGGCGCGAGCAGAGCGGATTTGTTCATAGGTCAGTATATGATAGATTTGTCTTTAATTATTATATCCTCGGCGGCTCGCACCTTCGGTGCGCCCCCCCCAGCCGCCGAGGATAAATCTATTCCTCGTCCTTTTCGGCCTCGGGGCGCGGAACGTCGCACACCTTTTCCAGTCCGCGCTCGGCGGCGAGACGCTCCATAAGCGAATAGGCCTCGTCGTAATCGTTGCGGATCTCGCCGTCGAGGATGGCGTTCTTTATCCGCTCCTTGATCTCGCCTATGGCGCTGCACGGCGCGAGGCCGTAACAGCGCATTATTATGTCGCCCGTAATCGGCGGCTGGAAGTTGCGCACGCGGTCGCGCTCCTCCAGATCCTTCATCTTGCGGCGCACCAGCTCGAAATTGGCCAGATAACGCTTCACCTTGGCGTCGATGCCCGAGGTTATGTCGGCCTCGCACAACGTCATCAAGGCCTCCACGTCGTCGCCCGCCTCGAAGAGCAGACGCCTCACCGCCGAGTCGGTCACCATATCCTCCGAGAGGATTATCGGACGCAGATGCAGATAGACCAGCTTGCGCACGAACTTCATGTGCTCGTTCATCGGCAGTTTCAGCCGACGGAATATCTCGGGCACCATCTTCGAGCCGAGCACCTCGTGTTGGTGGAAGGTCCACCCCACGTGCTTGTCGTAAGCCTTGGTGAGTGGTTTGGCTATGTCGTGCAGCACGGCGGCCCAGCGCAGCCACAGATCGTCGCTCTTGCGCGCCACGTTGTCCAGCACCTTGAGCGTATGTCGGAAATTATCCTTGTGAGCGTGGTTTCCCACCCGCTCCACGCCGCCGAGGCGGTGCAGCTCGGGGAAAATCAACTCCAGCAATCCCGTCATTTCGAGCAGGTCGAAACCTATCGAGGGCACGGGTGAGAGCACTATCTTGTTCAGCTCGGTGGCGATGCGCTCGCGCGACACTATCTTTATGCGCTCCCTGTTGCGCGCTATGGCCTCGAACGTCTCGGGCTCTATGTCGAACCCCAGCTGCGAGGCGAAGCGCACGGCGCGCATCATTCGCAGCGGATCGTCCGAAAAGGTTATGTCGGGGTCGCACGGGGTGCGGATGATGCAGTCCTCCAAGTCGTACATCCCCTCGAACGGATCGACCAGCTCGCCGAAGCGGTCGCCGTTGAGGCTCCATGCCATCGCGTTGATCGTGAAGTCGCGCCGTCGCTGGTCGTCCTCCAGAGTCCCGGGTTCGACGGTCGGTTTGCGCGAGTCGCGCGAGTAGGATTCGCGGCGCGCCCCGACGAACTCCACCTCGGCGCCGAATGCCCGCACCATCGCGGTGCCGAAAGTTCGGAACACCGATACCTTCGACTTCATCTCGCGCCCCAGAGCCTCGGCCACGTCGATGCCGCTGCCGACCACCACCACGTCGATGTCCGTCGAGGGGCGGCGCAGGTAGTAGTCGCGCACGTAACCGCCCACGACGTAGGCTTCGACGCCCATGTCGTCGACGATGCGCGATATCTTGCGGAATACGGGATTCGAGAGCGGCGAAACTTCTTCTTTCATCGGGTGCGTTGTTGTTCCGCCGTCGGCCGAAAGGGGCGCGCGACGGCGGAGGGTGATTATTTCTCGGGCGCGAGGCAGCGACGATAGAGCCGCACCGTGTTTTCGAGTCCGAAGTAGAGCGCGTCGGCGATGAGGGCGTGTCCGATCGACACCTCGTCGCACCAAGGTATGCGCTCAGCGAAATATGCCAGATTGGCGAGGCTGAGATCGTGTCCGCCGTTGAGTCCGAGACCCGCGCGGCGCGCAGCCTCGGCCGCCTCGACGTAGGGCGCTATCGCCTTGTCGCGGTCGGCCTCGTACCCCGCGGCGTATGCTTCGGTATAGAGCTCCACGCGCTGCGCCTCGCACTCCTTGGCCCCCTCGACCATCTCGGCGACGGGGTCGACGAATATCGAGGTGCGGATGCCCGCGTCGTTGAAGCGGCGGCATATCGAGGCGAGGAATTCGCGGTTGCGCAGGGTGTCCCAACCCGCGTTCGAGGTGATGGCGTCGGGCGCGTCGGGCACCAGCGTCACCTGCGCGGGGCGGACCTCCAGCACCAGATCGACGAAACTCGGGATCGGGTTGCCCTCGATGTTGAGTTCGGTGGAGATCGCGGCCTTCAGATCGCGCACGTCGGAGTAGCGGATGTGGCGCGCGTCGGGACGGGGGTGCACCGTGATGCCCTCGCCGCCGAAACGTTCGATGTCGAGCGCGGTGCGTACAACATCGGGCACATTGCCGCCGCGCGAATTGCGCAGAACGGCAATCTTGTTGATGTTTACACTCAGTTTTGTCATAAAATACCTATATTTGCATTTGCAAAGTTATTCTTTTTTTTCGACCCGAGGATGAAAATCATACTTTTTTCCCGCTCTCAGGTGGCCCATGCCGCCGCCGACATCGAACGGCTTTTCGACGCCATCGGGCGGCACTCTTTCGATTACGCCATAAACCGCGAGTTCGCCGAGGCGGTAGAGAACCGTTTCGGGCGCGCGATCGACCCCGCCGCCGTTTACGACGGCTCAACGGGGCGTCAGCCCGCCGATAGCGCCATGGTGTGTTGCGGCGGCGACGGCACGCTGCTGGAGGGAATCCATCGCCTGAGCGATAAATCGATCCCCGTGGCGGGCATAAACTTCGGCCATCTCGGGTTCCTTACCTCGGCCACGCGCGAGGGTGTGGACGACTTGTTCGACGATATAGCCTACGGGCGTTTGGCCACGCAGCCGCGGTCGCTGCTGGAGGTGCGCGGCGTGAGCGAGGCGGGGCATGCCCTGCTCGCCCTGAACGAGGTGGCGGCGCAGCGTCTGGAGGCGACGATGATAAAGGTCGAAACGGTGGTCGACGGCCAAACAGTGGCGCAGTACAACGGCGACGGCGTGATAGTGTCCACTCCGACTGGCTCCACGGCCTACTCGCTCAGCGCGGGAGGTCCCATCGTCGCGCCCGAGTGCGCATGCCTGCTGCTCACGCCGCTGGCGCCGCACAACTTCGGCATGCGTCCCGTGGTGGTGCCCGACACGGCGCGCATCGTACTTACGATACACGCCCGCCGCGGCGAGGCGATGCTGTCGGTCGACAACCGCACGTATCGCATCAGCGACGGCGACAGGATCGAGATATCGCGCGCCTCGGAGCGCATTTTATTGGCCGTGCCGCACAATATATCGTTTTACGAGACGTTACATAGTAAAATGATGTGGGATGCCGACATCCGCAACAGATAGCCGGCCGTACGCCTCGTCGCGCGACGCCCGACAAAGACCCATTTATGGATAAAAACGTGAAATTCTTTTAATTTCCGAGTAAAATTGTCTACATTTGCAGGTTATATGAACGAACCTAACAAAATACCCGTGCACATAGCCGTCATTATGGACGGCAACGGACGCTGGGCGCGCCTGCGCGGCAAGGAGCGTTACGAGGGCCATCTGGCAGGGATGGACGCTCTGCGCGAGACCGTGAAGAACGCCGCCGATTACGGCGTGAAGTACCTTACCGTATATGCCTTTTCGACCGAGAACTGGGGTCGTCCGCAGCAGGAGGTGGACGCCTTGATGGATCTCATGTGCAAAGGCGTCGAGATGGAGACTCCGCAGCTCATGGAGCAAGGGGTGAGGGTTTTGGTCATAGGCGACCGCAGCCGTTTTTCCGACAAGGTGCGCGCGGCGCTCGACCGCATCGAGGAGCAGACGGGCCGCGGCGAGCGTATGACTCTCGCTTTGGCGCTCAACTATTCGTCGCGCAGCGAACTCACGGCGGCGGCGCGGATATTGGCGCGGCGCGTGGCGGCGGGCGAAATCGCGGCTGCCGAGATCACGGAGCAGACCATTGCCGAGACGCTCTTCACTTCGGCGATGCCCGATCCCGATCTGGTGATCCGCACCAGCGGCGAGTGTCGGTTGAGCAACTTCATGCTGTGGCAGGCATCCTATTCGGAGTTGTATTTCACTGAGACGCTGTGGCCCGACTTCGGCAAGGAGGAGTTCCTGAAGGCGATGGAGGCGTATGCCGCCCGCGACAGACGATACGGACTGGTGAAGTGACGCCGCCCGCGACATTGTATATGAAACCGAAATATTTGTTGATATTAAATGAGATACGCAGTTAAAACACTCGTCGCATCGGCGGCGTTGCTCATGACGGCGCTCGTGTCGTCGGCTCAGACGGCGGATACGCTCGGCATGGCGAACGGAGCCGCGGCGCAGACCGACGCGTCGCGTCGGGAGGAGCGGGAGATATCGGAGCCGCAGCGGGACACATTGCCCCCGTTCGATGAAAAATCGCCCATGTTGCGGTCGAACGCGGCCGCCAAACTATATCGCATCCGCAAGATAAACGTTCGCGGAATAGAGTATCTGGATCCCACCCTCGTAAGTTCGTCGGCGGGTCTCATTGCGGGCGACAGCATATATCTGCCCAGCAACTACATCTCGAACGCCATCACGCGTCTGTGGAGCCAGCGTCGTTTCGCCGACGTGAAGATCGGCGCTACGATCGAGGGCGACAGCGTCGATCTGGAGGTCTTTCTGAAAGAGCGTCCGCGCGTGAGCAACTGGATGATCGTGGGCGACGGCATCGGCCGCAGCAAGCAGAAGGATCTGATCGAGCAGCTCAAGCTCAAGCGCAATACCGAACTCTCGGACTACGTTATCGACAAGAACGAGAAACTCATCAAGAAGCACTTCATCGACAAGGGATTCCGCAACGTGCGTGTCACTACGATCATCGAGAACGACTCGGTGTTCGACAACATGGCCAACGTCACGTTCCGCGTCGACCGCAATCCAAAGGTGAAGATCGGCGAGATAACATTCTCGGGCAACGACCGTTTCTCGGACAAGCGTCTGCGCAAGACGTTCAAGAAGACGCACAAGAAGTCGATCAACTTTTTCCGCAGCGCCAAGCTCAACGAGAAGGATTTCGACGAGGACAAGGATCTGCTGGTGGACTTCTACAACTCGCGCGGCTACCGCAACGCCACCATACTTTCGGATTCGATATACGACATGGGGCCCGACCGCATCGGCATACACATCGATCTGTCGGAGGGCGAGAAATTCTATATACGCGACGTAAAGTGGATCGGCAACTCGGTCTACAAGACCGAGGATCTGCAACGCATGTTCGGCGTCAAGACGGGCGACACCTATGATAAAAAGTCGATGCACAAGCGTCTGGGCGTGGGCCGCGAGATGAACCCCGACGAGCAGTCGGTGGCCAGCCTCTACCAGAACAACGGCTATCTCATGTCGCAGATCGAACCCTCGGAGATCGTGGTGGGCAAGGACTCCATCGATCTCGAAATAAAGGTGTTCGAAGGCAAGCCTTTCACCGTGAACGAGGTCGGTATCTCGGGCAACAGCCGCGTCGACGACGAGGTTATCCGCCGCGAGCTGTACGTATATCCGGGTATGCTTTACGACCGCTCGCTGCTGATGCAGACCCTGCGCCAGCTCATGAGCATGGGCCACTTCGATGCCGAGCAGTTGCAGCCCGACATCCAGCCCGTGTCGAACGATCTGGTGAACATCAATTTCCCGCTCGTCGAGCAGGCCAGCGACCAGTTCAACGTCGCAGGCGGTTGGGGTTCGGGTTCGTTCGTGGGTTCGGTGGGTATCACGCTCAACAACCTCTCGACGCGCAACCTCTTCAAAAAGGGTAAGTGGACGCCATATCCGATGGGACAGAACCAGAAGTTCCAGATATCGGGACAGACCAACGGTACGTATTACAAGGCTCTGGCCGCCAGCTTCACCGATCCGTGGGTGGGCGGTCACAAACCCAACTCGCTCACTCTGTCGGCCCACTGGTCGGAGCAGAACAACGCCTTTTATATATGGCAGTCGGCGACGATGTATTTCCGTTCGCTCGGTTTGGCGGCGGGTCTGGGCAAGCGACTCAAGTGGCCCGATCCCAACTTCACCCTCTACATGGAGGCGCAGTATACGCGTTACGCGCTCAAGAACTGGGACTACTTCATCATGAAGGACGGCGTGGCGAACGAGTTGGCGTTCAAGCTGGCGTTGGCGCGCTCTACCGTCGACCAGCCCATCTACCCGCGCCGCGGATCGGAGTTCTCGGCGATGGTGACCTTCACTCCGCCCTATTCGGCTTGGGACGGCCGCGATTACAGCGACAAGGATATGCCCGACCGCATACGTTACAAGTGGATCGAGTACCACCGCTGGCAGTTGAAAGCCCGCTGGTTCCAGCCGCTCACCCGCAACGAGAATCTGGTGTTGATGGCTCACGCCGAGATGGGTTTCCTCGGACATTATAATAAGAACAAACTCTCGCCCTTCGAGCGATTCGAGGTTGGAGGCGACGGTATGAGCGGTTACACGATCTATGGCGTGGACATCATCGGTCTGCGCGGTTACGAGGACGGCGATCTCGACCCCGTCGGCAGCAACTACTCTATGGCGTACAACAAATATACTATGGAGCTGCGTTATCCCGTTATACTCAAACAGTCGTCGCAGATCTATGTTCTGGGATTCCTCGAGGGAGGTAACGGATTCGCTTCGTGGAAAGAGTTTTCGCCTTTCAAGATTAAGCGTTCGGCGGGTCTGGGCGTAAGGCTCTACCTGCCCATCGTCGGACTCCTCGGACTCGACTGGGGTTGGGGATTCGATGCTCCCGCAAGGTCGAACGTGCGAAGCGGAAGCCAGTTCCACTTCACGATGGGTCAAACATTCTGATGCGATTGGCAGCATATTTGAAAATAAATTCGTATATTTGTATTTAGTAGCAACCTAAAGAAATACGATTATGAAACGATTGATCTTAACGTTGGCTCTCGCATTGGGTGCGGCAGGGTTCGCCGCAGCCCAGAATTACATCGTGGTAAACAGCGAAAAAGTATTCAAGTCCATCGACAAATACAACGCTGCCATCGCCGAACTCGACCGGATGGCGAATCAATACCAACAGGACGTGGACGCCAAGTTCGAGGCGGTAGAGTCGCTCTACAACGCTTACATGCAGCGCAAGGCGTCGCTCACGCAGGCGTCGCAGCAGGCCAACGAGGATAACATCCTCAAAAGGGAGAAGGAGGCCGCCGAATTTCAGGAATCGATATTCGGCACCGACGGCACCTTGATGCAGAAGCGTATCGAATTGATACAGCCTATTCAGAAGAGCGTCTTCGACGCAATAAAGGAGTATGCCGAAGCCAACGGTTACGATATGGTGATCGACGTGGCGCAGAATGCCACCATGCTCTACTATTCGCCTAAGGCCGATCACACGCAGGCGATCGTCGATCTGCTGAAGACTCGGAAATAGAAACACAATTACACACGTAAAATATTATGAAAAAAGCATTGAAGCTAACCCTCGCGGTAGTATGCGTGATGTTCTCGACATCACTCTTCGCACAAAAGTTCGGTCGAATCAACACGCAGGAGATCATTACGAACATGAACGAGTTCAAGGATGCCCAGACTCAGATTCAGGACTTCGCAAAGGACTTGGACGCGCAGTTGGAGACCATTCAGGTAGAGTTCAATAACAAATTGCAGGAGTACCAGAAGGCCGAAGGCACCATGACCGAGGCTGTGATGCAGCTCAAGCAGAAGGAGCTGACCGATCTGCAAACCCGTTACGAGCAGTTCCAGCAGGTGGCCGCTCAGGACATCCAGAAGAAGCAGATGGAGCTTTTGGAGCCTATCCGCAAGAAGGCTGTCGACGCTATCAACGAGGTGGCCAAGGCGGGCGGATACATCGTGGTGTTCGATATGATGGGCAACTCGCTGGCCTACATCGACGAGTCGGCTACGACCGACATCAGCGGCGAAGTAAAGGCCAAGCTGGGTGTACAGTAATTAGGCTCGAAGCATAGATTTCGCCCCCGCGCATGATTTGCCGCGGGGGCGAATTGTTTTTGTCGGGGAACGGCGCCGTTGTCGCGGAATAAATTTTTAGATGGGCCGAAGACTCTCTTTCGTCAGAACTCCGCGGGCGAGCGCAGACATATACGGCGGCCGTCGGCGGGGTGGTCGAACTCGATGGATTCGGCATGCAGACACAATCTCGCGCCGCCCGCGCCGTAGATGTCGTCGCCGACGATCGGAGCGTTCAATCCGCCGACGTGCGCCGCATGCACGCGCAGCTGGTGCGTGCGCCCCGTCAAAGGATAGAATCTCACGCGTGTTCGCGCACCCTCGTATCCGACGACCTCGTAACGGGTGACCGCGCTGCGACCGTCGGGGGCGACCATCTGCCGCGGACGGTGGTTGTAATCGAGTTTCAGAGGCAGCGAGATCTCGCCGCTCGGCCGCGCGACATGTCCGTCGAGCAACGCGATGTAGCTCTTTTTTATGGAGTGGCGGATGAACTGCGCCTGCAAAGCCTTGTGCGCCTCTTTGTTCTTGGCCAGAAGCAGCAATCCCGAGGTGGCTTGGTCGAGTCTGTGCACCGTGACGGGCCCCGCGATGTCGGGGTGGCGCTCGCGCGCCCACTCCTCCGCCGAGCGCACGCCCGATCGCCCCTCGACGGAGAGCATCCCGCTCGGCTTGTCGATCGCGACCATGTCGGCGTCCTCCCACACGATCCGCGGCTCGGGAGGCTCGATGCCGAGCAGCGGATTAGGCTCCACATCCAACCCTTCGAGCATGTGCAGCAGAATAGGTTTGCATTTGCCGTTGCAGGCGGGATAGTAGTTGCCGTGGCGACGCACCTCGCCTTTCGGCGACTCGCCCCACCAGAACTCCGCCATCGCCAACGGTCGCAGACCGTGCAGATAGGCGTATTGCAGGAGCTTGGGCGCGGCGCACTCGCCTGCTCCCGCGGGCGGTATGCGCTGCGGTGTCGCGGCGAAAAGATCGCACAAGTCGCGCTCCTCGCCGCGGGCGTTGAGCATGCGGAAGCGGCTGAAGATACGCATCTGCAACTCGGCGGAGCGGCGGCGACGCTCTTCGCGGAGCGCCTCGACCTCGTGATCGTGTTCGGCGAGACGGGCGCGCGCCTGCTCGACGAGCGTTTTATGGCGATGCTTGAGTCTCTGCAAATCGGCGTTTTCGCGTTGGCTTTCGAGGACGAGGGCGGCTTCGTCCGCCCCTTCGGCCCGACGCGCGGCGCGGGATTGTTTCGAGAGCCTCATGCTCCGTTTCATCGCGGCGAGTTCGCTTTCGGCGTCGCGTACGGCATTGTCGAACGCAGCTTGTGCGGCTCGACGCTCCTCGCTCCGCCCGAGCTCCTCCACGCGGCGGTTTATGAGGGATATGGCGGCCTCCTCGCGACGAAAAAAATCGTCGGGGCGCAGCATGTCGTAAACGGGCGGTACGAAGTAGTCGTGTCGGTTGACGCCGCCGAGGTTTCCCGAGAATGCGGCCAGAAAGCCCGGACGTCCGTCGGCGTCGCACACCGCGAGCACTCCGAACATCTTGCCGCGGCTCAGCTCGTCGCGCCACTCGTCGCGCGCGGCGACGTAACGCCGCACCTGTTCGGCGGCCAATCGGCTCAGCGTGTGAGGCGTATAGGCAAAAGGCCACGTGAATAAGCGGGGCAACGGAATCCCGTCGACGGGAAGTTCGAAACGGTGAAGCATTCGTATGGGTTTTGTCTGCAAAATTAACCATTCGGACGAAAAAATCGGCAGTTCGGGATCCGTTTTGCCGCGTGGCACGGAAATTATGCGTTATTCCGCAAAAAAGATCGGATTATGATTAGGAATGGTTTGATAGCAGGCATGTTCGTCGGATGTTGCGGGACGTTTCAGGCCGTGGCTTGCACGGGTATCGCACTCACGGCGGCCGACGGCAGTTATGTGCAGTCGCGCACGATCGAGTGGTCGCTCGGCGAACTGGACAGCGAATATGTAGTGATCCCGCGCGGCGAGCAGCTCTTTTCGTTCACTCCCACGGGCGAGAAGGGATTGCGCTACTCGGCGAAATACGGATTGGTCGGGCTGTCGGTCGCGCGTTCGGAGTTTATAGCCGAGGGTATAAACGAGGCGGGACTATCGGCGGGACTCTTTTTCTTTCCCCGATACGGCGGTTACGAGAGTTACGATCCGTCGCAGAACGACCGCACCTTGGGCGACTTGCAGGCGGTGACTTGGATACTGTCGCAATTCGCCTCTATCGACGAGCTCAAGGCTGGTCTGTCGTCGGTGCGGATCGTGGCGCTTACCGAGATGTCGGTAGTGCATTGGCGTATCGGCGAGCCGTCGGGACGTCAGGTCGTGCTGGAGATCGTGGGCGGCGTGCCGCATTTTTACGAGAACGAGGTGGGCGTGCTGACCAACGCTCCCGGGTTCGAGTGGCACCTGACGAATCTGAATAACTATGTGAATCTTCGTTCGGGCGACGCCCCCGCGCAGCGGCTCGGCGGAATCGAATTGTACCCCTTCGGCGGCAATTCGGGATTCCTCGGCATCCCGGGCGACGACACGCCGCCTTCGCGTTTCGTACGCGCGGCGTTTTATCGCGCGACGGCGCCCAAGCGCGCCACAGCCTTCGAGACGGTGCAACAGTGTTTCCACCTGCTCAACAACTTCGACGTGCCCGTCGGTATCGAGCACCCCCTTGGCGAGAGTCCCGACATACCGAGCGCGACGCAATGGACTTCGGCCATCGATCTCACCAACCGCAAGGTATATTACAAGACGGCCTACAACAATTCGATACGTTGCATCGACCTGAACGGCATCGACTTCGCGAAGGTCGGCTATCAATCGCATCCGCTCGACGAGGTGCGGGAACAACCCGTGGTGTCGATCGAGATAGAGTAAACGACGACGGGACCGCAGTTCGATGCGGTCCCGTCGTCGTTTCGGTCGATATTTCGATATCGCTTTGCGATATGGGCAGTCCGTCGCCGACGGCAAACTGCCAAAACAATCGTCTTATCCCATATATCCCTTTATGTAGTGGTGGTGCGAACCCCAACGCTCGAAAGCGGCGCGGTCCAGCTCCTCGCGGGCCGAGGGGTGCGCGATCGATATGAGCAGACGCGCGCGCTCCTGCATGCTCTTGCCATAGAGATCCACGGCGCCGTACTCGGTGACGATCCAGTGAGCGTGGAAACGGGTCGTTACCACGCCCGCGCCGTCGAGCAGCGTGGGACAGATCTTCGATACGCCCTTGTTGGTCATCGACGGCATGGCTATGATGGCCTTGCCCTCCTTGGCGAGCGACGCTCCGTAAACGAAGTCGATCTGGCCGCCCGCGCCCGACCAGAACTTGGTGCCCAGCGAGTCGGCGCACACCTGACCCGTGAGGTCGATCTGCAAAGCCGAGTTGATGGCCGTCATGCGGTCGTTTTTCGACATGATGTAGGGGTCGTTGGTGTAACCCACGTCCATCATCAACACACCCGGGTTGTCGTCGATGAAGTCGTAAACGCTCTTCGAACCCATGAGGAACGTCGAGACGATCTTGCCCGGGTCGGTAGCCTTGGCCTCGCCGTTGATTACGCCCTTCTCCACCAGCGGCAGCACGCCGTCGGCGAACATCTCGGTGTGGATACCCAGATTCTTGTGGTTGCTCAATTGCGACAGCACGGCGTTGGGGATGGCGCCGATACCCATCTGAAGGGTGGCTCCGTCCTCGATCAGCGCGGCGCAGTTGCGGCCGATGGCGGCGTCGATCTCCGAGATCGGCCCCGGCACGGCCTCGATGAGCGGCGTGTTGTCCTCCACGAAGGTGTCGATCTTCGACATGGGGATCATCGCCTGACCGAACGCGCGAGGCACGTTGGGGTTCACTACCGCTATCACGTGGTCGGCGCACTCCACCGCCGCCAGCGTGGCGTCGACCGAGGTGCCCAGCGACACGTATCCGTGCTTGTCGGGCGGGCAGACCTGAATCATGGCCACGTTGCAGGGCACCGCTCCGCAGCGATAGAGCTTCTGCGTCTCGCTCAGGAACACGGGGATGTAGTCGGCATATCCGCTCTGTGTAACCTTGCGGACATTGGCGCCCACGAAGAACGAATCGAGCTGGAATATGCCCTCGAACTTCGGATCGGCATAGGGCGCGGGACCCTCGGTGTGGAGGTGGTGGACATGCACGTTTTTCAACTCGCCTGCCTCACCGCGCGCGCACATCGCCTTGATAAGGCACTGCGGGGCCGAAGCCACCGAGCTCAGATGCACCGTGTCGCCTGACTTGATTACTTTTACGGCCTCTTCCGCCGTGGTGAATTTGATTTGAGTATTCATCACAAGTTTTTGGTTTGTAGTTGTTATGCGTATGTTTTAATTCACTTCTCGTTACACGCGGCGAGCGGCGAAACGCTATTTGCGCTTCACCTCCACCTGCTCGTATCCCTCGATTATGTCGCCCACGCGGATGTCGTTGTACGATTCGATGTTCAAACCGCAATCCTGACCCACGGTGACCTCCTTCACGTCGTCCTTGAAACGCTTGAGCGATCCGAGCTTGCCCGTGTAGATCACGATACCGTCGCGAATCACGCGTATCGGGGTGTTGCGCTGCAACTTGCCCTCGCGCACGACGCAACCGGCCACGGTGCCCACCTTCGATATCTTGAATATCTCCAGCACCTCGATCGAGCATACTATCACCTCCTTCATGACGGGTTCGAGCATACCCTCGATAGCGTCCTTGATATCGTTGATGGCGTCGTAAATGATCGAGTAGAGGCGGATTTCGATCTCCTCCTTCTCGGCCGTCTTGCGCGCCGCGGCCGACGGACGTACTTGGAAACCGACGATGATGGCGTTCGATGCGGCGGCCAGCAATACGTCCGACTCCGAGATCTGACCCACGGCGGCGTGGATTACGTTCACCTGCACGGTCTCTTTCGAAAGTTTGATGAGCGAACCCGACATAGCCTCCACCGAACCGTCCACGTCGCCCTTGACGATGATGTTCAGCTCCTTGAACGAACCGATGGCGATGCGTCGGCCGATCTCGTCGAGGGTGATGTGCTTCTGGGTCATGATGCCCTGCATGCGCTGCAACTGCTCGCGCTTGTTGGCGATCTCGCGAGCCGAGCGGTCGTCGTCCATCACGTTGAAGTTGTCGCCCGCCTGCGGCGCGCCGTTCAGACCCAGCACCTGCACGGGCGTCGAGGGACCCGCTTCGGCCACCTTCTTTCCGTTCTCGTCGAACATGGCCTTCACGCGGCCCGTGTAGGTTCCCGACAGCAGCACGTCGCCCACGCGGAGCGTACCGCTCTGCACCATGATGGTGGCCACGTATCCGCGGCCCTTGTCGAGCGTCGATTCGATCACCGCGCCCTGAGCCTTCTTATGGGGGTTGGCTTTCAGGTCGAGCAACTCGGCCTCGAGCAACACCTTTTCGAGCAGTTTGTCGAGATTCATGCCTTTCTTGGCCGAAATATCCTGACTCTGGTACTTGCCGCCCCACTCCTCCACGAGGTAGTTCATCTGAGCCAGCTGCTCCTTGATGTGCTCGGGGTTGGCGTTGGGCTTGTCGATCTTGTTTATGGCGAATACCATCGGCACGCCCGCGGCCTGCGCATGGTTGATGGCCTCCACGGTCTGCGGCATGACACTGTCGTCGGCCGAGACGATGATGATCGCCACGTCGGTGATCTTGGCTCCGCGGGCTCGCATGGCGGTGAACGCCTCGTGGCCCGGGGTATCGAGGAAGGTGATCTTCTGTCCGTTGAGATTCACCGAGTAGGCGCCGATGTGCTGGGTGATACCTCCCGCCTCGCCTTCGATTACGTTGGTCTTGCGGATGTTGTCCAGCAACGATGTCTTACCGTGGTCGACGTGACCCATCACCGTCACGATGGGCGGACGCGGCAGCAGATCCTCCTCGCTGTCGGTCTCGGTCTCGATAGCCTCCTGAATATCCACCGACACGAACTCGGTCTTGAAGCCGAACTCCTCGGCCACGACCACCAGAGCCTCGGCGTCGAGTCGCTGGTTGATCGACACCATGAGTCCCAAGTTCATGCAGGCCGATATGACCTCCATCGGCGACACGTTCATCATGGTAGCCAGCTCGCTCACGGTGACGAACTCGGTGACCTTCAGCACCGAACGCTCCTGCTGCTCGCGCTCCAGCTCCTCGCTCATCTTCTCGCGTATCTCCTCGCGCTTCTCCTTGCGGTATTTCGCGCCCTTGTTCTTGGCGCCCTTCGAGGTGAGGCGGGCCAGCGTATCCTTTATCTGCTTTGCTACCTCCTCGTCGCTCACTTCGGGACGAACCACGGGCTTGGGTTGATGTTTCTGCTTGTTCTTGCTGCGACGTCCCTCGCCCGCCTTGGGCTGGTTCGAGGCGTTGGGCGCGTTCTTCGCGCCGCCCTGACCCGAACGGTTCGACTGTCGGTCGCCGCCCTTGTTGGCCTTGTTGACATCCACTTTCTCCTTGTCGAGACGCTTGCGCTTGTGCTTGCCGCCCGGGACCATGCCCGACACGTCCATCGTGCCGAGGATCTGCGGACCGGCCAACTGCATGTGGTTGGGACGGAATATGTTGTCCTCCTTCTTGGGCTTCTCCGCCTCCGCGGGAGCCGCGGCAGGCTCTTTCTCGGCGGGAGCTGCGGGCGCGGGGGCAGGTTTCGGAGCCTCGGCCGCGGGCTTCTCGGGCGCCGCCGCGGGCTGAGCTTTCACCTCGGCCGCGGGAGCGGGCGTCTCGGCCTTAGGCTCTGCGGCGGGAGCCTGCGCCGATTTCGGCTGCTCGGGCTCGGGACGCTGCGGGGCCTCCTCCTTTTTGGGCTCCTCTTTTTTCTTGGGGTTCAAGTCGATCTTGCCAAGGAATTTGGGACGCGGAATCTCGTCCTTCACGTTTATGACGTTGCTCTTGATTATCACCTCCTGTTCGTCGCCGCTCTTTTCGGCCTTCTTGGCCTCGTCGAGCGATACGGTCGCCTGCTTGAGCGATATGCGTTCGCGTATGTTGTCGCGCTCGTTTCCGGTGATGGTGCGGTTCGAGCCGAACTCCTTCTCAAGGATGTCGTACACCTCGGGACTTACCGGCGAATTGGGCGATCCGTCGATGTTCACGCCCTTCTTGAGCAGGTAGTCCATGATGGTGTTAAGTCCCACCTTGAACTCCTTTGCCACCTGAATGAGCCTTATTTTTCTGTTATTGGTCATATTTTGTCCTCCGTTTCTTAAATCTCGTTAAATTCTCTACTCGAACTCGGCCTTCAGGATCTCCACGACCTTCTGCGCTTGCTCCGTTTCGAGGTCCGCGCGCGTGGCGATCTCATCCACCGACAATTCGAGAACGCTCTTGGCGGTGTCGCAACCCGCGTTCTTCAGGGCCTCGATGATCCAAGGCTCGATCTCGTCCGCGAACTCGGTCAGAGCCACGTCCTCCTCCTCGATCTCGCGGTATACGTCGATGTCGTAACCCGTGAGCATCTTCGAGAGACGGATGTTCAAACCGCCCTTACCGATAGCCAGCGACACCTGATCGGGCTTGAGATATACCGAAGCGGTCTTGCGCTCCTCGTCGATGGTGATGCTCGAAACCTTGGCGGGGTTGAGCGAACGCTGGATCATGAGTTGCGGGTTCGAGGTGTAGTTCACCACGTCGATATTCTCGTTGCGAAGCTCCTTCACGATGGTGTAGATTCGCGAACCCTTCATGCCGACGCAAGCTCCCACGGGGTCGATGCGGTCGTCGTACGACTCCACGGCAACCTTGGCTCTCTCGCCCGGGATGCGCACGATGCTCTTGATGGTTATCAGTCCGTCGAAGATCTCGGGCACCTCCTGCTCGAACAGACGCTCGAGGAAGCGGTTGGCCGTGCGCGACAGGATGATGCGCGGCTGGTTGTTGTTCATCTCCACGCTCTTCACGATCGCCTTGATCGTGTCGCCCTTGCGGTAGAAGTCGCTGGGAATCTGCTCGCTCTTGGGGAGGATGAGCTCATTCTCCTCGTCGTCGAGAATCAGCACCTCGCGCTTCCACACCTGATACACCTCGCCCGTGATTATCTCGCCCACCTTCTCCGAGTACTTCTCGTAGAGGTTGGCTTTCTCCAGATCGAGCAGGCGCGACGCCAGATTCTGACGCAGCGACAGCACGGCGCGGCGGCCGAACTGGTTCATCTTGATCTGGTCGGTGTACTCGTCGCCCACCTCGTAAGTGGGGTCTATGGCCTTCACCTCCGACACTCCTATCTGGGTGTTGGGGTTCTCGACGGCTCCGTCCTCCACCACCTCGCGGTTGCGCCAGATCTCGAGGTCGCCTTTCTCGGGGTTGATGATGACGTCGAAGTTCTCGTCGCTCTCGAACTGCTTCTGCAACGCGTGACGGAACACATCCTCCAGAACGCCGATCATGGTCGACTTGTCGATGTTTTTAAGCTCCTTGAACTCAGCGAAGTTGCTGATAAGATTTAAGTTTTCCATTTCTGTATTTTCTTTTTTATCTTTTATCTTTGAACATTATTTTTGAGCAATTGTGTGGTTTGCATATGTGTGCCATGTAGGTTCATAATCATATGTTGCTTGATTTCCCCACATATCCCAATGGCTTCTGTTACCTCTTGCAAATATCTCTAAAAACGGAGCCGATGAACAACTTTCGATCAATGAAATAAATTCATCAGGTTTTTTAGAATGTTCTCTTTTTATTGATCGAATTAAATTTACTTGTGAACGCCCTGCATTGAGTGTTCTATTTTTACTACCTTTAATACCAAATAAAAGTATTTCCGTGACATTCCTAAAGTAAAATCCGACTCCTCTGCCATCAGGCATACCGTCTTTTCTAATCTTCTCCCAAATTATATTGGTTTTATATTCAAACCCCCATGCTT
This sequence comes from uncultured Alistipes sp., assembly GCA_910587675.1. GTDB lineage: Bacteria > Bacteroidota > Bacteroidia > Bacteroidales > Rikenellaceae > Alistipes. The sequence goes on along the minus strand of CAJUMU010000003.1, from coordinate 122,048 downwards.
TTAAGACTTCCAAACCTTCTGGTAACAATGCATTCGGGACCCATAAATAAAGATGGCATTTTTCATCAGCAACATCGGCGACGGGCAAATGTTTTATATCTTCCAACGTCATAGTACTATACCTATTAAGACGTTTATGTTCTGGGGCTACTTTGCCTGTCCTGTTTTGAAATTGCCAAGGAGGATCTGCATAAATAGTTTTATACTTTTTCCCCGCAGTATAACTTTTGAAATCTGCAATAGTCTCTGATAATGTATTTTTCATATTAATATCCATCTATACAAGATTTTTTAATTCCAATTGCTAAAATTGGACATCCTCCATTTCTGCGAGACTTAAGCCTATATTCTAATTTGCCCATCCATGTGGTACTGGCTCCATACTTGGACATGATTGATTTGCCGAGTTCTCTAAAAATATCATTAAGTTCTTTAGATCGTGTTACTATAATTCCGACTTCAATTAATCCGCAATCAAAGTATGTTCTCATTGCGAGCAAATCTCTATCGAATGTTTGATCTTTACTATTCCATTCTAAATCAAATGCGACTTTTCCTTTTATGAAATCAATGTTGTGCCCGTCAATATATCCCTTTATTATTTTTTCATCAAATGGAGTTTCGTCAAAGCGACCTCGTTGATTCTGTTTTCTTGGATATAGTTTAACTAATAAATCTCCAGTTATTCTGATTTCCCGCCAACCTAAATTATATAATATATTATCAAATTTTTTAGGGATAGCGGTTTCATTACCACCTGATGTAATTATATCTGCAGTGGAAATCGATAGTTTATCCAAGCATTCCTGTATATCGTTCCACTCTTCAGGGAATGCTTCATGTAATATTTCAATAGCATGTCCATAATTGTGGAACTCAAATTTTTGTAAAAGTTCGTCTTTTATATATGTCGAAATATCTTTTGTCATCAGGTGCCCGTATATATTATTATTCTTATTTGAAGTCGAGATACTCTTTGGTGTACTTTATCTCGTCGAAAGCGTACGCGCGCGTTACCGTCACCGTCGCTTTGCGTTTCTTGCCCTCCACGGCCTGCTTCTCCTCGTACGACACCGTGATGCCGCACTCGTCCGCCTCGTCCAGACGGGCGAGAATCTTCACGCCGCTCAACAGCAGCACCTCCACGGGCGAGCCGATGAGTTTGCGGTACTGGCGAATATTCGTAAGCTCCGAGCCGATGCCCGCCGACGCCACCGTGAGCGAGAAATCCTCCTCGTCGCGGTCGAAACGGGCCTCGATGGCGCGGCTCAACTCGGCGCACGCCTCGATCGTAACCGACGTGTCGCTGTCGATGAGAAGTTCCACTTCATTCGCCGGCGAGCATTTGCAGCTCACCGTAAACATGTCGGTGCCGTCCAGTTCGCGGTCGGCCGTCTCGATTATTTTTGCACAGTCTATCATGTTGTTTTCGTCGGTTATGATTACGAAATAAGGGGACCCGTGTCCCCTTATTCTCGATTCGCTTTGCAAATGTAGTGAAAAAACGCGTATAAACGAATATTTTACGAAAAAAAATATCCCTAAACGAAAAGTTTTTCGGACTTTCGACGGGCACGGCGGCATTATCCGCATCGAACCGCCGACCGCCCTCGCGGACGGCATTATTATATAATAGGGTATTGAACCCTCCGAGCGGCGCAGTTTGCCGCCCCATCGCGGCGCGCTGCAACCCCGAATATCTTTACTCCTCCTCGGTATTGTATCGTATGATGCGCTCTATGGCCCGTTGGCATACGGGACAGAATCGGGTGGCTTCGTTGTCGCGCATGCGGCATATCACGGCGGGACGATACATGCCCTTGGTAATGTAGCCGCCGCCCTCGTAAACACCCACGGCGTATGCGCGCTTGCGCTCGTCGGTAGGTTCGGTGGGCAGGGGCGTCCGCTTGTCGAGCATGTCGGCCCACTTCGATTTGAAGTCGACCAGCGAGGTTATGTTCTGCTCCCACGGCTCGAAGTCGAGTTTGTAGGTATTCTCCGTGTGGTCGGGCTCGTCGTAAAAATATTCGTCGGCCAGCGCGCCGAACGAGTGACCGAACTCGTGTACCACCACGGGCTTGAACATGGGGTTGTGCGCCGTGGTGAGGGTGTAGGAGTTGTAGATGCCCCCGCCGCCGTAAGTGTCGGTGTTGGCGAGGATTATAAGATGTTCGCATGGGATGCCCGCGAGGTTGTCGTGTATGGCGTGCACGCTGTTGGTCGTCAGGTAGCGGGGCGAATAGAAGGTCATGAAGTTGGAGTTGAGCGCCGTTTCGCGCCACGCCTCGTCTTGCGGCACGCTGACGTCGCTCTGCTTCGAGGGCGACATCACGGCCACCACGTTGAAGCGATCCTCGAACGACGCGAACGGCTCGTAACGGAATATCTCGTCGCACGCCGTGCGGGCGTCGCGGAGGAAGGTCTCCATCTCGTCGACGGTGTAGCCCTCGGCCATGATCGCTATGTCGATGCACTCCTTCGGATCGCCGCTGCGGAGCAAATATTCGTGCGGCGCGACGGCGCGGGCCGAGAGGTCGCGTATGAGCTCGTCGGCGGGGTTCACGCGGTGGCGCATCGAGGTCTGCACCTCACCTTCGTTGTCGCGCAGGGTAATCTCGACTTCTACTTCGCGTTTGGGAAAGGGAACGAGAAAGGTCGCCTCGAAACTCTTGTTCACCTTGCTGGCCTCGTCGGTTACGAGCCACTCCTGAAAGAGGCTCGAAAACGACGTGCGATAGAGCGTCGATCCGCTTTCGGGATCGATCACGCGCACCTCGCCGTTGCCTCGGACGGGGATGGCGTCGAGGTTGACACGGCGGCCCGCCCAGCCGTCGAATTCTGCCGCTTCGTCGAGGGCGATCATCTGCGCCTCGGCGTTGCCCGCGAAGATGTAGTCCAGACGCAATGTCTTGTCGTCGAAATGGTTGTCGAAACTCTGCGCCGCGACGGAAGCCGCCGTCAGGATGCAGAGAGCAATGGTCGCAAGTCTCTTTTTCATATCGTGTTTTGCTGTTTGTCGTCGTTCTTGTAGGCGGGCGCGGGCTCGAATTTGTACCCCATGCCCTTTACGGTGACGATGCGTTCGTCGCCTATCTTCTGGCGCAGCTTGCGTATGTGCACGTCGATGGTGCGGTCGCCCACCACCACCTTGTCGCCCCATATCCGCGAATAGATCTCCTCGCGGGTGAAGAGCTTGCCGGGTTGCGAGCAGAGCAGTTGCAGCAGCGCGAACTCCTTGCGCGGGAGCACGAAAGTCTCGCTGCCGCGGCGCACCTCGTAATGCTCGGTATCGATGGATATGTCGTCGGTCGGGGCGGGCAGCTCGATGCGTTTCAGGATGGCCTGCACGCGACTGCGCAAGATGTTCATCTTGATGGGTTTGTTGATGTAGTCGTCGGCCCCCGCGCCGTAACCGCCGAGCTGCGACTCTTCGCTGCCGACGGCCGAGAGGAACACCACCATGACGTTCTGCAGCGAGGGCGAGTTGCGTATGGCCTTGCAGGTCTCTATGCCGTCCAGCACGGGCATCATCATGTCGAGGAGAATGAGGTGCGGCTTCACCGCGAGAGCCTTTTGCAGCCCCTCGGCGCCGTCGGAGGCGGTGAAGACCTCGTAACCGTCGCGTTCGAGGTTGTATTTCACGAACTCCAGTATATCCTGCTCGTCGTCGATGAGAAGTATGCGGTATCCCATATCGGATTATTTTTTTACAAATATATGAAATTCCGCAAAAAAAAGGACGCGGCTCACGGATAATTTGCTTATATTTGCTGCATCTATGCGCTTCGATGCGGCGCATGGCGTAATCTTAAAACGAAAAGCGATGGCTACTGAAAATTCGAACCCTGCGACTCCCGCGGAGTCGATCGGCAATGCCGATGATATGCGAAACGTTACTGCCACGGATGCCGAAAAGGCTCGGGAAACGGCCGAGGAGGTTGCCCCCGAACCCGACTGCGAGAACCCCGCCGCCGACGAGGTGTCGGAAGAGGAGGCCGCGCTCGATGCCGAGCAGGCAGGTTTGGAGCTGGACGAGGAGACGGCCGAAGAGGCTGCCGCAGAGGTCGACAAGACCGATCTCGGAGGCAAGAGCAAACGGGAGCTGGTGGAGATGTTCGCCGAGATGCTCGAAAAGGAGCCTGTGCAGACCCTGCGCAAGAGCGTGGAGGCGATTAAGATAGCTTTCTATAAACTGCATCGCGCCGAGACGGACGCCGCCCGCCGCGATTTCGAGGCCCGCGATGAGGCGGGAGCCGAGTTCGTGCCCGCCGCCGACGAGTCGGAGGCGCGTTTGAAGGATCTGTTCCGCGAGTACCGCCTCCGTCGCGACGAATATATGGCGGGGTTGGACAAGATCAAGGAGGAGAACCTGAAGGTCAAGTTACAGATCATCGAGGAGCTCAAGGAGCTGGTCGATTCGGACGAGACGCTGAACAATACCTTCGCCAAGTTCCGCGAGTTGCAGCAGCGTTGGAAGGAGACGGGCGTGGTGCCGCAGCAGAAGGTGAAGGATCTGTGGGAGACATACAATCTGCACGTCGAGAATTTCTACAACTTCATAAAGATAAACAAGGAGCTGCGCGATCTGGATCTGAAGAAGAATTACGAGCAGAAAGCATCCCTGTGCGAGCAGGCCGAGGCTTTGGTGACCGAGCCGTCGATCGTGGAGGCGTTCCACAAGTTGCAGAAGCTCCACGACGAGTGGCGTGAGACGGGTCCCGTGGCCAACGAATACAAAGAGGCGTTGTGGGAGCGTTTCAAAGCGGCTTCGGCGCGCATCAACAAACAGCATCAGGAGTTTTTCGAGCGTCTGAAGCAGGAGCAGGTGAAGAATCTGGAGCTTAAGAACGAGCTCTGCGAACGCACCGAGGCTCTGTCGGAGCAGCCCTACACCTCGCGCAAGGAGTGGAACAAGGCGGGCGAACGCCTGCTGGAGATACAGAAGATGTGGCGCACGATAGGTTTCGCGCCCAAGAAGGACAACACCCGCATTTACGAGCGTTTCCGCGCCGCATGCGACAAGTTCTTCGAGGCCAAGCGCGAGTTTTATGCGGGCGTCAAGACCGAGATGGATCACAACCTCCAGCTCAAGACCGAGATATGCGAGGCCGCCGAGGCGTTGCAGAACAGCGAGGAGTGGAAACGCGCCACCGAGGAGCTGATCGCGCTTCAGGCCCGCTGGAAAGAGATCGGCGCCGTGTCGCGCCGTTATTCGGATCAGGTGTGGAAGCGTTTCCGCGCCGCGTGCGACAAGTTCTTCGAGCGCAAGTCGCGTCACTTCGCCGATGTGGAGGGCGAGCACGAGAGCAACCTGCGTAAGAAGCTGGCCCTGCTCGACGAGATGCAGGCGGCCGACGTGAAAGAGGGCGGTTTCGACATGATAAAGGATTTCCAGCGTCGCTGGAGCGAGATAGGGTTCGTGCCCATCAAGCAGAAAGAGGCGGTGCAGAAGCGATACAAGGAGGCGGTGGACGCCATGTTCGGCGTGTTGCGCGGCACGGAGCGCGACCGTTCGATGAACCGTTTCAAGGAGCGTTTGCAGACGATGAAGTCGTCGGGCGACAAACGCCTGCGCAACGAGCGCGACCGTCTTTACAACAAGGTGCGCCAGATGGAGCAGGACATCGCCCTGCTGGAGAACAATATCGGTTTCTTCTCGAAATCGAAGAACGCCGAGGCTATGGTGGCCGACATCCGCGAGAAGATCGAGAAGGCGAAACGCGAGTTGCGCGACACGATCGAGAAGGTGAAGATGATCGACAGCCGCGGCGCCGAGGAGGGAGCCGAATAGGCGGCGGTCCGCCGTTCGGCGGGGGACACGAGCCGCGGACGAACGCGGCGTATGTCCCGACGGGCGGACGATCTAACCGCGAGAACGCATGGTCGGATTCTCGGCTTGGGCCGAGGGGCCGACCGTTGCGGTGAATAAGAGCAATTTTTTAGAAGTAACAACAGATAACATTTATATTTGATGAAACTGAACAAACCGAAATACATCTTCGTTACGGGAGGTGTGGCATCTTCGCTGGGTAAAGGCATCATTTCGGCCTCGGTGGCCCGTCTGCTTCAGGCGCGCGGTTACTCCGTGACGATTCAGAAACTCGACCCTTACATAAACGTCGACCCGGGTACGCTCAACCCTTACGAGCACGGCGAGTGTTACGTGACCGAGGACGGTACCGAAACCGACCTCGATCTGGGCCATTACGAGCGATTCACATCGATCACCACCACGCAGAACAACAACGTGACCACGGGCAAGATCTACAAGTGCGTGATCGAAAAGGAGCGTCGCGGCGAGTTTCTCGGAAAGACCGTGCAGGTCATCCCCCACATTACGGACGAGATCAAACGCCGTATACAGTTGCTCGGCACCACGAAGAAATACGATGTCATCATAACCGAGATCGGCGGTACGGTGGGCGACATCGAGTCGCTGCCTTTCATCGAGTCGGTACGACAGTTGCGCAACCAGTTAGGCTACCAGAATTCGGTGTTGATCCATCTGACGCTCATCCCCTATATGGCCGCTTCGGGCGAGCTTAAGACCAAACCCACGCAGCACTCGGTCAAGGAGTTGCAGTCGGCGGGTTTGCAGCCCGACGTGCTGGTGTTGCGCACCGAACATTCGCTCTCGCCCGAGGTGCGTCGCAAGGTGGCGTTGTTCTGCAACGTGACCCCCGACGCCGTGGTGGAGTCGATCGACGTGCCGACGATTTACGAAGTGCCCCTGCGCATGCACGAACAGCATCTGGACGAGGTATTGCTGGCCAAACTCGGCGTTGAGAGCCACGACGAGCCGAATATGGATTCGTGGCGCGGTTTCGTGGAGAAGATCAAGCATCCCGCGAGCACTGTGGAGATCGCGCTGGTGGGCAAGTATACCGAGCTGCCCGACGCCTACAAGTCGATCAGCGAGTCGTTCATCCACGCCGGCGCGGCCAACAACTGCAAGGTGAAACTCACGTACGTCAATTCGGAGAAGATCACCGCCGAGAACGTGAGCGAGACGCTGGGCCGCATGGCGGGTATCTTGGTGGCCCCGGGCTTCGGCAATCGAGGCATAGAGGGCAAGATCGAGGCGGTGCGCTACGCCCGCGAAAACAAGGTGCCCTTCTTCGGAATATGTCTGGGCATGCAGAGCGCCGTGATCGAGTTCGCACGCAACGTGCTGGGCATCAAGGACGCTCACTCGAGCGAGATGGAGCAGACGAAGAATCCCGTGATCGACCTCATGGAGGAGCAGAAAGGTATCACGGCCAAGGGCGGCACGATGCGTCTGGGCGGATATCCGTGCGCGCTGAAGGCGGGCACCAAGGTTCGCGACGCTTACGGCGCGGATGCCATCGTGGAGCGTCACCGTCACCGTTACGAGTTCAACGAATCGTACCTCGCGCAGTTCGAGAACGCGGGCATGACAGCCGCGGGCACCAATCCCGAGACGGGACTGGTCGAGGTGGTGGAGCTGAAGGATCATCCGTGGTTCGTGGGTACGCAGTACCACCCCGAATACAAGAGCACGGTGAACACGCCCGCTCCGCTGTTCGTCGCTTTCGTGGCTGCGGCCCTGAAATACGACGGCAGCCGCAAGGCCGAAGCCGAGCAGGCGAAGTAGTAGTTAACGTTAATACTTACAGATGGATAAGAAAACACTTACTGGAATCGTGCTCATGGCCGCGATCTTTATCGGCTATGTGATTTACAGTTCCAAGCAGCAGGAGAAATATAAAGAATATATGGCTCAGGTCGAGGCCGAGGCGCAGCCCGACGAGGCCGCTTCGACGTCGGAGCAGGTCGCGTCGGACGACATCGTCCCCGAGCTTGCCGACAGCCTCGCAGCGGCGGCCGCCGAGAGCGCGGCGCGACGCGAAGCCGAGATGTTCGGCGCGAGCCTTGCCGCGGCCAAGAGCGCGGAGCCTTCGTCGGTCGCTTTGTCGAACGACTACCTTACGGCCGAATTCACCACCGCGGGCGGTATGCTCTCGAAGGTGACGCTTCACGACTACACCAAGTACGCTCCCAAGGGCGAGCGCAACGAGAAAGTGGTGCTGTTCGATCCGTCGAGCGCGAAGTTCGATTTGGAGTTCTATCTGAAGCGCGACCGCAAGAACGTGAAGATCAACACCGAGGAGTATGTGTTCACGAATGCCGGCGTGAGCCGCGGCGACGGATTCCAAACCCTCGCCATGCGTCTCGACGTGGGCGAAGACGCCTACCTGCTGTACGAGTATGTAGTGTACGACGAGAAGGACCCCTCGCGCGACTATATGATCGACCTCAACGTGAAGATGGTGAACATGGCTCCTTTGATGGCCGCCCAGTCGACGCTGGGACTGGATTGGAGCAACCGCACCTACCGCAACGAGCGGGGCTTCAAGAACGAGAACATGTATACCACGCTGTCGTACCGCCTGCCCGACGAGGCCTCGATCGAGGATTTGGGCATGGGCGACGGCGAGAAGGAGGAGAGCGTGAAGAGCGAGATAAACTGGATTGCATTCAAGCAGCAGTTCTTCTCGGAGGCTTTGATCGCGCACGGCAACTTCGCCTATGCCGACATGGGCTTCTCGACGGAGCCCGAAAATTCGGGATTCATCAAGACCTTCTCGGTGCATGCGGGTCTGCCCTACAATGCGCAGACCACGGGCTACGCCTTTTCGATTTACTGCGGCCCCAACAAGTATGCCGTGCTGTCGAAGATCACCGACCCCGAAGGCGAGAAGATCGCGATGGAGCGACTCATCCCGTTAGGCGGCTGGCTGGTGGGCTGGATCAACCGTTGGATCGTTATCCCCGTGTTCGATTTCCTGCATAAATACATCGGCAGCTTCGGCCTTATCATACTGATCCTCACGGCGCTTATCAAACTGTTGATATACCCCTTGACCTACAAGAGCTACCTCTCGACGGCCAAGATGCGCGTCATCAAGCCCGAGGTGGACGCTCTGAACGAGAAGTATCCGCGTCAGGAGGATGCCATGAAGAAGCAGCAAGCCACGATGGAGCTCTACAAGAAAGCGGGCATCAACCCCTTGGGCGGCTGCATACCGATGCTTATCCAATTGCCGATACTGTGGGCCATGTTCCGATTCTTCCCCGCGAGTATCGAGCTTCGCGGGCAGTCGTTCCTGTGGGCCGACGATTTGTCGTCGTACGACAGCATCGTAACTCTGCCCTTCACCATTCCGTGGTACGGCGACCACGTGAGCCTCTTCGCGCTGTTGATGTGCGCGGCGATGGTGGGATTCTCCTACTTCAGCTACCAGCAAACCGCTTCAAGCCAGCCGCAGATGGCGGGCATGAAGATCATGATGGTATATATGATGCCGATAATGATGCTATTCATTTTCAACGATTACGCATCGGGATTGTGTTACTACTATCTGCTTTCGCAGCTCATAACTATCGTCATAATGACGGGCATGCGCCGTTTGGTCGACGATGACAAGATCCACGCGATGATTCAACGCAACGCCGCCAAGCAGAAGAACAAGAAGAAGTCGAAGTTCCAACTTCGTTACGAGGAACTTATGCGCCAGCAGCAGGAGCAGATGCGTCAGCAGCAAAGCGCCAAGGGCAGGCGCAAGTAACAGATTCGCTTGCAGAGTATAAGAATCGGGATCCGCGTTTTCGGCGCAGGTCCCGATTCGTTTTGCCGACGGCGGAGAGCTGCGCGAGTCTCAACGGGTCGCAATACATCTTCGGGCAGCAGCCTGCGGAGACCGCGCGAATGAACTGTGCGAATAGCGGGCCTCCGCAGGCGGGAGGCTGCGGCCCGCACGACTCTGCGAGTCGCAAAATTCACATGCGTCAGCCAGATGTTCGCCGACGGCGGAGGTCTGCGCGAGCCTTCAGGCGAGTTGCAGTCCGCCGCGGTGGGGCGGCGATGAACTGAGCGACTCGAAGAGTCGCAATACCTTTAATACATAATTAAGATTTACGTTACCTTTTGCGCGGCCAAAAGGTAACCGAAAATCCGCCGCGGTGAAACGATCTCGGGGTCGGTCTCGCGACTGCGCTAAATCGGATGCCTACGGCACTTTTGAAGCAATTAAAAGTTCGCTTCGCAGACGTTTTCTCGCCTCGGCATAGCTCGAACAAGTTCGGCTCTGACTCGGCTTATTGAAAACGTTCTCCGATTTTGACGCTTCGTCGCTTCGACCGCCCTTAATCCGAAATCGTTCGCTTACGCAGTCATTTTCTCGCCTCGGCAGAACCCGAACAAGTTCGGCTCTGCACTCGGCTTATCGAAAATGTTCCTGCCGCGGGTAAGGCTGACGCGTGTGAATTATTGACAAAACTTATCTTCGGCGGCTGCGGGGATTTTTCGAGCGGTTATAGGTTACGGCATACGTCGGCGTCGTGTTCGAGTTGGCGACGCAGCTCGTCGATAGAGCCGAAGCGTTTCTCGTCGCGGATCTTGTCGAGCAGCCGCACCTCTATGACGCGACCGTATATGTCGCCGTGAAAATCGAACAGATGGGTTTCGAGGAGACGGCAACGTCCGTCCACCGAGGGGCGGAGCCCTATGTTCGACATTGCGCGGTAGGTCGCGCCGTCGATTATGACCGTCGAGCGGTAAACGCCGTTTTCGATATCGTTCAGTTCGCATGCGTCGAGGTTGGCCGTCGGGAATCCCATCTTGCGTCCCAGTTGCGCGCCGTGAATAACCTCGCCTTTTATTATAATCATTTTCGTGTAGTCCTTAAAAAACTCTGCTCCCTGCGTCTTCCCTCGCACCTGTGGTCATATCTTCTGCGTGAGTTTCTGCACTAACGAGAACTGCGAGAAGAACTCCTTGGCCAGTACGCGCAGCACGGTGTAGGAGGGTATGGCCAGCAGCATGCCGAGTATGCCCGCCATGTAACCAGCCAGCAGGATCACCAAAAATATTTCGAGCGGGTGCGCCTTCACGCGCTCGGAGTATATAGTGGGTTGCAGCACGAAGTCGTCGAATCCCTTGATGCAAAAGAGCGAACAGGCTATGATCGCCGTCGTGTGCATGGCCGTGTAGCCCGCGATGGGGCTGACGATGCCGATGAATATCGAAATTATTCCGCCGATAAGCGGTCCCGCGTACGGAATGACGTTCATCACGCCCATGATGAGACCTATGAGCAGCGCGTTGTCGGTCTTCATGCCGAAGAGCATCATCACCATCGAGATGACGATCATGAGTATTATGCTCTCGGTGAGTATTCCCGTGAAGTAACGCGACAGCAGCACCGTGATGGAGTCGAGAGCGCGCGTCACGCTCTGTTGCAGGCGTTCGGGGAACATCGCCGTCACCATCGAGTAGAACAATCCGTCCTCCTTGAGGAAAAAGAAGGTTATGAACGATATGGAGAACACGGTGATGAGCGTCGACAGCGCTACGCTTATGATCGAGGCGAAGAGGTTGTTAACCGTTTCGTAATCGATCAGATCCTGCAATGTCGATATTATGGTCTCGCTGAGCGAGAAATCGGTCTCGGGGAGTATGAACATCTTTTGCAGGTAGGCCTGCGCGTACGATACGGGGTACTCGATCGATTCGATCACCGACGAGAAGTCGAGCGCGGCGAATTCGCCGATTTTGTTGAATACCAAGGGTATGCACAACGAACATATCGTGGCGAACACCACCCAGATCACCAGCAGCGTGATCGACGCCGCGGCCCAGCGGGGCAACCGCCGCCCGCGGATGTTCAGACTCAGCAGATAGCTCACCAACGGCCGTCCCATGATGGCCAGCACCGCCGACACCAATATGTATATGACCACGGTGCTGAAATACCATATCAAAAACAATATGGCTGCCGTGGCTGCGAGTCCGACGATGAATCGGAGTATGTTTTGCGGTGTGAGCGTCATGCTGTTACGTTATTTGCGGTGTGCGATGGCGTCCACGCGTTACTTTCTGAGGCGTACGATGGGGGTCTGCGATCCCACCACGGGGTCGCCGATCTCGACCAGCAGTTCGCTGTCTTTCGGTACGAGCAGATCGATGCGCGAGCCGAACTTGATGAACCCGAACACGTCGTTCTGCGTCACGTGGTCGCCGACCTTCATGTACGACACGATGCGGCGCGCGATCAGGCCCGCCACCTGACGGAACAGGATGCGTTTGCCGTCCTCCATCTTCACCACGGTGGTCGTGCGCTCGTTCTCGGTCGACGACTTGGGGTGCCATGCGATGAGGAACCGTCCCGGGTGGTACTTGCAATACTCCACCTCGCCGCTTACGGGGATCCAGTTCATGTGGACGTTGGTTATCGACATGAATATCGAGATCTGCAACATGTTCTCTTTCAGATATTCGTCTTCGTGCACGATCTCGGTCACCACCACGCGTCCGTCGCAGGGCGAGAAGACCAGCTCGGGATCATGTATCTTCACGCGGCGCGGCTCGCGGAAAAACGCCACGATGAAGAACCAGAAAGCCACGAGCAGCAGCGTGCTGGTGACGAGCAGTCCCGTCCCCGAGTGGTTGTTTTCGAAATAGTATATGAGCGACCAGAATAGCAGGCAGATGAGGCCCGATACGGCTATGATTCGGTAGCCCTCTTTGTTGATCTTCATATTGTTTGGTTTAAGGTCATTTTCAATTCATGCAAAATACGAGGTAGATGAACACGAACGGCACCGAGAGAATCAGCGCGTCGAAACGGTCGAGCCAGCCTCCGTGCCCGGGGATTATGCGTCCCGAGTCCTTCACGTCGACCGAGCGTTTGAACAGCGACTCCACCAAATCGCCGAATACTCCCGTTATGGCGGCTATGAGCGCCATGCCGATCCATTCGAAGTGGTCGCCGCCCATCGCCGTGGCGGCTATGTATCCCATCGCCATCGCGCCGATGAGTCCGCCGATGAATCCCTCCCACGACTTCTTGGGCGAGATGCGCTCGAACAGGCGGTGCTTGCCCAGCGTGATTCCGAACAGGTAGGCGCATACGTCGTTAGCCCAGATGATGAAGAAGTAGAACAGCAGCGTCCACGGGTTCCACACCCCGTGCCCCAGCAGTAGCGGGATGAAAAAGAGCAGCGACATTGGCAGCGCCACGTATACCACGCCCGTAAGGGTCGATCCGATGTTGGCGATGGGCGTCGCGCTTTTGCGGTAAAGCTCGCAGATGAACATCAGCGGCACCAGCATCATTATGTATAGCATCAGTCCCACGGTGAGCACCAGATATTTGTTGCTCAGGGTGCTCTCGGTGTCGAAGAACCACATGAGGGCGAAAGCCACCGTCATCACTATGGCTCCCGCGACGAGTCCCAGCGTCTTCTGGGGCGAATAACCCGCCTTTTCGGCCATGCGGTAGAACTCCCACTCGCCGCCGAGGATTATCATGAGCAGCAGCGCGCCGAAACTCCATTTCGACCAGAGGATGGTCCCCAGCACTATCGCGAGCAGCACCACGCCGCTCACGGCGCGCACCCACAGGTTTTTCATCTTATCGGTCATATCTTTCGGGTCTCTTCTTCATTTTCGGGTTTCGGGTCCGCGGCGGGCGTATCGTTGCCGCGAGCCGCCTTGCCGTCGGTCTTTTCGGCCTGCTTGGCGCTTTGGGCCGACGGGCCGAGTATGGGTTCTATGTCCTCGGCATAGATGGTTTCCTTTTCGAGCAGCAGGTCGGCCATCGCGTTTATTTGTCCGTTTTTCTCCTCGATGATTCTCTTGGCGCGCTCGTACGCCTCGGCCATTATGCGGCGCACCTCTTGGTCGATCTCGTGAGCGGTCTGCTCGCTGAAAGGCTTGGTGAAGGTGTCGCGCGTGCCTGCCGAATCGTAATAGCTTATGGGACCAATCTTCTTGCTCATGCCGTAATAGGCCACCATGGCGTACGTCATCTTCGTGGCGCGTTCCAGATCGCTCAACGCTCCTGCGCCGAGGGTGCCGTAATTGACTTCTTCGGCTATGCGGCCGCCCAACATTCCCGCCAGCTGCTCCTCGAGAGTGGCGTTGGTGACGTGCACGCGCTCCTCGTCGGGCACCGACCACGTGGCGCCCAGACTGTTGCCGCGCGGAACGATGGTGACTTTCAGCACGGGATCGCACTCCGCGAGCGACCACATCACCGTGGCGTGGCCCGCCTCGTGTATGGCCGTGGCGCGACGCTCGGCCTCTGACATGAGTTTGTTGCGTTTCTCCAATCCGCCTATTATGCGGTCGATGGCCGCCATGAAGTCCTCTTTGGCGATCTGTTTCTTGTCGTGGCGTGCCGCTATGAGCGCCGCCTCGTTGCAGACGTTGGCTATGTCGGCTCCCGAGAACCCGGGCGTCTGCTTGGCGAGGAATCCGCGGTCGAGCTGCGGATCGAGTTTCAGATTGCGCAGATGCACGTCGAAGATCTCCTCGCGCTCCTTGGCGTCGGGAAGCCCTACCTGTATCTGGCGGTCGAAACGTCCCGCGCGCATCAACGCCTTGTCGAGGATGTCGGCGCGGTTGGTGGCCGCGAGCACTATGACGCCCGCGTTGGTCTGGAATCCATCCATCTCCGTAAGGAGTTGGTTGAGGGTGTTTTCACGCTCGTCGTTGCCCGAGAATCCCGCGTTCTTGCCGCGTGCGCGGCCTATGGCGTCTATCTCGTCGATGAAGACGATGCAGGGGGCCTTCTGCTTGGCCTGCTCGAATAGGTCGCGGACACGCGACGCGCCCACGCCCACGAACATCTCCACGAAGTCGGAACCCGATATCGAGAGGAACGGCACGTTGGCTTCGCCCGCCACGGCCTTCGCCAGAAGCGTCTTGCCCGTTCCCGGGGGGCCTACCAGCAGCGCGCCCTTGGGGATCTTGGCGCCCAGTTCGCGGTATTTGTCGGCCTTGCGGAGGAAATCGACTATCTCCATGATCTCCACCTTGGCCTCCTCCAGTCCCGCGACGTCCTTGAACGTTATCCGCTTGCCCGCGTCGTCCTTGTCGAAGACCTGCGCGCGCGCCTTGCCCACGTTCATGATGTTGCCTCCCGCGCCCCCGCCGCCTCGCGACATGGTGCGGATGATGAAGAACCAGATGCCGATAAGGATCACCCACGGCAACAGATTCACAATGATGTTGCCCCACGGATTCGATTCGTTCTTGTACTCGATGCTCACGGGGTTCTCCTCGATCCCCGACTCGGCGACGGCCTCCTTGACGTCGTTGTCGAGAAGCTCCACCGAACCGATGTTGAAGATGAGCTGCTCGCCCTCCTTGGGCATCCTCTTCAATACCTCGTCGCCGCCGTTGCGGTATTTCTCTATCGCCTCCTCGGTCAGATAGACGTTGGCCGTTTGGCCGTCGATGACCGTTATGCGCTCCACCTCGCCGTTGCGTATCATTTTGCGCACGGTGTTCCAATTGCCCGCCAAGGGTTGGGTATCGCCGCCGGCATAGAAAGAGTAACCGATGATAATCATTATCAACACGGCCCATATCCACATGAAATTGGGCCTCACGGTCATCTTTATATCGTTCTTTTTCTTGTTTGCCATAAATGACTAAAGTTCGTAATCGTATCTTTTGATCGGCGCGTCGGCCCACAGCTCCTCGAGCTTGTAGTATTGGCGCAGTTCGGTCTGGAAGATATGCACCACCACATCCACATAGTCCATGGCGATCCAGAAAGCGTTCTGCTGCCCCTCTATCCGCCAGAGCTTCTCGCCCGTCTTTTCCAGCACCTCCTGCTCGATGCCGTCGGCTATGGCCGCCACCTGAGTGGTGGAGTCGGCGTTGCAGACGACGAAGTGCGAACATACGGCTCCGTCGAATCCCGAGAGGTCCAACGATACAATATCCTTACCTTTTTTATCCTGAATGGCTCCGACTATGGTTTCGATCAATTTTTCCATACTATAAAAAAATGCACGCGTATAACTTCGCAAATATATTACATTTTTGCGAGATTACGAAATTCCGTGCGATGGTATGTCGGTCGAGGGTCGGCGCGAGAGGCGGAACGCGTCGTTTTTCGACATCGCGCGGGACGGCGGCCGGCCGTTCGACATGGGAGATGGGGGCTACTTCATCCCCGCGGTCGCCGCATATTCGAGTATGGTGCTCTCCAAGGCGTTGATTATAGAGTTTTTTACGTACGTACGGCGCACGGCTATGGCTATGCGTCGCGACGTGGCTCCTTTCGCCAGCGTCTTGATCTGCTTGCGGCGGCTCTCGGGGATGTATTCGAGCGCCATTTCGGGCACGACGGTCAGGCACGAGGTGCAGTCCACTATGCGCATGAGCGTGTCGAGCGATCCCGATTCGAAGCAGTAGTGCGACGGCACGTTGCGGCGCGCCTGACAGAGCTCTATGATCTGGTCGCGCATACAGTTGCCCGGGCTGAGCAGGATCAGATCCTTGAGATCGATATCCTCGATGCGTATGTTCGAGCGTTCGAACAGCGGATTCGACTGCGACACATAGGCATAGAATCGGTCGCTGAACAGGTCGCGTTCGGGTATTCCCTCGCCGCAGGTGCCGCTGGCCACGAGCGCGGCGTCGATGTCGTCGCGGCGCAACGCCTCCACTATGTCGGCCGTCACCATTTCGCGGATCTCGAGCTCCACGCGCGGGTAGCTTTTGACGAAATCGGGGATGAATTTGTGCAGCAGATAGGGCGCTATGGTCGGTATCACGCCCAACCGCAGCTTTCCCGCCGTCTCGCCTTTCAGTTCCAGCACCGATTCGCGTATGCTGTTGTAGGCGCGCAGCGTCTCCCGCGCCTGCGCTATGACCACGGTGCCGACTTCGGTGGGTATGACGGGCTTCTTCGAGCGGTCGAGCAACACGGCGCCCAACTCCTCTTCGAGCGATTTGACTTGCATGCTGAGCGACGGCTGCGTGACGAAACAACGTTCGGCCGCGGCCGAGAAACTGCCGCAGTTGGCCACTTCGAGAAGGTATTGAAGCTGAATTATAGTCATAGGGAACGGGTAAATATTTACGCAAATGTATAAAAAAAAATTATAGGCGTCAAGTTTTTTGGCCCCGCGGACATAAATTAGTATTTTTGCAGCTAATAGGGGCGCAAGGATGGGGCCCGAATTTTTAAGTTATTTAATTTAAGCGATATAACGATGGGTAAAGTAATACTTACGGGCGACCGCCCCACGGGCAAGCTCCATTTGGGACACTATGTGGGTTCGCTCCGCCAGCGCGTCGAGTTGCAGGACTCGGGCGCGTTCGAGAAGATTTTCATAATGATAGCCGACGCGCAGGCGCTCACCGACAACGCCGACAATCCCGACAAGGTGCGCGAGAACATAATCGAAGTCGCGCTCGACTATCTCTCGTGCGGCATCGATCCCGCCAAGTCGACCATATTCATCCAGAGCCGGATTCCTGAGCTGTGCGAATTGGCGTTCTATTACATGAACCTCGTCACGGTGGCCCGTCTGGAGCGCAACCCGACGGTAAAGAGCGAGATCGTGATGCGCGAGTTCGGCAAGTCGATTCCCGTCGGATTCTACACCTATCCCATTTCGCAGGCGTCGGACATCACCGCTTTTCGCGCGACGACCGTGCCCGCGGGCGAGGATCAGGAGCCGATGGTGGAACAGACCCGCGAGATAGTCCACAAGTTCAACTCGGTTTACGGCCCGACGCTGGTCGAGCCCGAGATCCTGCTCCCGAAGAATGCCGCGTGCCTGCGTCTGCCCGGCACCGACGGCAAGGCCAAGATGAGCAAGTCGTTGGGTAACTGCATCTATCTGTCGGATACGGCCGAGGATGTACGCAAGAAGGTGATGAGCATGTACACCGACCCCAACCATCTCCGCATAGAGGATCCCGGGTCGCTGGAGGGCAACTGCGTATTCACCTATCTCGACGCCTTTTCGCGTCCCGAGCACTTCGCCGAGTTCCTGCCCGATTACGCATCGCTCGATGAGTTGAAGGCCCACTATCAAAGGGGAGGCTTGGGCGACGTGAAGGTCAAGAAGTTCCTCAATTCCGTGCTTCAGCAGGCTTTGGAGCCGATACGCGAGCGTCGCAAGGAGTACGAGCGCGATATCGAGGGCGTGTACGACATGTTGCGACGCGGTTGCGTTGTCGCGCGCGCCGAGGCGGCCGAGACGCTGGAGATGGTGAAGCGTTCGATGAAGATAAACTATTTCGAGGACGCCGACATGATCCGCCGCCAGTCGGAGATGTACAAGCAGGGAAAGTAGGCGTTCGCCGCCGCGACGGGAATGCGCGAGCCTCGGCGGATTATGCGGCGCGGGATTGCGCCGATACGCCGATTAATGAAATAACCTTTTGAATATGTCGATATCTACTATCAGAGACAGGGTGTCGCATTGGCTTCTCGCCCGATTGAAGCGTTTGAGCAACCGTCAGTTGCTCATTCTGCTGGCTGTGGTCGTGGGCGCGCTGGCGGGACTCGGGACGTGCGTGTTCGAGATTCTTCTCTACGGCGTGCGTTCGGCTCTGGTGACGTGGTTCCCCGCCGATAGGGCGCAGTTCCTCTACCTCGTGTACCCCGCCGTGGGAATCGTGCTGGCCACGCTGTTCGTGAAGTACATCGTCAAGGACGAGATCTCGGAGGGCGTGACCCGCGTGCTCTACGCCATGTCGCGGCGCGATTCGCGTATCGCGCCGCACAACTGCTGGAGCTCGGTCGTGGGCGGCGCCACGACCATCGGATTCGGCGGTTCGGTAGGTCCCGAGGCTCCGATCGTTCTCACGGGCGCGGCCATCGGCTCGAATGTCGGTAAGATGGCGCGACTCAATTACAAGGAACTGACGTTGATGCTCTGCTGCGGCGCGGGCGCGGCCGTGGCGGCCATATTCAAGGCTCCGATCTCGGGCGTGGTGTTCGTGCTGGAGATCCTGATGCTCGACATCACGGCGGCGTCGGTCATCCCGCTGCTCATATCGTCCGTTACGGCGACGACGGTGGCGTTGGTGTTCCGCGGATTCGACCCCATCATATCGGTCACCCTGAGCGAGGCCGACGCCTTCGTGCTGAAACAGATCCCTCTTTATATCGTTCTGGGCGTCTGCTGCGGATTCATGTCCTACTATTTCACGTCGGTGAACTCGGTGGTGGGCAGATTCATAAAGGGCATAGGCTCGCAATATAAGCGCTGGGCCTGCGCGGGTGTCGTCCTCGGCGTGCTCATCTTCGTCTTTCCGCCGCTCTACGGCGAGGGTTACGAGGGCATGACGTCGCTCATGCACGGCAACGTGGCGGCATTGTTCGACAACTCGCTGTTCTTCAAGTTCAGCGGAATAGAGTGGGTGGCGATCGTGTACGTGACGGCCATCATGTTCTTCAAGGTCATAGCTATGGCCACCACCAACGCCTCGGGCGGCGTGGGAGGTACGTTCGCGCCCTCGCTCTTCGTGGGGGCCTTCATGGGGGCGATCGTCGCGCTGGTGTGCAACGTCTGTTTTCATTGGCAGGTGTCGGTGGTGTCGTTCACTCTGGTAGGCATGGCCGGCGTCATGGCGGGCGTGATGAAGGCTCCGCTTACGTCGATATTCCTCATCGCCGAGCTGTCGAACGGTTACGGTCTGTTCATTCCGTTGATGATCGTGGCCTCGATATCGTTCGCCGTCGATTACACGCTCGACCACGATTCGATCTACACCAAGCAGTTGCGCATGCGCGGCGAGCTTCTGACC
The DNA here is from genome assembly GCA_910587675.1 of uncultured Alistipes sp. Classification (GTDB taxonomy): domain Bacteria; phylum Bacteroidota; class Bacteroidia; order Bacteroidales; family Rikenellaceae; genus Alistipes. Next base: position 102,460 of record CAJUMU010000003.1, on the reverse strand, counting down.
CACGACAAGGACCAGTCGGTGTTCGTGTTCCTGCGGCTGGAGGATTTGATGGAGACCGATTTCATCCGCATCAAGGAGCACTATACGTTAGGCGACGTGGTGAGCATCATATCGTCGGCGCACCGCAACATATTCCCCGTAATCGACAACTTCGGACGTCTGTTGGGCGTGGTGCAGTTGGACGATCTGCGCGAGGATATGTTCAAGCGCGAGCGGTGGGGACGTTCGATCACCCATTACATGATCCAGCCTCCCTACAAGATCCTCGAACACGAGCTGGTGCAGAGCATCCTGCCGCATTTCGAGGCCAACCGCACGTGGATGCTGCCCGTGGTGGATCGCGACAACCGTTATTTGGGCTTCATATCGAAGTCGCGCATACTGAACGCCTATCGCGAGGCGTTGGTCAAGATATCGCAATAGTTTTCCGCAGTCCCCTGCGGCGGCCGAAGGCCTTTAGCGCGAGTGATAAGGATAATGAATTTGGAGTTATGATAAAAAACATCGTATTCGATTTCGGCGGCGTGTTGGTCGACTGGAATCCCCGCTATCTTTACGACGGCTATTTCGGCGACGAGCAAAAGAGCCGTTGGTTCATCGAGAATATATGCACGGGCGAGTGGAACGTGCAGATGGATGCGGGCCGCCCCTTCGCCGATTGCGTGGCTGAGCTGTCGGCGCGCCACCCCGAGTGGGCCGATGCCATCGGGATATATCGCAGCCGCTGGATCGAGATGATCGGCGGCGAGGTGGAGGGCACGGCCGATGTCGTGCGACGCCTGAAGGCGGCGGGTTACGGCGTGTACGGACTCACCAACTGGTCGAACGAGACCTTTCCGTCGATGCGCGACCGTTACGAGGTCTTCTCTTTGCTGGAGGGGATCGTGGTCTCGGGCGACGAATGTCTGGTAAAGCCCGACGAGCGCATATATCGCTGCCTGCTCGACCGTTACGGTCTGAATGCCGCGGAGTCGTTATTTGTCGACGACAACGCGACGAATGTCGCCGCCGCCCGCGTCGTGGGGATGGAGGGGTTGCGGTTCGAATCGGCCGCGAAATTGGAGCAGGATTTGAAGGGGATTTACGGATTGAATATATAGTAATTGCGGCTCCTCGGAGCCGCGCGAGCCGTAGCCTCGCCCCGCGGAGGCTCGCTATCGCTCACTCCGCAGGCTACGACTCGCAAGCCGCACTCCCGAACCGTATACTTCCGATTAAAAATGCTCGAATCCGTGCCATGAGGGCATGATCTCGCGGCCGCGGTCGATCCAGCGGATGACGGGCGTCGCCGATTCGGTTATGCGCCCTATGCGATGGATGGTGCGGCCGAATCTTTCGGCGAAGTCGCGCTGCAATTCGTCGGCCGCGGCCGCCTCGACGGTGAAGAGCAGCTTGTAATCCTCGCCGCCGCATACCGCCGTCGCCACGTCTCCTTTCGCGGCGGGAATATCCTCTACCGTTATTTCGGCTCCGCACGACGAAGCGCGCAGAATGTGAAGCAGGTCGGATGCCGTCCCGTCCGAGATATCCATCATGGCATGCACCTCCGCGCGGCCGCCCAACCACTCGCCCTCGAAAACCTGCGGCGCGGGATTGCGGTGCGCCGCGGCGAACGTACTGTCGTGCCGCCCCTTCAGAATATCTTCGAGCCCCGCGGCCGAGGCTCCGAGCTCCCCGCCGACGAATATCGCATCGCCCGCGCGCGCCGCCGCGCGGCGTTTCACGTGCGCCAGCGGGCCGCGGCCTATGGCCGTCACGCTTATCGTTATTCCGTTTTTCGAGGCCGTGGTGTCTCCGCCGACCAACGCGACGTCGTATTCGGCCGCGAGTTCGCGATAACCCGCAGCGAACCCGTGCGCCCACTCCTTGCCGACGTCGGCGGGCAGGGCGACAGACAGCAGCGTGGCTCGGGGCTTGAGGCCCATCGCCGCCACGTCGCTCAGATTCACGGCCAGTGATTTGCGACCCAGTTCGCGCGCCGAGATCCCGTCGCGCAGGAAGTGGACCCCCTCGACGAGCAGGTCGGTCGTCAGCGCGATAGCCTCGTCGCCGAGCGGCAGCACCGTGCAGTCGTCGCCGATGGCCTCCCATCCGTGACGGTCGGCGTCGGCGAAGAGACGCGCCACGTGCTCTATGAATCCGAACTCCGTCACGCCGCTACTTCATCAACTCCTCCTCGGCTTTCAGCGCAGGGGCGTAATCGAACGCGTGACGCTCGAATTTGGCGCGTATGCCGTCGAGGCACAGGTTGCCGATGCTGCCCTCGTGCGTGTGGCGCAACTCGCGGCCGTCGTGCTCGTACGTGCCGTTCTGCACCCGCATGCCCACCTCGCGATAGGCGTCGCGGAAAGGCACGCCGCGCGCCACGGCGTCGTTGACATCCTCCACGGTGAAGAGATATTTGTATTTGTCGTCGCGCAGTATGTCGCGGTCGATGCTCATGCGCTCGATTCCCTCGCCCGCCATGCGCAGGGCGTCGCCTATCTCCTTGAATGCGGGGATGTAGATCTCCTTGGTAAGCTGCATGTCGCGGAAATATCCCGACGGCAGGTTGGTCATGATGAGCGTCACCTCCGTCGGCAGGGCCTGCAAGCGGTTGCACTTGGCGCGGATGAGTTCGAATATGTCGGGATTCTTCTTGTGGGGCATGATGCTCGACCCCGTGGTGAAGGCGTCGGGCAGCTTCACGAACCCGAAGTTGGCGCACGAGTAGAGGCACACGTCCTGCGCCAGACGGCCCAGCGTCGCGGCCACGGCGGCGATGGCCGTCAGCACGGTGCGTTCGGTCTTGCCGCGCTGCATCTGTGCGTAGATCGAGTTGTAGGCCAGATCGTCGAAGCCTAACAGTCGGGTTGTCATGCGGCGGTCGAGCGGCACCGACGACCCGTATCCCGCGCCCGAACCGAGCGGATTGGTGTTCACTAATTTGTAAGCGGCGTCGAGCAGCAGCATATCGTCGGCCAAAGCCTCGGCGTATGCGCTCAGCCACATGCCGAACGACGAGGGCATCGCCACCTGCATGTGGGTGTACCCGGGCATGAGCACCTCCTTGTACTCGTCGGCTTTCGAGATCAGCACGTCGAACAGCGCGCGCACGCTCTGCTGCAACGCCACGAGCGCGCTGCGCGAAAATAGCTTTATGTCGACCATCACCTGATCGTTGCGCGAACGGCCCGTGTGGATGCGCTTGCCCGCGTCGCCGCACTCGGCCGTGAGCATGAATTCCACCTGCGAGTGGACGTCCTCCACCCCCTCGTCGATGCGGAACTCGCCGCGCCGAACCGCGGCGTATATCTTTTTAAGCCCCTTTTCCAAGGCGGCCCTATCCTTGTCGGAGATCAGGCCTATCGAGTTTAGCATCCGCATGTGGGCCATGTTGCCCAGCACGTCGGCCTCGGCCAAGTACAGATCCATTTCGCGGTCGCGCCCCACGGTGAACTCCTCCACGAAAGAGTCGGTGGCGTATCCCTTATCCCAAAGTTTCATTTCAGTCTGTTTGTAATATTAATTTACGGCGGCCGGCGTTGCGCGCGGCCCCGAGCATCCGCGAAGATACGGATTTTATTCTGTCAAATCAAGCCCGTCGAGCATGGCGCAGTAGATCTCTATCGCCTCGGCTATTTCGTCGGTGAGGATATATTCGTCGGCCGTATGCGAACGAGCGCTGTCGCCCGGGCCGATCTTCAGCGTCGCGAAGGGCATCACCGCCTGATTCGACAGCGTGGGCGACCCGAAGGGTTCGCGTCCCATAGCCTCCAGACGCCGCACGGCGGGGTGCGAGGCGGGGATCGCCGACGAGTTGAGATGCGTCGAGCGCGGCGCGATGTCGCACGACACGTGTCCGCGCACCTCGTCGAGAATCTCGGCGTTGGTATAGCATTCGTTGACCCTTATGTCGACCGTGAAACGGCACTCGGCGGGGATGACGTTGTGTTGCGTGCCCGCCTGAATGCCCGTAACGGTCATCTTCACGGGACCCAAGAGCTGCGACACGCGGTCGAGACGGTAACTGCGGAACCACTCGATATCTTTCAGAGCCTTGTATATCGCATTCTCGCCCTCGTCGCGCGCGGCATGCCCCGCGCGGCCGTGCGCCGTGCAGTCGAGCACCAGCAGACCCTTCTCCGCCACGGCGGGACGCATTCCCGTCGGTTCGCCCACCACGGCGAAGTCTATGCGGCCCAAGTCCTCCAGCACGGCGCGGACGCCTCCCGCGCCCGTCACCTCCTCCTCGGCCGAGGCGAGGCAGATCAGATTGTAGGGCTGCTCGGTCGCGGCGAGTCGGGTGAAGACGGCCATTAGCGACACCACGCTGCCGCCCGTGTCGTTGCTGCCCAAACCGTACAGACGGCCGTCTTCTTCCGTCGCGACGAACGGATCGCGGGTCCAAGCCGAGGTGGGCTTCACGGTGTCGATATGCGCGTCGAGCAGCAGGGTAGGCTTGCGCGGGTCGCGCTCGGCGGCCTCCGCCCACACGTTGTTGCCCTTGCGGCGCGGCGCGAATCCCCGTCGTGCGAACTCCGCTTCGACGAGATCGGCCGCGGCCGACTCCTCGCGGCTGGGCGACGGCGTGGCGATGAGCCGTTTGAGCAGCTCGACGGCATCGGTGTGTGTCATCGTTCGCATGGCGATCTATTTTACCACTATCGTGCCGCCTGTGAGGTCGTTCGGCGAGGTGATGCGCACCGATCCCACGCCCGCCTCGATGGTCTTGTAGGCGTTGTCGATCTTGGGGATCATTCCCGAATGTATCTTATTCTCGGCTCGTAGAGCGGCGTACGACTCGGGCGTTATGGTGGGGATGAGCGACGAATCGTCGTCGACGTCGAGCAGCACGCCCGCCTTGTCGAGCGTGAAGACCAGCTCCACGTCGTACTTCGCCGCGAGTCCCGTCGCCACGGCCGAGGCCACGCTGTCGGCATTGGTATTGAGCAGTTCGCCCGAGCGGGAGCAGGTGATGGGCGAAATGACGGGCGTCGCGCCCGCGTCGAGCAGCATCGACAGCGCATCGACATTCACCGCGTCGACGTCGCCGACGAAGCCCCAGTCGATCTCGCCCACGGGACGGCGGTGCGAGACCACCATGCCCATGTCGCAGCCCGAGAGTCCGCAGGCATTCACTCCGCGCGCCTGCAACGCCGCCGTCACCCGCTTGTTCGCCAGACCGCCGTAAGCCATGACGGCTATGTCGAGCGTCGCGGCGTCGGTTATGCGGCGTCCGTCGTGCATTCTGACCTCCACGCCCAACTTCTCGGCGAGGTGCGAACCCATCACGCCGCCGCCGTGCACCAAGACGAACGCTTCGCCGAGCGACGCCAAGGAGTCGCACAGCGAAGCGAGCACATCTTCGTTTTCGATCAGCTTGCCGCCGATCTTTATGACCTTTATCTTCATCGGAAAAAGTTTTGTTTTATTCGGTAATGCCCCGCCGAAGATAACGCGGGCGCGGACCGTTCGATCTACATTCCCGTCTCGGCCGCCGTGGCGCGGAACGCCTCGGCGAAACGCTCCACCTCGCGGTCGCCTATGATGAGCGGCGGCAGCAGACGCAAGGTGTTCTTTCCGCTGTATCCCGTCATGATATGGTGCTTGCGCATCAACACGTTGCGGAAATCGGCCTGCGGAACCGCCAGATCGACGCCTATCATGAGCCCTCGGCCGCGGATATCCTCCACGCCGCTCACTCCCTCGATGGCCGCCGCGATCTTCTCGCCCGCCACGCGGGCGTTCTCCACCAGATTCTCGCTCTTGGCCACGTCCGCCACGGCGATGGCTGCCGCGCAAGCCAGATGACTGCCTCCGAAAGTAGTGCCGAGCATGCCTTTCTTGGCGGGGATCGCGGGCGAGATCATTATTGCGCCCACGGGGAATCCGTTGGCGATGCCCTTGGCGAGTGATATTATGTCGGCCCTGACGCCCGACCATTGGTGGGCGAAGAAACGTCCGCTGCGTCCGTAACCCGACTGCACCTCGTCGAGAATCATGATCGTGCCCGTCGCGTCGCACTCCTCGCGCACGGCGCGCAGGAACTCGTCCGACGCCACACGGATGCCGTTCACGCCTTGGATGCCCTCGACGATGACGGCGGCGTATTCGCCCGTGCGGAGCTCGGCGCGCATGGCGTCGATGTCGTTGAGGCCGGTGAAGGTCACCTTGTCGGTGCGGTTCACGGGCGCCTGAATCGCGGGGTTGTCGGTCGCGGCCACGGCCATGCTCGTGCGGCCGTGGAACGCTCCGCGCATGGCCAGCACGCGGCTGCGCCCCGTGGTGAACGACGCCAGCTTCAGGGCGTTCTCGTTGGCCTCGGCGCCGCTGTTGCACAGAAACAGTTCGTAATCGGGATAACCCGACAACTCGCCGAGTTTCTCGGCCAGTTCGCGTTGCAGGTTGTTTACGACGGCGTTCGAATAGAATCCGATGCGTCCCAATTGCTCGGTGATCTTCTCGACATAGTGCGGATGGGTGTGACCTATCGAGATAACCGCGTGCCCTCCGTAAAAGTCGAGGTACTCCACGCCGTTGCTATCCCACAGATAGGCTCCGCGAGCCTTCACTGGCTCCATGTCGAGCAGGGAATATACTTGAAACAAATCCATAGTTTTCACAATTTAATGTATGGCCGACGTCGCTCGGCGACGCCGATCCCGCGCGGAATTAAAAACATCCCGCCTTCAGTCGCAGACCCTCCGTTTCGTCCAATCCGAACATGAGGTTCATGTTCTGCACCGCCTGACCCGAGGCGCCTTTCAGCAGATTGTCGATCACCGAGGTCACGAGCAGTTTGCGTCCCGACTTCTGTATCGACAGGAAGCAGTAGTTGGTGTTCACCACCTGCTTCATGTAGACGGGAGTATCGCTCACGCACACGAACGGATGGTCGGCGTAAAAGCTCTTGAATATCTCCGTCACGCGCTCGGCGTCTTCGTCGAGACGCAGCACCACGTCGCTTATGATTCCGCGCGCGTGGCAACCTCTGACGGGCACGAACGCTATGTCGGTCGCGGGAGAGCCTCCCGCCGCGATCACCGTCTCGCCGATCTCGCCCAAGTGCTGGTGCGTGAAGACCTTGTAGTTCGACAGGTTGGCGCTGCGGTTGCTGAAATGGGTGTCGGACGTGGGTTTCTGTCCCGCTCCCGTCGACCCCGTGATTCCCGTCACCGTAATTTCCTCGGGCAGGATGCCCGCCGCGGCCAAAGGTATCAACGCCAGATTGATCGAGGTGGCGAAGCATCCAGGGTTGGCCACGCATCGGCAGCCGCGGATCCGTTCTCGGTTGAGCTCGGGCGCGCCGTACACGAATTCGCCCGCGTCGGCTTTCAGACGGAAATCGTTGCTCAGGTCGACGATCTTCACGTTCGCCGGAACGGGATTCTCGGCCAAGAACTTCGCCGAGTTGCCGTGCCCCATGCAGATGAAGAGTATGTCGATATCCGTGAAGTCGATGTCGCCGAAGACCAAGGGCGACCAGATCATGTCGGTGTGCACCGCGCCTATGGGCTTGCCTTTCTGCGATTCGCTCTGTATGTATTTCAGTTCGGCGTGCGGGTGGTTCACCAGCAGGCGAATGAGCTCGCCCGCCGTGTATCCCGCGCCTCCTGCGATTCCGATTCGTATCATGCGATTTTTTCGATTACTCCTCCTCGTTCACCGCGTGGTAGATCTTCAGCGGCATCGAGAATATTTTGGTGAATCCCTTTACGTCGTCGGCCGTCCATGCGTTGTTCACCTCGCCGTACTCGGCGAACTTGGCGTTCATCAGGTCGTGCTTCGACTCGATGCCCACGAGCGAGAAGGTATAGGGACGCAGGGTGATGAAGACTTTGCCCGTCACGTTGCGCTGGCTGCTCGTGAGGAACTGCTCGATATCGCGCATCACGGGTTCCGAGTACATGGCCTCGTGCATGAACATGCCGTACCATGTGCCCAACTGGTCTTTCCAGTACTGCTGCCACTTGGTGAGCGTGTGTTTCTCCAAAAGTTCGTGCGCCTTGATGATGAGCATCGGCGCGGCGGCCTCGAAGCCCACGCGGCCCTTGATGCCCACGATGGTGTCGCCCACATGGGTGTCGCGGCCTATGGCCCATGCGGCGCCTATGGCCTCTAACTTGTTGATCGCTTTCACGCCCGTCGCGGCCTCGCCGTTGACGGCGACAACCTCGCCCTTCTCGAACTCGATCTCCAGCGACTCGGCGCCCTCCTTGCAAAGCTGCGAGGGGTAGGCCTCGTCGGGCAGGTTGGTGGCCGAACAAAGGGTCTCCTTGCCGCCGACCGACGTTCCCCATACGCCCTTGTTTATCGAGTACTGCATCTTGGTGAAGTCGGCCTCGAAGCCGTTCTCTTTGAGGTAGTTGATCTCATACTCGCGCGATAGTTTCATGTCGCGCGTGGGGGTGATGATCTCCATCTGCGGCGCGAAGACCTCGAACGTGAGGTCGAAACGCACCTGATCGTTGCCCGCTCCCGTCGAGCCGTGCGCTATGGCGTCGGCGCCGATGCTCTTGGCATAGTTGACGATCGCCAGCGCCTGAAACGTGCGCTCGGAGCTGACGGAAATAGGGTAGGTCTTGTTGCGCAATACGTTGCCGAAGACCATGTACTTTATGCACTTCGAGTAGTAATCGCCCGTAACGTCGAGATTCACGTGCGACTTCGCGCCCAAAGCGTAAGCGCGCTTCTCCACCGCGGCGAGCTCCTCGGCCGAGAAACCGCCCGTGTCGGCAAGAGCCGTATGAACCTCGTAACCCAGATCCTTGCTTAGGTACTTCACGCAGAACGAGGTGTCGAGACCTCCGCTATACGCCAAAACAACTTTTTTCATGATATTTCGTTTTTTATATATTTCTGTTTGTTTCTGCGACTCGTAAGAGTCGCGCGGGCCGCAGCCTCGCCCCGCGGAGGCCCGCTGTTCGCAGTCGCTCGCATGCGGTCTCCGCAGGCTGCGCCCCGAAGCGGCAGTCTACTTTCCGAAAATTCGGCTCCACCACGAACCTTTCTTCGCCGCGGCGCGCTCGGCCTCCGGTTCGGCGGCCTTGCGTTTGGCGACCATCTCGGGGTCGTATATCATGCCCGTGCATAGGCACTTGGTCATGTTGGTGCGTTGCAGCACGTCGTAATTGACGCACGAGCGGCATCCTGCCCAGAACTCCTCGTCGTCGGTGAGCTTGGCGAAGGTGACGGGCTCGTATCCGAGCGAAGTGTTTATGCGCATCACGGCCTCGCCCGTGGTGAGTCCGAAGATCTTCGAGTTGGGGAAACGCTTGCGTGAGAGTTCGAACGCCGCCTGCTTGATGCGCTTGGCGACGCCCATGCCGCGGTACTGCGGGCGCACGATGAGGCCCGAGTTGGCCACGAACTCGTCGTGTCCCCACGACTCTATGTAGCAGAATCCCACGAACTCCTCGCGGTTCACGGCTATGATCGCTTTTCCTGAATTTATTTTATCGGCGATATATTCGTCGGTACGGCGGGCGATGCCCGTTCCACGGCTTTTGGCAGCCTCGTCGATCGCGTCGTTGATCTGCGTCACGTAACGCAAATGCTCCTTCGAAGCGACCATCACATCGATTTTCATTGCTTATTCCGGTGAATTAAATGACACGTATTCGTTTCGTGGGTGCAAAGATTGCATATAAATACGCAAAATGCAAATATTTATTCCTTGATATTTGATGTATAATAATAAATACCCGCATATTTGCATATTATGCGGGTATTTATGCGAGAATATTCCGTTCGCGTCAATACGATCCCCAGCTGCGGATGGCGAGCCCATCCTTTCCCACCTGACAAACGGCCATGATGAACGCCGAGGCCAGACGGGCGTTGGTGAGCAGCGGAATGTTGAAGTCGATGGCCGCGCGGCGGATCTTGTATCCGTTGTCCAGCTCGCGGCGCGTCTGGTTCTTCGGAATGTTTATGACCAGATCGACCTTCTTGTCGCGTATGTAGTCTATCACGTTGGGTGAGCCCGATTCGTCGGGCCAGCCCAGCACGTCGACGGCGATGCCGTGTTGCGCCAGAAATTCGGCGCTGCCCGCCGTGGCGTACACCTTGAATCCGTGGCGCAGCAGGGTGCGCGTCGCCGAGAGAAGCTCCACTTTCGAGCGCGCGGGTCCCGACGATATGAGCACGTTTTTCTCGGGGATCGCCTGACCCACCGACAGCAGGCTTTTGAGCAACGCCTCGTAATAGCTGTCGCCTATGCACGCCACCTCGCCCGTCGAGGTCATGTCGACGCTCAGCACGGGGTCGGCGTTTTGCAGACGGGCGAACGAGAACTGCGACGACTTGACGCCCACGTAGTCGATGTCGAACATCGATTTGGGATGCGACTCGACCGATCGGCCCAGCATTACGCGCGTGGCCATCGTGATGAAGTTGAACTTCATGATCTTCGACACAAACGGGAAACTGCGCGACGCGCGCAGGTTGCACTCTATGACCTTCACGTGGTTGTCCTTGCCAAGGAACTGTATATTGAACGGGCCCGATATGTTCAGCTCGCGGGCGATCTTGGCGGCTATGTGGCGAATCTGGCGTATGGTCTCCAGATAGAGCCTCTGCGCGGGGAAAACTATCGTGGCGTCGCCCGAATGCACTCCCGCGAACTCCACGTGCTCGCTGATGGCCGACACCTTGATCTCGCCCCTCTGCGCCACGGCGTCCATCTCGATCTCCTTGGCGTGCTCGATGAACTCGCTCACCACCACGGGGTGGTCGGAGCTGATCTCGGCCGCCTCGCTCAGGTAACGGTCCAGCTCGGCGCGTTCGTAGACCACGTGCATCGCCGCGCCCGAAAGCACATACGACGGGCGGATCAATACGGGCAGCCCCACCTCGTCGACGAAGGCGTAAATGTCGTCGAGGCTCGTAAGCTCCCGCCAGCGGGGCTGGTCGATACCCAGCGCGTCGCACATCGACGAGAATTTCTGTCTGTCCTCGGCGCGGTCGATCGACTCGGCCGAGGTGCCGAGTATGTTGACGCCCTGACGATGGAGCGGCATGGCCAGATTGTTGGGGATCTGTCCTCCCGTCGACACCACCACGCCGTAGGGCGATTCCAGCTCGATGATGTCCATCACGCGCTCGAACGTCAGCTCGTCGAAATAGAGACGGTCGCAGATATCGTAGTCGGTCGACACCGTTTCGGGGTTGTAGTTTATCATCACCGAACGCAGTCCCACCTGCGTGAGGGTCTTGAGCGTGTTGACGCCGCACCAGTCGAACTCCACGCTGCTGCCTATGCGGTATGCGCCCGAGCCGAGCACGATGACCGAGCGGTGGTCGCGCTCGTACTCCAGATCGTGTTTGTCGCCGTTGTATGTGAGATACAGGTAGTTCGTCTGCGCGGGATACTCGCCCGCCAGCGTGTCGATCTGTTTCACGCACGGCAGGATACCCATCTCTTTTCGCATTTCGCGTATGCGCAGCATACGATCGAACATCGGCGAGTCGGAGCGGGTCATGGTGAGCTCGGCGATCTGGAAATCGGAGAATCCCATCCGCTTCGCCTCGCGCAACACCTCCTCGGGCAGCGGCTGCGAGCCGTCGCCGTCATGCGCGCGCAACGCCTCCTTGAACAGATGTATGCGGTGCAGGCGTTGCAGGAACCAACGGTCGATGCGCGTGCGCTCGTGTATGTCGTCTATGGTGTAACCCTGCTCGAAAGCCTCGGCTATGGCGTACACTCGTTTGTCGGTAGGGTGCTCCAGCTCCTCGTCGATATTCACCTTCACGGGTTTGTTGCCCACGAAGCCGTGCTTGCCTTGTCCCACCATGCGCAAGCCCTTCTGTATCGCCTCCTCGAACGTGCGGCCCACGGACATTACCTCGCCCACGCTCTTCATCGACGATCCGAGCAGCTTCGACACGCCGTCGAACTTGTTCAGATCCCAGCGCGGGATCTTGCACACCACATAATCCAACGCAGGTTCGAAGCAGGCCGAAGTGACCTTTGTTACCGAGTTCTTTATCTCGTGCAGTCCGTAACCCAATCCTAACTTCGCCGCCACGAACGCCAGCGGATAGCCCGTGGCCTTCGAGGCCAGCGCGCTCGAACGCGACAGACGTGCGTTCACCTCTATGACGCAATAATCCTCCGATTCGGGGTCGAGGGCGTATTGCACGTTGCACTCGCCCACGATGCCGATGTGGCGGATGATCTTTATGGCTATGGCGCGCAGCTTGTGGTACTCGCTGTTGGTGAGCGTCTGCGAGGGCGCCACCACGAGACTCTCGCCCGTGTGTATGCCCAGCGGGTCGAAGTTCTCCATGTTGCAGACGGTGATGCAGTTGTCGAAGCGGTCGCGCACCACCTCGTACTCCACCTCTTTCCACCCTTTGAGCGACTTTTCGATCAGCACCTGAGGCGAATAAGAGAATGCGCTCGACGCTATGGCCTCCAGCTCCTCGTCGTTCTTGCAGAATCCCGAGCCGAGGCCTCCCAACGTGTATGCGGCGCGTATGATGAGCGGGAAGCCCAATTCGTGGGCCGCCGCCACCGCCTCCTCCATCGTCGAACACGCTATGCTGCGCGGAGTCTTGACGCCTATTTCGGCCAGCTTCTCCGAGAAAAGTTTGCGATCCTCGGTGTCGATTATCGCCTGCACGGGGGTACCCAGCACTTGCACGCCGTACTTCTCCAAAACGCCCTTGCGGTAGAGTCCGACGCCGCAGTTGAGGGCCGTCTGGCCGCCGAACGAGAGCAGTATGCCGTCGGGACGCTCCTGCTCGATAACCTTCTCCACGAACTCCTCCGTCACGGGCAGGTAGTATATCTTGTCGGCCGCATCCTCCGAGGTCTGCACCGTGGCTATGTTGGGGTTGATGAGCACGGTGTATTTTCCCGCCTCGTGCATGGCCTTCAACGCCTGCGAACCCGAGTAGTCGAACTCGCCTGCCTCGCCTATCTTCAACGCTCCCGATCCGAGGAGCAACACTTTCTTTATCTCTTTTTCCATAGTCGGGGTTACTTTTTCGAGGCTTTCCATATCTTTATGTTCTCAATGAATCGGTCGAACAGATACTCCGTGTCGACGGGTCCGCTCGACGCCTCGGGGTGGTATTGCGTCGAGAAGAAAGGCTTGCTGCGGTGGCGGATACCTTCGTTGGTGCCGTCGTTGACATTCACGAACAGCGTCTGCCAATCCTCGGGCAGCGTGCGGTCGTCGATGGCGAAGCCGTGGTTCTGCGAGGTGATGTAACATTTGTCGGTGTCGGGCACCGTCACGGGTTGGTTGTGGCCGCGGTGGCCGTACTTCAGTTTATATGTCGAGGCTCCCGCCGCGCGCGCCAGCAGTTGGTTGCCGAGGCAGATGCCCATTATCGGCCGATCATCCTTCAACGCCGCGGCTATGTGGGCTATCGTCTCGCCGCACTGCGACGGATCGCCCGGGCCGTTCGAGAGGAACAGACCGTCGTAATCCTCGCGCGAGAAGTCGTAATCCCACGGCACGCGGATTACCGTCGCCCCGCGGCGCAGCAGGCAGCGGAGGATGTTGTACTTCACGCCGCAGTCCGCCACGACCACTCTGTAAGGGCCGTCGCCGTAGACCTTTCGTTCGCGTGTAGATACTTGGGCTACCACATTGTCGGTGTTGGGGTCGTAAAACGGCGTCGTGTCGCACCCCTCGATCTCAATGCGGCCGAGCATCGAGCCGCACTCGCGCAGCTTCTGCGTCAGGGCACGGGTGTCGATGCCGCACACGGCGGGCACCCGTTGCTCCTTAAGCCACTCGCCGAGGCTCTTGGCACCGTTCCAGTGGCTGTATTCGTCGGAGTAGTACGACACCGCCAGACCCGCGCAATGTATTCGGTCCGACTCGTAATATTTTTCGATGCCCCACTCGTCCTTCTCGGCCGACGGCACTCCGTAATTGCCGACCATGGGGTAGGTGGGCACCAATATCTGACCCTTGTACGACGGGTCGGTCAGGCTCTCGACGTAACCCGTCATGGCGGTGTAGAAAACCACCTCTCCCGACGCTCCGCCCTCGAAGCCGAACGAACGGCCCTCGTAACGGCTGCCGTCTTCGAGAACTATCGCCGCGCGTTTCATTGTCTGCATATATATGTTTGTTTTTCTATTGATCTCATGCGATTCATTTCACAAAAATAGGAAATATATTTTGGAAACAAGAAATATATGCGTTACCTTTGCATAAATATGTAGGTAATTCGGATTATGAATCAGAAAACGCAACGATTCGCCACCATTCGCAAGATCATACGCAGCGAACTGATCGGCTCGCAGGACGAGCTTATCGCGCGCCTGCGCGAGTGCGGCGTGGAGATTACGCAGAGCACCCTTTCACGCGACTTGAAATTCATGAACGTGGCGAAGATCCCCCACAAGAGCAAGGGGTACGTCTATGTTCTGCCCAACACCGCGCACCACGATGTGAACGTGTCGTCGAACATATCCGACAACATCACGAGCCTCACTTTTTCGGGAAATCTGGGAGTGCTCAAGACCAAATCGGGTTACGCGAGCGCCATCTCGGTGCCCATAGACAATCTCGACTGCCCGGGCATACTCGGCACCATCGCGGGCGACAACACCGTACTTCTCATCCTGCGCGAGGACGCCAACCGCAACCACATCATCGAATCGCTGCTGCGGATATTCCCCATGCTCAGCAATGTGCTGTAGCCGTATATATATAATGTATGGCGGTTTAGGCGTTCGGGCGGCAGCCTGCGGAGACCGCGAACGAGTGTGAAACGAGTTGCGGGCCTCCGTGCGCTGAGGCTGCGGCCCGCGCAGTTCTGCGAACTGCATACCTTTAATAAATAATTAAGATATACGTTACCTTTTGCGCGGCCAAAAGGTAACGCCAACCGACGCCAAGCCGAGGGCAATCATGCTTGCATGAATTGCCGCGGCGCGAAGGAGGAAAACAAGCGCAGCGCAGTTAAAATCCGCCGCGGTGAAACGATTTCGAGGTCGTTCTTGCGACTTCGCTAAATCGGATGCCTACGGCACTTTTGAAGCAATCAAAAGTTCGCTTACGCAGTCATTTTCTCGCCTCGGCAAAGCTCGAACAAGTTCGACTCTGCCCTCGGCTTATCATGTTCCTGCCGCGGGATAGGCTGACGTACATGAATTTCCCGACTCGCAGAGTCGTGCAGGCCGCAGGCTGCTGCCCGAATACCGATAAGTCATTAGTAAAACAGTCGGCGGTGTTTTCCTTAACGATACACGAGGGACAATTCCGAAAAATTGTCCCTCGTGTATTTTGCGAGTTCCGAGCGCGGGGTTAGTCCGCGACCGTGGTGTACTGCTTGATGCAGCCGCGTTTCGACGAGCGTATGAACTCTATCAAATAGTCGCGGTCGGGCGAGGCGGGCAATTCCGCTTCCGCCTTGTCGCAGGCGTCCATGTAGTTGAGTCCGCTCTGGAACAGTATGCGGCACGCCTCGTGGATGGCGGTTATCCGCTCGGGAGTGAACCCGCGTCGCGAGAGGCCGATTTTGTTGATGCCCGCATAGTGGTCGTCCTTCGACGTGGTTATGTAGGGCGGGATATCCTTCGACACGCCCGACATGCCCTGAATCATGGCGTGGTCGCCGATACGCACCCACTGGTGCACGGCGGTATGTCCGCCGACGACCACCCAGTCGCCCACTTCGACCTCGCCCGCGAGCGATACGCGGTTCACGATGACGTTGTGGTCGCCCACCACGCAATCGTGCGCCACGTGGGCATAGGCCATGATGAGGTTGTGCGAGCCTACCACCGTCTTGCCGCGCGAGGCGGTGCCTCGGCTGATGGTGACGTATTCGCGGATATCGTTGTAGTCGCCGATCTCGGCGGTGGAGAACTCTCCCTTGAATTTAAGGTCTTGCGGGGTGCAGGCTATCGACGCGCAGGGGTGTATGCGGCAGCCTTTGCCGATGCGCGCGCCGTCGTGAATGACGGCCGAAGGGCCTATCCAGCAGTCGTCGCCTATGACCACGTCGCCCGATATGCAGGCGAAAGGCTCCACGACTACGTTCGCGCCCAACTTCGCGTCGGGATGCACGTATGCCAAATTGCTAATCATTATTCTCTCTGTTCCGATTTTTTGTTTCTCACGATTTGCGCCATGAGCGTGGCTTCGCAAGCCAGAACGCCTCCGACGAATACCTTACCGGCCAAGGTGGCGATACCGCGACGCACGGGTTCTATGATGTGCGCCTCGATCTGCACCGTGTCGCCCGGGACGACCTTGCGTTTGAAACGCACGCCGTCGATGCGCAGGAAGTATGTGGAGTACTCCTCGGGGTGCTCCACGCTGCCCAGCACGATGATGCCGCCCGCCTGAGCCATAGCCTCCACCAGAAGCACGCCCGGCATTACGGGCTCTTCGGGGAAATGGCCCGTGAACTGCGGTTCGTTGGCCGTGATATTCTTGATGGCACCGATCGACGATCCGTCGAGGTAGAATACCTTATCGATCAACAGGAACGGATAGCGGTGAGGGAGCAGCTTGCGCACTTGGTTGATATCGAGTAGCGCAGGCTTGGCGGGGTTGTATTTGAACGCGGGCTTCTCGCCGTCGCGGCGGATAGCGCGTATGAGTTGCTTCATGAACTCGGTGTTGGCATAGTGGCCCGGGCGCGACGCCCACACGCGGCCCTTTATGCGCATGCCGAGCAGCGCGAAGTCGCCCAGCAGGTCGAGCAGTTTGTGGCTCGCGAGCTCGTTGCTCGAACGCAGTTGCAGGTTGTTCAGATAACCGTCCGTGACGCGGATATCCTCCTTGCCGAATACCTTTTTCAGGTGCTCCAGCTGCTGATCCGACACGGGGTTCTCCACCACCACGATGGCGTTGTCCAGATCGCCGCCCTTGATGAGATTCATGTTGAGCAGCGGTTCCAACTCGTGCAGGAACACGAACGTGCGGCAAGGGGCGATCTTCTCGGCGTAATCGTTGAACATGTCCAGCGTGGCGTACTGGTTGCCGATCACTTTCGAGTTGTAGTCGACGTGCACCGACACGGTGAATTCGTCGTCGGGGTAGATGATGATGGCCACGCCCTTGTCGGGAATGGTATATACCTGCTTCTCCGTTACTTCGTAGTATTTGCGGTCGGCTTTCTGCTCGACGAGTCCCGTCTCGGTTATGCGCTGCACGTATTCGCGGGCCGAGCCGTCCATGATGGGCGTTTCGGGAGCGTCGATGTCGATCACGGCGTTATCCACGCCCATGCTCCACAGAGCCGACAGGATGTGTTCGACGGTGCTTATCTTGGCTTCGCCCTTCTCTATCGTGGTTCCGCGCGAGGTGTCGGTGACATACTCGCAGAGCGCGGGCACGGTCGGCGTATTTTCGAGGTCGATGCGACGAAGTACTATTCCGCTGTTGTCGGGAGCCGGATTTACCGTCATCGAAACATGTACTCCGGTGTGTAACCCTTTGCCCGAGAACGATATCGGAGCGGCGAGGGTTTGTTGTTTGATCTGCATATTTCGTTATAATTTTTTGTTGTTCGTCCTTAACGGCGAGATAATAATGCGGACAAAGATACGAATATTTCGCAAAAAAACCGTACTTTTGCGATAGATTTGCAATTACACGAGAGTGGTTATGTCGAACACCGAACCGCAAAACAAATTGGAGGACAAGACCTCGCGCGCGCCGCAAAAACCGCGGCGGCAACGTCTGCGCCTGCCTTTCGACAACCGTCGGCAGGATGCGGGCGAGTGGGCTTACGACCATCGGCTGGGCCTGAGCGTGATGATAATAGTCTATTTAGTGCTGGGCATAGTCTTCGTCGGTTCGAAGATCATAATCGGTTCGAAACCCCACGAGCAGGGGATATATATCGATTTGCAGACCCTCGAAGATCTGGAGGCCGAAAAGGAGCGGTTGGAGCGCGAGATAGAGCAGAAGCAGGCGTCGGATCTCGACTGGTCGGCCATACGCAACCGCACCTCGAACGACGCCATGCTGAACGAGGATCTGAAAGACGACCGCGGAACGAAGACCTCGGAGCTGAACGCTTCGGCCAAGGATATCATGGCGGGAATGAACGCCAACCGCGCCGCTTACGAAGCGGGACTGGCCGAGGCGCAGTCGATTCTCGACGCCGATCGCGGAGGCAACGAAAGCGAAGCCTCCGACGGGCAGGATTCGAAGGTGAAGGGCGGCGTGACGGTTCGTTTCGAATTCAAGGATCCCGTGCGCACCAAGCGCAGATTGGTGGTGCCCGCCTACATGTGCGATACGGGCGGGCAGGTGGTCGTGTCGGTCACTATCGACCGCGGCGGCGAGGTGCTGTCGGCGAAGGTGATTTCGGGCGGCGACGAACTCATGCGCGACGCGGCGTTGAAGGCTGCGCGCGAGTCGCTGTTCAATATCGACATGTCGGCTCCCGAACGCCATCGCGGAACCATAACCTATACATTCTTACCACAGTAACCTATGCGGCGAACGCTGATTGCCATACTCTGCGCCGTGATTTGGTTGTTCGTCGGCCAAGTGTCGGAGCAGGTGTGCGGCGAACATGCCCTGCGCGCGACCGTACGTTCTACCGCGCAGGGTAGCATAACAGACTCGGACCGCGGGACGATCTGTCGCGCGGGCGACGACATGTTGCTGCCCGCCTCGTCGCCCGTTGCTGTCGAGAGGTGCGGAGGCGCGGTGTCGGTACGCGGCGCAGCCCGACGCGCGGGCCACGGTTTCACGAAAATTTTCGTCCCCGAGATCGCCGACAGGCATACGGGGCGAGTAACGCATACGTTGGATTTCGACATCCGCCGTTCGACGCTCTGCGTGAAACACTATCTTCACGTTTTGCGTCGACTTCGTATTTAGCCGTTTCCGTTTCGGACTCCATATTATGCCGACAGAGGGTTTGTCGGCAGAGTTCCGTTTCGATTCGATATTTTTTTACGGAAACGTTTTTTAATTCAACTAATTGAAATATGTCTAAATACGATATGCGCGAGGCGTTGTGCGCCTTGCCTTGCGGCGTCATTGTGAAGCGTCGCAAAACGGTCGCGGTACCGCTTTTGTTATTGGTTGCGGGTGTGGCGATGTTGGTTACAAACGGAATGTTGTCCGGCTCGGCCGATAATGCCGATCTCAAATCGGCTTTGGTGTTGTTCGGGGTCGCGCTGACTCTCGTCGGCGGAATCGTGACGGCCGCGCGTCTTTTCGGCGCGGGCGGCGCGCCGTACCACATCGGCGACGGATGCTTCTTGCGCCGCGAGGAGTTTAAGTTCGACAAGGAACGCGCCGCGGAGGTTGCCGAGGCCATACGTCAGGGCGATTTCGAGGCTCTGCGCGCCATTCCGCAAAGCGGCGTGTCGGCCGTGACGGCCGTGCTCTATTCGTCGCGGACGAGCGGCTTCGCGGCATGCGGGGCATTCGAGTACGCCGACATGGAGATGCGCCCGATCTGCGAGATGAAGGTGGTGGAGGGGCGATGACTCCGCCGCAAAACGGGGCGGCGCCCCGTCGGTTAACGTTAAAAAATGTTGCTTATGAGCGAGAATATATTGTTGGTGTGGGCTCTGCTGCTCTTCGTGGCGGTGGTCGCGGGTAAGTTGGCCTATCGTTTCGGCGCGCCCGCCCTATTGCTTTTCCTCGGGGTGGGTATGGTCTTCGGACTGAAATTCATCAATTTCCAGTCGTTCGAGATCACGCAGTTCATCGGTATGGTCGCATTGTGCATCATCCTCTTTTCGGGCGGTATGGACACCAAGTTCTCGGCCATAAAACCCATCCTCGCCCCGGGAGTCGCGCTCGCCACCGCAGGTGTGGCGATCACGGCTTTCGTGACGGGCGGATTCATCTACTGGTTCTCGTCGTGGGTGGGGCTGGCATTGTCGTTCCCCGTGGCATTGCTGCTGGCCTCGACGATGGCCTCGACCGACTCGGCGTCGGTGTTCTCCATCCTTCGAACCAAAAAGCAGGGGTTGAAACAACATCTGCGCCCGATGCTCGAGTTGGAGAGCGGTAGTAACGACCCGATGGCCTACATGCTAACCATCCTTATGGTGTCGGTCGTAACGGCGTCGAGCGAGGCCGAGAGCTCGGGCGACAGCATCCTGAAGTTCGCGGTGCAGATGGTGGTCGGCTCGGGTCTGGGTTACGGGATCGGACGTTTGGCGGTGCTCACCATCAATCGTATCAACATCAAGAACAACGTGTCGCTCTATTCGGTGCTGCTGCTGGCTTTCGTCTTCTTCTCGTTCTCGTTCACTACGCTGGTGTGGGGCAACGGCTATCTGGCCGTCTATATCACGGGATTGGTCGTCGGCAACCACAAGCTGGCCCATCGCGGCAATCTGGTGTCGTTCTTCGACGGCTTCACGTGGCTGGCGCAGATCATCATGTTCCTCACCATCGGTCTGTTGGTCAACTCCGACGAGTTGATGCACCCCGAAGTGCTGCTCTTGGGCGGCGCGGTGGGCGTGTTCCTCATCCTCGTGGCGCGCCCGCTGGCGGTATTCGTCTGTATGCTGCCTTTCCGTAAGTTTTCGGGCCGCGCGCGGCTCTTCATATCGTGGGTGGGACTCCGCGGCGCCGTGCCCATCATCTTCGCCACCTACCCCATCGTGGCGGGGGTTGAGAACGGACGGTTGATATTCAATGTCGTGTTCATGGTGACCCTGATCTCTCTGTGCGTTCAAGGCACTACCGTGAGCGGCATGGCCAACTGGCTGGGACTCGCCTTCGAGGAGAAGGAGCCGCTGTTCAAGGTCGGCATTCCCGACAGCATAAAGAGCAACTTTTCGGAGATCGAGGTTACGGAGGCGATGTTAAGCAAGGGCAATACCCTGCGCGACATCGATATCGCCGACAACACGCTGGTGGTGATGATATTCCGTCGCGGCGAATATTTCGTTCCGCGCGGAAACACGGGTCTCGCCGTCGCCGACCGCCTGTTGGTGGTGTCCGACCGCGAGGAGGCGGAACTCCAAAGGATGTACGACGAACTGGGCATAACCGAAGTGATGAAACTTCAGTAAGCCCCGACGCATGCCGATCCCGCATCGGAAATCTCCATGGATTCCCGATGCGGGCTCTTTTTTTAGGGCGTGTCCGACTACGCGTACGAAAAAAGCGAGAACCTTCCGATTCTCGCTTCGTACCCCTACAACAATTTGCGTCCTTTTTTGTTATTTGATGTATTTTTTAAGATCTCGGCGCAAGTTTCGGGCTGCGGGCTTGCTGTTCGCCGACGACGAACTGCGCGACTCGAAGAGTCGCAATACATATTATAATATATTCGGGCAGCAGCCTGCGGGGGCTCGCGTGTGAGCGTTCGCGAACAACAGCGGGCCTCCGCGGGGCAGAGGCTGCGGCCCGCGCGACTCTGCGAGTCGCAGAACTTTACGGTTCCAATTTAAACATTACTTTCATCAACTCCATTAAAGACTTGCTTTTGATCTCCTTTTCGAACTCCTCGTCGGTGAAATCCGAGTCGCCCACGCGGGCGACGAACTCTATCAAGAACCGCAAGTGCACCAATGATTCAAGCGGAAAGCGAAATGCACTGTCCCAGTCGCCCTGACGAACCACGATAGAATGGTTGCGGCCGATCAAACGACCGATGTTAGCCGCAGAACACTTCATGGGCAGTATCCGTTAAATTTAATCGCTATATTTGTATTGGTTTAAATCGATAATATTTATATGGAATTAGTTATTGGCATTATAGGAATTCTTCTTACCCTATGGACGATAAAAATACAATTCTACTCGAAACCAAAAGAAGAATTGGAACATATGATACTGACATTCAAATCCACCCAAAAACTATCATTGCAAGTTCAGGATGAATTGGAAACGTTAATTGTGCAATATAATAGTTGGGAGTGTGAAATGTTTCCAAATCTCACATATAGAACATGCCTTGAAGAAATGAAAGCATGCTTTAAAACCAATCTTACAGATGATGTTTTGAAAAATATACTGTCATACAAATTATCCAAATCTACAATTCTATCATTAACCCAAAGTTTAGAAACCCGGCAGAACAGCCTTATACAACTCCAAGCAAATCTTAATTTAGTTCGTAGGCAAATGGCTAATAACGAAATAGCGGGCACATAAAAACAAAAAGATCGATAATCATTGATTATCGATCTTTTGCTTTGTACCCCCTCAGGGGCTCGAACCCTGGACCCCAACATTAAGAGTGTCGTGCTCTACCAACTGAGCTAAAGAGGCATCAATCTTATCCGATTGCGAGTGCAAATTTAAGGCACTTTTTTTATTCCTGCAAATTTTTTCGCAATTTTTTTGACTTTTTTATCAAATTAATCGCTGTTCCACTCTCCCGCCGACTCGATATAGAGCACGGGACGCCTGCGTTCCAGCGCTTTAAGGCGCAAATAAGCCTCATAGAGGTTAATTCCGTTCGAAGAGTCTTCGGCCATGATATAACCTATCACGCACGCCTGATTGCGCGTGGTGCGATATGTCGTCTCCGCGCGGTCGAGGTAAGCGGCCTTCCAAGCGGGATCGTTCGTGGGGTTGCCGCCGCGACGGCGCGACGGGCCGCTTTTACTCGTATTTACGGGCACCTGCGCTATGACGTACATGCCCAGCGAATCGCACATGCGGTATACGTTCTGCGGCACGGCCCCCATCTTGAATCGCACGGCATTGTATTTGAGCACGCGCGCGGCGATTATATCCTTGTCGGTTATGGTGAGCGGGTCGAAGTCGCGATAGAAGAGTTCGGTCTTTATGCCGTTTATCTTGAAGTCGCCGTTGTCGTCGGTCTCCGCGGTTCGGAATCCGATCATGTGCGACTGGTACTCGGCGAAACGGCCCTCGATCTGGGTCTTCACGTTGAGTCTGTATCGCACGGGCATGTCGGCGCACCACGTGAGCACGTAGGGGATACTTGCCATGAATTTCACCGTATCCTCGCCGCGCATGCCGAGCGTCACATCCTTGTATCCGTGCGTCACCACGGTGGTGTCGGGAGCGATCAGCTCGTAATGTATGCGCGCCGTCTTGGGATTGAGCGACTCGGTCTTGACCACCAAACCCACCTCCACCGTGGCGAACTCGCTTTTGAGATCGACGTTGGTGTTGTGCACCACGTCGCGCACGCGGATCATGGGCTGCGACATTACGTATACCTCGCCCACGCGGGGTTCGCGACTCTCGGCGAAATCCTCCATGCGGCTGCTCCAGTGCTCTTTCAGAATGCGTATCGACACCGTGTTGACATCCTCTTTCGACGCCTTGGTGACGTTGAATTCGGCGGGCGCGAACGCATCCGACGAATAACCCACCTTCTTGCCGTTCACCAGCACCTCGTATGCTCCCGACGCCTCGTCGACATAGAGTATGGCCTGACGGCTGAGCCATATGAACGGTATGACGTACTTCGAAGTGAACACGACGGCGTCGGCCTCCTCGGTGCGCGTCCAGCCCGTCACGGGACGCAGATATTTCGATGCGACGGCCCCCGCTCCCAACGCTTGCGCCTCCTCGGCGGTGGGATACGCGACGATTTTGCCGCGCGGCAGTTCGCGGCCGAGCGAGACGTATTCGGGCGAATCGTACTCCTGTGCCGCCGCGGGCGCGGCAGCGAGGAAAAAGAGCGATATGATCGACAGAAAGCGTTTCATATTTTTAGTATATTTGTAGCTGTAAAGGTATAAAAAATAATGTTTATCCGCAAAAACGCCCCTTTTTTCGGCGAGGGCCGCGCGCGCTTCGCCTCGGCGCTTTCGGGCGGATGAACCCGTAAAGATTTTATTCATAAGATGATTTCCACCCCGAAACTCAAATTCCCCGCCATAAGTCTGCGCGCCGCGGAGCGCGACGGCCGAACGCTCGTCTTCGACCGCATACGTTCGATGTGGGTGGTGCTCACGCCCGAGGAGTGGGTGCGGCGGCATCTGGTGGAGTTTCTGATCTCCGACTGCGCAGCTTCGCTGCGCTCTATCGTCGAGGAGTATCCCGTGGGGATCAACTCCACCGCCCAACGGGCCGACGTGGTGGTGCTGGACTCCTCGGCGCGCCCCTTGGCGTTGGTCGAGTGCAAGGCTCCCGACGTAGCCGTCACGCGCGGGGTGTTCGAGCAGGCTACGCGCTACAACGCCGTGGTGGGGGCGCGTTACGTCATTCTGACCAACGGCCTGCGTCACTTCTGCTTCGAACGCACCGCCGAGGGCTATCGGCCCCTCGACGCATTCCCGCGTCTCGACGTCGCGGCCGGCGACGAATGACCCTATCCCGCGTACATCTGCCCCGTCGGGTTCATCCCGTCGATGTATTCGCGGAACGCGTCGCGATAGTTGACGCTCAACGGCACGTACTCCTCGTTGTCGAGATAGACGCGTCCGCGCGCATAACCCGACACGTGGGCCAGATTGACGATGTATGAACGGTGCACGCGCATGAAACGTCCCGCGGGCAGGGCGCTCTCCATGTTTTTGAGTCGAAACAGCGTCGTCACGGCCGCCCCTCCCGTCAGGTGCATGCGCACGTATTCGCCCACGCTCTCCATATATATGATATCGGCATACTTCACGAGCGACACCTTGTAACCCGCCTTGACCGATATGTATTCGCTGCTTGCCGTCTCGCTCTCGGTCGTGGGGGCGGCATCCTTGGCGTCGCGCAGCTTCATGAGCTCCGACAGCGAGCGGGCCTTGCCCACTGCGCGGTTGAAGTCGTCGAATCCGAACGGCTTGAGCAGATAATCCACCGCGTCGAGGCGGAAACTCTCCACCGCATACTCCGAGTAGGCGGTAGTGAAGATCACCATCGGCGGGTTTCGCAACCCGCGCACGAAATCCACTCCGTTCAAGTCGGGCATGTTGATATCGACGAACAGCAGGTCGACCTGCCGCTCGTCGAGCAGCCTTTGCGCCTCGGCCGCGCTGCTGCACGACGCAGCCTCCTCCAGATCGGGGATGCGGTCGGCATAGCTCCGTATCTGCCGCAGAGCCAACGGCTCGTCGTCTATGGCGATGTACTTTATCATTGCTTTATAGGTATTGTCAGTTTCACCCGGTATTCGTTGTCGCGACTGTCGTCGATCCGCAATTCGTATTCGTCGCCGAAGAGCAGATCCAGACGTTTGCGGACGTTATCCAGCCCCATGCCGCTGCCTTCGATCTTGCGGCCCGTCGTAGCGTGGCGCGAATTGCGCACCTCGCATACGGCGCGTCCCTTTTCGCATTTCAGCGCGATGTGGACGAACGAGGGCTCGTTGTAGCTCACTCCGTGCTTGAACGCGTTCTCGACGAAGACGATGAGCAGCAACGGCGGGATCTTGGCGTTAGGCGGCAGCGGAGCCTGCACGTCGAGACGCACATCGACGTTGGCGGTATAGCGTATGCGCATCAAACCTATGTAGTTCTCCACGAAACGTATGTCCTTGGCGATGCTGGTCACGGCGTGCTCCGAGTCGTAAAGCACGTAACGCATCATCTTCGACAACTCGATCACGGTCTCCTTGGCCGCCTCGGCGTCTATGTCTATCAAGGCGTGGATGTTGTTGAGGGTGTTCATGAAGAAGTGCGGGTTGATCTGGTACTTCAGGTAATCCATCTCCGCCTGAAGGCTCTGACGCTCCAGCGCGACCATCTTCTGTTCGTCCTTCATCGACTTGAACATATATTTTATGCCGCTGTTGGCGCCGAGCAGAAATATTCCCAACAACGCGTTCCAATACCACGCCAGATCGGTGAACGAGGCTCGTCCGTGGACGATGTAGGGTCCCGCGCCAGCCACGGGCGTCAGACGAATGCTCTCCTGATAATACTCCAAGGCATAGAATATCCCCGACAGCGTCAACGCCGAGACGATCAGGTACGCCGCGTAATGTTTCCGCAGCAGCAGCTTCGGGGCGAGCAGGGCGTTGTTGAGCAGGAATACGATGAAGTATGGCAACAATTTGCTCCATGCCGTGAGGATGTTTACCAGATAGACATGCTCCTCCGACATCATCTTCGAATTGAGGATCGGGACGAGTATAGCCATCGCCCACACCATGAAGTAGAGCAGATTCTCGCCTACTATGGGTTTGTTGTTCTTGGGTTTCATCTTCGCAAATATAACGAAATTCCGCGACACGGCAAGCGGACGATTCGGTTATGCGGTTCGCGGAATTTTGTGTTCCTCCCCACTGCCGAAGATAAGTTTTGTCGATAATTCACGTGCGTCAGCGAAAAAACGCCCCTCCAAAAAAGATCGAGCGACACTCCTCGACCAGAGGAGTGTCGCTCGTTTCGTTTCGATGTATCTGTTCGCGCTTATTCGGCGGGAGCGATAGCCTCGCTGGGGCAAACGCCCGCGCAGGTGCCGCAGTCGATACATTTGTCGGGATCGATAACATAGATATCGCCTGCCGAAATGGCCTCAACGGGGCACTCGTCGATACAAGTTCCGCAAGCTACGCACGAATCTGAAATTTTGTAAGCCATAATAATTTTTATTTAAGTTAGAAAAAGTCCGATACAAATATAATGAATTATCCGATAATATCAAATCCCGTGTAGGGAACCAGCGTCTCGGGGATGCGTATTCCCTCGGGGGTCTGGAAATTCTCCAGCAGAGCGGCCACGATGCGGGGCAATGCCAGCGACGAGCCGTTGAGCGTGTGGGCCAGATTTATCTTCTTGTTGCCGTCGCGGTAGCGCAGCTTGAGTCGGTTGGCTTGGAACGATTCGAAGTTCGACACCGACGACACCTCCAGCCAACGCTTCTGCGCCTCGGAATACACCTCGAAGTCGTACGTGAGCGCCGATGTGAACGACATGTCGCCGCCACAAAGACGCAGGATGCGGTAGGGGAGTCCGAGCGACTTCACGATCGACTCCACATGGGCCACCATGCCGTCCAGAGCCTCGTAAGAGTTCTCGGGCAGCGACAACTGCACGATCTCCACCTTGTCGAACTGGTGCAGGCGGTTAAGGCCGCGCACATCCTTGCCGTACGATCCCGCCTCGCGACGGAAGCAGGGGGTGTAGGCGGTCATCTTGACGGGAAAATCCTTCTCGTCGAGAATCACGTCGCGGTAGATGTTTGTCACGGGCACCTCGGCCGTCGGAACCAGATAGTAGTTGTCGGCCGTGGCGTGGTACATCTGACCCTCCTTGTCGGGCAGCTGTCCCGTGCCGAATCCCGAAGCCTCGTTGACCATCACGGGAGGCTCCACCTCCAGATAACCCGCCTTGGTGTTGCAATCGAGGAAATAGTTTATCAACGCGCGCTGCAAACGCGCTCCCTTGCCCTTGTAAACGGGGAAGCCCGCGCCGGTGAGCTTTACGCCCAGATCGAAGTCGATTATGTCGTACTTGCGCGCCAGCTCCCAGTGCGGCAGCGGATTCTCGGGTAGAGCGGTGTAGCTCTCCACCAGCTTCACCACCAGATTGTCCTCGGCCGTCTTGCCCTCGGGGACGATCTCGGCGGGGAAATTGGGCAGCAGAACGATCTGCGACTGCAACTCGTTGCTCACCGACTGGTGCTCGACCGAGAGTTCGCCCGAACGCGCCTTGAGTGAGGCGACGAAGCGTTTCTTCTCCTCGGCCTCCTCCTTTTTGCCCTGACCGATAAGCGCGCCGATCTGCTTCGCGGCGGCGTTTTGCTCGGCCAGACAGTTGTCCAACTCGGCCTGAATGGCCTTGCGGCGGTCGTCCAGTTCTTCTATCTTGGCGATAACGGGAGCGGCGTCGACGCCTTTCTTTGCCAAGCGTTTGATGGCAAGCTCCTTGTCGTCTCTGAGTTGCTTCAGTGTCAACATAACCTTTGTCGTTTTTATTCGATTTACGAATTGCAAAGTTATAAAAAAATACTCTTTGGTTATCTCGTCGCGCGCCGCTTTTTTCGATCCCGACGGCCGCGCGTCGCAAAAAGCGGCGGCAAAAAGGCGCGCTTTGCGCATTATTCACTATTTTTGCGCACGTTATGCGCACCATCGAACTCCTTTCGCCCGCCAAGGACCTCGCGGCCGCCGTGGCCGCCGTCGATTACGGAGCGGACGCCATCTACATGGGCGGCTCCCGCTTCGGAGCGCGCCGCGCCGCCGCCAACAGCGTCGACGACATAGCGCGCGCCGCGGAGTATGCCCACCGATACGGCGTGAGGGTGCACGCCGCGCTCAACACCGTGCTTTTCGACGACGAACTGGAGGCTGCCGAGACGCAGGCGCGCGAGCTTATCGCCGCGGGTGTCGACGCCCTCATCGTGCAGGACATGGCGTTGCGGCGCATGGATCTGCCCGCCGAGCTGCACGCTTCGACGCAAACGGGAAACACGTCGCCCGAGGGGGTGCGGTTCCTTCAGGATTGCGGATTCGCCCGCGTGATACTCGAACGCTCGCTCACCCTCGACGACATACGACGCATACGAGCCGCCACCACCGTGGAGCTGGAGTGTTTCGTGCACGGGGCGATATGCGTGGGGCACAGCGGACGCTGCTTTCTATCGCGCGCCACGTCGTCGCGAAGCGGCAACCGCGGCGAGTGCTCGCAGCCGTGCCGCCTGCCGTACGACCTCAAAGACGCCTCGGGCCGCACCATCGTGAGCGGCAAGCATCTGCTTTCGGTGCGGGATCTCGATCTGTCGGACGATCTGGAGACGCTGATCGACGCGGGGATAGCCTCGTTCAAGATCGAGGGGCGTCTGAAAGATATGCGCTACATAAAGAATGTTGTGGCGTATTATCGCCGACGCTTGGACGAGATCATATCCCGCCGCGCCGACATAACGCGACCGTCGGTCGGACGCAGCGTGCCCGATTTCACCCCCGATACGGCCAAGAGCTTCACGCGGGGAGCCTCGCGATACATGCTTCGCGGCAAATGCGGCGGCGTGGCGTCGTTCGACACTCCCAAGGCGGTCGGCGAACCGATAGGCCGCATCGCAGGCGTTTCGCGACGCGGATTCACGCTCGACCGACCGCACGATCTCGCGGCGGGCGACGGCATCTGCATAGTCGGCCGCAACGGCGTGTCGGGGACCAACGTCAACGGCGTCGAGGGCGGTGCGATAGTCCCCAATCGCACTGACGGAGTGGAGGCGGGAGCCGAGGTGTATCGCAATTACGACCATGCTTTTTCTCTCGCGCTCGACCGTAGCCGCACGCGCCGCACGATAGATGTCGACGCGCGGGTGGCGCTCTCGGCCGACGGCGCGACGCTCTCGCTGCGCGACTGCGAAGGGGTGGAGGTTACGATCGCGCGTGCTCTGCCGCTCGACCTTGCGGCCGCCCCCGACAAGATGGAGCAGACGGCGCGCCGCACCGTCGCCAAGAGCGGCGACACGATATTCAGCGTACGCGAGGTCGCGGTAGAGGGGGCGGAGCGGTTCGCGCCCGCGTCGCTTCTCGCCGAGATGCGGCGCGAGGCTCTCGAAGCGTTGCTGCGCGAGCGTCTCCGTCGTCCCGTACCTCACCGCATAACGGCCGACGACGGCGCGGCCCGCTACCCGAGCGACACGGTGACGCGTTACGAGAATGTCACCAACCGCATGGCTGCCGAGTTCTATCGCGCGCACGGAGCGCAGCGGATCGAACCGCCGTTGGAGGCTTCGCCTACCGCGGGAGAGCGGGTGATGATATCGAGCTACTGTCTGCGTCGCGAGATAGGGCAGTGCCTGAAGGAGTCGCCCTCGCTGCGCGGCGACCTCTATATCGAGCACGGCGCGGCGCGTTACCGCCTCGCGTTCGATTGCAGCCGATGCGAGATGTCGCTCATCGACTTGGGACGCGGCGACAAGGGATGATTTTCATCTTCGGCGGCTGCGGGACATAACTGAAATATGAGATAATTAAATATTTATGAGTCAGCTTATAACACCTTCGTTCCCCGATTACGAACTCATCGACTCGGGCGAGGGCGAGAAATTAGAGCGTTTCGGCTCTTACGTCACGCGCCGTCCCGAGCCGCAGGCTATATGGCGACGGTCGCTCGGCGAGGAGCAGTGGCGCGCCGCGGCGCACGCCTCGTTCATGCGCGCCTCCTCTTCGCGGAGCGACGAGCGCGGCGAATGGACCCGACGTCCCGCGATGCCCGACCGTTGGACGGTGGGGTACTCGTACAAAGATATGAATATCCGCATGCGATTGGGGCTTACGGCGTTCAAGCACGTGGGCATATTCCCCGAGCAGGCGGCCAACTGGAACTTTATCTACGACAGCGCGACCGCGCTCGCGGCCGAGGGAGGTTCGCCGCGCGTGCTCAACCTGTTCGCCTATACGGGTGGCGCGACCTTGGCGGCCCGTGCCGCGGGAGCCGAGGTGACGCATGTCGATTCGGTGAAGCAGGTGGTGAGCTGGGCGCGCGAGAACATGGAGCAGAGCGGTTTGGACGGCGTGCGCTGGATCGTGGAGGATGCCATGAAGTTCGTGCAGCGCGAAATGCGCCGCGGCAACCGCTACCACGGCATCATCCTCGATCCGCCCGCGTACGGCCGCGGCGCGAACGGCGAGAAGTGGGTTTTGGAGGAGCACATAGGCCGCATGCTGGAGTGCTGCGCCGAGCTGCTCGACCGCGAGCGCGGATTCCTCGTGCTCAACCTCTATTCGATGGGGTTGTCGGCCCTGCTGGCCCGCACCGCCGTAAGGCAGTGTTTCGGCAGCGAGGGCGGCGAGGAGTTCGGCGAGCTCTACTTCGACGACCGCAGCGGCAAGTCGCTGCCGCTCGGCACGTTCTGCCGTTTCGCGAGGTAGCGCGGGCGGCGTTGTCGCGCACGATATTTGTCAGGCGTTTTTTTAGAAACACGATGACCATGAACAAATTTTTCGAACTCTTTCTGTCGTTTTTCAAGATCGGGCTGTTCACATTCGGCGGCGGATACGCCATGATACCGATCATACAGAACGAGGTGATAACCCGCCGCGGATGGATCGCCGAGGGCGAGTTTCTCGATCTGCTCACGCTGGCCCAGTCGGCCCCCGGGCCCATATCGCTCAACACTTCGGTGTTCGTCGGATACAAGATGTACGGTTATGCGGGCGCGGCTGCGGCGTTGCTCGGAGTCGTGCTGCCGTCGTTCATCATAATTCTCGTGGTGGCCGTATTCTTCTCGCAGATACGCCACAACGCCGTGGTCGACGCCGCGTTCAAGGGTATGCGTCCCGCGGTGGTCGCGCTCATCATAGCGCCCATAATGGGATTCACCAAGGGGATGCGTCCCATCCTCGTGGCTGTGGCCGCGGCCGTCGCGCTGGCGGTGTGGCATTTCGGCTTTTCGCCCGTCTATCTGTTGATAACGGGCGCGGTGGCGGGTGTCGCGTGGGCGGCATGGTCGGCGCGAAAAGGAAAGGAGGCGCGGCGATGATATATCTCCAACTCTTTTACAGCTATTTGAAGATCGGATTTTTCGGCTTCGGTGGCGGATACGCCATGCTCTCGCTCATACAGAACGAAGTGGTGGTGCAGAACGGCTGGATGTCCAACGCCGAGTTCGCCGACATAGTGGCCGTGTCGCAGATGACCCCGGGACCCATAGCCATCAATTCGGCGACGTACGTGGGTTACACCGTGGCGGGATTCTGGGGCTCGGTGGTGGCGACCGTATCGGTGTGTCTGCCCGCGCTCACGTTGATGATAATCATCACCCGCTTCTTCCTGCAACTGCGCGACAACCGCTATGTGAAGGGCGCCGTGGCGGGTATGCGCCCCGTGGTGATAGGCATGATCGGCTCGGCCGCGCTGCTGTTGATATTTCCCACGTCGGACGACGGCGCGAGCTTCATCGACGCTTGGAGCTGGGCGCTTTTCGGCGCGACGCTCGTCGCATCGTACAAGAAAGTCAACCCCATACTACTGATCGTCCTCTCGGCCGTCGCGGGTATGGCGATATATCTTTAGATTTACTCCTCGTACAGCAGATATCGGCGACGCAGGACGCGGTACTTCTCCAATTCGGGTTGCCATACGGCGCGGATCTCGTCGGCCGAACGGCCTTCGATTATCATGCGGCGCACGTAATCGACACCCACTAATTTTTCGAACATGGGGGTGAAGAACTTATCGCCCGTTCCGAGATTGCGATAGGCGTCTATAACATACTCCAAGTCGAATCCGCGTTCGATGATTCTCTCGTCCGACACCCCGCGCAGATCGCGGCCGAAGCACTTGCGGTCCTTGAGCGGCGGGTTCTTCGCTCCCGCCATCGAGCGCGGCGTGAACGCGAAGTCGCCGCCCTTGTAATCGGGATGGCCGTAACACTCGAACGGATGGTCGGTTCCGCGGCCGAGCGAGCAGACGGTGCCTTCGAACAGACATGTCGAGGGATAGAGATATATGGCATGTTGCGTCGGCAGATTGGGCGACGGCGCGACGGGCAGCACGTAACGCGTCGAGTGGGTGTATCCTTCGCACGCCACCACCTGCAATTCGCAGTCGCCGCACCACCCCTCGCCGCGCGACATGAGGGCGATCTCGCCCATAGTGAGGCCGTGCACCACGGGAATCGGCAGCGCGCCGACGCCCGATTTGTACTTCATGTCGAGCACGGGGCCGTCGACGTACATCCCGTTGGGGTTGGGACGGTCGAGCACGATAACGGCGCGGTCATGGTCGGCGCAGGCGTCCATCATGCGCAGCATGGTTATATAATAGGTATAGAACCGCAACCCTACGTCCTGCATGTCGACCACTAACACGTCGAACTTGTTCATGGTAGCGGCCGAGGGGCGTCCCGAGCCGCCGTCGTAGAGCGACCAGATGGGAATCCTCGTCTTTTCGTCCACCGAGCTGCCGACATGCTCGCCCGCATCTGCGCCGCCGCGGAATCCGTGCTCGGGCGAGAAGATTCCCGCCACGTCGATCCCCTCGTCGCAAAGCATATCGACTAAATGACGGTCGCCGACCATAGCCGTATGGTTGGCCAGCACGGCGACGCGACGGTCTCGCAACGCCGACAGGTATTCGTCCGTGCGCTCGGCGCCTACCTTGACGCCGCCGCGGTCGGGTTCGGCGGCCGATATGCGCTCCGCCGCCGACAACAATATCGAAAAGAGTAAAACGATTCGTAACATAATTAAAAGTTAAATGCTTATCCGCAAAGTAATGAAATCTGTTCGCCGACGGCGGGGGATGCACGAGCCTCGGCGAGTTGCAGTCCGCCGCGTGGGGCGGCGGCAAACTGCCGACATCGCAACGCGATGTCGAAATACCGAACCGAAAGCGATACGAACTTTTATGCGAATCGACTCCCGATAGTCCGTTACTCGCCGCCGAACTGCATCAGGTACTCCTTGATGAAAGCGTCGATGTCGCCGTCCATCACGGCCTCGACGTTCGAGGTCTGGCACCCCGTGCGATGATCCTTCACGCGACGGTCGTCGAACACGTACGAGCGTATCTGCGAACCCCACTCGATGCGTTTCTTGGTCGCTTCCAGCGCCTGCTGCGTCGCTCGACGCTTCTCCATCTCGCGCTGGTAGAGCTTCGAGCGGAGGATGCGCATGGCGTTCTCGCGGTTCATGAGCTGCGAACGCGTCTCCATGTTCTCGATCAGGAACTCCACGGGCTCGCCCGTGTCGGGATCCTTGCCGTGGTAGCGCAGACGCACTGCCGTCTCGACCTTGTTGACGTTCTGACCGCCCGCGCCGCTCGACCGATAGGTATCCCATTCGCAGTCGGAGGGGTTGATCTTGATCTCGATGGTGTCGTCCACCGCGGGCGACACGAATACCGACGCGAAAGTGGTCTGACGCTTGTTGTTGGCATTGAACGGCGACAGACGCACCATGCGGTGCACGCCGTTTTCGCTCTTCAGGTAGCCGTATGCGAAGTCGCCCTCGATCTCCAGCGTGCACGACTTGACACCCACCTCGTCGCCCGCCTGATAATCCATCATGCGGTATTTGTATCCGCGCGCGTCGCACCAGCGGGTGTACATGCGCAGAAGCATCGACGCCCAGTCGAGAGCCTCGGTGCCGCCCGCGCCCGCGTTGATATCCATGATCGCGCCCATCTTGTCCTCCTCGCCGCGCAACATGTTGCGCAACTCCAAGGCCTCGATTCGCTCCATGGTCGCGCGGTAGTGCTCGTCCATCTCCGCTTCGGTGGCGAGACCCGCTTCGACGAATTCGGGCATCAACCGCAAATCCTCGACGCCCTTTTCCACGGCGTCGTAATCATCCACCCAACTCTTGATCGACGCCACCTTGCGCAACTGCTTCTGCGCGGCGTCGGCGTCGTTCCAAAAATCGGGATCCTGAGTCTTCTCCTCTTCGTTCTGAAGATCTATTTTCCGCTGAGCGATGTCAAAGACACCTCCCCAACGAATCCTGTCGTCTTATAGCCTCTTTAATCTGTTCTTCCGAAATCATGATTTTTATACACTAATTAAAGTTTCGATTTTATCGTATGGTAAATTAAAATCCGACGGCCGTTTACCCGCGGCCTTTGGCCGCGTTTACAAATCCTACCCACCCTTAAATCCCCTCCTCGGAGGGGACTTCGGTCGCTGCGCTCCGAAAACCGTGTCCGACGCAGTTCGAAGAACCGTTCGGGGCAGCGCCTGCGGAGACCGCGAATGAGCCTGTGCGAATTGCGTGCCTCCGCGGGGCGAAGGCTGCGGCCCGCACGACTCTGCGAGTCGTTTTTACTCTATCTCCCAGTCCACGCCGTCCTTGCGGTCCTTCACGCGGATGCCTATGGCGGTCAGTTCGTCGCGTATCCTGTCCGACGCGGCCCAATCCTTGTCGGCCTTGGCCTTCTGGCGCATGGCGAGCAACATCTCGACCAAAGGCGTCACCATGTCGTTGCCCGAAACTCCCGCGGCCTTCTCGTCGCGCAGGCCGAGAATATCGAACACATAGAGATTCACCGTGCCGCGCAGCGTCTCCAGATCTTCGGCCGTAAGGCTTTGACGCCCCTCGGCCACCTGATTTATGATACGCACCCAATCGAACAGCGCCGAGATCACCATCGGCGAATTGAGGTCGTCGTCCATCGCCGCGCGGCAGCGGTCGGCCAAATCCCGCACGTCGACGCTCGACTGCGCCGCGGGCTTCAGCTTGCCCAACGTTTCCACGCCCTTCATCAAGCGGTCGAGTCCCTTTTCGGCCGCCTGCAACGCCTCGTTCGAGAAGTCGAGCGTCGAACGGTAGTGCGCCTGCAAGACGAAGAAACGTATCGTCATGGGCGAATATCCCTGCGCGAGCATTCGGTGCGAACCGGTGAACATCTCCTCCAGAGTGATGAAGTTGCCCAGCGACTTGCCCATCTTCTGCCCGTTGATGGTTATCATGTTGTTGTGTACCCAATAGCGTGCCGAATCGTGTCCCAGCGCGGCCGTTGCCTGCGCGATCTCGCACTCGTGGTGGGGGAACAGCAGATCCATGCCGCCTCCGTGGATGTCGAACGTCTCGCCCAAGTATTTGGCGCTCATGGCCGAGCACTCCATGTGCCACCCGGGGAACCCGTCGCTCCACGGCGAGGGCCAGCGCATGATATGTTCGGGCGACGCCTTTTTCCAAAGGGCGAAATCGACCGAACGGCGTTTGTCGTCCTGACCGTCCAGCGCGCGCGTGTTCTCGATTATGTCGTCCAGATTGCGGCCCGACAATCGGCCGTAGTGATAATCCTTGTTGTATTTCTCCACGTCGAAATAGACCGATCCGTTCGATATGTAGGCGTAACCCGCATCGAGAATGCGTTTCACGAACTCTATCTGCTCGATAATGTGGCCCGAGGCGTGCGGCTCGATCGAAGGGGTGAGCACGTTCAACTCGTCCATCGCGCGATGGTAACGCTCGGTGTAGTAGTGCGCCACCTCCATCGGTTCCAACTGCTCCAAACGTGCCTTTTTGGCGATCTTGTCCTCGCCCTCGTCGGCGTCGTGCTCCAGATGGCCCACGTCGGTGATGTTGCGCACGTAACGCACCTTATAACCCGACGCTTTGAGATAGCGGAACAGCATATCGAACGTGACGGCGGGGCGGGCGTGTCCCAGATGCGGGTCGCCGTAAACCGTGGGGCCGCATACGTACATTCCCACATGTTCGGGATTAATCGGCTCGAACGCCTCCTTGCGACGGGTGAGCGTGTTGTATAAAACCAGTTTCGATTCCATGACCGTGAAATTTTTACAAAAATAACCATTTTTCGCGAAACGCATCCGATCCGAGTCCCGAAATTTATTCGCATCGGTTTTGCTTGTCGCGAGTCGCAGACTGCGGAGCGAACGATTGCGAGCCTCCGCGCGACTCCGATAAGCCGCAAATTGCCACCTCTTAAAACAACTCACCCCCGACTTCATGTCGAGGGTGAATTTACCATACTATGATTCGACAGCCGTCGATCAGATCGCCTTGGTGTCGACGAGGATCTGGTTCACCTTGCGAACGGCTGCGGCCGATGCGGCGAACTTCTCGGTCTCGTCGGCGGTGAGGTCGATCTTCACGATCTTCTCGATGCCCTTGCGGCCGATTACGGCGGGAACGCCGATCATGATATCCTCCTGACCGTACTCGCCCTCGAGGTAGCAGCTGCACGGGATAACGCGTTTCTGGTCGCCCAGCACCGACTCCACGACCGAAGCGGCCGCAGCTCCCGGGGCGTACCAAGCCGAAGTGCCGAGCAGTCCCGTGAGGGTCGCGCCGCCCACCATGGTGTCGGCGGCAACCTGCTCCAGCTTCTTCTTAGAGATGAACTGCGAAGCGGGAACTCCCTTGACGGTGGCTTTCGATACGAGGGGTATCATGGTGGTGTCGCCGTGACCGCCGATCACCATGCCGTCCACGTCGTGGATGTTGGCGCCTGCGGCCTTGGCCAGATAGCAGCGGAAACGCGACGAGTCGAGCGCGCCGCCCATGCCGATCACGCGGTTCTTGGGCAGTCCCGTCGATTTGAGCGTGAGGTAGGCCATCGTGTCCATAGGGTTCGACACGATGACGAAAATCGCGCGGGGCGAGTGGGCCAGAGCCTGCGAAACAACGCTCTTGACGATGTTGGCGTTGGTGCCGATCAGCTCCTCGCGGGTCATGCCCGGCTTGCGGGGGATACCCGAAGTCACGACTACCACGTCCGAGTTGGCGGTCTTCTTATAATCGTTGGTGCAGCCCACCAGCTTGCTCTTCGAGTCGGTGGTGGCGGCAGCCTGATACATGTCGAGCATCTTGCCCTCCGAGAGGCCCTCCTTGATGTCGATCAAAACTATTTCGTCGGCTATGTTGCGCGCCGCGAGCACATTGGCACAGGTCGCGCCCACCATGCCGGCGCCGATTACCGTTACTTTTGACATATCGTAATTTATTTAATTTGGATTGTGTTTCATTCTTCCGTTTCTCGCCGCCGTTAGCCGATGAGTTCGGTATAGGCTTCGGGCGTCAGCAGAGCGTCGTAATCGGCGGGATTGTTCATCTTCACCTTAATCATCCAGCCCTCGCCGTAAGGATCGGAATTAACCAGAGCGGGATCGGCGTCCACGGCGTCGTTGAACTCCACCACCTCGCCGCCTACGGGCAGGAAAGCGTCGCTTACGGTCTTAACGGCCTCGATCGAGCCGAACACGTCGCCTGCGGCCAATGTCTCGCCCACGGTGGGAACGTCGACGAATACTATGTCGCCCAACTGACTCTGTGCGAAATCGGTAATACCTATAAAGGCGAACTCGCCCTCGACGCGGCACCATTCGTGGTCGCTCGAATACTTCAGATTTGAAGGTACATTCATGATATTTACTGTTTTAGTCAATTATATATTTCAAGATATTTTGCCGTTTGCCTACACAAAGATAATTGTTATTTTATTAACGACAAGAGGTTCGACATTATTTTATGCTTTCGCGCACGAATTCTATCTCCTTGAAAAGATAACTCCTCTCTTCGCCGTCCGTGTGCTCGACCCTCAGGGCGCCCGAAGGCTCCACCCCACGAATCGTGCCGCGGAAACGGCTGCCGTCGGGCAGGGCGTACCAATGCTCCTCGTCGCGACGGTAGAGCCGACAATGATAATCGCGCTGCAAAGTATCCTCCTCGCCGCGGCGCAGCATGGCGTAACGCGCGTCGAGATCCCCGCGCAAGGCCTCCAGCACCTCGCGCCGATCGAATTCGCAGCCCGTCGCCGCGGCCATCGACACGGGATTCGGCAGCACGGGGTCGAACCGAGTCTGGTTGACGTTCAGGCCGATACCCGCGACGGACCGCATTATGCCGCCGTTGCGCAATTTGTTCTCGATGAGCATGCCCGTGATCTTGCGGTCGCCGACGTATATGTCGTTCGTCCACTTTATCCGCGCCTCGATGCCGAAGCGGGCCAAGGTGTCGCAGACGGCCAGCGCGACCGCCTCCGAGAGCATGAACTGCCGCGTTGGGACGAGGAACGACGGTTCGAAAACGACCGAGAAGGTGAGGTTCAGCCCCTCCTCGCTCTCCCAGCGATGGCCGCGCTGGCCGCGTCCCGCCGTCTGCCGCTCGACCCAAACGACGTCGCCCTCGCGGTAGCGCGCGTCGGCGGCCTCGTCGTTCGACGATGTAAGTTCTTCGAATCGGTATATCATCGCGCGATAGGTTGTGGAGGATTCTCGGCCATGTAACGCCACAGCGGCGCGGCGTGGAGACACTGCATTATCTCGTCGCCGTCCAGAAGCTCGCGCACCTCGCCGATGCTCATCAGGTGTACCTTTATATCTTCGCCCGCTTCGGTGTGCTGCTCGGCCACGCGCTCGACGCCCTCGGCCAAGAACGTGTACACGCGGTTGGTGTGGTTGGTCGGATTGGGCGAGGTGACCATGTAGCGTCGCCACACGCCGCCCGCATATCCCGTCTCCTCCAGAAGTTCGCGACGCGCACTCTGCTCCGCCGTATCGCCCTCCTCGCAGGTGCCGGCCACCAACTCGTAACGCGTCTCGCCCAGAGCGTGTCGGTACTGGCTTATCATGACGAACTCGCCCTCGACAGTGCGGGCAATGACGTTCACCCAATCGGGGAACTCGAAGACATACCATTCGGGCACTACCGCCCCCGTGGGCAGCTCCACGCTTTCGCGGCGCACCGTGAACCACGGTCGACGGGCGATGTATTCGCTCGACAGCACGCGCCACGGGCGGTTTTCAGGTTTTTTCATATGCGTATTTTAAGTATTTCGACATCGTTTCCGATGTCGGCAGTTCGCCGCCGCCCCCACGCGGCGGACTGCAACTCGCATTACGCTCGATTGCGTCCTGCCGCCGTCGGCGAACAGGGCCATATTTCTATACCGCCACGCCGAAATCGCGCAGGGCGTCGTTCAGCGAAGTTTTTTTGTCGGTCGACTCCTTGCGGTGGCCTATGATGAGCGCGCACGACACGCCGTACTCGCCCGCGGGGAACTTCTTGGTGTAGCTGCCCGGTACGACCACCGAACGCGCGGGGACGTATCCGCGATACTCCACGGGTTCCGCGCCCGTAACGTCGATGATGTGCGTCGAACCCGTGATTACGGTATTCGATCCGAGCACCGCTTCGCGACACACGTGCGCGCCCTCCACCACGATCGAGCGCGATCCGATGAAACAGTTGTCCTCGATGATTACGGGCGCCGCCTGCACGGGCTCCAGCACGCCGCCGATACCCACGCCGCCGCTCAGATGCACGTGTCTGCCTATCTGCGCGCACGAGCCGACGGTGGCCCACGTGTCGACCATCGTGCCCGTATCGACGTAAGCGCCTATGTTGACGTACGAGGGCATGAGGATCGCTCCCGCCGCGATGTAGGCTCCGTAACGCGCCACTGCATGCGGCACGGCGCGCACGCCCAGCTTCTCGTAATCGCGCTTAAGCTCCATCTTGTCGTACCACTCCAGCTCGCCGCCGCGCATCACGCGCATCTCCTGAATCGGGAAATACATGATTATCGCCTTCTTGACCCATTCGTTCACCTGCCACTCGCTCTTTTCGAGATCGACGGGTTCGGCGGTGCGCAGCGCGCCTTTGTCCACGGCCTCCACCACCTCGCGTATCGCAGCCTTGACGG
Source organism: uncultured Alistipes sp. (assembly GCA_910587675.1). Taxonomy (GTDB): domain Bacteria; phylum Bacteroidota; class Bacteroidia; order Bacteroidales; family Rikenellaceae; genus Alistipes. Next base: position 62,577 of record CAJUMU010000003.1, on the reverse strand, counting down.
CGGGGTCGGCCAACATCGAACGGTCGCTCCACGCCCGTTCCACTATTTCTTTGAGATCGTTATACATATTTATTCTCGTTTTGTGCGGTAAAGATAGATAAAATCGTGCTAACGCCGTGTCGGCGAATACAAAAATTAATACCTTTGCATCCGAATAAGGAATATTCTGATAAGGTATTATGAAGGTCTACAAATTCGGAGGAGCCTCGGTGAAGAGCGCCGACGGCGTGAGAAACCTGCGACGCATAGTCGACGGTGAAGAGAATCTGTTTATTATCGTCTCTGCGATGGGCAAGACGACCAACGCGCTGGAGAGCGTTTTCACCCACATGCAGAACAGACGAAAGCGCGAGGCGGCCGACGAGATAAAACGCATAAAAGAGTATCATGCCTCGATCGTCGACGATCTGTGGGGTGGACACGTCGAGATCGAGGCTGTAAACAGGCTCTTCGGCGAACTGCATGACATAGCCGTCGACACCGTATACCGCGCGGCCGACGCCGAGTTGTGGTACGACACCATAGTGGCGTACGGCGAGTTGATCTCCACCACCATAATTTCGGAGTATTTGGAATTCACGGGCATCCGCAACCGTTGGATCGACATGCGCGCCGCGTTCGTCACCAACCAACGCCACAAGGACGCCTATGTTAATATAAAGGTATCGGAACCGAGGCTGAAGGCCGCCACCGAGAATACGGGCGTCGGAGTCTTCGTCGGTCAGGGCTTCATAGGAGCCGCGCCCGATGGCACCACGACCACTCTCGGCCGCGAGGGGTCGGACTACTCGGCCGCCGTGGCGGCATACATCCTCGACGCCGAGTCGATGAGCGTGTGGAAAGATGTCGACGGCGTGCTGAACGCCGATCCCAAGATATTCAAGGACGCCGTGAAGATCGACGCTCTGAACTATCTGGATACCATCGAGCTGGCATACAGCGGCGCGCAGATCATCCACCCCAAGACCATCAAGCCGTTGCAGAACAAGAATATTCCGCTTTACGTGCGTCCTTTCGGCGACAAGTCGAAGCCGGGCACGGTCATCAACGGCGAGGCGGAGCACGTGACGCTGCCTATTCTGATCTACAAGCGCAACCAAGTGCTGCTTACGATCCGTTCGCGCGACTTCTCGTTCGTCATGGAGGAGAAGTTCGCGGTTATCTTCTCGCTTCTCGACCGTTTCCGCATAAAGACCAATCTGATTAACAACTCGGCGGTAGATCTGAGCCTTTGCGTGGAGTACTCGTGGCATATCGACGAGTTGATAAAGGCGCTCAACGACGAGAATTTCAGCGTGGAGAAGATCGACGACGTGGAGTTGCTCACCATACGCAACTACACCGACGAGCTTTACGACCGTTACGCGTCGGATCAGGATCTGCTGGTCCGCCAGTCGAATCCCGCCTCGGTTCGCGTGGTGCTTCGCGAAGCCAAGTTCTGACGATTGCCCACGAATCCCGTTCGACCGACGGATCGCCTCAGCGGCGATCCGTCGGTATTCGTATGTGTAAAGACCCTCGGTCCGTTCGCCGAAAATAAATCGCAAAAAACGATCTGAATACTTTACCGTTACGGAAAAATTATGCTATATTTGCGAGTCTTTTAGGGCGCGATTGTGCGTCCGGAAGGCAAATAATTGATTATAAACCATTAACGAGCGATTGCATCGCAAAACATTTCCACAATTATGGAAGAAAACAAGATTGTAGCAAACGAAAACTTCGACTGGAATTCGTTTGAGAACGATTTGGATCTTTACGGCGGCCAGAACAAGGAGACGGTTGCCGAGGCTTACGACAAGACTCTGTCGAACATCGCCACGGGCGAGGTGGTGGAGGGTACCGTAACCGAGATCAACAAGCGCGAGGTTACCGTTAACATCGGCTACAAGAGCGAGGGTATGATTCCGGCTACCGAGTTCCGCTACAACCCCGATCTGGCGGTAGGCGACAAGGTAGAGGTTTACGTAGATTCTGTCGAGGACAAGAGCGGCGCTCTGGCGCTTTCGCACAAGAAGGCCCGCCAGCTCAAGAGCTGGGATCGCGTGAACGAGGCTCTCAACAACGACGAGATCATCAAGGGTTACGTGAAGTGCCGCACCAAGGGCGGTATGATCGTCGACGTGTTCGGCATCGAGGCGTTCCTTCCGGGTTCGCAGATCGACGTGAAGCCCATCCGCGATTACGATATCTATGTCGACAAGACGATGGAGTTCAAGGTCGTGAAGATCAATCAGGAGTTCCGCAACGTGGTCGTTTCTCACAAGGCTCTCATCGAGGCCGAGCTGGAGGCGCAGAAGCAGGTCATCATGTCGAAGTTGGAGAAGGGACAGATCCTCGAAGGTACTGTCAAGAATATCACCAATTACGGCGTATTCATCGACTTGGGCGGCGTGGACGGTCTTATCCACATCACCGACCTGTCGTGGGGCCGTGTAAACCACCCCGAGGAGATCGTGCAGCTCGACCAGAAGCTCAACGTGGTCATCATCGACTTCGACGAGCAGAAGAAGCGCATCGCGCTGGGTCTGAAGCAGCTCACCCCGCATCCTTGGGAGGCTTTGGATGCCGACCTCAAGGTAGGCGACAAGGTTAAGGGCAAGGTTGTCGTTATGGCCGATTACGGCGCATTCGTCGAGATAGCATCGGGCGTCGAGGGCTTGATCCACGTATCGGAGATGTCGTGGAGCCAGCACCTGCGTTCGGCTCAGGAGTTCCTGAAGGTGGGCGACGAGGTAGAGGCGGTGATCCTCACCCTCGACCGCGAGGAGCGTAAGATGTCGCTCGGCATCAAGCAGCTCACTCCCGATCCGTGGGAGGGTATCGACACCCGTTACCCCGTGGGCGCGAAGTGCAACGCCAAGGTTCGCAACTTCACCAACTTCGGCGTATTCGTCGAGATCGAGGAGGGTATCGACGGCCTGATCCACATCTCGGATCTGAGCTGGACCAAGAAGGTCAAGCACCCCAGCGAGTTCACGCAGATCGGCGCCGAGATCGAGGTGGTGGTACTGGAGATCGACAAGGAGAACCGTCGCCTGAGCCTCGGCCACAAGCAGTTGGAGGAGAACCCGTGGAACGAGATCGAGAGCAAGTACTCGACCGACACCATCCACTCGGGCACCATCACCGAGATGACCGACAAGGGCGCCGTGGTATCGCTCGGCGACAACATCACGGGCTTCGCTCCCGCCAAGCACCTCGTGAAGGAGGACGGCACGACCCTGAAGCAGGGCGACACCGCCGACTTCAAGGTGATCGAGTTCTCGAAGGCCACCAAGCGCATCACTCTCTCGCACACTCGCATCTTCGAGGAGGTAAAGCGTGCCGAGTACGCTGCCGAGAAGGCCGAGAAGCGCGCTTCGGCAGAGGCTACCAAGTCGTCTGTGAAGAAGATCAACGCTTCGATCGAGAAGACCACTCTGGGCGACATCGCAGGTCTGGCTGAGCTGAAGGCCGCGATGGAGGACGCAAGCAAGAACAACAAGTAAACGCTTCGGCGTCATATAACGAATGCGTCCCGACCTCCGAGGTCGGGACGCATTTTTTTGCAGGGAGGGGGCTTTTTTTATAAGCCTTGCTTCCACCGTTTCAGATGCGGGAAGAATCGTCGCATTTGCTCTTTCGCTTGTTCGGGCGTAAGGCTCAGCCCCGACTGCTTGTTTATATCGTCGGTAAATAGGGCGCAATGTTCTATCATCTGTTCCATCGTGAAATCCTGCGTGAACGCGCCCTCCTTGTAGCAGTATATGCAGTAGTCCCGATTCTTGCTTCCGTCGGCATTCGTGCCCGCGACCTCGTCCGTGAGCGGCATTCCGCAGCTCTGGCAGAAATTAGGTTCCATAATGTTCTGACGTTAATATAATATGTAAAAGTTTCGACATCGCAATGCGATGTCGGCAGTTCGCCGCCGCCCCACTGCGGCGGACTGCTGACGCATTCCCGCCGCCGTCGGCGAACAGCAACCGGTCTCGCTAAATTACGATTGCAACCTTGCAGCCTATTCGAATATTTCTTTAATCGCCTTGCCGCGCCATGCGTCGGGCGTCGCCGCGCCGAAGATATAGGCTATGGTAGGCGCCGTGTCGTAACGCATCACCGACGCTTCGATCTCGTGTCCGCGCTTTACGCCGCGGCCGAAAAATATCAACGGAGCCTCCATCTCGTCCATCGTGGTGCCTCCGTGGCCCGTTCCCGTGCCGCCGTGATCCGACACTATCATGAAGATCGTACGGTCGTACATCCCCGCCTGCTTCGTCGCGTCGACTATCCGCGCCAGATGGGCGTCGAGCTCGCGCATGCGATCCATGTACGGCTCCGATCCCCAACCGTGCTTGTGCCCCTCCACGTCGGGCGAGTCGTAAATCACCATCGAGAACTCGGGTTTGTTTGCGGCGAGGTAAGCGGTGAAAGCGTCGGTGATATCCTTGCTGCGGCTCTCGCCCATCGGTATGTGCTTGTGAACGGTTGCGGCCTTGCTGTCTATCAGGTCGCCCTGCACATCCCACTCGTACATGGCGCATATATCCATGTCGGGATCGTGGTCGCGCAGAACGGTCAATATGGTCGGGAATATGCCGTTCTTGCCCAGCTCCACCGACGGGAAGTCGGGCTTTCGGCTGCCCCAAGTGTTGAACCCGTGCATTTCGGGCCCCACGCCCATGTACATCGACGCCCAGTTGCACGCGCTCGACGAAGGGAGTATGCTGCGGGCCTCGGCGGTCCACGCGCCCCCGTCGACCATCGTTTGCAGTGTGGGCATGTCGAGTTTGTCGAGCACGTTGCCCGCCAATCCGTCGAATCCGACTACGACCACGTGTTTTACGCCGTGCACGCCGCCACGGTCGCTCCGTCCGCAAGATGCCGACAATGCGAATGCCGACAGAGCGACAAAAAAGAGAGCAGTTTTCTTCATATCGATGATTTTTATAGGTTAGTTCTGAAAACTATGCGCGCCGTCTTATTCGCCCCGCTCGGCCTTTATGCGGGTCACGACGCCGCGGAGATATTGCTCTATGTCGCGGCTCAGATTCTCGTAAAGCGGGCAGGTGGTGTAGTTCTCGTTATCCAACAGCACGTCGCGTATCGAACGCAGCGAATTGATGTAGTTGCTCATCTCGTTTTTGAGCGGCAGCCCCGTTTTCTTCGACGAATTGATCTTCGCTATCGACATCGTGCGCAGTTTGTCGCACACGGCGTTGAGCATTATCATCACCACGTTGTCCATGAGCGTATGGCCGTGCATGTACAGATATGTCGTCTCGGGCGTGACGCCTTTGGCGCGCAGCCTCTCGGCGAAGGCGGGCATGTTGCGGCGCATGTCGGGATGCTCGTCCTCCAGTCGGCTGAGGCGGCGGCGCACGTTGCGCTCCAGCCACGCGAGGGTCCCCGCGCCGTTGTTGTCCGTTTCGAGGAATCCCAGACGCACCGAGTTCTTGAAATCGACCAGCGTGAAGACCGATTCGTTCGACACCCCCGCCGAATAGACGTACCACAGAAACAGCGGATAGATGATGCGCGAGTACTCGGCCATGAATGTCACGAAGTCGAAGATGTGGCAGTCGTTTTTGGTCGCCTTCACGCACACGTTGTGCAGCGAGGGGGCGTAACACAGATAGTTCTCGGTGGCATAGGTATAGGTGTGGAACATGAACGGAGCCGAATTTATCGCGGCCGATTGCGGCGTGAGATCGCCCAAGAGGTAGTCGAAATCGGAGTCGACGCACAGCAGCAGCTCCTCGCTGGAACTGCGTATCATCGACATAAGCACTTTCTTGCCTTTGGGCAGATCCTCGCGGTTGGGCACCGAGATCTCGAAACGCAGATAGGGGTTGCGGAAATGGTCGAATATGCCGCGCCAGAACGCGACGTCCTCGTACCCCTCGACGAAGACGCGCACGAGCCTGCGGCCGTCGTCCACGGGGGCGGGCAACGACACCGACTGTTCGGCGCGCTGCCGTACATAGGCTTCGTATCTCAGTTTTTCGGCTAATGCTCGTTTCATATCTGCTGTAAATATAATGAAAAAATCGGCCTGCGGGGCGGATGAACGGCATAAATACGCGATAAATTTGCTAAATAGCCTACAAATGCGTACATTTGTATATCTGTTGGTTTTGTAAATATATAACCTGAACGATATGAAAAAGAACCTTTACCTTTCCGTGTTCGCATTTGCGGCGAGCGTTGCGTTATTTGTGAATTGTTCGCCTTCGCCGTCAGTGGTGGGCGAGAAGGCCGACGCTCTCGACGCGTCGGCTTGGGAGTCGGCCAAATGGATATCCGCCGTGGATGCCCCTGTCGTTCATGACGGCAACAACGGCCGCGCGGCCGACGGCGCGAGCTGGTTCGTGTCGACCGTGAAGAACGAGCGAAAGGTCGCTTCCGCCAAGTGGATGACCACGGGTCTGGGCGTCTATCAACTCTATCTGAACGGCAAGCCCGTGGGCGAGGAGTTCCTCAAACCGGGATTCACCCACGTTCTGAAGACCCGCCGCTCGTTCACTTACGACATAACCGACGCTTTCGAGTGCGGCGCCGATGCCGAGAATCAACTCTCGGCGCAGGTCACCCCGGGCTGGTGGGCGGACAAGATCGTCACCCCGGGCGACGGAAAGATGTGGGGCACGAAGTGCGCTTTCCGCGGAGTGCTGGAGCTGACCTATGCCGACGGATCGAAGAAGCTGTACGGCACCGACCTCGATAACTGGAAAGCGGGCATAGCGGGCCCCGTGAAGCATGCCGCCATCTTCGACGGCGAGGAGTACGACGCTCGCGAGAAGATGGGTTACGAATGCGCCGACCGATTCGCCGCGCCCGAGGAGAACAAGGAGTTCCGCGGCGAGGTGCTGCCGTCGGAGGGCGCCGAGGTGTATCTGCGCCATGATCTCAAGCTCTCTCCCGTGAAGGCTTACGTGTGGAAAGATGTCGAGAACGCCAAGGACAACGAGTTCGGCAAGGTTGTCATATTAAAGAATTTCGCTCCCGACCAAACCATGACCGTCGATGCGGGCGAGACGCTGGTAATCGATTTCGGACAGAACTGCGCGGGCGTTCCGTCGTTCGTGTTCAGCGCGAAGGAGGGTACGACGCTTACCTGCATGCCGGGCGAGCTGCTCAACGACGGCAACGGAGCGAGAAGCCGCGGCATGGACGGTCCCGAGGGCAGCGTGCACCGCGAGAACCTGCGCATCCCCGATACGGGTTGTTTCCTGAAATACACCTTCGGCCCGGGCGACAAGTTCGTGAGCTATCATCCGAGCTGCACTTTCTTCGGCTATCGCTACGTGTCGATCGTCGCCACCGACGCCGTGACTATCAAGGAGATCGCCACCATCCCCGTCACCTCCATCGCCGAGGGCCTCGAAATAGGCAAGATCTCGACGGGCGACGAGTCGATAAACAAACTCATCTCGAACACCTATTGGGGCCAGCTTTCGAACTACCTCTCGGTGCCCACCGACTGTCCGCAGCGCAACGAGCGTCTGGGCTGGACGGCCGACACGCAGGTATTCGCCGAGACGGGCACATTCTTTGCCAACACTTCGACGTTCTTCCGCAAGTGGATGCGCGACATGCGCGACAGCCGAAGCCCTCAGGGCGGTTTCCCGGGCGTGGCCCCGCATGCGCAGTACGGCAATGAGACTATGCGACTGGGATGGGCCGACGCCGGCATCATAGTTCCGTGGACCGTATGGAAGCAGTTCGGCGACAAACGTATAGTGGATGAGAACTGGGAGGCGATGGACCTCTTTATGAACCATATAAACGATACCAAGTACAGCCACGAGGCTTTGATAGACGAGAACAGGAACTACCAGTGGGCCGACTGGCTGAGCTACGAGCCGCTGGAGTCGTGCGGCGGCGGAGCCTTCGGCGAAGGCGGACCGCGTCCCGAAACCATCGACTACTGGAACTATCTGAGCGCCTCTTATTGGGCCATCGACGCCGCCATGATGGCGGATATGGCGGCCGCGACGGGTCGCGACGCCGCGAAGTATTCGCAGATGGCCGCCGACGCGAAAGAGTATATGAAGGCGACTTTCCTCAATGAAGACGGCACGTTCAAGACCGAGATCCTGAATACGATGCAGACTCCCGCTCTCTTCGCGTTGAAGAACGGCTTGGTCGAGGGCGAAGCGAGGGCGCGGATGATCGCCCGCCTGCGCGAAAACTTCGAGCAGCACGACAACTGCCTGCAAACGGGTTTCTTGGGAACGTCGATCCTGATGGCCACCCTCACCGAGAACGGCATGGCGGATATCGCTTACGAGCTTCTGTTCCAGCGCAAGAACCCGAGCTGGCTCTACTCGGTCGACAACGGCGCCACCACCATATGGGAGCGTTGGAACAGCTATATGCTCGACAAGGGCATGGGTCCGCGCGGCATGAACAGTTTCAACCACTATGCTTACGGCTGCGTGTGCGAGTGGATTTGGGAGACGGTCGCCGGTATCGCCGCCGATCCTGCCGTCGCGGGTTTCAAGCATATTATAATGAAGCCCGTGCCCGACAAGCGTTTGGGACACCTCACGGCCGAGTACAATTCGGCCTCGGGCTCGATTAAGAGCGCATGGAGATACGAGGGCGACAAGTGGATTTGGGAGTTCACCGTGCCCGAGGGCGCTACCGCTACCGTAACCCTCCCGGGCGAAAGCGAATCGAAGGTATACGAGAGCGGTTCGTATACGGTAGAAAAATAATAGAGTTAAGGAATTTATATAGTATAACCTTATTTCGAAGCGACGCGATAAAGCCCTCTCCTCGGGGAGGGCTTTATCGATATTTAAACATAGTTATGGCCGACTGGAAAGAACGGTTGGGGATGGTCTACTCGACCAATCCCGACTTCGAATACGACACCGCGGGCGAGCAGGAGCCCGAAACGCTCGCGCCCGAGCGTCAGAATCTGCGCATCTGGCTCGACCGCAAACACCGCGGCGGCAAAACGGTCACCATCGTGCGCGGCTTCGTCGGTCGCGAAGCCGACCTTGCCGAACTGGGCCGCATGCTCAAAAGCAAGTGCGGCACGGGCGGTTCGGTCAAGGATGGCGAGATCATCATTCAGGGCGACCGCCGCGACCGCGTGGCCGAGTTGCTCTCGGCGGCGGGATACGGATGCAAAAAGGCGGGAGGCTGATCCCCCGTTCCGTCATGCGCGCTGTTCGAAGCATCATACTTTCGGTCATACTGCTTGCGGCCCTCGTCGCGGCCGAACGCGCCTGCGCGCAGTATTACAGCTGGGGCGCCGACCCCGCGCGTTTCAGATGGATGCGCGCCGAAACCGAGGGCGCCGATGTGATCTATCCCGACCATACGCCCGAGATAGGACTCTCGACCCTGCGTTTTGTCGAGATAATGCAACCTTACATATCTTACGGCTACCGTCTGCCCGCACTCGACATTCCGTTCGTCGTGCACCCCGAGAACATGCGCTCGAACGGTCTGGTGATGTGGCTGCCCAAGCGCGTGGAGTTCCTTTCGGCTCCCGCCGTCGACGGCTACTCGATGCCGTGGATCAAGCAGCTGGTGGCGCACGAATACCGTCACGCCGTGCAGTATAACAACCTCAACGTGGGATTCGTGAAGTTCCTCAGCCGCCTGCTCGGGCAGCAGAGCTCCACCATCGGCCTGCTCTACATGCCGCTGTGGATGATCGAGGGCGACGCCACCATGTCCGAGACGCAGGCGTCGTCGTTCGGCCGCGGCAAACAGCCGCGCTTCACGCTCGAATTCCGCGCTATGGGCGACATAGCCGCCAAGTACCGCAACACCGACAAATTCTTCTGCGGCTCCTACCGCGACTTCATCCCCGACCACTATCAACTCGGTTACCAGCTCGTGTCGTACGGCAACGAGACGACGGGACGGGTGATATGCGACGAGATAGCGGCTTACGGCCCGCGCCATCCGTGGATGGTGATCTCGACGGGACTCACCATGCGCAAGCTCTTCGGCTTCACCACGCGCGATCTGTTCCGCCGCACGTTCGGTTCGCTGGCCGACTACTGGGCCTCGCTGCCCGCCACGAAGAACTCGGCCGCGTTCCTCCCCGCGCCGCGGCGGCGGAGCTATACTAAATATTCCGATCCCATACACGTGGCGGGCGATACGCTGCTGCTTCTGAAGGAGGATTTCGACGACCCGTCGCGCTTCGTGCTGCTCGACGCCGCCACGGGCGAGGAGCGCACGCTGTGCCACACGGGCGAGATGTCGACGCGCCCCGTTTACGACCGCGCCTCGGGACGGGTTTGGTGGACGGAATACCGACGCAGCAGGATGTTCGCCGAGAAGGTCGAGTCGCGAATATGTTATTTCGACCTCGGCGCGAACCGTCCCCGCACCGTCGCCATGCGCGGCAATCTGTTCTACCCAACCCCCGACGGCGAGGGTGGTCTGGCATGGACGGAGTACGCTCCCGACGGCATATATACCATCGTACGCCGCTCGCGCGACGGCGTGGAGAGCCGCTGCGCCCTGCCTTTCGGGCAGGAGGTGCACTCGCTCGCGTGGGATGACCTCACGCGGCGGATTTATATGATCCTTACGGGCGACGAGGGCATGTGGATCGCGCGAATCGATCCCGACGGCGAGGTGCGGCAGGTCACGCGACCCGCCTACATAACCCTGAGCAGCCTGCGGGCGCGCGGCGGGACGCTCTATTTCGGCTCGATAGCATCGGGACGCGACGAAACGCACTGTTACGACCTGCGCGAGGGAAAAGAGTACCGCATCTCGGAGTCGACGTACGGATCGTTCGATCCCGCGCCGACCGACGACGGCAGGGTCGCGATGACCACTTACGATTCGCTCGGATACCGTCCCTCGATACAATCCTTGCGCGAGGGTCTGCGCCCCGTGGAGTATTCGAGACTGCCTCTCGACATAGTGAACCCTCCGCGGCGGAGCTGGAACACGATCAATCTCGACACCGTGGCGCTGAACGCCGTCGACACCGCGGCTTCGGCCGACGCGCCGCGTCGGGTGCGCCGCTACCGCAAGGGGCAGCACCTCTTCAACTTCCACAGTTGGGCGCCGCTGTCGTACGATCCATTCTCGCTCGGCGAGGGCGCCGTGAACCTCAATTTCGGCGCGACGGTCATGACTCAGAACCTGCTCTCCACGATGGAGGGATTCTTCACTTACGGTTGGAGCGGCGGCGACGGATCGGTGTGGAGGGGCTCGCTCCGCTACCACGGGCTGGGTCCCACCCTCAGCGTGAACGCCACCTATGGCGGCCGCCAGAACATATATCCCGTCTACGCCTACAATCCCGAGACCCATGCCATAGAGTTTCCCGAGGCTCCCGAACGCGGCAAGTACTACTCCGTGGGCGCGTCGGTGTCGTTCCCGCTCATGTTCCAACGCGGTTACCACACCCGCTACCTCACGGCGTCGGCTTCGTGGGAGTACTCCAACGGCCTCGTGGCCAACACGGGCAAACTCTCCGTAGGCGAGGGCGGCATCAGCAACGTGGCCACCATCGGTTACAGCAAAGGTCTGCATCTCACCTCGTTCGCCGTCGGATTTCAGGATATGACGCGCATGTCCCATCGCGACTTTCTGCCGCCGTGGGGCTTCGCGGTCTCGGCCTCGTACGCCGTCAACCCCGCCGACGGCCGTTTCAGCGATCTGGCGGCCCTCTTCGCCCGCATCTACACCCCGGGCGTGCTGCCGCACAACAGCTTCAACCTCGACGTCGCCTACCAGACCTCGATCGGCGGCTTCCGCTCGCGCGACGCCCTCTCGGCACTCACGTTCAAGTCCACGCGCCTGCTGCCGCGCGGCTTCGACTCCACCCAGATCGAGAACCGCCACTACATGGCCGCGTCGCTCAACTATCGGTTCCCGATATGCTATCCCGACGGCGGCTGGCGCGGAATAATCTATTTCAAGCGCATACGCGCCAACATGGGGTACGACATCGCCCGATTCCGCCGCCGCGAATTCGTCGCGGGCGGCATGCTGCGCGAGCGTTGGCACAAGATCGATTCGTGGGGCGGCGACCTGACCTTCGACGTGAATATGTTGAGCCAGCCCGCCTCGGCCACTGTCGCCATCACGCTGTCGCTCTACCGTCCGAGCGAGGGCGGAGTTTATTTCTCGGCGGGCATGGATCTGCCCTTCTGACCGACACACACGAACGCATTGCGGCGGAAAATTACGCCTCCTTTCCGAATAAATTTATAACTTTGCACGTTAGAATAAAGCACAACCTTTTGACATGGATATAAAGAGAGCGATAAAAGATAAGAACAACATCATAAAGGCGATGTGGATCATCGCCCTCGGCCCCGTGGCGCTCATCTTCGTGATGCTGGCGTTGGCCGCCTCGGGCATCTTCGGCCGCATGCCCTCGTTCGAGGAGTTAGAGAATCCCAAGAGCAACCTCGCGACCGAGATTTACGGCGACGACGGCCACGTGATCGGTTCGTTTTTCGTCGAGAACCGCTCTTACGTGCAGTACGCCGACCTCTTTCCGCAGGACTCGACGCAACGCATATCGCTCGGCGGCCACGACGTGCCGCCCATCGTGGCCGCGCTGATCTCGACCGAGGACGTGCGTTTCCGCCGCCACTCGGGCATCGACATCCCGTCGCTGTTCCGTGTGGGAATCAAGACGGTGGCGTTGCAGAACCATTCGCAGGGCGGCGGCAGCACCATTACGCAGCAGCTCGCCAAGAACCTCTTTCCGCGCGACACGGTGCGCAACCGAAGCAAGGTCGGCCGCACGCTGAAACTCGTGCAGTCGAAGTTCAAGGAGTGGATTACGGCTCTCAAGCTCGAACACAACTACACCAAGGAGGAAATCGCGGCCATGTATCTCAACACCGTCGAATACGGCTCCAACGCTTACGGCATAAAGTCGGCCGCGAGCACCTTTTTCAACAAGGCACCCGACGAGCTGAACGTTCAGGAGGCCGCCGTGCTGGTGGGCGTGGTGAACGCCCCCACGCGTTACTCGCCCGTGCGAAACCCCGCCAACGCTCTGGCACGCCGCAATCTGGTGCTCAGCCGCATGCGCGTCGCAGGCGCGATCACGCGCCAAGAGTGCGACTCGCTCTCGGCACTGCCCATAACGCTCGACTACAAACCCATCTCGCACAACGACGGCGAGGCGACCTATTTCCGCGAGATGCTGCGTCAGGTGATGAACATGCAGCGTCCCGTGCGGCGTCAGTTCCTCACCGACTGGGATTACGAGCAGGCGGTGAAGGAGTACGACGAAAATCCGCTCTACGGCTGGTGCCACAAGAACAAGAAGGCCGACGGCACGCCGTACAACATCTATCGCGACGGACTGCGCATCTACACCACCATCTCGCCCGCCATGCAGCGTTATGCCGAGCAGGCGATACAGAAGCAGATGGAGACGGTGATCCAGCCGCGCATGGACCGTCAGGTGAAGGCTTCGGGCGTGCTGTTCCGCAACACCACGGCCGAAGAGCGCGAACAGATCGTCAAGCGCGCCATGAAGAACTCCGACCGCTACCGCGAGATGAAGAAGGCAGGAGCCTCGGAGAAGGACATATTCGCTTCGTTCGACAAGAAGTGCGACATGCGCGTCTTCACTTTCAAGGGCGAGCGCGACACGGTGATGACTCCGCGCGACTCGATCCTGCACCACAAACGCATCATGCGTGCCTCGTTCGTGGCGATGGAGCCCCATTCGGGCCACGTGAAGGCTTACGTGGGCGGACCCAATTTCCGTTACTTCAAATACGACATGACCAAGCAGGGCAAGCGACAGATAGGCTCCACGGTTAAGCCGTTCATCTACACCTTCGCCATCGACCGGTTGGGCCTCACCCCCTGCACGATGGCGCCCAACCTGCCGGTGTCGATCGAGACCCCCGCGGGCATCTGGTCGCCCAAGGAGGCCGGCAAGGTGGAGTACGACGGCGTTCTGCACCCGCTTTACTGGGGTTTGGCCAACTCGCGCAACAACTACTCGGCGTGGATCATGAAGCAGGCCAAGCAGCCCGAGACGGTGGCCGATTTCCTGCACAACATGGGTATCCGCAGCTATATCTATCCCGCTTACGCATTGTGTCTCGGCGCGTTCGAGTCGAACGTGTTCGAACTGGCAAGCGCCTATTCCACCTTCGTCAACGAGGGCGTGCATACCGATCCGATATTCGTCACCCGCATCGAGGACCGTCAGGGCAACCTCATCTCGAGCTTCATCTCGCAATCGCAGGACGCCATCAACAAACAGACGGCCTACACCATGCTCACCATGCTTCAGCGCGTGATAACCGCGGGTACGGGCGGCCGACTGGTATGGCAGTTCGGAATGAAGGATATGGAGATCGGCGGCAAGACGGGTACATCCAACGAGAACCGCGACGCGTGGTTCATGTGCGTCACGCCCAATTTGGTTGCGGGATCGTGGGTCGGCGGCGAGGACCAGTCGGTGCACTTCCCCGCGGGCGGCGAGGGCAGCATCATGGCCCTGCCCATCGTGGGCGAGTTCCTCACCAAGGTGTATGCCGATCCCCGCCTCGGACTGAGCCGCAACGCCAAGTTCACGCGCCCCGAGGGGTGGGAACCTTACGACTGTCCCAAGGAGCTGTCGCCCGACGAGGCGACCGTGCAGCAGAGCGGCGACGAGTTTTTCGATTAACCCCGCGTGCGGCGCGTTCTGCGGCTGAAAGATTAGTTAGTGCAAAACCCAAAAAACTGAAATATGAGAATTGCCATTGTGGGCGCGAGCGGCGCCGTGGGTCAGGAGTTTCTGACCATTTTGAACGAGAGAACCGATTTCCCCGTCGACGAACTTCTGCTCTTCGGATCGGAGCGCAGCGCGGGACGAAAATATAATTTCCGAGGCAAGGAGATCGAGGTGAAGCAGCTTTGCCACAACGACGACTTCAAGGGCGTCGACATCGCTCTGACCTCGGCTGGCGCAGGCATCTCGAAAGAGTTCGCCGAGACCATAACCAAGCACGGCGCGCTCATGATCGACAATTCGAGCGCGTTCCGCATGGATGCCGACGTGCCTCTGGTCGTGCCCGAGGTCAACCCCGAGGATGCCCTCGACGCTCCCCGATGCATCATCGCCAACCCCAACTGCACCACCATACAGATGGTCGTGGCTCTGAAGGCCATCGAGAAGGTGTCGCACATCCGCAAGGTGCACGTGGCCACCTACCAGTCGGCCAGCGGCGGGGGGGCGCAGGCTATGGCCGAGCTCCGCACGCAACACGCGCAGATCGTGGCGGGCGAGGAGCCCACGGTGGAGAAGTTCGCCTACCAGCTGGCCTATAACGTGATTCCCCACATCGACGTCTTTACCGACAACGACTACACCAAGGAGGAGATGAAGATGTACAACGAGACTCGCAAGATCATGCACTCCGACATCGAGGTGTCGGCCACCTGCGTGCGCGTGCCCGTCATGCGCGCCCACTCGGAGAGCATTTGGCTCGAGACCGAGCGTCCCGTGACGCCCGAGGAGGCGCGCGAGGCTTTCGCTCGCGCCGAGGGCATCGTGCTGATGGACGCCCCCGCCGACAAGGTGTATCCCATGCCGCTCTTCATCGCGGGCAAGGATCCCGTTTACGTGGGCCGTATCCGCAAGGATCTCACCTCGCCCAACGGACTCGCGTTCTGGTGCGTGGCCGATCAGATCAAGAAGGGCGCCGCGCTAAACGCGGTGCAGATAGCCGAGTGGTTGATTAAAAACCGAAAGTAATGAAAAGGGCCCGATTCGTTTCGGGCCTTTTTTAATTTTACGAATTACGCATCGGTATTCGGCGCGCATTTAATTCACATGCACCGGCAAAATGCGGTTCGAAGAACCGCGCGGGCCGCAGCCTCCCGCCAGCGGAGGCCCGCTATTCGCACAGCTCATTCATGCGATCTCCGCAGGCTGCTGCCCGAATGCCTAAAGCAACCCAAAAGCCGCCGAAGACACCGCAAAGCGGTGTGCTGACGCGTGTATATTATGTCCCCGCGCGGTTCTTCGAACCGCAAAATATACATATGTGTCGGGTAATATTTAATCCAACGTTACGGTGAACGCCACGCAATCGGGGCGGTTGCTCGTCAGTCGCAGCGAGCCGCCGTGCAGCCGCACTATCTGGCGCGATACGGCCAGCCCTATGCCCGAGCCGCCGTCCTTGGTGGTGAAGAACGGGGTGAAGATATTCTCTGCCACGTCGGGCGGTATGGGGCCGCAGTTGTTGCTCACCTCGATATTCACGCGTTCGTCGGAATCTATCGACGTGCGCACCGCAATCCGTTTCGGACCCTCGCCGACGGCCACGGCCTCGCGCGCGTTCTTCAGCAAGTTGACCATCACCTGCGTTATGAGCGTGCGATCGGCGTATATCATGGTGTCGGGCGGCGTGATCTCGGTCGTGAACTCCACCTCGCGCAAGTCGGTCAGCGCGACGGCCTCGCCTATGGGATCGGCCACGCAGAGCGGCGTTTTGCGGGGCACGGGGATGCGCGTCACCTGACGGAACGAGTCGACGAACGACAGCAGGCGTTCGCCCGTGGAGTGTATGGTTTGCAGGCCGTTGCGCAGCTCGCTGCCGTCCGCCGACGAGGTCAGCAGCGTGTTGCTTATCGATGTGACGGGAGCCAACGAGTTCATTATCTCGTGGGTGAGTATGCGCGTGAGCTTGTTCCACGACTCGATCTCTTTCTCGTTCAGCTCGTCGTTTATGTCGCTTATGGTTATCACGCGCAGCTCCTTTTCGTTCAGCTGCATGTCGGCGCAACTGAGCGACAGGCTCATGTCGCCCGTCTCGTCCACATACTGCACGAATCGTTGCTCGCCGCGGCGGATGGTGCTCAGCGTCTCCACCAAGGCCGCCGACGTGGGCCGCAACTGCTCGATGTGGGTGAGACGCATGAGTCCGAACAAATGCGCCGCCTTGCTGTTGGCCTGCAACACGGTGCCGTTGCGCATGACGGTGATGATGCCTATGTCGGCGCACTCGGTTATGAGTTCGAAATACTTCTCCTTCTCGCGTATCTGCAACTTCGCGTTGTCGAGCACCTCCTTGATTCTGTTGAGCGAGTAGTTTATCAACGCGTGGTCGGTGACGTTGGGGTTGTCGGCGAAACGGAACGCATAGTCGTCGTTCTGCACGGCGTTGAATATGAAGTTTATGCGCTTCATGATGTCGCCGTATATCCTGAACAGCGACACCGTCGCCGCTATAACCACGGGCAGGGCCAGCACCAGCAGCGAACGTATCTCCAGCACGAACGACACTGTGATCGCGGCCGAACCCGCGGCTATGGTTACTATTCGGAAAAGGATCTTGTCGTATGGAATTTTGCGCTTGGTCATAACCCGTAACGCTTGATCTTGTTGTATAACGTCTGGCGGGTGATGCCCAACTGCTGCGCCACGGCTGTCATGTTGCCGTTGCACGCGGCTATGGCGTCGCGAATCATCCTGCGCTCCATCTGCTCCAGCGTCGACATCTCGTTGTCGGCCGCGACGGCCGTCGCGGGGCGCAGCAGCAACTGCGCGGCGTCGATGATCTCGGCGTCGCTCATTATCACGGCCTTCTCCACCGTATGCTGCAATTCGCGGATGTTGCCCTCCCATGCGTGGGCGGCGAGACGCTCCGACGCCGCGGACGTGAATCCCGCGACGCGTTTGCCGTACTTCTCGGCGTAACGGGCAAGGAACATCGCGGCCAGCGGCGCTATGTCCTCCTTGCGGCTGCGCAGAGGCGGGAGCACTATATGTATGGTGTTTATGCGGTAGAGCAGGTCTTGGCGGAAGCCTCCCTGCGCTGTGAGGTCGAACAGATCGCGGTTGGTGGCCGTTATCAGGCGTATGTCGACGGGCACGGGAGTGTTGCTGCCCAACCGCACTATGCTGCGGTTCTGCAACACCGTGAGCAGCTTGGCCTGCATGTGCAGCGGCAGGTTGCCTATCTCGTCGAGGAAAAGCGTGCCGCCGCTCGCCGTCTCGAATTTTCCCGCGCGGTCGGTCCGCGCGTCGGTGAAGGCGCCTTTCACGTGACCGAAGAGCTCGCTTTCGAACAATGTGTCGGGTATGGCGCCCATGTCGAGGCTCACCATCGTGCCGCCGCGCCGCGTCGATAGGCGGTGTATCTCGCGGGCCAGCATCTCCTTGCCCGTGCCGTTCTCGCCCGTGATGAGGATGTTGGCGTCGGTGACGGCCACCTTCTCCACCGTTTCGCGTATGCGGCTCATCGCCTCGCTCTCGCCCCAGAACATCGGTTTGTCGTCGGGGCGCGACTCGTCGCCGCGTTTCGGGTCGCTGTGTCGGCGGCTCAGTCGGCAGGCGTTGCGCAGCGAGGCGATGAGTTTGTCGTTGTCCCACGGCTTCACGATGAAATCCACCGCGCCATGCTTCATGGCCTTCACGGCCAGATCTATGTCGGCGTATGCGGTGAACAGCACCACTTTGGTCTCGGGATATTTGTCGGCTATCTGCCTCAGCCAGTAGATTCCCTCGTTGCCCGAGTTGATTCCTGCGCTGAAATTCATGTCGAGCAGAACCACGTCGGCCTTGAAGGTGCGCAGAGTCGATACGAGCGAATTGGGCGAGGCGAGGGTGACCACCTCGGCGAAATGTTTGTCGGCCAACAGCTTCACGGCCGACAGAATGCCGCGGTTGTCATCAACTATGAGTAGCTTTCCCTCTTTCATCGTTCAGCGATAATTACCGAAGACAAAAGTATGCGGAATTTCTCGGATTGTCAAAAAAATTCACTCGATCGTCTAATTTTTTGACACTCTTGTCTATTGGTATTGGTGGTTAAAGTGTTGATTATTAGGTGGCAATGCTCGATGGCACGGTTTCGGCACCCCATTCCGACAAAGGAAAAAATTATCGGAATATTATGAAAAAAGCGGTTCTGACCCTTTTCGTGTCAATTTTATTGACACCCCTCTATTCGCAGCGGCTCTCTCTGGAGGAGTGTATGGCCTACGCCGTCGAGCACTCCACCACCGTCGGACAGCGCGCCAACTCGCTCGCCTCGGCGCGCGAGGACTACATAAGCGCTGTGGCGTCGGCTCTGCCGTCGTTGAGCGCGGGCTCGGGCGGTTCGGTGAACTTCGGCCGTTCGGTCGACCCCGAAACCAACATCTACACCACCGTATCCACGTTCAGCAACTCCTACAGCGTCTCGGCGGGCCTGACGCTCTTTTCGGGCTTCTCGACCATAAACGGCATCCGCGCCGCCAAGGTGGCCCGCGCCATGGGCGTCGAGAATCTGCAATTAGCGCGCGACGAGGCCGCGATGAACGCCATGGCGGCTTATTTCGACGTGGTGTACTACACGGGCGCGGCGACCATCGCCGCTGACGCCTTGGCGGCGAGCGAACTGAATCTGAAAAAGGCGTCGAAGAATCTCGAACTCGGATTGGTTAGCCCTGCCGACGTGGCCGAGATCGAGGCGCAGGTGGCGGCGAACGACGTTTCGCTAACCGAGCAGCAGAATAATCTGTCGCTGGCCGAGATACGTCTGCGCGAGGTGATGAACTACCCGCAGGATGAGCCGCTCGAGATCGATACCGACGTCCGCATCGAGAGCGAACTGGTCGGCGCGTCGTTCGACGAGGTGCTCGACAACGCTTTGGCGAACAATCCGCGCATGCGCTCGGCCGAGCTCAACAGCCGCTATTCGGAGATAAACTACAGCATCACCAAGGGCCGCTACTACCCGTCGATCTCGGCGGGCGGCGGCTACAGCACCAGCTTCTACACCAACCTCGACAACGCCGCGGCGTACGATTCGTGGTGGCGTCAGCTCAAGCAGAACCGCGGTTCGTACGTCTCGGTGTCGATGTCGATTCCCATCTTCTCGGGTCTCGGCCGCCGCACCTCGAAGCATCGCGCCCGCTACAACATGAGCAACGCCATGTTGCAGGAGGAGGCCGTGCGTCGCTCCGTCGAGAGCGAGGTGGCGCAGACATACAGCCAGATGCTGGGTTACGGAAAACAGTACGTGCAGGGCCGGAAGAAGGTGAAAGCCACCGAACTGGCCTACAATGGCGTGTCGCAAAAGTTCGCCAAAGGCATGGTCTCGGCCATCGAGTTGCAGACCGCCGCGAACAATCTGCAACAAGCCCGCTCGGAGATGTTGCGCTCGCGCCTGCAATACATCATCAAGTGCCGCATGGTCGACTACTACAACGGCGTCCCGCTGCTGCAAGAGCGTTGACGGCATAGGACAGCTTTCCGCCGCGGGGCGCGGCGATACGATTCGTGGAAAATAATAAAAGAATAACACTATGGATATCAAACTCGAAAAGAAGAAGGGCTGGAGAGCCTTGTTCCAAAAGAAAAATCTGCCTTACGCCTTTGCTGGCGCGTTCGTGATCTTCGTGGCGTGGCTGCTGCTGCGCGACAACGCCTCGACGCTGCGCGTGGATGCCGACGTGGTAACGGTGTCGGAGGTCCGCGGCGGCGAGTTCAACGATTACGTGCGCCTGACGGGCACCGTGCAGCCCATCACCACCGTGCAGCTCTCGCCGCTGGAGTCGGGCATCGTCGAGCGCATCGTGGCCGAGGAGGGCACCTCCGTGAAGCGCGGCGACGTGATTATCGAGATGTCGAACAACTCGCTCAGCATGCAGATCCTGCAATCGGAGGCCGATCTGGCCGAGAAACAGAACATCCTGCGCAACACCCTCATATCGATGGAGCAGGAGCGTCTGTCGCTGCGTCAGAACCGCCTGCAACTCGACCTCGACGTCGAGCGCAAGCGCCGCGCCTACCTCCAGAACGAGGAGCTTTACAAGAGCGATCTGCTGGCCAAGGAGGATTGGCTGCGTTCGAAGGAGGATTACGAGCTCTCGAAGAGCCAGCGCGATCTGAACCTCGAACGTCAGATTCAGGATTCGCTCTACCGCACCAATCAGGTCGAGCAGATGAACGAGAACCTCGCTTCGATGGCTCTCAACATGCAGCTCATCCGCCAGCGTGTCGAGAACCTGAATGTCAAAGCCCCCATCGACGGCGAGGTGGGCATGCTCGACGTGGTTCTGGGCAAGTCGATAGCGCAGGGCGCCAACATAGGCCAGATCAACGACCTTTCGACCTTCAAGGTGACGGCCCAGATCGACGAACACTACATCGACCGCGTCGTCACGGGCCTCACGGCGTCGTTCGAGCGTCAGGACACCCGTTTCGAGATGCTTCTGCGCAAGGTCTACCCCGAGGTGCGCAACGGCCAGTTCCGCGCCGATTTCGTCTTCGCGGGCGACGTCCCCGAGAACATCCGCAGCGGCCAGACCTACTACCTTAATCTACAGCTCGGCCAACCCACCGAGGCGATCATCATCCCCCGCGGATCGTTCTACCAGTCGACGGGCGGCGCGTGGATCTATGTGGTCGACGCCTCGGGCGAAAAGGCCTATCGCCGCGATATCCGCATCGGCCGCCAGAATCCGCAGTATTACGAAGTCACCGAGGGGTTGCAGGCGGGCGAGAAGGTCATAACCTCGTCGTACGACAACTTCGGCGACCACGACGTACTGTTGCTTAAACACTGATCCCCGAATCTCTGACTTATGAAGATAGCTTTCAAGAATTTCCTTACCACCCTGCGCCGCTACAAAACCGCCTCGGCGCTCAACATAGCGGGCCTCACGATGGCCTTCACGGCCTTCTATGTGATGATGGCGCAGGTGACATACGATCTGGGTTACGATCGCTCGTTCCCCGAATCCGATCGCTTGTATACGGTCGTGCCCCATTTCTACCGCGATTCGTATGTCGTCGACGCGCCTGCCGATATGTTCCCTTCGGTCGTCGAGCAGTGCCCCGAAGTCGAGCTCGGCGGCAGGATGACGACCGACAGATTGTTCGACGTGCAGAAAAAAGGGAATGAGACGAACCGTTTCAAGTTCGTTTTCAATTATGTCACCGAGTCGATTATCGACTTGCTCGGGTTCCGCGCCGTCGAGGGCGACCTGCGCGGAATGTTCGCGTCCGACGGCGTTATAGTGTCGCGGTCGGTGGCCGAGAAGATGAAATTGCATGCGGGCGACATTGTTTTGGTGCCCGACTCGCCCGATTACGGCGACCGCAACTTTGTCGAGGTGGTCGTGACGGGCATTTGCGAAGATTTCCCCGACAACTCGTTCCTCGCGGGAGCTCGCGTGTTTCGCCCCTTCAGGGATGATATTTCCCTGTCCAGATGTATGTTCCGTTTGCGCGAGGGGGCGACGGCCGACAATTTCGCCGCGGTGTGGAACAAGGCGGGCCGCGACAAACACTTGGCGTTTCTGCGTTATATGGACCCCGATTTCGACGTGTCGAAAATCGACGAGCTGTACAAGCCCGCGCTTATATGCGTCCAGCACGATATCTATTTCGACAGCGATGTGGATTTCGTGGAGCACGGTTCGTTTTCCGCCATCGTGACGGGCGCCGCCATAGCCCTCATAGTGGTGATCGTGGCCTTCATCAATTTCGTCAACTTCTTCATGGCGCTTATTCCCGTGCGGCTGCGCGCGGTGAACGTTTGCAAGGTGTTCGGCGCCCCGACGCGCACGCTGCGCCTCAATTTCTTGTTCGAGTCGGTCATGTTCGTCTTGTGCGCGCTGCTATTCACGATGTGGATATCCATCGCGCTGCCCGAAACGCCGCTTGCCGATTACGTGTCGCGTCCGCTCTCGCTCGTCCACAATCTCGGTGCCGCGGGGCTGCTGATGGCGATGGGGTTGGTCATGGCCGTCTTGTCGGCCGTCTATCCAGCGTGGTACATCACCTCGTTCAACGCCTCGCTGGCCGCCAAAGGGGGCTTCTCGGGCTCGGTGTCGGGCCGTCGCATGCGCACCGTGCTGCTCGGAGCGCAGTTCTGCGTGTCGATGGCTCTCATAATAGTCACGGCGTGCATGTGGATGCAGTATCGCTACATGGTGAGATACGACGTAGGCATCGACCGCGAGAATCTGTTGGGATTCGAATTGCCGTCGAAACATGACCTCGACGATCGCGAGTACCGCGCCGTGATCGACGACGGCATGAGGAGCATCGCGGGTATCTCGGGCGTGACCTATGCCAACCAACCTATGGTGAGCGACGGTTCGAGCGTCCGCACATCCTTCACCCGCAACGGTTACGACATAGAGCTCTATCTGCGTTACGTGACCCACGATTTTCCCGAGGTGATGGGCATCCCCGTGGTCGCGGGCAACGGCTTCATTGACGAATACGACGATTCGGCCACCCAATATTGCCTTATGGGCGACGCCGCGCGTCGCAAGTACGGTTTCGAGATCGGCGAGACGGTGAACAACGCCACCATCGTGGGCTTCGTGCGCGACGTTGCGGGCAACCCGCTCGATCAACAGCCCGCCAACGTGGTCTATGTCGCGTGGGGCAGCGCGGGCCCTCATGTCTATTTCCGAACGGAACCCAATACCGATGTCGGTCGCGTGGTCGACGATGTGCGAGCCCTGCTCAAGGAGCGTCTGCCCGACTTCGAGCCCGAGATCGAATTCTTCGACGCCGAGATGGAGCGTCTTTACGAAAAGACTCGCCGCAACGCGTTCGTCATAGGGCTTTTCGCTATGATGGCGGTGGTGATATCGCTCATGGGCGTCTTCGGCATCGTGCTGTTCGAAACCCAGCATCGCCGCCGCGAGATCGCCGTGCGCCGCGTCTTCGGCGCGAGCTCGGCGGAGCTCCTGCGCATGTTCAACCGCCGCTATGTCATTATGGTGGCCGTCTGCTTCGTCGTCGCGGCTCCCGTGGCGTGGTACGTCGCCGACCGTTGGCTGGAGGGCTTCGCGCGCCGCGCGCCGCTGCCTTGGTGGATCTTCGCCGCGGCCTTCGCTGTGGTCATGGCCCTTACGGTCGGACTGGTCACGGCGCGCAGCCGCGCCGCCGCCAACGAAAACCCCGCGCGCGTGCTCGGAGGCGAATAGATTAGATACATAATACATAAAAAGTAAAATGATATGATTTTCCAGAACTTCATTACCGTTCTGAAGCGTTACACCTCCTCGTCGATCCTCAATATCGCGGGACTGGGCATAGCGTTCGCTTCGGCCTACCTGATTCTGGTTCAGGTATGCTTCGATCTGTCGTACAACCGCAACATCGGGAATGCCGAGAACATCTACCGCCTCGAATACCCGAGCTGGTACCGCGAGGGCTTCTACAGCGCGCACTGGAATCGCCAGCAGCCTCCGGAGATGGCCGAATCCGTTCCCGAGATCGAGGCCATAGCCGCTGCCTTTATGGCGGGGTGGGACCACGACGCGTCGATCAAGCGCAATGCCACCATCGACAACATGTCGCTTAAGCTCGCTCCTGCCGAGGAGGCGGTGTTCGACGTCTTCGGGCTCGACGTCGTGGCGGGTTCGATCGAGAATTTCGGCGAAAACCACCTCGCGCTGCGCGAATCGGCCGCCCGCAAATACGGGCTCGACGTGGGCGACGTACTCCATTGGGGCAAGGGCGCCGAGGAGGGTGCGGGAACCGTCACCGTCTGCGCCGTCTACCGCGATCTGCGCGGCCCGTCGGCCATCGCCTCGACCGACGGCTTCACAGGCATGGCTCCCGCCCGCGAGGCCGACCGTTCGAACTGGAACACCCCGTGCTACATACGTCTGGCCGACGGCGCGTCGCCCGAGGCGGCGGCCGCCAAGATGTTGGACGACATGGTCGCCGAGGCCGAGAAAGAGGGCGCCTCGCAGGAGGATATCGACAAGTTGCGCAAGAGGATGGCCGTGCGTCTCCATTCGTTGAGGGATATCTACTTCGCCCGCGACGTCGACGGCGCCGACGGCCTCGTCGGCAACCGCGCCACCACCATGACGCTGCTGGGCATCGCCTGCCTCGTCATAGCCGTGGCGTTCATCAACTTCGTCAACTTCTTCTTCGCCCTCATCCCCGTCCGTATCCGCTCGGTCAACACCCGCAAGATCTTCGGCGCCTCGTC
Organism: uncultured Alistipes sp.; assembly: GCA_910587675.1. Taxonomy (GTDB): domain Bacteria; phylum Bacteroidota; class Bacteroidia; order Bacteroidales; family Rikenellaceae; genus Alistipes. Next base: position 37,675 of record CAJUMU010000003.1, on the reverse strand, counting down.
GCGCGGCCTGCGCCTCGGATTCGTCGTCGAGACCGCGGGACTGGTCGCGGCGGCCTTGGCCGTGGCCTACTGTCTGGTCCTCGTCTTCGCCGACACCCCGCTGGCAGATTACATCTCGGCGAGCGTCGCCGTGGGCGACAACCTGCCCGTCGCGCTGTGGCTCGCTGGCGGTGCGCTGGCCGCGGGTGTCGTCGTAAGCATCTACCCCGCATGGTACATAACCTCGTTCTCGCCCGCGTTCGTCATCAAGGGATCGTTCTCGGCCACCTCGTCGGGCCACGCCCTGCGTTACACGTTGGTTGGCATCCAGTACGTAATATCCATATCGCTCATCGTGGCGGCTCTGTTCATGCGCTTGCAACACTCCTACATGATGAACTACGACATGGGCTTCGACAGCAGCATGGTGCTCGCCGTGGATAACGTGCAGTTGCCGAACCACGATAAATTCAAGTCGCTCGCCGACAAGCTCAAGGAGAATCCCGTGGTCACCGAAGTGGCCGTCGCAGCGGGCAATCTGGTCGCGCCCGAGCGCATGGGGTGGGGCCGAGGCTTCAAGGACAAGCAGATAAATTTCCAGTGCTACCCCGTGTCGTGGAACCTGCTCGACATGATGGGGATAAAGGTCGTCGAGGGTCGCGACTTCAACGAGAGCGACGAGGCGTACGAGAAAGGCACCTTCATATTCAACGATACGGCGCGTCGGCGGTTCGAGCTGACGCTCGACGATCAGGTGTACGGCCACTTAGGCGAGACCCGCATCGCGGGCTTCTGCGAGGATTTCAACTTCAAGCCGTTGCAGTACGGCATCGAGCCTTTCGCGTTCTATGTCTTCGGTCGCGACGTATGGTCCTATCCTTCGCACCTCTATGTCCGCATCGCCGCGGGAGCCGATATCCGCGCGGCGCGCCGCTACGTGGAGACCACGGTGCTCGAAATGCTGCCATATCTCGATTCGGCCAAGGTCGAGGCCTACCTTTTCGACGCCGAACTGGAGGCGCAGTACCAGAAGGAGCGACGTCTGTCGACACTCATCACTATTTTCTCTGCCTTGTCGATCATCATATCGATGATGGGCGTCTTCGGGCTGGTGCTTTTCGAGACGCAGTATCGCCGCAAGGAGATCGGCATCCGCCGCGTCAACGGCGCCACGGTGGGCAGCATATTGTGGATGTTCAACGTGCAGTTCCTGCGCGTGGTGGCCGTCTGCGCGGTGATCGCCGTTCCCGTGAGCTGGTATTTCGTCGACCGCTGGCTCTCGACCTTCGCCTACCGCATGCCGATGCACTGGTGGGTGTTCGCCGCGGCGATCGCGGCGGTGGCTGCCGTCACGTCCGTTACGGTCACCGCCCGCAGCCGCGCGGCCGCCAACGAAAACCCCGTGAACGCAATACAACATTAACGAAAGGACAGAACAATGTTCAAGCAACTCGATTTCAAATCCTACTTTACGTTCCTCGGACGCAACAAACTCTATACGGCCATAAATTTCTTCGGTCTGTCGGTGTCGCTGGCGATGATAGTGCTCATCTCCACCTACACCCTGCGTCAGCTCGGCACCGACTCGCAGCACGAGAACGCCGACCGCATCTACATGGTCTCGGACGGCGTGTCGGACGCGAACGGTTACTATCTGCCCAAATACCTGCTCGACCGCTATCCCGAGATCGAGGCCGCGACTTCGGTGGCCTCGGGTACCGAGGAGATCGAAGTGGGCAACAACGGCGACAAGATCTTCGCCGAGGTGCTCGATGCCGACTCCACCTTTTTCCGCATCTTCACCTGCCCGATGGCGGAGGGCGACAGCGCGCCGTTCGCCGCCGACCGCCGCAACGCGGTCATCTCGGAGTCGTTCGCCCGCAAGCTCTTCGGCGGCGGCATCTCTTCGCTGGGGCAGCCGCTGAAGATCGAGGGCGATAATACCGACTATGTGGTGAGCGCCGTGATGCGCGACATCGATAATTCGGCGCTCCCTTCGGCCGACGTGGTGCTGCGCGCCGAGCGCATGCCCGAGATCAACCCGTCGCACAACGAGACGATGGACAACTGCGGCGGCGCGGCGACGTTCCTGCTCGCGAAGCGCAACGCCGATCTCGCGTCGCGCGCCGACGACATGCTGGAGTACTTCAAGGAGATATATTGGCCCTATCGCGGCGGCATACGCGACCGCGTGGTTCTGCTGCCTCTGCGCGAGGTCTATTTCTCGGGGCTGGAGACCTACATGTTCAACCGCGGCAACCGCGATTTCGTTGCAATCCTTTTCTCCGTCGCCTTCATCCTGCTGCTCTTCGCCGTCATCAACTATGTTAATCTGACGATGGCGCAGACGGGATTCCGCGCCAAGGAGATGGCCACGCGCCGTCTGTTGGGGGCCGCGCGCGGCGAGATAGTGCTGAAACTGATCCTCGAATCGGTGGCGTTCACCGCCGCGGCGTTCGTGCTCGGACTCTTTCTGGCCGATGCGGTCAACCCCGCGGCCTGCCGACTTCTCGATTACGATTTTACCCTCTGGAGCGAGTTCACGCCTGCGTACGCCGCGGGCTGCGCGCTGTTCGTCGCGGCCGTGGGCGTGGCGTCGGGCATCGTGCCCGCGATCTCCATCTCGCGCTTCAAGCCCGTCGACGTGGTTAAGGGATCGTTCCGCAGCCGCACCAAGCTGCTGTACAGCAAGATATTCATCGCGGTGCAGAACGCCATCACGGTGGCGATGCTGGTGGCCGCGCTGACGATGTATTTGCAGATCAAGCACCTTATAAACATGCCGCTCGGGTACGATGTCGAGGATGTGCTGGTGGTGGACAACAATTTCCGCCGCGCCGGCAACGTCGTGAGCTTCGTCGAGGAGCTTCGCCGCTTGCCGCAGGTGGCGCGTGTCGGCGTAGGCAACGGAACCCCGCTGTGGGGCACCAACAACAACACGATCTGGTACGGCGAGGGCCGTATGGTGAGTTTCCAGCAGATCCGCGGCGACTCGGCCTATTTCGACATATTCGGACTTCGGGTCAAACGCGACAACCGTACGGGCGACGACGACTGGTTCTTCAACGAGCACACCTTCCGCGAGATGGGTCTCGACGAGGATGCGGAGTATCTCCCGCTGGGCCGCACGGGCGAATCTCGCATGACTGTGGGCGGCGTATACGACGATTTCCGCATGTTCCACTCCCTGCGCGACCAGTCGGCGGCGATGATCTGCCGTTACGAGGCGTGGCCGTACGATCGATCGATGCCGTGGAATACGATCGTCAAGACCGCGGGCGACCATCGCGCGGCGAAGGAGGCCGTTAAGGCGGCCTATCTGCGCGTCGCCCCCGACGGCGTGTGGAACGACGACGGATGCGTCTACATGACCGACTACATCGCCCGACTCTACGCCGAGCAGGATCGTCTGCTTACCATCGTGGTGATATTCACACTGCTGGCCGTGTTGGTGTCGGCTCTGGGACTGCTTGCCATCAGCACCTACTACATCCTCCAGAAGCGTCAGGAGATCGCCATCCGCAAGGTCTTCGGCTCCACGCGCCGCGAGATCGTCGAGCGGCTGGTGGGGGCGTTCCTCGCGCTCGTCGCCGCGGGCGGCGCGGTGGCGGTGCCGTTCGCGTGGTGGGGCATGAACCGTTGGCTGGAGGGATACTCCTATCGCATGGGAATGCGCTGGTGGATATTCGCGGCGGCCTTGGCGGCGGCGTTGTTCTTCTCGGCGGCGACGGTGCTGTGGCAGAGCGTGCGCGCTGCCGACGAGAATCCCGTGAACGCGGTGAAAGGTTGAACCGAAAGTAAACAATGTTAAACTTTGGTTTAATAAAGTTAAAGTATGTTTTGATAAAATTGAATTAGGATTAAATAATATTCATTAACACATAAAAATTACGACTATGGCAATGTTGAAAGTTGAAAACCTGAAAAAGAGTTTCTTTACCGAGGAGATCGAGACCATCGCGCTCAACGGCGTATCGTTCGAAGTGGAGGAGGGCGAGTTCGTGGCCGTCATGGGCCCCTCGGGCTGCGGAAAATCTACGCTTCTCAATATTCTGGGCCTTTTGGACAACCCCACGGGCGGCGAATACTATCTGCTCGACAAGGAGGTAGGCAAGTTCCGTGAGCGCGACCGCACCAAGTTCCGCAAGGGCAATATCGGCTTCGTGTTCCAGTCGTTCAACCTCATCGACGAGTTGAACGTGTCGGAGAACGTGGAGCTGCCCTTGATCTACATGGGTGTGAAGGCCTCGGAGCGCAAGGAGCGCGTGAGGAAGATGCTCGACCGCATGAACATCTCGCACCGCGCCGAGCACTTCCCGCAGCAGCTCTCGGGAGGTCAGCAGCAGCGCGTGGCCATCGCCCGCGCCTTGGTGTCGAATCCCAAACTGATTCTGGCCGACGAGCCGACGGGTAACCTCGATTCGAAGAACGGTCAGGAGGTCATGACGCTGTTGCAGGAGCTCAACCGCGAGGGCACCACCATCATAATGGTTACCCACTCGCAGCACGACGCCTCGTTCGCTTCGCGCACGCTGTGCCTTTTCGACGGCGAACTGGTCACCGACGTGAGAAACAAGCTGTAGCGTTACGCCGCGCAATCGCTTTTTGGTACGGGCGAGGGTGATGCCTCTCCGTACCCCGAACATAAAACCGATCGTTATGAAAAATCTCGACTATTCGCTGCGCTACCTGCTCAAGCGGCGCGGCAATTCGTTCGCCCGTCTGGTCTCGCTCGCGCTGGGCCTCGCGGTGTCGCTGCTTATTTTCTCTTACGTGGGTTTCAACCTTACCTACGACCGCTTCCTGCCCGATCGCGACCGCGTATGGCAGGTGTGGACCCAATCGCCGCAGTTCGGCTTGAGCAGCAAGATGGTGCGTCCGCTGGCGCCCAACCTCGCGGCCGACATGCCGCAGGTGGAGGCGGCCGTGCACATGATCGACATGCGCGAGCAGGTGACCGTCGACGACAATCCTTACGACGTGTATATGTGGTACGTGGGGACGGAGTTCTTCGACGTGCTCGACTTCGGCGTGGTGAGCGGCGACCCGCATCGGATCCTCTCGGCGGAGGGGCGCAATTCGGTGATGATATCGGAGCGTATGGCCTCGCGTATGTTCGGCAAGGAGGATCCTCTGGGCAAGACCATGGTGTTCGGCGAAAACGATTCCCGCACCGTGGAGGGCGTATTCCGCACTCCGCCCGCCAACAACTCGCTCGGCGACTTCGACATGCTGGGGTGGCTGTGGTACGACAAGGAGAACGAGATATGGGGCGGTCAGGACTCTTTCCCCACTTACATAAAGCTGGTCGAGGGGGCCGACATAGCCTCGGTGGAGTCGGCGATGGAGGATTTCGACAAGCGTCACGGCATATACGAGAACAACCTCGAATGGAACCTGAGCTATAAGTTCGTGCCCCTCGCGCAGGCGCACTTCACCGACAACACGCTGCGGCAGATGCAGTACATCTTCTCGGCGATAGGCTTGGTGGCGTTGCTTGTGGCGTGCCTCAATTATGTGTTGCTCACCGTGTCGTCGCTCTCCGAGCGTAGCCGCACCATAGCCATGCTGCGATGCGGCGGCGCGCAGCGCACCGACATCTTCGCCATGCTTTTGGGCGAGACGTCGATAATGACCGCCGCGGCGGTGGTGTGCGCGGCGTTCGTCATCTGGGGCTTCGCGGGCGGGATAGAGCAGGTCGCGGGGTACCGCGTGACCGATCTTTTCGCCGTGAATCGCATCTGGATCCCGTTGGCGGTGTGCGTCGCGGCGTTCCTCGCTTGCGGACTCGCTCCCGCCGCGCTGTTCTCGGCCGTCGGGTTGCAATATGCGTTCCGCCGCGGCGGTGACAACCGCGTGTGGTGGAAACGTTCGCTGCTCTTCGTGCAGATAGCCTGCGCCACGGGCGTGGTGATATTCCTCGGTATCTGCGCGCGGCAGCTGGAGTATGCCCGCAACGCCGATTACGGATACGATCACGCCGGCGTGGTGACCCTTACGCTGGTCGACACCATGTCGAACCTCAATACGGTGTGCAACGAACTCTCCGCGTTGCCGTGCGTCGAGGGCGTCGGAATGTCCGAGTCGTATCCCGTGTGGGGATATTCGGGCCAGACGGCGCTGGACGAGGAGGGCAAGCTGCTCTTTTCGTGCCGCTGGGAGTGCTGGGGCGCTGGGTATGTTCCCGCGATGGGCATGACCATGGTCGAAGGCCGCAATTTCCGCGACACGGACGGAGCGGACAAGGCGATAGTGAACGAAGCCTATGTGCTCAAGCGCGGCTGGGAGGATTCGCCCGTCGGCAAGCTCGTTTACGACAGCGGAGGCGCTTACGAGGTCGTGGGCGTGGTGAAGGATTTCCTTATGGGGAGAGGCCGCGCATTGCCCATAGTGTGTCATCCCGCGTCGCTCTATGCCAATCCCGACAAAACGTATTCGTTCTGCCTGTCGGTACGCCTTGCCGAGATCACGCCCGAGACGCTGGCCGCGATGACGCGCGCCATAGACTCGGTTTACAAGGGCGCGTTCCGTTACGAGCCGGTTTCTTACCGCGACCGTGTGGAGATCATGTTCACGGGCGAACGCCGCATGCGCAACATAATGCTGCTGGTGTGCCTCATAACCCTCGTCATAGCCTTGTCGGGACTCGTGGGCTACATGGACAACGAGATGGCGCGCCGCCGCAAGGAGATAGCATTGCGCAAGGTGGCGGGAGCTTCGTCGGCCGAGGTGCTTCGCATGGTATGTCTCGGCATTACCTATATGGCTCTGCCGGCCGCGGCGGTGGGTGTGGCGGCCGCTGCGTATGGCGGCGACGCCTATCTGGCAGCCTCGTCGGATCTGAGGTGCACGCTGCCGTGGTGGCTCTTCGCGGCGGGGGCCGCGGCGGTGTTGGCCGTGGTGTACGCCGTGGCGGCGGCCCGCACGTGGCGCACTGCCGACTCCAATCCGATAGATATGATAAAGGCCGAGTAGGGTATTTCCGCCCGCTCCGACAAACAGAATGATATGAAGATAGCTTTCAAGAATTTCGTAATGACGCTTCGGCGTTACAAGACGGCCTCGGCGCTCAACATAGCGGGACTTACGCTGGCCTTCACGGCGTTCTACATCATCATGGCGCAGGTGCGTTACGAGATGTCGTTCAACCGCACGATCGCCGACAACGAGCGCGTGTATCTCATCTCGCCGCAGTGGAACGAGGACAAGTGGTCGACCAACGCCCCGCGCCTATCGTCGGAGCGGGCGATGGCTGCGTCGCCCGATGTTGAGGCGGGCGGCTGCGTCAAGTACTGGGGATCGCTGGAGTGCGTGTGGGTGAAGCGCGACGAATACAACTTCGAGAAGTTTCCCATCGCCACATACGAAATAACCGAATCGATACTCGACGTGATGTCGTTCCGCGCCGTGGCGGGCAATCTGCGTGACATGACCCGACCCGACCACGTGATCGTCTCGCGCAAGACGGCCGATCTGCTCGGCGTGGGCGTGGGCGACGATCTCTACGTGCCGAGCGCCTCGAGCTGGCAGGGGGAGGTCAAACCCGACGTGCGCGTGACGGTGGCGGGCGTGTTCGAGGATTTCGCGCCCAACACGATGCTGAACGGCATGACCGTGTTTTGCGATGCGGGGGACAAGGATGCCGACAGCAACGGCAACTGGAACTTCTCGATATACGTGAAACTGCGCGACGGCGCCGATCCCGAGGCCTTCAGGCAGGTGTGGGAGGACGAGTATCTCGCGGCCCAGCGCGACCTGAACGTAAAATACGGGTGGGGCGACACCGACAAGGAGCTGAAGAAAGCCGTGCGGCTGCTGTCGCTGCGCGACATGTTCTACGACAAGGTGACTGTATTCGGCGAGTCCGTCGAGCAGGGCTCCGTGGCGGCTACCGCCACGCTGTTCGCGGTAGCGGCGTTGATCGTGCTGGTGGCCTTCATCAACTTCGTCAACTTCTTCTTCGCGCTCATACCCGTGCGTCTGCGCGGCGTGAACATCTGCAAGGTGTTCGGCGCATCGACGTCGACGCTCAGGCGCAACTTCGTATTCGAGGCCGTCGGACTGGCGTTATGTTCGCTCGTGCTGGCGCTCTATGCCATCGTGGCGGTGCAGGATACCGCTTTGGCGCGGTACGTCACCTGCTCGCTGGCCTTTGCCGACAACCTGCCCGTCATAGGCATGGTGCTGGCGGTGGTATCGGCGATGGCTGTCGCCGCCGCGCTCTATCCCGCGTGGTACATCACCTCGTTCAACGTGTCGCTGGCCGCGAAGGGCGGCTTCGCGGGGTCGGCGAGCGGCCGCCGTCTGCGCACGGCGCTCGTGGGGGTGCAGTTCGCCATCTCGATGACGCTTATCGTAGTCGCCATGGCGTTCTGGTTGCAGTACCGCTTCATGGTGAACTACGATCTGGGCTTCAATACCGACAATCTGCTCACGTTCGGGGTGGGCAACGCCATATCGTCCAAAGAGGAGGCGTTCGCGGCGCATTTGGAGAGCAATCCCGACATCGAGGAGGCGACGGCCTCGGGAGGATTGTTCTTCGGCGAGAATTCGATATGGGGCCGCACCGTAGACGACCGCAGCGTGAATATCTACAACTGGCGGGTGCGTCCCGATTTCTGTCGGGTGATGGGAATCGGGATCGTCGAGGGCGAGGACCTCGCCGAGGCGTCGCGCGACCGCCGCGAGATGCTGGTGTCGCGCAGCCTTTGGCAGGCGGGGCTGAAAGTAGGCGGCAACTGCGACGGATATACCGTGGTGGGCGTGTTCGAGGATGTGAACCCGCTGTCGGTGGCCGAAAAGAGAGAGGATAATGCGGGGCTCGCCTTGATAAGCGGCGGGAATATGTACCAGTTCTATGCGCGTCCCCGCGCGGGGGCCGACATAGCGCGGGTGTGCGACTTCATACGGAGGTCGGTGACCGAGTTCGATCCCGCGGCCGATGAGCCGACGATAGAGTTCTTCGACGCCAAGGTGCGGCACGCCTACGCCCAAACCAAGCGGCAGACCGTGGTGGTGGCGCTTTTCTCGCTGCTGTCGGTGGTCATTTCGCTCATGGGAGTATTCGGCATCGTGTTGTTCGAGACGCGGCACCGTCGTCGCGAGATAGCCGTGCGGCGCGTGTTCGGAGCCTCGATCGGCGGGACGATATGGATGCTCAACCGCCGTTACGCGGCGATTTTAGTCGTATGTTTCGCGATAGCCGCGCCCACGGCGGCATATCTCGTCGGCAGGTGGCAGGAGAGTTTCGCGACCCGAGCCGAGATAGGGTGGTGGATCTTCGCGGCGGCGTTCTTAGCGGTCGCCGTCCTGACTTTGGGCCTCGTCACCGTGTGCAGCAGCCGCGCCGCCAACGAGAACCCCTCGCGGGTGCTCGGCGGCGAGTAGGGCCGTCAGACGATGAAATAGTGCGCGTGGGGGCTGGCCAAGTAGAGCCCGCAGACGGAGGCCTGCGGGTACATGGCTCCGTTCTCGGTGAGGCGGATGCCTATCGAGGCGAAGTCTATCAGCTCGGCGAGCTTGAAGATCGCCCGCTGGTCGGGCAGCGAGGGGTAGCCCACGGCGGGGCGGATACCGCTATAGGCCGCGCCGAACATCTGCTTCGGAGTCAGGTCCTCGTCGGGCGCGTACCCCCAGAGTTTGCGGCGCGTCTCGGCGTGGAGCCGCTCGCTCGCGGCTTCGGCGAGGCGGTCGCCCACGCTCTGCATGAGCAGCGATTCGTAGTGCCGACCCTCGGCTTTCAGTCGCTCCAGCTCCTCGACGAACGAGGTCGAGAGCGTGACGGCGAAGACCCCTATGTGGTCGCCCGCTCCCTCGGGGGCCACGAAGTCGGCCAGCGCGAGGCACTCTCGGTCGGCGTCGGGACGTCTTTGGCGCGGGGTGTCGATGACGGTTCGGCGGGCGACGCCACCGCAGCAGGGGCAGCCTGCGATGTGGCTGACGACGATGGCGTCGTCGGTGCCGTAAGCGGGATAGAAGCCCGCGGCGGCGCGTATGCCGTGACGTTTCTCCATCCCGTCGAGCAGGCGTTCGGCCTCGTCGAGGATCTTGTCGGCCTCGGGCGTTCCGCGGCGCACCCCCCAAAGATTGAAAAAGTGGGTCCAATTGATGTAGGGGCGCACGTCGGCTATCTTCATGTCGTCGAAGATGCGCACGCCCTCGTATGTCGGCGCGACGAGCCGTTCTTTCGACCAGTCGATGCGCAGTTTGCGCCGCAAGGCCTCGGCCGCGGGCAGCGACGCGTTCGCCTCGCGCTGCATCCTCTGTCGCAACTGCTCCTGCTCGAAGCGCAGGCATGCTATGGCGCGTTCGCGCTCGTCGCCCGCCAGACGCATGGCCAGAACGGGGTTTTGCGCGGCGTCCTTGACATGGAACACGGGACCGTCGTACAGCGGCGCGATCTTGGCCGCCGTGTGCAGAGCCGAGGTGGTCGCGCCTCCGATGAAGAGCGGCGCGCGCACGCCCGCTTCGCGCAGGTCGCGGGCCACGCGGCACATCTCGTCGAGCGACGGGGTTATGAGTCCGCTCAACCCTATGTAGTCCGCGTTGTGGGCTATGGCCGCCTCCACTATGCGCTCCGAGGGAGTCATGACTCCGAGGTCTATGACCTCGAATCCGTTGCAGGCCAGTATCACAGCCACTATGTTTTTGCCTATGTCGTGCACGTCGCCCTTGACGGTGGCCAGCAGGTAACGGCCGTTGCCGCGCGCCGCGGAGGCGGTTTGCGACGCCGCGATGTGGGGTTGCAGCAGCTCGGTGGCGCGCTTCATCGTGCGGGCGGTCTTCACCACCTGCGGCAGGAACATCTTGCCCGCGCCGAACAGCTCGCCCACGAGGGTCATGCCGCGCATGAGCGGACCCGCGATGATGTCGGCAGCGGAGGGGTAGGCGGCGAGGGCCTCGGCGAGATCCTCCTCCAGATGCTCGTCGTCGCCGTGGCGCAGGGCCTCGGCCAGACGCTCTTCGAACGGCGCAGCGCGTCGGTCGGCGCCGCCGTCGTCGCGCTTCTCGGTCTCGGGAGCGTCGCGGAACTTGTCGGCCGCGGCGACGAGCCGTTCTGCCGCGTCGTCGCGTCGGCAGAGTATGGCATCTTCCAGAGCTTCGCGCAGTTCGAGCGGAATATCCTCGTACATGACGGCGGTCGAGGGGTTGACTATCGCCATGTCCAGCCCCGCGCGGATGGCGTGGCAGAGGAACACGGCGTGCATGGCCTCGCGCAGATAGTTGTTGCCGCGGAACGAGAACGACAGATTGCTCACGCCGCCGCTCACGTGCGCATGGGGCAGATTGTCGCGTATCCATCGCGTCGCGCGGATGAAGTCGAGGGCGTACGAGTCGTGCTCCTTCATGCCCGTGGCGATGGTGAGCACGTTGGGATCGAAGATTATGTCGTGCGGATCGAAGCCGAGCCGTTCGGTGAGCAGGCGGTAGGCGCGTCGGCACACCTCGACCTTGCGGTCGAACGAGGCGGCTTGCCCCTGCTCGTCGAACGCCATGACCACCAACGCCGCGCCCATGTCGCGCACGCGGCGGGCACGGTCGAGAAAGACCTCCTCGCCCTCCTTGAGCGAGAGCGAGTTGACTATCGGTTTGCCCTGAATGCACTTCAGCGCGGCCTCGATCACCTCGAAGCGCGACGAGTCGATCATCCACGGCACGCGGGCCGTCTCGGGATCGGAGGCCATGAGGTTGAGGAACCGCACCATCTCGGAGCGGGCGTCTATCATGCCGTCGTCCATGTTGACGTCGATCACCATCGCCCCGTCGCGCACCTGACGCCGCGCTATGGCCAACGCCTCGTCGTACGACTTCTCCTTTATGAGCCGCAGGAATTTGCGGCTGCCCGCCACGTTGCAACGCTCGCCCACGTTGACGAACGCCCCGTCGGGATCGAAGCCGTCGAGTCCCGCGAGCCATGGCAGGCCTCCTTTCGAGGGACGGCGTACGGCGGCAGCGCGCGCTGCCTCGGCGGCGATGGCGCGTATGTGCTCGGGGGTGGAGCCGCAGCATCCGCCCACTATATTCACTATCCCCTCGTCGATGAATCGGCCGATGTTGCGGGCCATGATCTCGGGAGTCTGGTCGTAACGTCCCATGGCGTCGGGGATGCCCGCGTTGGGGTATGCGCTGACGTAGCAGGGGGCGATCTCGGCCATGCGACGCAGGTAGGGCGTCATCTGTTCGGCGCCGAACGAGCAGTTGAGTCCCACGGCGAAGAGGTCGGCGTGGGCTGTCGATGCGAGCAACGCTTCGGGCGTCTGTCCCGAGAGGGTTCGTCCCGCGGCGTCGGCTATGGTGAACGACAGCATCACGGGCAGGCGTCGGCCCGAGCTTTCGAAAACGAGGCGCGCCGCGTCGAGGGCCGCTTTGGCGTTGAGCGTGTCGAAGACCGTCTCGACGAGCAGCAGATCTGCTCCTCCCTCGACGAGGGCCCCGATCTGTTCGGCATAGGCGTCGCGGAGCGTGTCGAAATCGACGGCGCGGAAAGCGGGATTGTCCACGTCGGGCGACATGGAGGCCGTCTTGCCCGTGGGACCGATCGATCCCGCCACGAAGCGCGGACGGTCGGGCGTGAGGCGACTCATGCGGTCGGCCTCGGCGCGGGCGATGCGCGCGGCGGCGAGGTTCATGCGGGCGACGTGCTCCGCGGTGCGGTATTCGGCCTGCGAAATGGCTTGCGCGTTGAACGTGCAGGTCTCTATGATGTCGGCCCCCGCCTCTAAATATAGTCGGTGGATGTCGGCTATGACGTCGGGACGCGTGAGGACGAGGATGTCGTTGTCGCCCTCGAGCCTCACGGGATGGTCGCGGAACAGTTCGCCGCGGAAATCGGCCTCGGCGAGCCCCGCGCGTTGTATCATGGTGCCCATCGCGCCGTCGAGCACGAGGATGCGGTTGCGGATTGCGTTTTCTATGGTCTCTGCCATCGCTTTAGGATTTGCGCGCGCGACGCGCGGGATTAATAGACTGCCTTTGCTATGGCCTCGACGCTCGCGGCGGCGTTCATCGAGTAGAAGTGTATGCTCGGCACCCCCGCGGCCTTGAGCTCGCGTGCCTGCGCGATGCCCCACTCCACGCCCAACGCCTTCGCGTCGTCGTTGGTGCGGCAGCGGCGGAACTCGCCCGCCAGCTCCTCGGGCAGGTCGATGTGGAATGTTTTGGGCAGCAGCGTCTGTTGCGATAACGCCGTGAGGGGCTTGATGCCCGGGATGATCGGCACGCCGATACCCGCGGCGCGGCAGCGGGCGACGAAGTCGAAGAAACGTCGGTTGTCGAAGAACATTTGCGTCACGACATACTCCGCGCCCGCCTCGATCTTGGTTTTGAGGTGCTCGATGTCGATCTCGGGATTCATCGCTTCGTCGTGCTTTTCGGGGTAGCCCGCCACGCCGAACGAGAACTTTTCGGCGAGAGGCTCGTGGCGCGAGCCGTCGATCATCGCCCCGTCGTTGAACTCGACCACCTGACGGCACAGATCCGCGGCGTGTTCGTGGCCGTCGGGCATCGCGACGAAGCGGTTTTCGCCCTTGGCGCGGTCGCCGCGAAGAACCAGCAGGTCGGTGATGCCGAGGTAGGATAGGTCGATGAACTCGTTCTCCAGCTCCGAGCGCGTGAAGCCGCTGCATATTACGTGCGGCACCGTCGGGATGCCGTAACGTCCCCGCAGGGCCGCGGCGATGGCCACGGTGCCCGGGCGCGTGCGTTCGGAGGTGCGTTGGAACACACCCTCCGATACCTCGCGATAGATGATCTCGGTGCGGTGGGTGGTGATGTTGACGTATGCCGGATCGAACGGCATGAGTTTATCTATGGTCTTGAATACCTGTTCGATACTCTTGCCCCGCACGGGCGGCAGAACTTCGAAGGAGAATGCCGTGGGGTGGTCGGAGGCAAGGAATGATGCGACGCTCATAACCTTTTACCTTAATTTTCGTCGTCCTATTGGCGGTCGACGATGTGTGTAACGAAGGCAAAGTTACGATACGTCGTGCGTTTCTCCAAGATTCGGAGAGTATAATTCGTAATTTACTTGCGCGTTGCGTGCGCGGAGTGATATTGCTGAGCGCGCGGACGGATGATGCGCGCGGGAGTCGCGGGCGTCAGTTTCGGATGTAGTTTTTCGGCAGGACGCCGAAGTGCTTCTTGAAACAAGAGGCGAAATAGGACGGCGAACTGAATCCGACCATGAAACACACGTCGGAGATCGTGTATCTGTTCTGGCGGAGCAACGCCGCGGCGAACAGCAGCCGTTTGCGGCGCAGATATTCGTTGGGCGTGATGCCGTAAAGGGTCTTCAGTCGGCGGAAAAGATTGGAACGGCTCATATATACGGCCGCGGCCAAATCGTTGACCGACAATTCCACTTCGTTGATATGCTGCGTGATGAATTCATTGAGACGCTGCAACATGTGCATGTCGCCGCTCGACGGGGAAGCCAGCATGGGCAGGTCGATGCCGCCGATCTCCTCGTCGACTTCGCGAGCTTCGGCGAGCGATATCGTCTCGCTCTCGTCGGTGACGGTATTATTGACGGCGGGAGTCTCCGCGTCGTCGCTGTCGAGAGGTGCGGGGTGTTCGACGGTATCCGACGTCGCGTTTGTCGTCGGCGCTTCGAGCCTTCGGAGTTCGTCCGAATCGGTTCGCAGCGGCGGTTGCGGCGCGTCGTGTCGGTTGCGTCGGCGCAGGACGATTACTACCGTCGCGAAGAGCAACGCTCCGACGAACATGAGCACTATGGTCCGAGTCTCGGGGAGGCGAATGCGTATGATTATAGTATTGTCGTCGCTTCTCGATATGCCCGTACCCGTTTCGGTCGAAGACGGGGCGGTAAGCTCTGCCGAAAGCGGCTGCGTGTCGGCATCCGCGCGGCTCTCGCGGGCCTGCGGGACCAACACATGCAACATGATGCAGATAACCGTTATTATGTATGTCCGTCTCATTCTCGAAATTCGAATACGATACGTTTGTTTACTCAAAACGAACGCCGCCTTGCGAGCGGAGTTCATGCGGCGAAAAATAAAAATGCCCGCAGATCAGTCGTCTGCGGGCATTGCATTGCGTTCGCAGCTCGATGGCTGTTGCGAGGTCGAACTGTCCGCGACATCGACGAGTCGCGGACAGTCGCCCCGCAGAGTGTTATTCGGTCACGGCTGCCGTCGCGGTCGACCAAGCTCCGATCTCGGCCAGCGATGCGCAGCTGCCTCGGTTGGTGCCGACGAATCGCATGATGAGGTATCGGGTTTCGGCGGGATCGAGCGCGAACAACTGCGCCTGATTTCTGTTCGACGTGTTGCCGAACTCGCAAGTTCCGAGGTAAGTGAGGTCTCCGTATTGGATCGACTCCTTGTTGCTGTAATCGACCGTTTCGGCAGCGTAAACCTCGATCGTCTTGGTGTCGGTCACATAGTCGCCCGGACGACGCCAAGGCTCCAGAATGTTCACTTTCTGTTTCGAACCGAAGTCGAGAACGGCGTTGAACGGCAAGCTGTAAGGACCGTATCCGCTGCTGCCCCAACGGTTCTCCCAGAAATTGCCGGTGTCGCCGTCGAGGGCCAGCGTGGGAGGATTGCTGCTCTGCACCGACTCGGGGCTGAATACCCAATTCGTGCGGTCGAGAGCCGTCGCCGAACCGTTCAGCGCGGTCAGGAGCGATGTTACCGATACATCGGGCATGTACTCGTAACGGATGATCGCCTCCACGTCGCCCTCAACCGAAGCGATGGGTATCTCGTTGAGAGTGGGGTTAGACATCTTCACATTCAGCCAGTATACACCGTAAGGCGTTCCCTCGGGCATGCTTATCTCGTAAGTCACGCTGTTGGTGCCCGGGTCCATCGTCTTGACGTCGGCTGCGGGGATAGCCTCCAGAGGCATGCCTGTGCGGGCATACTTGGCGGGCAGCGAGTTGCCCAGCTCGGTCGACTCGTCGTCGTCGAAGGCGTTGCTGATCTCCATGTCCCACGCGATGTTGAAATCGGTGTTGGTGAAGGGCAGGCTCACGGTGAACTGCGAGTTCGACGAGCTCAGGTTCGTCACGCCGCTGCGCAGACCGAAGTCGATGGTGGCGTCCTTGACCACGATGCGGCGCAGGATGTAGTACTTGTCGGTGTCGACGGTGGTTTCGCCCTGCTGCTGCAATTTCAGAGCCATGTAATAGGTGCCGTCGTTGCAGTTCTCCTTTATATCCTTGATGGCCTCGGTCGTGAACGAGATCTTCACGTTCTTGTAACGCTCCTCGCTCGCGAAGTCGATATTGGCAGGTACGGTGTAGTACGAAGGATCGAGCAATTTGTAATCTGCGTTGAACTGCGTCAACTCCTCCTCGCTCATCGTGGCGAGCGCGGTGGCCGCGTCGAGCGACGGATCGCCGCCCGAGCGCAATACGGTGATCTCGGTATCGAGCGCCAGACCCACGTCGAAGAGTTCGAGATCGGCTTTCTGCTCGTTCTGGATACATACGACGCGTTTGAACTTGTCGGGGATCAGATTGTCCAACTCGAAATCCGAGTTGTCGCACGCTGCCAGCGAGAGCATCGCCGCTGCGGCAAGACTTATTTTAACTATATGTTTCATCTTTTAGTTTGCTTGAAAGATTGCTACTAATAACCGGGTGCCTGTACCATCTGCGGGTTCGAGTAAAGCTCCTGAGACTGGATGGGCAACAGATACATGCGGTTGTTCCATACGAAGTCGCCGTCGACTTTCACGCGCTTGTTGAACTGCTCGAAAGTGGGGTTGACGCGCTTGCTTACGAAAGCGTCGAGACCCTCGCGAACGCCCTGTGCCAGATGCTTCTCGCAGTCGACCCAACGACGCAGGTCGTAGTAGCGGTGACCCTCGCGGAACAGCTCGATGGTGCGTTCGTTGCGTACCCACTCGCGGATTGACTTATCCTTGCAATCCTCCTTGGTGAGCGCGGGAACGCCTGCGCGGAGACGGATCTCGTTGAGGTTGGCCAAAGCGGCATCCAGTTCGGCCTCGTCGCCGTTGTTCATGTAGATCTCGGCGCAGCATTCGGCCATGTTGAGGTAAAGCTCGGCCATGCGGAACAGAGCCACGGGATAGGTGCGCTGGTTGGTGCTGTAAGAGCTGCTGGTCCAACGTACGGCGGGCGAGAAGAATTTGTCTATGAGGTAACCCGACTGGTTCAAGTCGCGGTTAGCCTGCGAGTAGTTGTAACCCGAGTTGCAAGCGCCGTCCTTGCCGCGGTCGCTCGACTTGAGGTCCAAGCGGATGGGCTTGCCGTTGTTGATGAGGGGACCGACGTCGCAACCGTCGAAGTGGATCCACGCGTAGAAACGGGGCTCGCGGTTGGCGTTGAGTTTGATGATGTCCGAACGGTCCAAACCTGCCGACTTCAGCCACTCGCTCTCCTCGGCGAAGTTGGGATCCTCGATGGGACGTTTGCCGTCCTTGGTGTAGAACTGCTCCACGATGTTGAGCGTTGGGCTCATACCCGACCATCCGCCGACCCACTGGCCCGACGAGTTCTCGATAACGTTGCGGGGCTTGGCCTCGGCCAGACCGATATTGCCTGACGAGTGATAGGTCCAGATAAGCTCCTTGTTGCCCATCGTCTCGTCCGACGCCATCACCAGACGCATAAGCATCACGCGGTTGGCGAAGTTCTCCATCTCCACTTCCGCCTCGTTGACATCTTCGGTGGCGGGGTCGTCGCTGAAGAGAACGGGCAGATAGTTGCCGCCGTCTTTCTGCTGGATGGGAATCTGCATCTGCTGGGCCATGGTGAGCGCCGTCTCGATCTGCATCAACTCGCGACCGAATTGCTTGGCGGTAGTGATAGCATCCTCGGCGGCCTGCTTGGCCGAAATCCACTTATTGAGGTCGAAAGTCTTGCTTACGAGCTGGTCGCCGTAGCCCGGGGTCTCGTACTTGCCTTGGTTGGTCCAGTTGGCCCATGGAGCCTGACCGTTCCACAGAGGCGACGCGGCATAAAGTAGCACGCGCGACTTGAGAGCCTTGCAAGCGGTCTTGTTGCCTGCGCCGTAGGTGTTGTCGAGAGCATATTCGCCCGGCAGATCGGGATACGCCTCGTCGAGCAGATTGCATATGTAGTTTACGCAATAGTCGTAGTGCGAACGGCCCGGGAACTGATCCTTGGTGGTTGACGGCTCCACGAACTCGTCGATGATCGGGCAGGGACCGAAGAGGTTGAGGATACGGAAGTAGTAGTATGCCTTTACGAACTTCATCTGGGCGCGGTAGAGAGCCTTGTCCTGCTCGGTGAGGAAAGCGGGGTTCTGACGCTCCAGCTCGCGCAGGAACAGGTGGCAATTCGAGATCTGGCCATAGATATGGCGGAAATAGGAGTCGCCCACGTTGGTGGCGTTAAGTGTACCGAAAGCTACGCGGTGGCAGTCATAGTCCCAAATGCGAGGTTCGGTGTATTCGTCCGTCGAACCTTCGTACACGCTGTGCGTAACAGGGCTTTTCTCAGCGACTTGATTGAAGTTACCGTACACCCAGCTCTCGGTGTTGGCTTTGTTTTTCAAGGCATCGTTCATCGTCGCGCGCTGCGCGGGGGCCACGTCCAAAAAGTCGCACGAGGCGAGCATGAGGGCCGATGCCGCTACCGTAAATATTTTATTATATCCTAATTTCATGGTTTTCTAACATTTAATAGTTAATTAGAACTTGAGCTGCACACCGAGTGTGAATGTGCGCGAGAGGGGATATCTGTCCCATGCCAACTCGGGATCCCAATCCTTGAACGGGCCCCATACGGCGAGGTTGTCGCCGTTGAGGTACACGCGGCCGTACTTGAACGAGTAACCGATCTCCAAAGTCTTGAAACGGATGAAGTTACCGTTACGCATCCAATAGGTGCTGGTCTCCATGTTGTTGGCGTTGTCGGCCGAGGTGAGACCCAGACGGGGATACTCCGCATTGGGATCGGGGTTGTCGAGTCTCCATGCACGGTCGGCTACCAGCTGCATCACGTTGAAGTCGTTGGTTCCGAATGCCGTAACGTTGCCTGCGATGATTGTGCGCTTGGCCGATCCGTTGAAGAATATGCCCAAATCCCAGTTCTTCCAGCGCAGGTTGGCGCCGATACCGTACTGAATGCGCGGGCGGGTTCCGTAAGGCGAGATGATGGCTTTGTCGTCGTTGTCCACGCGGCCGTCGCCGTTGATATCGCGGTACTTGATATCGCCCGGGCGAACGACGGTACCCAGCAACTGCTCGGGGCTGTTGTCGATCTCGTCCTGCGAGGTGAACAGACCCTCGGCGATGAAGCCTTCGGTGCGGTAGCCGTCCAGCGGCTTGCCCGTCTTGGTCTGCCATACCGACTCGTAGTCGGGCTCGTCGAGGTTGACGTACTTGTTCTGGTTGTAGGTGAAGTTACCGCGGAGGCTGAGATCGAGATCCTTGTTGATTCGCTTGTCCCAGCTTACGCTGAACTCGACGCCGTGGCTCTCGGCCGCGCCGACCTGTCCCCAAGGAATAGCGTCCCAGTAACCGAGGATGAAGGGCCACGACGCACGCTGGAGTGCGATGCGGTCGCGCTTGTCCTTGAAGTACTCGGCCGTGATGTTGAACTGGTTGAAGAGCGATGCGTCGATACCGATGTTGAGTTTCTTGACGCGCTCCCACGAAGCGTCGTTCATGGCGTAACCACTTATCGCGTGCTGCGTGTTGTTGTGACCCAGACTGGTCGAAGGACCCGTAACATAGGTGCCGCCGCCGTTGATGGTGATAGAGTCGAAATATACGAAGTGGTTTCCGCCGAAGCCGTCGCTACCTACCAGACCGTACGATCCGCGGAGTTTCAGGTAGTCCACGACCTTCTTCATGGGCTCCCAGAACTTCTCGCTACTCGGTACCCAACCGACCGATACCGCGGGGAAGAACTCGAAACGGTCGCCCTTGGGCAGACGCTCGGTACCGTTGTAACCGAAGTTGAACTCGAGCCAGTAACGCTGGTCGAAATCGTAGGTGAAGCGTCCCGACAGACCTTGGTTACGCTGCGGCAACGCCTGCGCGGGCTGGTATGAACGCATCATGAGCATCAACAGACCGCCCACGGTGTGTTTGCCGAAAGTGCGGTTGTAGTTCAGGCGTGCGTCGAAGTAGAACGTGTTGTCGGTACCCGGGTTAACCCACTCCTCGGTGACGTAATCCTTGCCCGGGTCGCCCAGCATCTCGATCTGGTATGCCTCGGGATTCTCGGGATCCCACGTGCCGTCGACGATTCGGTAATAGTAAGGATCCAACCTCTGGATGAACGAAGTCGACGAGTAGTTCTTGAAGTTAACCAAAGCGGTGAGCTCCAGACCCTTGGTGATGAAATCGAACTTTTGGTTGATCTTCAGAGAGGTGTTCAGAGTATTGTATTTGCTCTGAGCGTGGTCGTCCATCATGGCCGCATAGGGGTTGGTGCGACGGCGTACGTCGGTCAGGATGGCGTTACCGAAACGGATGTGGTTGTCGCCCTCCTGCGCGGGGAAATACGCGGGGAACATGACGGGGTTGGTCTGGTTAACGTATGAGAACAAGCTGTTCACGTCTTCGTATACACCGTTGCGCTGGAAGATCTGAGCGTTCATGTGCAGGTCGACGGTCGTGCTGTTGGTGAGCTGGTACGAAATGTTGTTCTGGAATACGTAGTCGTAGTTCTGGATGTTGTTGTTGTACATGTAGTCTTTCGGCGCGTTCACGATACCCGTATCGTGGTTGAACTGCAACGACATGTAGTACGACACGCGGTTACCGCCGCCCTGGATGTTGATGTTGGCGCGCTGGTTGACATTCATGTCGCGGAACATCACGTCCTGCCAGTCGACGCTGGGGAACACCAGCGGGTTGATGCCGCTGCGCGTGTAGTCGATTATCTCCTGAGAGTACTTGCCTGCCGCGGCGCCGCGAGCGAGAGCAGCCTCGTTGTAGAGTTCCATCCAGGTTGCGCCGTCTACGAACTTGGGCATGTTCATGGGCGATACGAACGAGTTCTCGATCGTCACGCCGATCTTGGCCTTGGTGTTCTGCGAACCCGTCTTGGTGGTGACGATCATAACGCCGTTGGCGCCTCGCACACCGTAGATGGCCGTCGCCGATGCGTCCTTCAGCACGGTGAAGGTCTTGATGGTCTCGGGGGGGATACGGTTAAGGTCGCCCGCCGAGATCTCCACGTCGTCCAAAAGGATGAGGGGAGTGGCGCGGCCGCCGAAAGTGCCGATACCGCGGATGTAGAAATCCGAGGTAGAGCCCGGGGCGCCCGAACTGTTGGTTTGGATCACACCCGCGAGCTTACCCGCGAGACCTGCCGTGAGCGACGAGGTGGGCATGCGCAGCTGCTCGCCGTCGACCGAGGTGATGGCACCCGTGATCGAGACTTTCTTCTGCGTACCCGCGCCGACTACGACCACCTCTTCGAGGGCGTTGTCGCTTTCGAGCTTGATTTGGATGTCGGTCATGCCCGTGACGTCGAAAGAGGCGGTTTTATAGCCCACGTACGACACTTCGATGCCTGCCTTTTTCTTCGATACATTGATGGCGAAAGTTCCGTCGACGTCGGTCGTTACGACGTTGTTCGGGTTGTCCTTCTCCTGCACGTAAGCTCCTATGATGGCTTCGCCGTTATAGGAGTCGACGACCGTACCGGTTACGGTGCGGGTGTCTTTTGCCTGCTGAGACGGCGCGACGGCCTCGCTGCGGGCGGCCTGCATGGCGTTAGGCATGCCGATCAACCCGAGTGTCAGCAAACTGACGAGAAAGTAATTTTTTACATTCATAGTTGTTGGTTAAAAGTTAAAGGTTTCAATTTAAGCCGAATCGGATTCGAAAAAGCGGTTCGGGGTTTTACTGTTGTTTTTACATAGGTTTTCAATCGTTTTAGTTTATTGCAAAATTAAAAAGCCCCCCCCCTAATAAAATACAACGAATGTTGCATGTAATGCGATTAATCGGTCAAAGTGGAAACGGATGTGTCATGCCTCTTTTCTGCCGCGCGGGCCGATCGGAGCTGTAGGAAGGGGTGGAATGGGGCGAAATATCCGTTTTGCGGAGCGAGGAGCGGGGGCGGCGGGGCATGCCGTCGAGCGGCGCGATCTCGGAATTTCGGCGGGTCGGTCGTAAGGTCCGTCGGGTCGGCGGCGGAGACGGGGGCCGGGGTTTCAGGGGACAGCCTCGTGCACTGTTCGCATTCGCTCGCCATGCTGGCTTTGCGGGCGGCGGCATGCGAATATGTAAAATCGGGCGGACCGCCGAAATAAATTTCGGAGCGGCGTTTTGCGAAATATTCGATAATATTTGACGGTTCGGGAAAATATTCCTATATTTGTTATAGGGCTGTCGGGCGACGGGGATCGGCGGCGAAAATTTTACATACTCCTCTTACTGAAAGTAAGAGTCAAACGATGATACGATGAGCAGAATCGACAGAAGAGACTTCATAAAGAGAGTGGCGGCCGCGGCCGCGTCGACGGTGGCCGTGCCCGCCATGGCGTCAGCCGCCGGTCGGAGTGCGGAGGCTTGCGCGGAGGTCGAATCCGCGGTGGTTGTGCCCGAAACGGCTGAGCGCGAGCCGCAGAGCCGATTGATAGTGCCCAAGGCCGACGGACTGCCCATCACGGGAGCCTTCTTGGATGAGATTTCGCACGATATCCCTCACCAGAACTGGGGCGAGAAGGAGTGGGATGCCGATTTCCGTTACATGAAAGCGATCGGTATCGATACGGTGATCGAGATCCGTTCGGGATATCGCAAGTTCATAACCTACCCCTCGCCTTATCTGCTGAAGCAGGGTTGTTACATGCCGTCGGTCGATTTGGTGGACATGTTCCTGCAGCTGGCCGAGAAGTACGGCATGAAGTTCTATTTCGGACTCTATGATTCGGGCCGTTACTGGGATACGGGCGATCTGTCGAGCGAGGTGGAGCACAACAAGCATGTTATCGACGAGGTGTGGGAGATGTACGGCAGCCGTTACAAGAGTTTCGGCGGGTGGTACATAAGCGGCGAGATCAGCCGCAGCACCAAAGGCGCCATAGGGGCGTTCCGCGACATGGGGCGGCAGTGCAAGGAGGTGTCGGGCGGTTTGCCGACATTCATATCGCCGTGGATCGACGGCAAGAAGGCCGTGTGGGCGGGGTCGGGCGATCTGACCAAGGAGCAGGCGGTGTCGGTCGCGGAGCACGAGCGCGAGTGGGACGAGATTTTCGACGGCATACACGACGTGGTGGATGCCTGCGCGTTTCAGGACGGACACATCGACTATGACGAGTTGGATGCCTTCTTCGAGGTGAACAAGCGGCTGGCCGACAAATACGGCATGAAGTGCTGGACAAACGCCGAGACGTTCGACCGCGACATGCCTATAAAATTCCTGCCCATAAAGTTCGACAAGTTGCGAATGAAACTCGAAGCGGCGAAGCGGGCGGGGTACGACAAGGCGATAACCTTCGAGTTCTCGCACTTCATGAGCCCGCAGTCGGCGTATTTGCAGGCGGGGCATCTGTACGATCGTTACAAGGAGTATTTCGATATAAAGTAGATCGGGCCATAGGAGGGCCTGAGATGTTTTCTGCCGATATTTCGATATCGCTGTGCGATATCGGCAGTTCGCCGCCGCCCCACTGCGGCGGACTGCTGCTCGCTCGGGGCTCGCGCAGTTCTGCCGCCGTCGGCGAACAGCGGGAAGTGCGAGGAATAATAAGATAATGCCTCAATTGCGGATGATCCGCGAGTAGGGCGCGTGTAATGATATGGATATATTTTATATGATAGCTGCGGCGGCGTTGGCCGTCGCATGTGTCGTGTTGGCCAATATGGTTGCCGCGGCGCGTCGTCGCCTGCGGGAGTCGGAGGCTGCGGCGGCCTCGGCGGCGGAGAGCGCCGTGCGAGCCGAGCAGGCGCGCGCCGAGGCGGTGGCGGCCCGTTTGGAGGCTTTGGCGGCGCGCGACGGGGAGCGCGCCATGCGCGAACGCGAGCAGATGGCGCGCGTGAAGGCCGAGACGGAACTTGCGGCCGAGAGACGCGCCGTGGCGGACAAAGTGCGTTCGCAGCAGGAGATGGAGGAGGCGTTGCGCGAGCAGTTCCGCGTGTTGGCGGGGGATGTGCTCGGCGAGCAGAGCCGTAGATTCAAGGAGGAGAACCGCGAGTCGATGGATGTGATACTGAAGCCGTTCAAGGATAATATCCGCGACTTTCGCGAGCGTGTGGAGACGATATATTCGCGTCAGACCGAGCAGGGCGGCGAGTTGCGCAACGAGTTGCAGCGTTTGATGGAGCTCAATAAGCGCATCACTACCGAGACGACCAACCTCACCAATGCGCTCAAGGGCAATTCGAAGGTGCAGGGCGATTGGGGCGAGGTGATACTGGAGACGATATTGGACAACTCGAATCTCATTCGCGGCGTGCATTACGATACGCAGCTCAACGTGAAGGATGCCGAGGGCAACAATCTGCGGCCCGACGTGGTGCTGTACCTCCCGGGAGGCAAGCAGATCGTGATAGATTCGAAAGTGTCGCTCACGGCGTATGCGAATTGGGTTGCGGCGGAGACCGAAGCCGAACGCAAGGCGGCCTCGGCGGCGCATGTGGCTTCGGTGCGGCAACATGTCAACGAGCTGGGACGCAAGGAGTATCAGCGGTTGATGCAGTCGCCCGACTTCGTGATAATGTTCGTGCCCAACGAGCCTGCCTTTTTGGCGGCGTTGCAGGCCGACGGCGCGATTTGGGGCGATGCTTACGAGAAGAAAGTAATCGTCTCGTCACCGACTAATCTGTTCGCTCTGCTGAAGCTGGTGGACGATTTGTGGCGGCGCGACGATCAGTCGCGCAATCGCGAGAATATCATAAAATACGGCGTGGCGCTTTACGAGCAGCTCGTGGCGTTTACCTCGGCGCTGGAGGGTGTTGGGCTGAGCTTGGAGCAGGCCCGCGCCAAGTACGACGAGGCGTACAAGCGTCTGCACACGGGCAAGAACAACATAGTACGTACGGGCGAGCGGTTGCGCAAGTTGGGATTGCCGACCGCGAAGCGTCAGTCGCAGCGCCTGTTGGACGAGACCGACGGCGCGGACGACGATGCGGCCGAGTTGTCGAGCGAGAAAAAGAGTTGTGAAGATGAAACGTGACGATACTTTCTGGCGTCGGCTGGACGAGTTGCTGGAGCGGTCGGAGATCGTGGTAGACCGTCCGCGCGGGTCGCGGCATCCGCGGTTTCCCGAGATAGTCTATGCGCTGGATTACGGATATTTGGCGGGGACAACTTCGACCGACGGCGAAGGGGTGGATGTGTGGCTCGGCAGCGATCCCGCGCGGCGGCTCGATGCCGTCATCTGTACGGTCGATCTGGACAAGCGCGACGCCGAAATGAAACTTATGGTCGGGTGCACCGTCGAGGAGCGCGACTACATAGAGCGTTTCTACAATTCGTGGCCCGACATGGGCGGCATGATCGTGGAGAGAGAGTAGGGTATACCTTATATTATTACATTACGACTCGCAATCGGCGAGCCCGTCTCGAACGCTTTATTTTTTCGAGTCGGGCGTATATTCGTAACGGAAAAATATCGCGAACAGTATGGCTACCACTAACGCGTACCCCGCGAAGATGAGCCATGCGCTTTGCCATCCCGCGATTTGCTCCACTCCCTGCGAGCCGTTGTACACCAGCCGATTCACCACCGCCTGCGCGCCCAGCGTTCCTATCGTCGCGCCTATTCCGTTGGTCATAATCATGAAGAGACCCTGCGCCGAGGAGCGGATCGCTACGTCGGTCTGCTCGTTCACGAAGAGCGATCCCGATATGTTGAAGAAGTCGAACGCCACGCCGTAGACGATCATCGAGAGAACGAACATCCACACGCCTCCGCCCGGGTTGCCCAGTCCGAAGAGCCCGAAGCGCAGCACCCACGAAAGCATGGCGATGAGCATCACGCGCTTGATTCCGAATCGTTTGAGACAGAAGGGGATGAGCAGTATGCAGAGCGTCTCCGAGACCTGCGACAGCGAGATCAGCGCGTTGGCGTGGTTGGCGCCGAAGGTCGATGCGAACTCGGGCACGTCGCGGTAGGACGATATGAACGGATTGGCGAAGCCGTTGGTTATCTGCAACGACACGCCCAGCAGTATCGAAAAGATGAAAAACATCGCCATGCGGCT
Organism: uncultured Alistipes sp.; assembly: GCA_910587675.1. Classification (GTDB taxonomy): domain Bacteria; phylum Bacteroidota; class Bacteroidia; order Bacteroidales; family Rikenellaceae; genus Alistipes. The sequence goes on along the minus strand of CAJUMU010000003.1, from coordinate 11,566 downwards.
ATCCTTGAAGAGCGTGAAGGCCCTCAATCCCAAAGCGTCGATCATACCCTTTTTGTTCGCCGAAGCGTCGACGGGGCACGCGGGCAGCGTCATGGCGTAAGCGGCGAGCGCCAAGCCCAGAACGGCGCATTGCAGGAACTGCGCGCTGTTCATCTGGAATCCCGAGAAGTCGCACAGCAGCATCGAGCAGATGAATCCGACCGTGCCCCACACGCGAACGGGCGGAAACGCTTTCACGGGGTCGAGGCCGTTTCGCTCCAAAACCGAGTAGGCCACCGAGTAGGAGAGCGCCACGGTAGGCATATAGAAAGCCACGCTGAGCGAGTAGAGCGCGAAAAGGGGCGCGAACATAACGCCGTCGCCCGCATTGGAGGCGTAAAACCAGCCCCCCCCCATAAACAGAGCCGCCAAGGCGTGGCATATACCCAACAGACGTTGCGCCTGCACCCAGCGGTCGGCGATGATGCCGATGACGGCGGGCATGAATATCGATACGATTCCCTGCATGGCATAGAACATTCCGATGTGCGAGGCCATGCCCGCGTCGGCCAGATACGAACCCATGGAGGTGAGATACGAACCCCACACTGCGAATTGCAGGAAGTTCATGACGATGAGTCGAAGTTTTATATTCATATCGCGATATGTAGTTTCGAGACGACAAAGTTAACTATTTATTTGGTTCCTATGGGCGGGCGGCAGCGATTTTTTGCGGACCCCGCGCCCGAAAACGATGCGGGCGGTCCGATCGAAACCGAACCGCCCGCGTCGCGTATCGTCTCGTCCGATTATCGGATCGGCGAGATTATGAAATTGAAGGTGTAATCCTTGTAGTCGACCATATACTGCGGCAGAGGAGTGTATCCCCAAGAGTTGATACAGCCCAGACCCTGCTGGACCAGATCGAAGCAGAGGTAGGTCTTGCCATCGGCCTTCAGGTCGCCCGAGTGACGCTGCGGCGCGCCGACCGACACATCCATCGACTCGATAGAGTAGGGGATCGCCGAAGCCGAGAAGGCGTTCTCGGCCACGATGCCCAGACCCGCGCCAGCCGTGTCGACGACGTTGAAGTAGCGCAGGTCGGAACGGGTGCCCGACTCCTGCGGACGCACGTAACGCTCGTTATACTGCTCGGCTACCGTCTCGTTGTAGATGCCGATGCCCGCGCAGCTCTTGCGGTCCGAGTAGTTCTCCACACCGCCGCGGCCATAGTACTCCAGCATGTTGAAACGTGCGGGCAGCTCCATGCGCATGCCGAAGCGGAACATGCCCGACACCTTGGCCTCCTTGTCGGCGGTCATAGCCTCCGAAACCTTGATCTGACCCTCGCCGTTGATGGTGTAGGTGATGGTCATGTTCGCTTTCACCTCGGGCATCTCGTAACGGGCAGTCACCGTGGCGACGCCATCTTCGACCTTGGTGTCGAATCCGCGCAGATTCATGCGCGGGTTACGCCATGCGGCGAATCGATCCTGCAAGCGCGCTCCGAGGTCGTTCTCGGTCGGCGCGCGCCAGAAGTTGGGACGCAGCGACGAACCCTCGGCCATAAGCGACATCTGGCCGTATACCATCTCGTTGATGAAGCCCTCACGGTCGAACGATATGCGCCAGTCGTAACCCTCCACCTTGGTGCTCTTCTCGAACTTGGTGATGGTGACGGGGCGCGCCGACTCCTTGAGCGCGAACGCCTTGGCGGTGTCGTAATCGCGCAGGCTCATCTGCTCCTCGGCCACGACGTAACCTATGTCGAGCAGAGGCTGCTTCTCCTTGAGCACGTAACGCACGTTGAGCAGAACCTCGTCGGCCTCGGGGCAGATGTCGGCCGAGGTGTAGCCCAGCACGATCTCCTTGCGCTGCTGCGGAGCGATGTCCAGATTCTCCATGCGGCCCGCTTTGGTCACCTTGCCGTTCTGAACCAGCTCCCACTCCAGCGCGTACGGCGCGAGCGAAGTGAAGAAGTTCTCGTTGTAAACCTCCACCTTGGCGGCGGCGAGGTCGACGGGCTTGGTCCAGATCGACTGGTACTGGCGGCGCACCTCGTAAGCCTGCGCCTGAGGAGTGCGGTCGGAGGCGATGAAGCCGTTGCAGTTGAACGAGTTGTCGGTGGCGTCGTAATTGTTGTAGTCGCCGCCGTAAGTGAACGACACCTTGCCGTCGTCCTCGTAACGCGTGAATCCTTGATCGACGAAGTCCCAGATGAAGCCGCCTTGGTAGCGGTCGTATTTGCGCACCAGATCCCAGTACTCCTTGAATCCGCCGAGCGAATTACCCATCGCATGGGCGTACTCGCACTGGATGAGCGGTTTCGCGGGCGAGTTCTTCAGATAGTTTTCGCACCAGTTGTAGTCGGCGTACATGGGGCACATGATGTCCGAGAACTCGGTGTGCATGGCTTGTTCGTAATGTATCGGACGCGAGGGGTCGTAATCGCGGATCCAGCGGTAGCAAGCCTCGAAGTTGGGGCCCATGCCCGCCTCGTTGCCCATGCTCCAGATGATGACCGACGGATGGTTCTTGTCGCGCAGCACCATGCGGCTGTCGCGCTCCAGATGCGCCTTGGCGAAGATGGGGTTCTTGGCCAGCGTCTCGTCGCCGTAACCCATTCCGTGCGACTCGATGTTACCCTCGTCCAGCACATAGATTCCGTACTCGTCGCAGAGGTCGTACCACTCGGGAGTGTCGGGGTAGTGGCAGGTGCGCACGGCGTTCACGTTGAACTCCTTCATGAGGCGGATATCCTGAATCATGCGCTCGCGCGACATGACGAATCCTTTCTGCGGGTCGACCTCGTGGCGGTTGGCGCCCTTGATGAGCACGGGCTTGCCGTTGACCAGAAGTTGTCCGTCGCGGATCTCCGACGAGCGGAATCCCACGCGCTGCGCCACGGCTTCGGTCACGCCGCGGCCGTCGTTTACGGCAACCGTCAGTTTATAGAGCTCGGGAGTCTCGGCCGACCATTTGGCGGGGTTCTCGACCTCCAACGCCAAGTGCGCCTTGCCGTTGCGCGGCGTCGCCACGCCCTCGGCCACCACGGCGCCCTTCTTGTCGAGCAGTTTCACGTCGGCGCTCTTGACGCCCGCCGTGAAGTCCATGTCGATGTTCATGACGGCATCCTTGTACTCGGCGTCGAGCACGGGGGTGGCTTTCATGTCGAGCAGACGGGCCTTGGGACGCGCCGTGAGGTCTACATCGCGCGAAATGCCGCTCAGACGCCACAGGTCCTGATCCTCCAGATAGGATCCGTCGCACCAGCGGAAGATCTGCAAGGCGATGAGGTTCTCGCCGGTCTTAACGAACTTGGTGATGTCGAACGACGCGCCGAGGTGGCTGTCCTCGGAGTAGCCGACGAATTTGCCGTTGACCCATACGTAAACGTTCGACACCGCCGCGCCGATGTTGAGGAATATTTCGCGGCCCGACCAGTCGGCGGGGATGTTCACCGTGCGGCGATACGATCCCACGTGGTTCTGCTCGACGGGCACGTTGGGCGGGTCGTTGCGGAAGTTGTTGCGCCACGCGTAACCCACGTTGACATAGATAGGATCGCCGTAACCGTTCAACTCCCACATGGCGGGCACCTCCATCGTGTCCCACGAGGCGTCGTTGTAGTCGGTGCGGTAGAAATCGGTGGGACGCCGGTCGGCGTTCTCCACCCAGTCGAACTGCCAAGTGCCGTTGAGCGAGATGCGATAGGGATTATTCTTGTCGCAGTATTCGCCCGAGGCGGCGTCGGCCGTGTCGAAGATCTTGTAGGTCGCGTGCATGGGCGCGCGGTTGATCTGGTTCACTTCGGAGTCGTGCCACTCGGTGAAGGTTTGAGCGTACGTCGCCGAAGCGGCCAGAGTCGTCAGTAATAATACCGATAGTCTTTTCATCATAGATTAATATTTGCTGTTTAAGTCGTTTTTATCGTTTGCCGAAACGGATGCGCGCCGCCACGGGGTAGTGGTCCGACGGGCAGCGGCGCACGTAACGGCGGAAACTGATCTCTTGCGGAGCGGCGTCGCCCTTGAGCTCGGCGGCGACCTCCTCGCTCGGGGTCCAGTAGCCGTCGGTCAGCACGGCATAGTTGCCGACCTCGAAACTCGGCGAGAGGAAAATGTGGTCGATACGGCTCTCGGTATGGAGGTCGGGTTTGAAGCTGTTGAATGTGCCGTTGCGGGCGAACCGCTTCTCGGCCGCCTCGAACGAATCCTTCAGGATGCCCGACGAGGCGAAGATCGAGTATATCTCGTTGTTTTGGTCGACGTTGTAGTCGCCCGTGATGATCACAGGCTCCTTGCCGCACATCTCGCGCACCTTGGCCACGATGAGTTTGGCCCCCTCGCGACGCGCCTCGACGCCGATATGGTCCATGTGAAGATTGAAGTACCAGAAGCGGCGTTTGGTGAGTTTGTCGCGGAAGCGGGCGTAGCTGCACACGCGCGGCAGAGCGGCGTCCCAGCCTCGCGATCCCGCGACGTCGGGAGTCTGCGAGATCCAGAAGTCGCCCGAGTCGAGCAGTTCGAAACGGTCGCGTTTGTAGAATATGGGTTCGTGTTCGCCTCCGTGCTTGCCGTCGTCGCGTCCCACGCCAACGTGGTCGTAATCGGCCAGCAGGGCCGACATGTCGTCGAGCTGGTTTTTCTTCACCTCCTGAGCGCCGAAGATATCGTAATCGACCCACTGCACCAGCTCGCAGATCACGGGGCAACGCTGCGCCCAGCCGTCGCCTTTGCGGGCGTCGCCCGAGTTGTCGTTGCGGATGTTGTAGGATCCGACGGTAAGGTTTTGCGCCGAAGCCGCCGCAAAGGCGAGCGTGAGCGCGACGAGAAACATCGTGCGTTTCATTGTCAAAAAGTTAGTGTTGTAAGGTTTGCGATTTGCAAATATAACCATTCGGGGAGATATTTGCAAATGCCTCGGTTAGTATAACGTGTCGGCAGGCGAAAAATTGTCGTCGCCGAGCGGATTGCGCGAAAATGAAAATTCGTCCCCGACCTGAATGCGTTAGGCAGGGGACGAATGGGTGTAAATAAGGGCGGTTCGCCGACAGCGGAGGACGCGTATGAGCGTAAAGCGAATTGCAGTCCGCCGCGCGGGGTGGCGGCGAACTGCCGACATCGCCGAGCGATGTCGATATTATTTCCCCTGCCGCTTGTCGATATCGTTCAGGGCGAAGGCGTACGCGCCGAGCGATATGGCAGTGCTTGCGCCGATCTTCGAGATCATTACGCCTATGCGTTTCTGCGGATCGTAAACCACCTCGCGGTCCGAGCCGTAAACCTTTATGCTTCGCGACTCGCCGCGCGCGAACTCGGCGAACTCCGCCTCGTCGTCGAGGTCGTAAACCTTCATCTGCACGCGGTTCAGAATGCCGCCGTCGAGTTGGAACATACGCGAACGCAACTCGCGCAGCAGCGACGGCATGATATATTTCGCCGCCGCGGTGATGCCGCCGCCGATTACGATCACGCCGTCGATAAGCGTCACGGCCGTCGCCATCGCGTCGCCCGCCACCGCGCCCATCGAGGCGAACGCCCCGCGTGCGGCTTCGCGGTCGCCCTCGCGCTTGCCTTCGGCTATGTCGAAGATGTCCTTAGGCTCCAGCGAGGGATCCTTTACGCCCGAGAGTTCGGCGTACATTCGTTTCACGGCGCGAACGGCCACGCCGTCCTCCACCATCACGTCGGGCATGTATTTATGCTTGAGGCAGAAGGTCTCCACGCACGAGTTGTCGCCCACGTGCAGCTCGCCGTCGGTGACGAATCCGAATCCGAATCCCGTGCCGAAGGTGTAGCCCAGCAGATTGCGGTAGCGTTTGTCGCAGCCCGCAGCGGCCAGACGCTCGTTGAGTGCGGGCAGCGCGCCCGCCAGAGCCTCGCCGTAGGCGTACAGGTCGGCGTCGTTGTTTATGTATACGGGAATGCCGAATTTATCCTCCAAGAATGGGCCGAGCGCGACGCCGTCGCGGAACGACGGGAAGTTGGGCAGGTGGCCGCCGATGATGCCGTTGGGGTAGTCGGCCGGACCCGGGAACGCGAAACTTATGGCAGCGGGTTTGGCGTCGAGCTGCGCTATGACGCGTTCGAATCCCTCCACCATGGTGGCGAGGCAACGATCGAGGTCGTCGGCGTTCGACGGCATGGTTATGGGATCGACGATGAATTTGTTGGCGCGTATCGCGCCGAATACGAAATTTGTTCCGCCGGCGTCGAGCGTGACTACCGTGCGGTTATCTTCTCTGTACATAGTGTAGTTCGTTTAGATTAGAATTTTACACAAAGGTAAAATCTTTTTCGGATAAAACGAAACATTTACCGCTTCGGGCGTCGTTGCGGGGTGTTTGTCGGCCCCACGATGCGCAGACGGCCCGCATCGTCGATGTAAATGCGGTCGATGCACGTCACCCGATCCCACGAGGGACGCGCGCCGCGAGGATCGGCGTGGCGATGGTAAACTATGAACGTCTCGCTGCCGTCGGGCGATTCGACTATCGAGTTGTGCCCGGGCGACGAGACGCCCGCGTCGAGATCGGTGGTCATCAGCGGGTTGTCCTCCGCTTTGGTCCACGGGCCGAGAGGCGACGGGGCTGTCGACACTCCCACGCCGTAATATTCGTATCCCGTGTCGTTGGCCGAATAGGTCATATAATATGTGTCGCCGTGTTTGAAGACGAACGGCCCCTCGTTGCAGCGGTTCACGTCGCTGCGCACCAACTCCCACGGTTGCGAGGCTTGCGAGATGAGGATCGGTTCGCCGTCGAAACCCGACAGATCCTCTTTGAGCCGCGCGGCGTATATCTCGCCGAAAGCGTAACCGTCGCGGTGGCCGTTGCAGGAGTAGTACAGATAGGGAGTTTCGCGCTCGTCGTCATCGACGAAGATATGGCAGTCGATGGCCGAGTATTCGGGCGCGAACCACGGCGTGTGCAGGTCGCGGAACGGCCCGTCGGGGGTGTCGCTCGCCGCGAGGCACGTGAGCAGAATGCCGCGCGCGGGGTCGGCGCAACTGTAGGTCATGTAGAAACGGCCGCGGTAATACTTCACCTCGGGGGCCCAGAAGCAGTCGGTGCCGAAGTGGTCGGCGGGGCGTCGGTAGAGCGTGCCGCCGAAACGCCACGTCACAAGATCGGGCGAGGTGTAGTAATCGAAGCCGTCGTTGCCCGTGGTGCCTGTAAGGTAGTAGACGCCCTCGTGCTTGTACACGAAAGGATCGGCTATGCGGAGCGTGTCGCCCTCCGCCGTCGCGAGCGGGTTGGCATATGTGTCGTTCGTGCCGCCGCATCCCGCCGCGGCGAGTATCGCCGCGAGCAGGAGGGCCGATAAGATGGGGAAATTTTTCATTTTCGTAAAACAGTTGTCATTATTTTGCGAAAATAGCGATTATTCCCCGTCCCGCCAAACGGAGTGACGGCACGTATATCGCAAAGATCATTTCGCGAACAACATCGGAGCGAACTCCGAGAGGTAGATGCGCCAGTTGCGCCAGATGTGGCCGCCGTCGCTCTCGCGATAGGTGTAGGGGAAACCGATCGAATCGAGATATTTCATGTAATCCTTGTTGGCCCCGTAGAGGAAGTCGGTGTTGCCGCAGGCGATCCAGTAGAGTTTGAAACCCTTGTCGCGCTGCGCTGCGAGGCTCGCCGCCACGTCGGCGTCCTTGACGCCGCCTACCGCCGCCGAGAAGAGTCCCACGTAATCGAACTTGTCGGGGTACATGCGCGAGATGTTGAACGAGTGGCCGCCGCCCATCGACAGACCCGCCACGGCGCGCGCCTCCTTCTTGCGGATAGTGCGATAGTTGCTCTCCACGTACGAGATCACGTCGCCGAAGGCCTCCTCGAACGATTTCTGCGAGGGGTCGAACTTCATGGCGGGCTGCGTCATGCCTGCGGCCGATTCGCCCGGGGCCGCCTGCTGCCACGGATTGCCGTTTGTCATCACCACGATCATCGGACGGCACTGCCCTTTGGCTATGAGGTTGTCCATGATCTGTGACGTGCGGCCGAGGGTCATCCACGCCTCCTCGTCGCCGCCCGCGCCGTGAAGCAGATAGAGGACGGGGTATTTCTCCTTGCCCTGCTCGTAACCCGCGGGGGTGTATACGGTCATGCGGCGCTGCTTGCCCAGCGTCGGGCTGTCGTACCAGCAACGCTTCACGCTGCCGTGAGGCACGTCGTTTACTTTGTAGAGGTCGCCGCGGTCGCCGTCGGTGATGAGTATGTTCATCACCGACGCCACGTCGCGGTTGATGTATACGTTCGACGGATCGCACATCCTGACGCCGTCGACGAGGAAGGTGTAGCTGTAAAGCTCCGACCGCAGGGGCGGCGTGGTGAACTCCCACACGCCCTTTTCGTCGCGGGTCATTTCGCCGTACCCTATATCCTTGCCGTCCTTGGTGGTGAAGTCGCCCGCCACGGCCGCCTTGTCGGCTTGGGGCGCGTTGAGACGGAAAGTGACGCTGCCGTCGTCGTTGATCTGCGGCGAGACGACATTGGCGCGGCTCCACAGAGCCTGCTGGGCTTGCGCGGCGACGCACGAGAGCAATATCGCCGCTAACGATATAAAGAGTTTTTTCATAATAAGGTAGTTTTAATATTTAGGTAACTCGGTATCAAAGTTAGCGGATAAATTCGCAATATGCAAATATTGTTCGGGGCAATCGGCCGTTCGATTTGCTGCGGGCGGCAGCTTGCGGTCTGCGCTGTCAGCCGACGGGGCCGAAAATATTGATCGTGTTTGCAAAATAGCGAGATAGGTTTTAACTTTGCCGAAAATTAATATCGTATCGAATTATGAAACACGCTTATGTATTCCCGGGTCAGGGAGCCCAGTTCTCGGGCATGGGAAAAGATCTATACGAAAACAACGAATCGGCCAAGGCGCTCTTCGAGAAGGCCGACGAGATTCTCGGATTCCGCATCACCGACATCATGTTCGGCGGCACGGCCGACGAGCTGAAGCAGACCAAGGTGACGCAGCCCGCGGTGTTCCTCCACTCGGTTATTCTGGCCAAGGTGCTGGGCGTGAAGCCCGACGCCGTTGCGGGACACTCGCTCGGCGAGTTCTCGGCGTTGGTGGTTTCGGGTGCCGTGTCGTTCGAGGACGGATTGCGTCTGGTGTCGAAGCGTGCGATGGCCATGCAGAAGTGCTGCGAGAATCGCCCGGGCAGCATGGCTGCCATACTGGGTCTGGACGACGCCGTGGTGGAGCAGGCTTGCGCCGATATCGACGGCGTGGTCGTGGCGGCCAACTATAACTGCCCGGGTCAGCTGGTGATCTCGGGCGCCGACGAGGCCGTCGATGCCGCATGCGCCCGTCTGAAGGAGGCCGGCGCGCGCCGCGCGTTGCGTCTGCCCGTGGGAGGAGCGTTCCACTCGCCCCTGATGGAGGATGCCCGCGCCGAACTGGAGCAGGCTATCGCCGAGGTGGAGTTCCACACGCCCGTGTGCCCCATTTACCAGAATGTCGACGCGCAGCCGCAGACCGATCCCGAGAAGATCAAGGCGAACCTCATCGCGCAGCTCACGGCTCCCGTGCGCTGGACGCAGATCGTGCGCAACATGCTCGCCGACGGCGTGACGGAGTTCACCGAGCTGGGCCCGGGCAACGTGCTTCAGGGTCTTATCAAGAAGGTGGACGCCGAGGCTGCGGTGGAGTCGAAAGCCGCCATGTAAGGAGGGGCGTCGTATTTGTCGCCCAACGCGCCTTTTTACGTAAAAACTTCGTATATTTGCAGTCGGTTGTCCGCGCCCGCGCCCGAGGTGGCGCGACGGAGCGGCGGGTGCCGACGGAAAACGATAGGATTCATTAACTTAACATAAAAACAGAATTATGGTATCTTACAAAGAGCTGGGTCTTGTGAACACCCGCGAGATGTTCAAGAAGGCAATCGACGGAGGTTATGCCATTCCGGCATTCAACTTCAACAACATGGAGCAGATGCAGGCTATCATCTCGGCTTGCGTCGAGGCTTCGTCGCCCGTTATTCTTCAGGTGTCTTCGGGTGCGCGCAAGTACGCCAACCAGACCCTGTTGCGTTACATGGCGCAGGGCGCCGTCGAGTATGCCAAGGAGTTGGGCAAGAATATTCCCATCTGCTTGCACCTCGACCACGGCAACTCGTTCGAGCTGTGCAAGAGCTGCATCGACATGGGCTTCTCGTCGGTGATGATCGACGGTTCGCATCTGCCCTATGACGAGAACGTGGCTCTCACCAAGCAGGTGGTGGATTACGCTCATCAGTTCGACGTGACTGTCGAGGGCGAGCTGGGCGTGCTGGCAGGCGTCGAGGACGAGGTTTCGGCCGAGCACCACACCTACACCCGTCCCGAGGAGGTCGTTGATTTCGTAAGCAAGACGGGCGTGGATTCGCTCGCCATCTCGATCGGCACCTCGCACGGAGCCAACAAGTTCAAGCCCGAGCAGTGCACCCGCAACGCCGAGGGTATCTTGGTTCCGCCCCCCTTGCGTTTCGACATCCTCGCCGAGATCGAGAAGCAGCTCCCGGGATTCCCCATCGTGCTGCACGGATCGTCGTCGGTTCCTCAGGAGTACGTGAAGATCATCAACACCCACGGCGGCGCGCTGAAGGATGCGGTAGGTATCCCCGAGGAGCAGCTCCGTCAGGCTGCCAAGAGCGCCGTTTGCAAGATCAACATCGACTCGGACGGCCGTCTGGCTATGACCGCAGCCGTTCGCAAGGTGTTCGTGGACAATCCCGCAGAGTTCGACCCCCGCAAGTATCTGGGTCCCGCTCGCGACGAGTTGAAGAAGCTCTACATGCACAAGTGCGAGAACGTTTTGGGTTCTGCCGGCAAGGCTTAATCCCGAGCGTCGAGTATAATCGAAAGCCGTCCCTTTCTCGGGGCGGCTTTTTTCGTGGGTGATTGCGGTTCGAAGAACCGCGCGGGCCGCAGCCTCCGCCCAGCGGAGGCCCGCTATTCGCATTCGCTCATTGCGCGAGCCACCGCAGGCTGCTGCCCGAATATATTATAGATAGGTATTGCGACTCTCCGAGTCGCGCAGTTCGCCGCCGCCCCACCGCGGCGGACTGCTACTCGCCAAAGGCTCGCGCAGCCCTCCGCCGTCGGCGAACAGCAGGCCCGCGGACCCTAAAATCACATAAAAATCCCCCGAAAACACGAAAAATAGCAAAAAAAGCATGCAAATTGTTGTACGATACAATTATTTGTACTACTTTTGGGCAAGCGATCCGTCGAGAAAGACGCGAATCGCATTGCTATCATCGTAAAAGTGGCATTTTACAGTCAGATGGCAATAAGAGGATGTCCCGTCGGGTCGTTACCACGCCCGATTGGTGAGTACATCGAACACTGCGCCATGACGGGCGTGGGCCTCTTGTATTATGGAATTCTGACGGGTTGCCACTACCTACGGTGATTAAGTAATGCAAGTGCGTTTATACGCGGGCTTATCTCTTAAGTCAGGTTCACGTTTCGTCTTTTGTCGTTTTTATACGGGTCGCATAACTAAAAGGAGAAAAGTTATGTTACCTTTGCAGAGAAGGACGGTTCAACCACCGTAACCGAAAACATATTCTAAAGGTTAGGACAAACCTT